>JAUBSN010000039.1:0-40885 GCA_036704825.1 Microcoleus sp. F8-C3 | reverse complement strand
TCAACCAGAGCCAATTGCAACTGCTGTTTCTCCCTCAATCAAAGATGCTGTGGCTTCAGAGCCAACTGTGACGACAGTGGTGGAAACTGAAACTAAAATAGAGGCGATCGCACCGAAAACAGAGACTAATTCTGTGTCTGTTTCTGAGCCAAAAACCGCGCCACTTGAAGCTCAACCAGAGCCAATTGCAACTGCTGTTTCTCCCTCAATCAAAGATGCTGTGGCTTCAGAGCCAACTGTGACGACAGCGGTGGAAACTGAAACGAAAATAGAGGCGATCGCACCGACTTCCACTAATCATGAACTCAATATAAATAAAGATGCGATCGCTTCTGAAACTCAGGAAACAGCATCAACTTTAATAGAACTTACTCATGGGGAATCAGAAACCGGGTTTTTATCCGAAAATACTTCGTTACAGCCTACAGATTCGGTAAAAAACCCGGTTTCTTTGGTCGAAGCGCCTAAGTCATTTTTAACTGAACCTCAAACAAAAACTAATACAAATCAGTCAACAGCCGGAACAGATAGAACTGAAAATCCAGTTATTCTGCTAAATCCAGAAGTTCCTCAATCAAAATTAGATATTCCTGCAAATAACTCGCTGAATCTCACACCGGGAGTATGGACTGTTGGCGAAACGGGTCAAGTCAGCTTTGATTTCCTAGTTGATGGCGGTCTTTATGAGGGAGAAATTGCGATCGTTAATTTATCGGGGCTGGAGCAATATCCGCCGAATTGCGATGCTTTTAAACAAGAAGCAATTAAACGTGCCTTAAGCAATTCAGAATTGGGTCATGTTGTGATTCGCGATCGCCTGGAAGGTGCGAGATTTAGCGGTGAATTTGGCGAACCTAATGTTAACAGCGGTGCATACCAAGGTATCAAAACTTTTGCGATGCCGCCTGGGGCAAAATTTGCTGTGATGTTAGTTCCTAATGGCACTGTGCAAGAGATATCGGAATCTCCTAGTCTTTGGCACGATAAAACTCCCCTGTTTTCGATTCCAGCAGCTAATCCCGACAGTCAAGTAATGCTGGCTGATTTCACTGGCAAAGGTAATACTTTTGGTTGGGAAGATATACCAGGAAACCAGGGCGATCGCGATTTTAATGACTTAATTTTTGCGATCGATGGCGCGACAGCCAACGTACCAGAACTCGCAGCAAATGTCAATGCCAATACTCAATGGCTGGAGTCAAAAGCAGGCCAGGAAATTTTAACTAAGGACTTAGTTAACGATAAGCCTCCTGCGATTAAACCCGTTGCAGATATTGCCTTAACTCCCGCACAACCAACCCGCACAATTGACCTTCCTCAAGTATTTGTTGACCCGGAAACTAGCAGTTTGAAATATGAAGTAGTTGAGGGTAACAGTGCTTCTTTAGCTGTCAGTTTAGAGGAGGATAAGTTACAACTGATAGGATTGCCACAATCGGGGGTAACAGATGTCGTAATTCGAGCAACGGATGCAGCAGGTAATTCTGTCATTCACAACTTTTCAGTTACTACTAGCAATCTCAGTACGGATTCCATTGCTGCTGTCAATACTGCCCTGACAGATTTAACGAAAGTCATTAATCAAAATTCGGCAAATTTCATCGAAGGTTTGAGCAGCGAAGCAGCAGCAGAATCCCTGACAAATCTCACAACTTTATTAGAGCAATATCCCGATGCCCTGCCGCTGTTCAATAAACCAGATTCTCTGGCTAAACTTGGCATAAGCGACAGCAATATTTCCACTCTCCGACAATTACTGCAAAGTCCAGAGGTGGGAGCGGAATTCGGGCTATCAGTGTCTTTAGGGGAAGCTTTGAGTCATCCTGATTCCACGGGATTTGATGAGTTTTTGCTAAATGCTGATGAGGCTATTTCGCTGCTTCCCTCTGATGCTAAGCAGCCGAAAGTTGGGTTTATTGACTTTACGGAGGGAAAACACGCTCAGCGAGTTACTTCTGCATTTTCCTCGATTAATTCTCTGGCTAAGTACGACACTTTTACCGTCAATCGGGGGGATTGGGCTGAGCAATTGAGGCGGTTTGTAGATGGGGTGAAAGCAAATGGTGAAAATCGGGCGATCGCCAATCTCAGTTTCGATTTATCCCAATTAGATGATATTGGCATTACCACTCGTTACGAACTCACTCCTGAAGAACAAGCGGCGATTCAATATGCCCGCGAAAATAATGTTTTGCTAGTTGTTTCCGCAGGCAATACTGGCGGTATGATGTCTGCTTTGGGAGCGGCTAGCAAGATATTTGATAACATCATTACTGTCGGTGCTGTCAATCAATTTGAGTCTAAAACTGACTATTCTGCCTATGGTGACGGACTCGATTTAATGGCTCCTGGGGGTTCGTGGGCGAACGATCCTAATGCTTTTGTCGGCACTTCGCGATCGGCATCCTATGTCACAGCCGCAGCTTCTTTAGTTTGGGCGGCAAATCCAGCATTAAGTTTGACACAAGTCAAGCAGTTGTTGATAGATACCGCAGCGGATTTGAATACACCTGGATGGGATAAAGAAACTGGGGCGGGTTTGGTAGATGTGAAAAGTGCGATCGATCGCGCTTTGTCAATGGAACCAACTCCAGCCCCCGTCAAACCTGGGGTGCAGGTAAGTTTATTCAGCGGAGAAGGCCGCGTAGAGACTTTAGCTAGACCTGCATCTGAGCCAACTCAAAAGGCGATTTCTGAGTTAGAAAAAGCTCAGCAAGATTTACTCGAACAGTGGCAAATCTTAGCAGATTTGGGCAATCCGTCTCTCAACTTGTCAGATTTGCAAGCTGACGCGATCGCGAAAATTGCTGATGCTTTGAATAAGTATCAACAAGTTAGCACTGATGCTGGAATTACTGATGCTCACAACCAACAAAGAGTCGAAGAATTAGCGCTAGCGACGAGTCACTATAAAATTGAAAGCGATCGACTGCAAAATCTTTTGGCACAGCAAAAGGAACTTGAGGATAGGTTAGCTAAACTTGGGGAAAATAAATCTGCTTTAGAGACAGAAACTCAAAAACTGTTAGAGGGAATTCAAGCACAAATTGCCAAAGCTGAGACAGATTTGGCTAAAGCTAAAGCTAAATTGCTCAATCCTTTTGCGAATGTTGGTGATAATTTGCAGACAGATTCCGCACCTTGGCGCGAAGCTGCAAATAAACAACAAGAATTTGCCTCTAATTTCCAGGCTCAAGCTGCGATTCAAAATGCAGAAGCGGCGAGATTTAGTGCAATTTCCAACAGCATTAACCCCGCCCGCTGGCAACCTGTTGGTTCAGAAAAGGGCGCATCCGGCCGCCGGCGAGAAATTTGGGGTTGGGCAAATGACCCAAACTTGTCAAGACAGAAAAATCAATCGCAATGGCAATCCCAAATTGCTACTCAAAATTCTCAAAGTTTACAGCAGTTATCACAGCAAGCAGCACAGCAGGAAGGTGCTTTAAATCAGTACGCTCAGTTCCTAGAATCAAGACCAACTAATCTCGGTGAAGAAGGTCTCGATAAAGCTGGTAAAGTGCTGCAACTTTTGCAACAACAGGCCGCAGAACAAGCAAAGATTGCTGAAAATTATACCAATTTAGCGGCTATTGCTGGGTCGCGCCAACAACAAAATCAAACTCAAGCTAATTGGCACAATTCTCAAATTAATCGTTGGGAACAAGTAGGTACTAAACGTACTGGTCGTTCTGGAAAAAATACCGAACCTGTTTATGGAACTGTACACTATCCCGAACATATTAAACCGCGAGATATGGCTCAACAATTAGCTAATGAAGCAGCTTCGGAGTCGCAAGCTTACGCACAGTTGGCGCAACAAGCACAGCAACAAGCAAGCGCGCTGCAAGAACAGGCAAGAAAGTTAGAAACTGGCATTAAAGATTGGCCTGTTTTGAAACAGGGAATTGACTATGAAATTGCGGCGGATGGGTTACGCTTGCAAGCTGAACAAGATTTGTTGGCTTTGCACGATCCGGTTCAGCGACAAAAGTTAGAAACGCTGCTTCAAGAAATCAATTTAGCCGAAAAAGAACTGCAAAGACTGGAAAATGAACAGATTCCCGCCCAACAGCAGCTAACCGATTTAACTGAAAATCGCTTGAAAGCAAGTCAGGCTAAGTTAGAGGCAATTCAAGCTGACAAAGCTGAAGCTGCGAAGAATTTGCAAAACTTCTTAGAAACTGCTGGTTTCTTGTTGCCTTATCGCGAGAGGTTGTTGGCTGTTGACAAACAAATTGAGAAGTTAGAATCGGAACAACTGGATGCGTTCAAGACAATGCTGGAGTTGCAGAATCAATTGCAAAAAAATCCCAGCGATAGTTTGCAGCAACAGTTGGATAACTGGGGAAATTATTTGCAGAATTTAGAGCAAGAATTGGCTTGGGCTAAGTTGCAGCGCGACCAGTTAGCAATGGCTTTGGCTGATTCGCCGGAACGTTTGGCGATCGCTAACTTAATCAAAAATCTCGAAACGGCACCCACATCTATCAATCCAAAATCCAAAATCCAAAATCTAAAATCCTATGAGGGAAGTGGCGCGAGTTTCCTCGCCGGGTTTGATAATTTAGATAGTCGCTTAACTCAAGGGAAAACTGAGCAAGTACAAACTGAGAAATCTCTCGCAGCACTCCAGCCAGAATATCGCGAATTGGGTTTGAAGAAAGCAGATTTGGAAGATTTTCAGATTCCGGCTAAACAAAAGCAAGTTGCTGATAAAGACAAGGAAATTGAGGCGACGGAAAGTGCGATCGCCCAAAATATATCCAGTTTATCGACGGTTTCCGCAGCGCAACTGACGGATATCCCAAGTGCGATCGCCTCTACAGATGCCGCAATTCAGCAGCAAAAATCAGCGGTACAAGGCTATCAAAATCAAATCAATCAAGCCTTTGCTACTGCTAACTCATTGGAACAGCAACGGCAAGCTAATCAAAATGCAGCTAATTACTGGAACGGTCAGGTTTATGTGTTTAATGCCGATGCTTATCTAGCTTATTACCCTGACGTTGCAAAAGCCTTTGGCTGGAACGGACAATTAGCTTACTGGCACTATCTCTCCTATGGCAGATACGAAGGACGATTGCCTAATCCACAAGCAGCCGTCTATCGAAATAATCATCAAGCTGCTGCTAATTCTTTTGCACAACAGCGAGATTTAGCTAGCTCAAATGCACAACAACTAAATGCGACTTTCCAGCCTCAAATTGCTGTGGCTCAACAGCAAATAGGCAAAATGGAAACAGACAAGAACCTTTTAGTTCAGCTATCAGGATTAAATGCCGAACTATCGCAGCAACAACAGCAGCGGGATACTCTTGTCAAAGATTTAGAAAAGCTGAATGAACAAAAAGCTGATACCGAACAAAAACTCATTGACAAATATCGAGAAATTGAACTCACCGATCGATACTTGGAGCAAGTTGAAGGTGAAGTCGATCGCCTGCAAAGTCGCCTTGATGTTCTCAATCGGGCTGGTGTCTTACAAACTAAGTATCAGCAGAATTGGAACGCATGGCAGCAAGCAAATCAAACTCAAGTAACTGCCACTCAATCTTTATTAGCAACCCGTCAAGCTGGGGAAGCTGACAGGCAACAATTGGCTGATTTGCAGTCACAATTAAAGCCTGTTCAAGAGAATCTGGAAAAAGGGCGATCGCTCGAAACATCTCTTGCCGGTACTCAACAAGCTCTCGCTTTTACCAACCTGCAAATCGGCAACCAAAATTTAGTGATTCAAAGTGCGATCGATAACGATGCTGGACTCGCAGCAACGGAACGTTATTACTTGAATTTAGCTGAAGCAAGTCGGCAAAGAACCTGGTATTGGAACGGCAGTGCTTGGGCTTACAATGCTGGGGAAGCGGCGGCTTATCGCAGTCATTTGCAAACAGCTTCATTGATGGCAGATGAGCGGAACAAATTGTGGCAGCGCCGTCAAGATGCCGGGAATAAAATTAATGAACTAACTCAGAAAGCCGCCGAACAACAGTCACAAATTGCTGACCTAAACTCCCAGTTGCAAGCCTTGGGAGGGATGCCACAACTGGAAGCGGAGTTTAATGCGGTACAAAGTGCGATCGCATCTGTGAATCAGCGCTTGCAACCACTGCAAAATCGAGAAAATCAACTGATTCAAACCATCCAAAATGCAGCATCTCAGGCCGCAAATCTGGCCGCAGAACTCGCCCAAACAACTCAATTAAAATCAACAGCACTGCGTCAGCTAATTGGTTTGGGAATGCTTGCTTCTGAATCCGATGTTGATTTCTTTGCTACACAAGTCGATCCGCAAGTCAATACTCATCTGGAAAAATTGCGCGGTCAAGGTCAAGATTTGACAAATCAAATCAACAGCACCAATGAATTAGTTGCTAATTGGGAACAGCAACTCGCTAATACAACCGATCCGGTGATTCAGGAATATTTGACGAATTTGATTCAACTGTCAAAATCTCAAATTAGCAGTTTAGAAGCATTGCAAGAGTCGAGTCAGACTGCCGCTGACGATTTAGAAAAGTTGCTGAAACAAGCAACAGAAGCGCTGCTTCCCTTGCGCCAAAAGCAAGAATTAGAAATCCGCCAGAAGCTAGAAAGCAATGAAAATCGCCTCAATGCTTTGCAGTCTCAGCTCAATTCCGAAAACGCGGCTGAGGCGGCAATTAAAGATGACACCGTGCTAGCTCATGCCCAACTTACCGATCGAGTTCGCCAAGATTTAACTAATAGCGTCACCAACACAACTCAAGAGCTATTAGAGGGCAACCCGATGACTAAAAAATTGGGCGATAATCAGCAAAAATTGTCTGAATCTGTTGATAGTTTGATTGCTGAAATGAACAGTCAATTTGCCGACCCCTACGGAGAATATCAGCGGAGTGAGGCCAATCTGGAGGATGGAATTAAGACTCTTGGGGTTGTGGAAAATCTCGCCGATGCACTTGATGGTAGTGTTACTTCTACTGAGCAAGCAATTGAGAAACTTAAACTCCGCATTAAACAGGATGATGAGTTGTGGCAAGAAATTGCTCCGATTGCGATTCGTTACGGTGTTGAGTCGCAGGAATTGCAGGATTATCAAGCACAAATACAGGCAATTCTAGGTTCCCAAACATCTCCGACAGAAATAGATGCAGCTACTAAAGAATTAAGAGCGCAATTCCTCAAAGAGCATCCTGAAAACGGTACAGCGATTAATTTGTTGCAAGGAGCAACTTTAGAAGGACGCAGCCCAAATCAGCAGATATCCAACTTGTTAAATTCAACGGTGGATACATTGCTGGCTGCTGATGCTGTCGAAGGGCGAAATCCAAATCAAGCGCTATTTGATAAAGCAAAAGCCGAACAAGCATCACACGAAGCGCAAGGTTATGCGGCGTTAGCGCAAGCGGCTTGGTACGAACAACAAGCGGCTTATAATTGGGCTGTCAGTCGCAAAAATGGTCCTTACTGGTACGAGCAACGCTGGGTTAAAAAACGCTGTGGAAAAGGTCATTGGGAGACTGTTACCCACGTTGACCATAATTGGATTCTTTGGAGTCAATATTCCCAACTATTTCCCCAGTTGCGGCAGCAAGGAATTGCACATCTCGCAGAAGCCGATAAATGGCGCAAGGAAAAAGAGCGAATCGAACCATTGGCGAAACAGTGGACTGAGGCAAATAATGCGGCCAATGAAGCCCAACCTCCTGTTAAAGAATCCCGCGATTTCTTTGCACAATTAGAAGAGGCTAGCAAGTCTATTTCTGGTGAAAAAATTCAATTAGAATTATTAGAAAATCTGTTGCCAACGCTGAAGCAACAGTTAGAACAAGCCGAGGCTGAAGCCGCCGCCCAAAATGCTAAAGTGCAGCAAGAATGGGAAGAATACGATACTAATTCTGAGGAGTATCGCGCGGCTGTTGCTGATATCCTGGCACGTCGCGGCGAACTGAACAAACAAGCCATAGAAACTCAGCAACAAATTGCTGATGTAGAAAAATGGGTTGAGCGGCAAAGTGTAGCCCTAGCACCGGAATTAGCAGGCACAAATGCGCTAATTGATTCCCTGAAACAGCAACAGCAGGCAATTGCTAATCAAATTACCGAATTTGTCAATCAAGGTGTCACTGTAGACGGTTTGCAAGACTTATACAGCAAAGAAGCACAGTTAAAACAAACCTTGCAGCTACTGACAAATAAAGCTGCAATCCTCACCGCACAGCAAACCGCGCTGACCCACAAACGCACCCTGTTAACAGCACAAAATGAGGTAATTATTGCCGAACAAAGGTTACTCGATGCTTACATCAAAGACCCCGATGCCGACACTAGCAATTTGCAGCAACAATTGCAAGATGCCCGCGCTGCTTTAGCCGAAGCCCAGCGGTTAGCTGAACAAGCTGAAGCTGCTAGCAAGATTCTCACCGCACCATTGCAACAGTTGAAAGAAGATTTGTTGGTGCAAAATGACGAACATCTCAAGCAAGCTAGGGAAAATCAACAGATTCTGAAAGACTTGGTAGAAGCTACTCAGGCGAATGCTAACTACACCATTCAAGCAGCACAAAAACAGCAAGAAGTCAACAATTTAGAATTCCAAATTTTGCAGCGATTGCAGCAAGCAACTGACGCGGGTTTCAAAGAAGCGAAAGCGCTGTTAGATGTAGCTAAGCACAACGACATGGCGACGGCGGCAGAGATTTACTATCGCGATTACAGCGATTTAGCAGGCGATAAAGGCAATAGCTCTAGCCCCGGTTTAGCTAAGCCTGAAGACCGAATTTTAGCAGACCGATACTATCAGGAAATGCTGAATAACCGGGAGTTGCAGCGCCGCGCTCGATCGCAAGCTGATGCCTTTGGTGCGGCGAGAAGAACCGCAGAAGCGCAGATGAAAACGCTGCAAGCACAGCAAGAAACGGCTGCTAAATTGTTGAGCGATTTAAATGACAAAATTGCCACTACCCAGGAGGAAAGGGAGAAGAAAGAGCAGGAATTAGCCATTGCTCAAGCACGTTTGGATGGCATTACCCGCATCCGCGAACAAACGGAACAAACCTTTATTCAGTTAGTAACGATCGAAAAACTGAATTTAGCCCAAGCGCAATTAGAGCAAGAAATTGCCGAATCGCGCCAGCAGGGAATTGATGAAGCTGTACAAGCGAGGATGGAACGCGACAGACTAGAAACGGAACGTCAGAGAACAGAAACTGTTGCCAAAATCGAACAGTTGCGGCAACTGCAAGCGGAAGACAATCTGCGGCAGTCCTTAAATCAGGCGCGGGGAAATCTGGGAATGACTACCCTCGAAGCAACGGACGATCCGGTGCAATTGCAAACTCAATTAGCGGGACTTCTCGCATCGCTGAAAGATTTGGAAACTCAGCAGGAATCAGATTTGCCAGCGGATTTGAAGGCGTTGTTAGCAGTAGCGCACGGTGATATCCATGAAGCGCTGCAAGGGAAAGAAGCGGCGAATATTCAGGAAAATTTGCTGAAGGCAATGGACGGTTTGATCGGGCAAATTCAGCAGTACAAAACTGAGATAAGTCGCATCGATTTAGAGGAACAGTGGGATACTCAGTTGTTGCAAACTGCCGAGACAGATTTGCAAGGTGCTTCTCAACAATTGTTGAAAGAGTTGCAGCGTGCTGAAGAATTATCGGGTGAAAAGCAGGTGATTGAGCCGCTGTATATGGAGGCTTTGACTAAGGTTGCTTATGCGGAACAAGCAGTAGATATTTCTGAAGATTTGGCTAAACAGTCAAAGGAGATGTTAGACCAAATTATCAAGCAGCGAATCGAACAGCGGAAACTTCGTAAAAAGATGTTCTGGATGAAGTTGCTGGGAATAGTTAGGAACATCATTGGCATTTTGGGATTCATCCTCCAATTTACTCCTCTCGCTCCTTTAGGAATTGCCTTAAATCTTGCTAATGCGGGAATCGGAATAATTCAAAGTGCAATTACTGGTGATTGGGCTGGAGCAATTTTTCAAGGAGTGATGGCTGGAGTAGGCTTCCTCGCTTCTGCTATTCCCTTACCCCCCGGTTTTACTACTGGAATTCAAGCTCTTATGGGATTAGCACAAGGATCGTTTGATGGCATTCGTTCGATAATGTCCGGTCAAGGAATAGTAGGATTCTTGCAAATTTTGGGTGGAGTTGCTTCTGCAATTACAACTGGATTGTCAAGCTTTATCAAGTCTACTTCGGATGCGATCGAACAGGTGGTGCTGCAAGTGTTTAATAGTTTGAAGACTGTGCCGCTGCAAATTTATGGCGCTATTGAAGGGATTAAAAATGGTGATTGGGTTGCAGGGATAGGCAACATTCTCAATGCCGTTGGTACTCTTGGCTCGAATTTTGCTGGTATCTTTAACAATACTGCTGCTCAAGTTTTTAATTTCTTAAACGATGCAGGTAGCAGTGTTAAAGTTATCGGTAATGCCATCAAAGAAGGAGGTATTGAAGGTTGGTTATCCGGTATCAACGGAATGTTAGGTATCTGGGGAGATGACCTTGTAAAATTAGTTGACAGGCTGAAAGGAGAGCCGCTCGATCCAATTGGGTTAGAAGAAGTTACATCATGCGAAGGTTAGCAGCGTAGGGTGGCTTTCGTTACCTCAACCCAACATCTAACCACACATCAAAGTTGGGCGGAATGAAATGGAGGGTTCTCTATCGTTGAACCCAACCTACAATTTCACAAAAACACACAATAATTTAGAGGAAAAAATCATGTTACCCATTTCTTTCATCGAAATCCAAAACCAAATCTTAGGTGCAGCAGTAGGGATTAATGGAACGCCGTTTAGCTTGAATTACAGCAGCGATCGCACTGCAGGCCGTCAAGCAGCTTATACCCGCACAATTCCCATCAGCGGCAAGCACGTTGCGGCCGATCTAGAACGGATTGAAATAGAAATTGACATTGCTGGACAACATTTTATCAAGACTTTTCCCCCAGAACCCAATCAAACTTACACCTTTATCTGGGATGGCAAAGATATCGCAGGTCGTCTATTATCGGGGAAGCAACTTATTACGATTCGCACTACTTATATCTATCCCAACCCGGAGCACAATCAACGGAAAGAAGGAACGACTACTCTGGGTACTTGGAATGCGATCGCCCAAGGTTTAGGCGCTTGGACTTTGAATGTTCATCATGCTTATGATGTGGCGGGAAAAACTCTATATTTGGGTAACGGTCAGCGGCGTAATAATGTAGAGGCGATCGCACATTCTGTCGCTAGTATCAATGGCCGCCGGGGGTTAAAACCCCCGTCTCATAGCGAAAGTCGGTTGAAACCGACTGAAGATGTTTCTGCTTCTTCAGTCAACACGCGCCAGGGAATTAATTCCCTGTCTCATAGCGAAAGTCGGTTGAAACCGACTGAAGATGTTTCTGCTTCTTCAGTCCACTTCAGTGGACTTCAGCTATTAGACGGGGGTTTTAACCCCCGGCGGGATGACAACGCAGCCGACAATCCCCGGTCGGATGACAACGCAGCGAACAAAAACCAAACTAACGAAATAGCTATTCCCAGTGAAGGTGGCGGTCAACTCTACATTTTCGACAACACAGGTCGCCATCTTTGCACCATCAGCACTCTGACTAAAGCCTTAATCTATCGCTTTGAATACGATGCTGCTGGCTATTTAAAAGCTATTGCGGATGGCGACAACAACATCACCCAAATTGAGGGCAACGCTGATGGCACACCCATTGCCATTATTGCTCCTTACGGTCAGCGTACTAACTTAAATTTCAATGCAAACGGCTACTTAGAAAGCGTCACCAATCCCGCCAATGAAAGCAGCGCATTTAACTATACCAATAACGGTTTGTTAACCAGCTTCACCGACCCCAAAGGCAATTTATACAAATTTGAATACGACGAATTGGGACGATTAAAAAGCCGTCAAGAACCCGATGGCAGTTTCGATTTATTGGCGCGAACTCGCACTGAAAATGGCTTCACAGTTGCTAAAATTACGGCTGCGGGACGCGAGTCAACCTATTTAACTGAGCGTTTGTCTACAGGTGAAGAACGTCAGGTTAATAAAGGTTGCGGCGGTACGGGTGCGATTATTGCGCTAACTGGCAAAGATGGTACAGAAACCATTACCTATCCTGATGGCAGCACTTTCATCCAAGAACAACAACCCGATCCGCGTTTTGGCAAACAAGCATCTTTATTAAAGCGAACTGTCCTGAAAACACCTGGGGGATTGACAGCAAATTTATCATTAACGCGGTCTTGCAATCTTGCCGATCCTAACGACCCGTTGAGCTTAATTTCTCTCACCGATACGGTAGATTTCAATGGACGTAAATCAACTACTACTTTTGATGCTGAAAATAAGCAAATTATCTACCAATCTCCAGTAGGACGGCGCAGCATTCTCAATTTAGATGAAGGAGGAAGGGTGATTAAAACTGAGACGGCTGGCTTAGAATCTGTCAGTTTTAACTACGATAATCGCGGGCGTTTAATTAGTGCGATGCAGGGTAATCAGACGATTCTTAATTACAGCTACGATGAACGAGGTCGTCTCAGCAGTCTTGGCAATGCGGAAGGGAATCAAGTTCAGTATAATTACGATGAAGTTGGGCGAATTATTCAGACGACTTTACCCAGTGGCAGAACTTACAATTTTGCTTACGATGCTAATAGCAACTTGACTCAGATTACAGTGCCAAATGGTGCGGTGCATAGCCTTAACTATACGCCAGGAAATTTAGAAGCGGGTTATGTGCCACCTGCGATCGATCCTAACCCCCCCAACCCCCCCTTGTTAAGGGGGGGCTATGAGCAAAACCTCTCTAACTCCCCCCTGATTAATGAGGAAAATCCCTCTAACTCTAACTCCCCCCTTAGCAAGGGGGGCGGGGGGGGTTATTCCAGCACCTACGACACAGAACAACAACTGACAAATTCTACCCTTCCCAGCGGTCGAACTGTCCAAGGAATTTACAATCAATCGGGCGATTTAGAACGGGCAACCTACCCAGAAGCAACGGTAGATGTCACCTACGAAAAAGAGTCAAAACGGGTAACAAAACTTGTCCGCACTCCCGCAGAAGGTGGCACTCCCCAAGAAATGACCTTTACCTATGACGGCGGTTTAGTGACGGAAATGGCGTGGAGTGGCGTTACAAATGGCACTTACCGCTATCGTTACGATAATAACTTTTCCCTCGTCGGGATGCAGTTAGATGACGAACCGGAAATCGAAATGAAGCGAGATGCGGACGGCTTGCTGACCCAATATGGTCAATTTCAAGTAGTACGAAATCAGGCAACGGGTGCGCCGACTCAGATGACTGATGGCAAGATGAATGTTGACATTGAGTACGATAATTCTGGTCGCGTGATTTCTCGCACCCATACAGTAGGGGCGAATGGCCATTCGCCCCTACAGATTTATCGGCTTGAACTGCATTATGATGTTCTCAGTCGCATTGTCCAGAAGCGGGAAACGGTGACGGGTACAACCCATATTTACGATTACACTTACGATCTTGATGGTCAATTGATTTTAGTCAAGTGTGACGGTGAAATTGTCGAGCGTTATGTCTATGATGACAACGGCAACCGTACTGAGTGGCAGTTAGGAACCCAACAGCATACCGCCAGTTATGATGCTCAAGATCGTTTGATTGAGTTGGATGGAACGCCCTACGAATTTGATGCTGATGGTTTCTTAATGCAGCGTGGTGATATGACGCTCAAGTACAGTGCGACTGGGGAATTGTTAGAGGTGAGTTGGCCTGATGGTAAGGCGATTAACTATACCTACGATAGTATGAATCGGCGGGTGGCACGGACTGATGAAAAGGGGACGGTGCAGTATCTTTATGGGAATCCGAATCATCCGTTTCAGGTGACGGCGGTGCGCGATAATTTGGGAAAGTTGAGCGTTTATGAATATGATGATTTTGGTTCTTTGATGGCTATTCGGCGTGGTGATAGCTGGTATGGTGTTACTACCGATCAATTAGGGACACCGCGAGTAGTTTTTGATAAGAGCGATCGAGTTGTGAAGGTTCTCAAATATGACAGCTTTGGTCAAGCGATTGGTGATAGTAACCCAGAGTTTGAATTGCCTATCAGCTTTGCTGGTGGTTTGATAGAAGCGGATACAGAGTTAGTGCGTTTTGGTTTCCGGGATTACGATTTTGTGGCGGGGAAGTGGACGGCGAAAGATCCGATAGGGTTTGCGGGTGGAGACAACAATTTATATGGTTATAATACAAATAATCCAGTTAACTCGATCGATCCTCTAGGACTTGATACAGTCAGTTTTTATGGTGCTGTTGGAGTCAATTGGGGATGTACTTTTGGAATTCAGTTCGATCCTGACACAAAAAAGCCATTTCTAGTAAAAGGCTGTTCACCAGGGTATTCTCCTCAACTGGGAATTAGTGGAACCTGGTCTAATTCGAGTCCTAGCGCGGGAAGCTATATAGGAACCGGAATAGGACCCTCAATTCCTGGACTGGGTAAACTAGGTCGCTTTGGAAAGATTCTTAGCAAGAAGGGAGTGGGTCTTTCTATTGTTGGTGGAGAATCAACAAATATTGATACAGGTGAGAAGTCTCAAGAAATTGGACTTGGTCTGGGGGTTTCTTTGCCCTCTAAAGGGACAGGAACGCTGATTAAGTATGAAGTTATCGATATTTTAGGGGAAGCGCAAAAACTGATCAATAAATGTGAAACTCAAATAAAGATTCTTTATTATCCTCCAGAGTATTTTGAATAAGAAATTATTGTATAGCGGTTTTGAGAGCTATGAGTAGCAGATCAAAATCCTGAAGATTTTGCAATGCGGTGATTCATCTGTATCGCACAACATCCGAAACCGCTAAATACAAAATGGATGATTTTACTTCTGCAACTTTGTTGAATTTTAATAATGAACAGCACAACAATAATCACCTACACCTACGACAGCATGAACCGTCGGGTTGCCCGTACCGATGAAAAAGGCACAACCCAATACCTCTACGGCAACCCCAACCATCCCTTTCAACTCACCGCCGTGGGTTCTCCATCAGGCAGTTTAAGCCGCTATCACTATGATGATTTTGGCTTACTCTTTGCCCTAGAACGCGATAACAACTGGTATTACATCACCACCGACCAACTCGGCACGCCGCGAGTCGTCTGCGATGCCAATGGTGAACTCGTCAAAGTTCTGGAATACGACAGCTTTGGTCAAGTTATGGCTGATTGTTACCCAGAGTTTGAACTGCATATTAGTTTTGCCGGGGGGTTGATAGATGTGGAGACGGAGTTAGTGCGGTTTGGGTTTAGGGATTATGATGCTGTAGCGGGGAAGTTGACGGCGAAAGATCCGATGGGTTTCGCCGCCCAAAACGGCAACTTATACCAGTACGTCAATAACAATACAATCAACTATAAAGATCCATTAGGGCTTTATCCAGATTGGGTGGTAAACGTAGCAAGTGCCATTATTAATCCTTTCGCCAGTCTCGCCAGTGGATTTGCCCCTTGGTGCGGCATTGGGGATAGTAGAGATGCTACTCAATTCAGTGATGGTAAGAAATGTCTGATACCTATACCTAAAAACGCACAAGATCAAGCCTGTATTAACCATGATTTTGCGCTGACAGGTTTAGGTAAATTATTTTGGCAAGTGTGGGATGCCGATGTTTCTCAAGCTCATTGGGAATTAGCTAAAGAATCTACTGCACCTTTGATGAAATTTTTATTTACTCTTTTATCTTTACCAGGTTTACCTTTTCGATTATTTAATCCATAAAGTTGATTTTTCAGAAACCGGGTTTCTGCGATAACTTTTGCATTCACTGAGATGTTTGTGAAGAAGCCCGGTTTCTTGATACCACGCGATCGCACCTATCCCAGAAACCGGGTTTTTACGATAACTTTTGCATCCCACAAAATATTTAGGAAGAAACCCGGTTTCTTAATCTACGCGATCGCCATTACCAAAAAATCCAACAAACAGAAACCTGTGCGATCGCACCTAATTCCTGCAACTTATCACCCATAAAAGAGGTATAACCCGATGATTTATTTGCCAATTACCCAAGTTCAGATAAAAGAGCGATCGCCGCCTTGCAAAAGATGTGCGATCGCCCTCTCGCCAACCTTCTATTTCTACGCTTGTGCGATCGCGAATCAGGGTATCTCTACTGTTAACATTCAC
Organism: Microcoleus sp. F8-C3; assembly: GCA_036704825.1. Taxonomy (GTDB): domain Bacteria; phylum Cyanobacteriota; class Cyanobacteriia; order Cyanobacteriales; family Microcoleaceae; genus Microcoleus. Next base: position 24,704 of record JAUBSN010000039.1, on the reverse strand, counting down.
ATTTTTGGAGGAATTAATACTATGCCTGGGATTAAGAAATTATCAATGAGTATCGTAGGAGCAGCAGTTCTTACTCTAGAAACTGTTGCTACAGCACAGGCAGCATCATTCACATTCGGCATCAATTCCAAGGCAACTTTTCTTCGCACTCATCAAGATCCACAAGCCGCAGATAGTATGGCTATTGACTTAAAGAGTCTTGGCATTAGTAGTGGTGATTTAATCAGGCTTGAGCGGCTGGGGGATGTATCCGTTGGGGCTGGTTACACCGAGCAACCTTATCCAAGTTGGGATTTGGCTATAAATGTAATGACGGGGGTGTTCAGCACCAGTAGTATTCTCCTACCTTCTTATTTACAAAATCGAGTCTCTGGTGCTGTTAATGCTGGAGAAGGCTTTTTGACCGATCCTACTCCGAAGGGTTTGCTTGCCACAGATATTCCTGAAGATTTCTGGCTCAATGACTTAACAATCAAAGTTCCAACTTCTGCACCTTATTTGTTTGTTGGCACTTCCGATCCCTATCCTGGCGATAATACAGATCCAGACGGAGACTATGGATTGAGGATAAGCACGATCTCCAAGGCTGCTCCAGAACCCCAATCTGTACTGGAACCTTCTACTGTATTGGGTGGATTGGCGTTTAGTGCTTTTATTGCCAAAATGCGGATGAAACGCAAACGGCAACAAAAAACTCTAGAATCCATTGGCAGTTGATAAAAAACCGCGCGATCGCTCCTCACAAACCCATCTCTTTCTCCAACCTACCCAAAGAGCGATCGCGCTTCCCCAACCCCACCCCAAACCTCATCAAAAACTCAGAGGTAATTATCTCTTATCAAAACATCCTGCAACAAATCAAAAACTGCCACTCCCTTTTACCAGCGAGTCGCGATCGCCCCCAGCACCCTACACGATCGCCCTTAGCAAAAATCTCAACAAACAGAAACCTGTGCGATCGCACACCTCTGGCAGAAACCGGGTTTCTGCAATAACTTTTGCATTTCACCGCAATATTTAGGCAGAAACCCGGTTTCTTAATCTATGCGATCGCGCTCTGATATAATGCAATAAACCCCAAATTTTACTATGAAACAATTAACCAGAATTACCCTTAATCCCCAAGTTATGGGTGGCAAACCTTGTATTCGAGGCATGAGAGTGACAGTAGGCGCGATCGTCGGTCTCATGGCATCCGGTCACACCCCCGCCGACATTCTTAAAGCTTACCCTTATTTAGAAGAAGCAGACATTTATGAAGCCCTAGCTTATGCAGCTTGGCGATTGGAAGAACAATAAGTTCCCTTGTTGCTGGCCTGAAAATATTAATAGAAATGAACCTATCACCCGACTGGGTTTTGGTTTTTGCTAAATACTCAATTGACTCTGTTCGCTGGTCAAATGTAGATATCCAACCGCCATAGACCAAATTATAGACCAAATTATTATGGCTTGGGCTGTTACCAACGGCTACATTGTTTTCACTCACGACCTAGATTTGGGCATACTTCTAGCTACTACCCAGGCTAATGCTCCAAGTGTAATTCAGGTAAGAACTCAAGATATTTTACGCGCTACTTTAGAAAATATTGTAATTCCAGTTCTGCGTCAGTTTGAATCAGAATTAGAGCGCGGTGCTTTAATAACGATCGATCCCTCGCGTTCCCGAATCAGGATTCTGCCAATTATTATATAAGCCAGAAATATAACCCCTAGAATTAGAAGAGCGATCGCACGCCTCTCCCAGAAACCGGGTTAGATCGATAACTTTTGCATCCTACCGTAATATTTAGGCCCAAACCCGGTTTTTTAATTCACGCGATCGCCCCATTCTCGATTATTTCCGCAGCACTGAAGTGATAATGACTGTAATAGTAGCACTAGCAATTAAAGTAAAAGCAAGTTGCACCACCCATTGAGTAGCTTGCTGGTAATTAGAAAAGCGATCGTTGAACTTTTCGGAATCCCTAGATAGCTTGTCAACTTCAGTCGATAGCTTGTCTAACTTTTCGATGACATCTGCCAGGGTTGGTTCTTTATTGGTTGTACTTGACATTTATTGTGCTTTAACTCGCTCGATAATTCTATTGTACTATTTTGTAGCGCGATTCGTTATTGTTTGAGAACATTGTTCCTTGACAAGATCGATCGCCATCACAGCACTCTCGTTCTACAACCTAACCAAAGTCCGATCGCCCATCAAAACAAGTTATAATTAAAGGACGTAATCAGTCCCACTATCCAGTAGGAGAAAGCTATGCAAACTCAAACCAACAAAGCAATGGGAAAAGTTTTCGCCACTCTGACAATCATTAATCGAGCCGACCAAATTCTAGCAGAGGCCGGAGTAAAATCAGAAGACCAAATTCGCTCAATCACTCTCAAAAATGTATTGGTAGACACGGGTGCAACTACCTTGTGTTTGCCGCAAGACACGATCGCCCAACTGGGACTGAAACTCCTGAAAGAAGTAGACGTAGCCACCGCAATGGGCATCGGCAAAGCCCGAATTTTCCGAGATGCTACCATATCGATGTTCGATCGCGAAGGAACCTTCGAGTGCTTGGAGTTACCGGGAGGTGGAGATGCTCTTTTGGGAGTGATACCTTTAGAAGCTTTGGGGTTAGAAATTGATTTGAAAAATCAATTTTTAAAACCGTTACCCATCAGTCCAACAGAAACTTATTTGACGATTTTGTAGTGATATTTATAATTATTTCAGTAATTAAATAAACCGGGTTTTTCACCAGATTAAAAGCTGTAACCAAGTATTTTCGTAAGAACCCGGTTTCTGGCCACCCCTCCACGCGCCAACTAAAGAAACCGGGTTTTTCAGCAGATTCAAGGCTGTGATTCAGTATTTTCGTAAAAAACCCGGTTTCTGGACCCCCATAATTCCCATATATTAACTTTTATTACAAAAACTCGGCTTTTGCGTAAAAATACCCCGCTGAATCCCAATAAACAATAGAAGGGTTTCACCTTCGAGGCAAATTCATCCCCAAAAACTATGACAGCCGCAGCTATGCCGATCGCCCCCATCGCCCCTTACAGCCACCGTCTAGCCACCGCAGAAGACGCAAGGGCGATCGCCCCCCTCTGGCAAGCATTCGCCGCAGAACGCGAATCCATCGACCCGTCAATGCTTGTCAAACCTAACTTTGACTTTGAAAAATACGTCACCAACCAACTCGAAAAACCACTTTCTTTCTGCTGGTTATTAGAACACAGCGACAGCATTATCGGCTGTCTATTTATCTACTATTACGACGAAGCCCCGCCCGCCAGTCTCCCCGAATACTTGATTCAACAACACAACATTGAAAATCCGTTTCAATCCCGCCGCGTCGGTTCCGTTTTGGGGATGTACGTCCACCCAGAACATCGGAAACCCGAAGCAATTCAAATGCTAGCAAAAGCAGCGATCGCCCATGCTAAAACCATGAAAGTCAGCGATATAGACTTGCTAATTGCAGCCGACCAACCGGGCATTCAAGCCATGTTGCAGCGGGCTGGATTTACCAAAGCCGCCGTGCAATATACCCGCCATTACGACATTGCAACTGATGCTGAATTACCGAGTTTGCACCCGCCCCATCCCGAATTGGACGATGTAGAATTGCTTGCACCGAGAGCAATTCCGCTGCGCCATCCCCAAACTAACGAACTACTTCGCAATTCTCAAGGAGAACCTGTTTTCTTCATGCCATTAGTTGATGAACAAGGTGAATTGCTGAAGTCATCTAGCGGTCAAAATATTTACCCGGAATTGTTGCTAGATCCCGCAACTAATTCTTGGGCTATTGATGCGGAAGACAAATTAGTGAGTTGTCCAATTTTGCGGGACGAACACGGACAAATTGTGGAAAATCAAGGCATGGTGCAATTTTATCGTCCTGCTTACCAAATTGTTGACGGACAACCTGCTTTAATGCGAGATGCGAGTGATAATTATGTATTCTGTGATGTCGAACTGGATCGACAGGGGAAAATCTTGAAAACTCCTGATGGATTTCCCATTTTTAAACAGCCGCAAATCCAGATTAGGACTTACGCATAAATACCAAAGAAACCGGGTTTTTTACCAGTTTTTAAGGCTGGGATACAATATTTTTCTAAAAAATCCGGTTTCTGCGTCCAGGAATATCATGACTTACGAATCAGAATTAAATAACTTCCACAAAGAAAGTGGGATGGGCTTCCCGCCAGTCTAAAAAGGACGGGCGGGACGCCCATCCCACAATAACAATTAAAATTGTAAGTTATTTAATTCGCGCTCCTTATATCAAATCCGGTTGCATTGTCCTGGTATGGGCAGGGCGGGTTTATATAATTTGTCGATACTTATTAAATATTTCGGCGAACCCGCCCCTACAAAAATTTATATAATACTAGGACGAATCAAACGGAAATTATCTTACGCACTACGACGAAAGAAACCGGGTTTTTTACCAGTTTTTAAGGCTGGGATGCAATATTTTCGGAAAAAAACCGGTTTCTGCGTCCAGGACTATACTTATTCACCCGATCGCCTGTCGTTCAGCTATAACATAATCCGGCACCCAAAATCGATCTGCAGACATGAGAATAGCTACCGGCATAAAAATATCAAGATTCTCTCCCATCTCTGCAGTTGGTAGCAAACCAAATAATTCGTCAAATTCATTGACATCTGCTAAAATGTTATCAAAGTCCTCTACAAGTTCGTCTGGGTAAATGCAGTGGATTCCTCTTTCATCTTCATAATATGCCTCTTCTTCAGGCAAGAATTGTGAGGGTTTGAGTTCTGCCATCAGATAATCTAGCTTGTGAAACTCTGCTTCCAAAATTATTGCCGCTACATCTTCCCCGGCTTGCTGCAAGAGAATCCGATCGCCCTTTAACATCACTCGTTTAATTATTTCGATCGCATTTGCACAAAATTCGTTAACAGTGAAGCGAAAAAATCCCTCGCAACTCGCCCGTTTTCCCCCCGCAGCCTCGCCCACAACAGAGTTTTGACAATTATCTAGGGCGATCGGTAAAATTACAGGTACAAGCAAACTATTGTCAGCAGCATTAAATCCTTCAGTCATTAGTCGTTCCCCAACAGTCACATAATTGTTGACAATATTGCACAATAGATAAAATTGTAAATATATAGCACCGGCGTTTTTTTTGACCGCTTATGAATAGCAGATTCCTCGATCGACTCCACCACCCCTCGCGCCCCGTCATCGTCTTCGACGGCGCAATGGGAACCAACCTGCAAGTCCAAAACCTCACCGCAGAAGACTTTGGCGGCAAAGAATACGAAGGCTGCAACGAATATCTCGTCCACACCAAACCGGAAGCCGTCGCCAACGTGCACCGGGGATTCCTCGAAGCAGGGGCCGATGTCATCGAAACAGACACCTTTGGCGGCGCTTCCATCGTACTCGCCGAATACGATTTAGCAGATAAAGCATATTATCTCAACAAAACAGCAGCCGAACTCGCCAAGAGTATCGCCGCCGAATTTGACACGCCAGAAAAACCTAGATTTGTCGCAGGATCGATCGGGCCGGGCACCAAATTGCCCACATTAGGACACATCGATTTCGACACACTCACCGCCGCTTTTACCGAACAAGCAGAAGGACTTTATGACGGAGGCGTTGACTTATTTATTGTCGAAACTTGTCAAGATGTCCTGCAAATTAAAGCAGCATTAAATGCCATTGAAGAAGTATTTAAGAAAAAAAGTGCGCGAATTCCGTTAATGGTATCAGTCACAATGGAAGCCACCGGCACAATGTTAGTCGGTTCCGACATCAGCGCCGCCCTAGCCATTTTGCAGCCCTATCCCATAGATATCTTAGGCCTCAACTGCGCCACCGGGCCCGATCGCATGGCCGAACACGTCAAATACCTTGCCGAACATTCGCCCTTCGTCGTTTCCTGCGTTCCCAACGCTGGTTTACCCGAAAACATCGGCGGCCACGCGCACTACAAACTCACGCCAATAGAATTAAAAATGGCCTTGATGCGCTTTGTCGAAGACTTAGGCGTGCAAGTCATCGGCGGCTGCTGCGGCACCCGCTACGATCACATCCGCGAACTATCAGAAATTGGCAAAACTCTTAAACCCAAAATCCGCGAATTTACTTGGGAACCTTCCGCCGCTTCAATTTACACCGCCCAACCCTACGAACAAGAGAATTCCTTCTTAATTGTCGGCGAAAGACTCAACGCCAGCGGTTCCAAAAAATGCCGCGATTTGCTAAACGCCGAAGACTGGGACGGTTTAGTCGCAATGGCCCGGGAACAAGTGCGAGAAGGCGCGCACGTTCTCGATGTCAACGTTGATTATGTCGGCCGCGACGGCGTGCGAGACATGAAAGAATTAGTTTCCCGCGTTGTGACTAATGCCACTCTCCCTTTAATGCTGGATTCCACAGAATGGGAAAAGATGGAAGCAGGCTTAAAAGTTGCGGGCGGCAAATGCTTGCTGAATTCCACTAACTACGAAGACGGAGAACCGCGTTTTTATCAAGTTTTGGAGTTGGCGAAAAAATACGGCGCGGGCATAGTTATCGGTACAATTGACGAAGACGGGATGGCCAGAACAGCCGACAAAAAATTTGCGATCGCCCAGCGCGCCTATAACGCCGCCGTCGCCTACGGAATTCCCGCCGAGGAAATCTTTTTTGACACCCTAGCATTGCCCATTTCCACCGGGATTGAAGAAGACAGAAAAAACGGCAAAGCCACCATCGAATCCATCCGCCGCATCCGCCAAGAATTGCCCGGTTGTCACGTCATCTTAGGAGTTTCTAACATTTCCTTCGGTTTGAATCCGGCGGCGCGGCAAGTCTTGAATTCCATGTTTTTGCACGAAGCAATGCAAGCCGGGATGGACTCGGCAATTGTCAGCGCCAATAAGATTTTGCCCCTGGCAAAAATCGACCCCAAACACCAAGAAATCTGCCGTAAACTGATTTACGACGAACGGGAGTTTGACGGCGAAATTTGCGTTTACGACCCCTTGGGCGACCTGACAACGGTGTTTGCGGGCAAAACTACCAAGCGCGATCGTACAGAAGACGCAAGCCTCCCCGTCGAAGAACGCCTCAAGCAGCACATCATCGACGGCGAACGGATTGGGATCGACATCCAACTCGCCAAAGCATTAGAAACCTATCCGCCCCTAGACATTATCAATACCTTCTTGCTAGACGGGATGAAAGTAGTCGGAGAATTGTTCGGTTCGGGACAAATGCAACTGCCATTTGTATTGCAGTCAGCAGAAACAATGAAAGCGGCAGTTGCCTATTTAGAACCGTACATGGAAAAGTCCGAATCCGGGGATAACGCCAAAGGAACATTCATCATTGCTACTGTCAAAGGCGACGTTCACGACATCGGCAAAAACTTGGTTGATATTATCCTATCAAACAACGGCTACCGAGTGATTAACTTGGGTATTAAACAGCCAGTTGACAATATCATCGAAGCCTATGAAAAGCACAAGGCAGACTGTATCGCCATGAGCGGCTTGCTGGTAAAATCCACCGCATTCATGAAAGAAAATCTGGAAGTATTCAACCAGAAAGGAATCACCGTCCCCGTAATTTTGGGGGGCGCGGCTTTGACTCCCAAGTTTGTACATGAAGACTGCCAAAATACTTACAAAGGTAAAGTAGTTTACGGCAAAGATGCGTTTTCTGACTTGCATTTTATGGACAAACTCATGCCCGCAAAATCTGCTGGTAAATGGGACGATTTGCAAGGATTTTTAGATGAAATAGGGCAGGAAAATGCGGCGGTTAAAGCAGCTAAAGCTGCGCCAGAAACTTCTGTAGAAGAGACCAAGAAAGCAGACACTCCGGTGGTGATAGATACCAAGCGGTCAGAAGCAGTTGCAGCAGATATCGATCGCCCGAATCCTCCTTTCTGGGGAACGAAACTGTTGCAGGGAGAAGACATCCCCTTTGAGGAGATTTTCTGGCACTTAGATTTGCAAGCCTTAGTTGCCGGTCAGTGGCAGTTCCGCAAGCCAAAAGACCAATCGCGGGAAGAATACGATGCTTTCTTAGCTGAGAAAGTTTATCCCATCTTGGAAGAATGGAAACACAAAATTATCGCCGAAAAGTTACTGCAGCCGCAAGCTATTTACGGGTATTTTCCCTGTCAAGCTGAAGGCAATTCTTTGCATTTGTACGACCCGGAAATTATGAAGGGCGGGCAAGATGTATCTACACCCGCTGCAACATTCACATTTCCCCGGCAAAAATCGGCGCGCAGGCTGTGCATTGCCGACTTCTTCGCGCCCAAAGAATCGGGTAAAATCGATGTATTTCCGATGCAAGTAGCGACAGTGGGAGAAATTGCTACAGAGTACGCGCAACAGCTATTTGCTAACAATCAATATACCGACTATCTCTACTTTCACGGGTTAGCGGTACAGACAGCGGAAGCAATAGCAGAATGGACTCACGCGCGAATTCGGCGGGAATTGGGATTTGGTAGCGAAGAACCGGACAACATTCGCGATATGCTAGCGCAAAGATATCGCGGTTCGCGGTACAGTTTTGGCTATCCGGCTTGTCCGAACATGGCGGATCAGTACAAGCAACTGGAATTGTTAAAGTGCGATCGCATTAACCTCTACATGGATGAAAGCGAACAACTTTATCCCGAACAATCAACAACCGCAATTATCACTTATCACCCAGCCTCCAAATACTTCAGCGCTTAATTTATAGGGTGTACCTCGCACTTCTTTCTGTCGTTTTTCTCATTCTTATACTCGTTCCCCGGTAGAACCCGGGAACGAGAAACCAAATTAAACCAACAAAAAAGCACCTTAAAAAAAGTGCTTTCATGAATGTGAACTTTCCTTGTCTTACCAAACTTTTACGAGTGATGGCGAGGGGTGCGCGCGCCCGCAGATGCTCCTGCCATCGAAGCAACTAAACCCAATAGCGAGCCGAACAAAAACGACCAACCAGCTTTCGCAGCATTACCAGCAATATTGCGAGTATCCTGAGCAGTTACGTTAGGCGCTTGGTTCGGCAAATCGACCCCGCCCTGCTGCGCTTGATTGATCGCTTCTCCAGCATTAGCGGCGATTACGCCAAAAGTACCGGCCACGCCATTTGCTAACAGCCAAGAACCAATTGTTAAGGTCGTTGCCCACAAAATTGCTCCGTTCAAAAGCGCTGTGTTGCGGTTCATCGGGCCGCAAGCGCGAGCAGTTACCCAACCGCCAACGCCCAAGCTAATTAACAAACTAATAATTGACCAAATTCCGACCCCGGTGCCTACGTCCCCTGCAATAGTGCGCGGAGCTCCTGAATTAGCAATGTTGCTCAGCCCGATCGCAGCGCCCAATGCACTTAAAACTAATTGCGTGCCGATCGCAATTACCAAACCAGAAAAAATCGGGCCCCACCGCACTCGATCGTGGTATTCCATGACTGAATTTACCACCACGGGTTCGGTACCGACGTTATCTACAGGTCTATTTACGTATGACATAGCCTTTCCTATCCTCAGAGACTTGCTGTAATTTTTAAGAATCTTTTACCTAATGATTTATTGTGGTTGAGATTGATAAAAACTATCTCTGCCTGGGGAAATAACCGCTATCTATGTCTGAAGAAAGAAATAAAAAAGTCATCCGCCCTCAGCCAGCCACTAACGACTGATGACTGACGACTGATGACTGATGACTTTTTTATCCAGTTAGAAAAGTTCGCGGACGTATATAGAACATACAGCTTAACGCAATCTTACAGCCGTTCCAACGGCAGTAATCAGCAGCAAAGCTCCGCTGGAGTCTACATTAATCGTGCCGGTGTCAACTTCCACGCCGATAACGGCATTGGCGCCCAGGCGTCCAGCCCGTTTTTCGAGTTCCGCCAGGGCATCTCGCTGTCCCTTGAGAAACACTTCCTCGTAACTGCCGGTGCGCCCGCCGATGATGTCGCGAATGCCAGCGAAGAAATCTCGCAGGGCGTTGGTGCCGTAGACCACCTCAGCAGTTACTATTCCCAGGTAAGATTGAATTTCTGCTCCTTGAATGATATCCGTTGTTGTTACAATCATCAGTTGGCCTCAGTCGCGAAAATTTTGAGTGGGTCTTGTTCTGTAGATTTACTACATCTCGCCTTTCAAAGATTCCCGGCAAACCCTAAGCTGTCAGTCGATTTTAGATTTTAGATTTTAGATTTTAGATTTGACTTGCAGCATTGAATCTCGGAGGTTGAACTTTGCTCTAAAATTTTGGGATCGACCCTGACGATCGCGTCTGGGGCTTGTGTCCGTTTCTTGCGGGTCGGCGATCGCCAACTGACAGCAACTAGCTCTTTCATTTCACACATTTTTTGAAACAAATGGCCGTATACAAACAAAGTCTCTTGGTATTCAGTACGCTTTTGGTAGCGGGATTCGCTGTCGCTACGCCGCAGATAGCGTTCTCAGCAGAAACATCAGTTCAAGTCAACCCTCAAAATGATTCAAGTTTAGATGATCTGCTGCGACAAGGACGCGAGTTTGTTGATTTAGGGGACTACAGTAAGGCGATCGCCATTTATCAGGAAGCAGCGCGTTTAGATACAGAAAACCCGCGCATTTTTTCTGGTATTGGCTATTTAGAAGCGCGTCAAGGCAACTATCAAGCCTCAGTGGAATTTTACCAACAAGCGATCGGTCTGGAACCGAACAATGCTGACTTCCAATACGCCTTGGGATATGCTATGGCGAATTTACAAAACTATCCTGCAGCCGCCGCAGCTTATCGCCGCGCCGCTGCGCTCGATCGCAAAAATGTCAATGCCCGCATCGGTCTCGGAGTGGTACTCTTTCAGCAAAAAGATTACAGCGGTTCTTTTAAAGCATACCAAGAGGCGATCGCCCTCGATCCGAAAAATTGGCAAGCTTATTCTTCAATGGGTTTAGTATTGATCCAGCAGGGAAGTTTTGCCAGTGCTGTCACCGTGCTCCAACAAGCAGCCGAACTCGCTCCCAAACAAGCAGGTGTCCAGTTAAAATTAGGCACTGCTTTGCTGCGTGCCGGCTATACTTCCGAAGGGCTAGCAGCTTTTGAAGAAGCTGCAAAATTGGAACCCCGAAACCCAGAAGTGCAGCTAGAAATTGGCGAACTTCTCCAGGCTCAAAACGACTTCGACGGAGCGCTGGTAGCTTATCAGCGGGCTATTGCGGTGCGACCGAATTTAGTGGAAGCACACGCAGGAATCGGGGAAATTCAACTGGAAAAACAAGATTTTTTAGGAGCGATTACCACTTTTCGGCGAGTGATTGGGCTCGATCCAAACCGGGCTGAAGCTTATTACAATATGGGTACGGCACTCCAAGCGCGCGATCGCAAATCCGAAGCAATTGAAGCTTTTAAACAAGCCCTCGACACTTACCGCCAGCAAGGCAACAATGATGGTGCCCAAAAAGCTGAGGCGGCGCTCCAGCAACTAAAGTAATGAGTAATTGGTCATGGGTAATTGATAATTACATCGTTCCCATACAATAGATCCCGGAGGGCGGGTTTATGTGTTTCTTCAATTACCTCAAAGATGGCTGGTAAAACCCGCCCCTACGAGCGAATCCCAAAATTATACATTTTGATTTATCTGTGGGTGGGGGCGGGTTTAGGAAATTATTTGTTTGAGGCAATGATTGTTGGTGAAACCCGTCCCTACGATTTATGGAATTTGATTTTTCTCCATTGTGGATATCTCTGAAATCCTCCGCTATTGCGACATTTATCACATTTTTTCTGGGAATAGCCGCCGCCAGGTGGATGCTTTCAACTCGCATCAGAGGTAAAGCTTTGATTGAAGGGGTTTTCATTTCTCCCTTAGTTTTGCCGCCGACAGTAGTGGGATTTTTGCTGCTGCTGCTGTTTGGGAGAAATGGGGCGATCGGGCAATTTTTGCTACAGTTCGACTTAACTATAATTTTCACTTGGCAAGCCGCCGCCATTACTGCCACAGTTGTATCATTTCCCCTCATGTACAAAACTGCTTTGGGAGCTTTTGAGCAAATTGATGCCAATCTTCTCAATGCAGCCCGCACTTTGGGATCGTCGGAGTGGCAAGTTTTTTGGCGGATTATGTTGCCGCTAGCATGGCCGGGAATTTTAGCAGGAACTATTCTCGCATTTGCTCGCGCTTTGGGTGAATTCGGCGCGACGTTGATGTTAGCGGGGAATATTCCCGGACAAACTCAAACTATTCCGATGGCAATTTATTTTGCTGTGGAAGCAGGGGATATGAGGCAAGCTGCTATTTGGGTTTTGATTATTCTGAGTATTTCTCTGACGATGCTCACTGCTGTTAATTTTTGGACGGATTTACAAAGGAGATCGCTCAAAGCGAATTCGAGCCAAAGACTGCAATCAAATATTCCCCAAGTAACGTCTACTTTTACCACAAAATCCCAAAAACAACAACCGAAAAGCGGACTTTGTTTCAGCATTTCTAAACCTCTTTCCAGCTTTGCCTTGGATGTCAGCTTCGATATCGGCCCGGAAGTGCTGGGAATTTTGGGCGCGTCGGGTTCCGGCAAGAGCATGACTCTGCGCTGCATCGCCGGTTTGGAAACTCCAAGCAGCGGTAAAATTGCCGTCAACGGCAGGATTTTATTTGACTCAGCACAGGGTATTAATGTAGCTTCTAAAGACCGCCGGATCGGTTTTTTGTTTCAAAACTATGCTTTATTTCCTCACTTGACTGTTGCTCAAAATATTGCGTTTGGCTTGCAGCCTTTATCTGAAAGCGAGCAACAACTTCGGGTAAAAGAACAGCTAATTTCGGTGCAAATGTCGGGAATGGAAAACCGCTACCCGCACGAACTTTCAGGGGGCCAACAGCAGCGGGTGGCTTTGGCAAGGGCGATCGCCCCTTCTCCCGATTTGCTGCTGTTAGACGAACCGTTTTCTGCTTTGGACACTCATTTGCGGAGTCAACTTGAACGGGAGTTAATGCAGACTCTGGCTAATTATCGGGGAATTACTTTGTTTGTCAGCCACAATTTAGAGGAAGTTTACCGGGTGTGCAAAAATCTGTTGGTATTGGCCGAGGGAAGGCCGATCGCCTTTGATACCAAACAGAACATTTTCGATCGCCCTGGCAACTTCACCGTCGCCCAGTTGACGGGCTGTAAAAACTTCTCTACCGCTAAACAGATATCCGTAACTGTCGTCGAGGCGATCGACTGGGGCTGTACTCTGACTGTAGTCGAACCAATTCCCAAATCTCTAGTTTTTGTGGGAATTCGGGCTCATCAACTGAGTTTTGTTAGCGGGTGCGATCGCGAAAATACTTTTGCTTGTTGGATCGCCTCGACTGTGGAAACTCCGCACCGGGTGACATTATATCTCAAATTGCACTCGCCTCCCAATGATTCCCAAGATTATCACTTGCAAGCCGAAGTTTTCAAGGAAAGGTGGAGGGCTATTAAGGACAATTCTTTTCCCTGGTATGTTCATTTAGAGCCAATTAGGTTAATATTAATGGAAGCCTGAGTTAACTAGCAATATACCGTTAACCGCCAACACTCAACAGTTAACCGTCAACACTCAACAGCTAAATACATCTTAACCAAACATCAAATCATGACTGGAAAAGTTCAAAAAACCGACGCAGAATGGCAACAACAACTCACGCCAGAACAGTTTAAAGTCACCCGTAAAAAAGGAACGGAAAGAGCTTTTAGCGGCGAATATCACGATAACAAAAAACCAGGAATTTATAAGTGTATTTGCTGCGGCACAGAGCTATTTAAATCAGAAACCAAGTACGATTCCGGTACCGGTTGGCCGAGTTTCTACGCTCCCGTTAGCGAAGAAAATGTCAAGTGCGAGTCGGATAACAGCTTGTTCATGCGCCGAACAGAGGTACTGTGCGCTGTTTGCGACGCTCATCTCGGTCACGTATTTAACGACGGGCCCAAACCTACCGGTCAGCGTTACTGCATGAATTCTGCTGCTCTTAATTTCGTTCCCAAGGATTGATTCTTTTAGGGGCTAAGAGTGACCAATCCCTACTCCCGACAAAAAATCAATCCGGTTGTGGAACAGGCTCGAAAGCCTGTTCACCTAGCATTCACTGAGAAAAAATCAATCCGGTTGTGGAACGGGCTTTCGAGCCTGTTCACCTAGCAGCCCGCGCCAGAAACAAATTCTCTTGCAACACAAGCAGGATGCCTGTTCCGGGCAATTGATGTTCAAAATGCACCCGTACTGCTATCTTATGGTGGAGGCAAAAAGAGTAAAAAAATAGTGGCGGCATGGGGATGGTTTATCAGCGAGTTTTGCTGAAGCTCAGCGGTGAAGCGCTGATGGGAAGCTTGGGCTACGGTATCGATCCCGTAGTCGTTGGGTCGATCGCCCAGGAAGTGGCCAAAGTCGTGTCCCAAGGCATTCAAATCGCGATTGTTGTCGGTGGCGGCAACATTTTTCGCGGGGTGAAAGCTGCTTCGGCAGGGATGGATCGGGCAACGGCTGATTATGTGGGCATGATTGCTACGGTGATGAATGCTATCACTTTGCAGGATGCCCTAGAACAAGCAGGAGTGCCAACGAGGGTGCAATCGGCGATCGCCATGCAAGAAGTAGCTGAACCCTACATCCGGCGGCGGGCGATTCGGCACCTAGAAAAAAAACGAGTAGTGATTTTTGGTGCTGGTTCTGGCAACCCTTTTTTTACTACTGATACTACAGCCGCTTTGCGGGCTGCTGAAATTGATGCACAGGTGATTTTTAAAGCTACTAAGGTAGATGGGGTGTACGATTCCGACCCCCACCTCAACCCCAACGCGCGCAGGTATCAAACCCTCACCTATGCCCACGTCTTGAATCAAGATTTGCGGGTGATGGACAGTACGGCGATCGCCCTTTGCAAAGAAAATAATATTCCTATTATGGTATTTGACCTCTCGGTGTCGGGCAACATCTACCGGGCTGTAATGGGAGAATCTATTGGAACTCTTGTCGGAGGTTTTTGTGAAGTTAGCTGACGCAGAAGATCATATGCAAAAGGCAGTTGAGGCTACTCAACGGTCTTTTAATACTATTCGGACGGGACGCGCCAACGCCTCCCTCCTCGATCGAGTCATGGTAGACTATTACGGCTCTCCAACTCCGATCAAATCCCTTGCCAACATCGGCACGCCGGATGCGACTACGATCACCGTTCAACCGTTCGATCGCACATCACTCAACTCGATCGAAAAAGCGATTTCCCTGTCCGATGTAGGACTCGTTCCCAACAACGACGGTTCAGTTATTCGCTTGAACATTCCTCCGCTGACGAGCGACAGACGCCAAGAATTTGTCAAAATGGCCGGGAAGTTTGCTGAAGAAGGTAAAGTTGCAATTCGCAATATCCGCCGCGATGCCGTTGACTCGATTCGCAAGCAGGAAAAAAGCAGCGATATCTCTAAAGATGAATCCCGCGACTTGCAAGATAAAATTCAAAAGCTGACGGACAAGTACGTTGCCAAAATAGAAGAAGTTCTGGCAGCGAAAGAGAAAGATATCACGACTGTCTAATAGTCTGTAGTTAATTGTTATTAGTTATTAGTTATTTGTGAGTTGCTCCTAATAACTAATAACTCATGACAACAGACAACAGACAAATGACAAATGACTAAAATGTTTGATTGCAGAATTGTCGGTGGAGGCCCGGCAGACAGCACAGCAGCTTATCACCGGGCAAAGCAGGGACGTTCTGTTTTGGTAGTAGAAAAAGCATCTTTGCCGCGCAATAAACCTTGTGGCGGCGTTTCTGGGGCGATCGCCCAATGGCTCGATTTTGACCGGACGCCAGTTATTTCTCTGAAAGCTAACAAAATTAGCTACACCGGGAAAATGCAAGACCCGGTGGAAGTTGAGATAGATTCGCCAATGTGTATGGTACAGCAAGATGTAGATGTATTTGACGATTTTTTAATTAAACAAGCTCAAAAAACTGGTGCGGAACTTAGAGATTCTACAGAAGTCAAATTGCACCCGCAAAATGCGCTGCTTTTAGCAGAAGCCCCAGTCTCGCCGCTCTCCGGTGAGGGAATTCGACCTGACATATTTAGCGGATTTAATGCCGCTGAGGCGATCGATCTCTTGGACGTGCCGGCGACGCTCAGGAGCAGTACACTCAATCGTCCAAGAATGGGGAACTGATATGGTTTGGGCCAATTGCTGGGCTGGGGCATTCTATCAGTTTACAGGAGCTGCTTATAGAGCGGGCGTCAAATTGCCGATCGCTACTCAGTTGACGAGCAAAATTTTATGTGGCGAACTGCGTTATACCGATATCGCTAACCGCGCCCTTAAAAAGCTGATGCCGTTTTAGAACGAAGTCCGAGGGAAGAAGGAATATTCTTAAATCCCAATTCCTTATTCTTCATTCCCAATTCTTAATCGTTAATTTAAAAATAGGAATTACGCACTATTCCTCAGAAAGCCAGTTGATTCCTAGATTTTTCGTGGCTCAACCCAATTTTTTCCAAGAAACAGGGTTCAAAAGCGTAACTCCTATTTAAAATAAAGTCAATGTGAGGATTTTTTAATACAAGCCCCGCGCTGCTTATAGAATCAATCTCAAATACTCCTGGAGGCAAAAAGTGGTTTGACAGCTTACTAAGAGCGGGGTAAGGTGCTTGAGGCCCACCCTGAATAATTACATTCTACCTAAATCCTGTAAAATATAAAATCTCAAATCTAATGATAATTTATTTTTATAAAGTAGAGGAGCCTTACGGCTGCTTTTCTAATTTTTCACTACACGAAATTAGCCTGTACGGTCAAGATTGGTTGACTGTGGAACATTACTATCAAGCCCAAAAATTTGTCACCGTTGATGAAAGATTAGTGGCGGCGATTCGATCCGTAGCAACTCCCCAGGAAGCTGCCAAATTAGGTCGCGATCCCAACCACCAGATGCGCGCTGATTGGGAAGCGGTGAAAATTCCCATTATGCGCGAAGCAGTTTTAACTAAGTTTCTCGCTCATACAGACATTCAAGCTATTCTCCTCGCCACAGGGGATCGAGTGATTGTCGAGGATTCGCCAACGGATTTTTACTGGGGGTGCGGCTGCGACCGCACCGGCCAAAATCATTTGGGTAAAATTCTGATGAGCGTTCGCAGCGAGATTTGTCAGCGCCAGGGGAGCTGACAAATCTCAAATTCTTTCGTTAATGCTCATTATATGAAGTTATACAAACAAATGTCAAACTATCCTAACAATCAATAATTCTGATAGTGAGATTTTAAGATTGCGAGAAATTTATAAGACGATTAAAATAATAATTATTATTTGCTTAAGTCCCTGTGCTTCAAGAAGGCAAGGACTAAACGGGGGCGGGGCGATCGCAGATTTTTCTTACCACAGCGCGCCAGAGACGATACATCGTCGTCTCTGACCATTGCGCGGCGGATTAATTGTACAGATCGGTTGAGTCAAAAACTCAGGGTGAGGCATTTGAGTTTGAACTATCCAACAGCAAATCAAAACTTCTTATTATCATTGTATTGTATAATTACAAAAGGAGATTTATGCAAATCACAGAAAATACCCAAGAATTACATCATCAACTAGATAGAGAAGTTTTGGTAAGGCGGATAACTGAACGCATTCGTCAATCTCTAGAATTAGAAGATATTTTAACCAGTACGGTAGCAGAAGTGCGGTCTTTTTTGAAAACAGATCGCATTATGATTTACAGGTTTAGTGCCGACGGCAGTGGAGAAGTTGTTGCTGAGTCAATTAATAACAACAGTCTCCCTTCCTTGAAAGGACTGCACTTTCCCGCAGACGACATTCCCGCAAGCGCGCGGGAGATGTATGTCACTTTGCGCCAGCGGACAATAATAGATGTTAACTCCGGGACGATCGTCCTGAGTCCCCTAGATGCTGCAGACACAGGTCAACCTTTAGTAAATGAAGAGATGCACTACCGATCGCTCGATCCTTGCCACACAGCTTACCTGATGGCAATGGGAGTGCAATCTTCCTTAGTAGTGCCGATTTTGCACCGCAGGATCGCATCGCAAAACAGCAAAACAGATACGATCTGCGATTCCCCTACGTGCCTGACTCGATACGAGCCAGGAAACAATCAAAAAATTCACATCGAACTGTGGGGACTTTTAGTGTCTCACCACTGTACCCCCCTCAATATTTCACCACCAGATTTAGAAGTAGTTCAGCTCGTATCAGATCAATTGTCTGGCGCCATCGCCCACGCACTCCTCCTCCAGCAAACCCGCTCTCAAGCCGCCCGGGAAGCCACCGTGAGCCGCATAGCAGCCCTGTTGTACGGTCACGTCAACATTCAACTGCAGCAGGGTTTAGAAGCCACAGTCACCGCTTTGGGCGGCAGCGGCGGCCGACTCTATCTGAACCCCCCGAAAATCAACGGTGAAAAGTTATCCACTCCCAAGATTGAAGGAGGATTGCCAATTGCCCCGGCCCACAGTGATGCTACCTTTGAACTGTTCGCCACGGGAGAACAACCGACACTTCCCAACTGGGAAAAAGTTAAGGCGATCGAAGCTCATCCCCTATGGCAGGAATGGCTAACCAAAGGATTTCAAAATACTGCAGAGATTCCCAACTTCCCAATTCCTAATACTTCGGCTGCGCTCAGCACAAGTTCCCAATTCCCTGTTTGGATAATTACAGACTTATACAAAGAACCTGTATTTAGAGTTTTAGTTCCTGCTTTCCAATCTACTCAAATTCGGGGTTTGCTGGTAATTCCCCTGCACCACAAACAACAATTAGTCGGCTGTTTGACAGTTTTTCGCAATGCAATTGATACCGAAAAACTGTGGGCCGGCCGCTTTGACAGCAGCTCTGCACAAATCCTTCCCAGACAATCCTTTGAAGTCTGGCGAGAAATAAAAAAAGGTCAGTCGCCCGAGTGGAAGTGCGAGGACATCGAGCAAGCTTTAGCTATAGGCAGCCAATTTTGTTCGGCAATTGGGCAGTACATTCTTTATAAAGAAGTCCAGACCCTGAATGCCAACTTGGAGCGCCAAGTTCTTGAACGTACCGCCCAATTGCAAAAATCTTTGGACTTTTCCAAAGTATTGACGCGAGTTAGAGACCAGATTCGCAGCACCTTAGATTTAAAAACCATACTGCAAACTATTGTGCGAGAAGTGAGAGTTTTGCTCGATACCGATCGCACGGTAATTTACCAATTTGTCGCAGGCGAACAGGGCGAGGTAGTTGTCGAAGCTGTTCGCGGCCAGTGGCAGTCAATTTTAGGTATCAAATCTCCACAAGAATGTTTTCCCGAAGGCTCAGACTGCTTTTACCGAGCAGGACGGGTGCGAGCAATTAATGATATTTATACTGATGATTTAACGCCCTGCCACCGCAAATTTTTGGAAAATTTACAGGTGAGGGCAAGTTTAATTGTGCCCATCGGCAAAGATTCCCAAATTTGGGGGTTGCTGATTGCCCACGAGTGTTGCGGACCGAGAGTTTGGCAAACAGCAGAACAGGAATTGCTGCAAAATTTGGCTACTCATGCTGCGATCGCCATTCACCAAGCAGAACTTTATCAAGAAAGTCTGAATGCAGCAGCCGCCGATCGAGCAAAGGCCGAACAGCTAGCTAAAACCCTCACAGAACTGCACAATACCCAAGCCCAACTGATTCAAACCGAGAAAATGTCGAGTCTCGGACAACTGGTGGCGGGTGTCGCCCACGAAATCAATAACCCCGTTAACTTTATCTACGGCAATCTGTCCCACGCCAGCGACTACACCGCAGATTTGCTCTGCTTGGTGGAACTCTACCGCCAGCACTACCCCAATCCCGACCCAGAAATTAGCGAGCGTTCCGAAGCGATCGACATAGAATTTCTACTCGAAGATTTGCCCAAAATTTTGGGTTCCATGAAAGTCGGAGTTGACCGTATCCGCCAATTAGTTGTATCTTTGCGCAATTTTTCCAGAAGCGATCAAACCGAGAAAAAAGCCGTTGACATTCACGAAGGCATCGAGAATACCCTGTTGATTTTGCAGCACCGGATCAAAGCTAAATCCGATCGATCCACTGTAGAAATCATTAAAGAATACGGCAATTTGCCCTTAGTAGAATGCTATGCCAGCTCGCTCAATCAGGTATTTATGAATCTGATCGGTAATGCCCTTGACGCCCTAGAAATGGGACAAAGAGAGCGAGTTATTAATCTTTCCTTTAAAGCGGCAAGTGCAGCGGCGACACATTTAAGCTCCCAAAAACTGGCTGTCGAGTCAGGAGATATAACTACCACCACCGAGTGTTTGATTCCTGATTTGGCATCTCCTTGCATTCGGATTCGCACTGAATTAATCGATGAAAAAACGGTAGGAATTTGTATTGCCGACAACGGTCACGGCATTCCCAAAGAATTAATCTCTCACATATTTAATCCCTTTTTTACTACTAAACCCGTCGGTCGGGGTACGGGTTTAGGACTTTCTATCAGTTACCAAATTGTAGTTGAGAAACACCAAGGGGTACTGAAATGTGTTTCTGTACCCGGTCAAGGTACAGAGTTCTGGATCGAGATTCCGCTGAATTAACTAAGCTGTTCGACATCTAAACTGCATTAACTCGCGTTACCTTTATTTTTGATCTTTGGGTTCCATTTCATAATTAGTCCTCCTTCATTCAAAAGTTGATGTAACAATGATTCTAATTTTTAAAGGGATTCAAATAATCTATTAGCAACATATTCCTTGGCGGAATGCCATACTAATTCAACTAGGTTATAGTCAGGGCTATACTCGGGCAAAAATTCTATGATTAGATTCGGCATCTCTGAGGCTATTTTCTGCAAAGTCTCTGCTTTTTTATGAAAACTAGCGTTGTCCAGAATTATCACAAACTTACAGCCTTTATCTTCAAAGTCTTCCGCTAAATTTCCTTGTGATATCCAATCAGATATTAAGTCTGCATAAAAATTTTCTCTTCACTGCATAAAAGTTAGCGGAATTCCCAGATGGGATAAAATCTACCCATCTTTTTTTATCTGAATATCTCACTCCCCCCATGACATTAATACGACCCTTTGGTCGCTCTCCTTTTTTGTTACTTCGAGTCCATTTTTTACACCAGTTCTTCCTTCTAATTACTCTTAAACTAAATCCACTTTCGTCCCAAAACCATACCTGCAATCGGTCTGGAGATTCTTTTTCTATTTTTAAATACTCAGCTATTTTATCTTTAAATCAACCCCTTTCTACGGCATCTTGCTTATCCTTTAAGCTGTATTTAGCCCAAAGGTAAACATACTTTTTTGATTTTAAGATTCTCCTTACTTGGGTACTACTCAACTCAATTCCTGTCTTCTCTCCTAAATATATAGCAAGTCTAGCTGTTGTCCATCTCCCGAATTCATAGCCATATTTCTCAGGTTCTACTTCAATTGTCTGGAGAAGTAAATCAATGTATTCTTCTGTAGCTTTTCGGTAGTTACCATTCATCCTATCATCTTTAAAACTATCTACATTCTCAGGGGGCACCATGAATACTCCAATCAGCAACTTTTCTGAGAGAACATCCAATTAGTTCAGCAGTTTGAGCTTGTGTATTTCCGTTATTTAGTCACAAAAAAATTAAGGCTTTTTGCCGAATGTCTGGATGCTCATGCTCTTTTAATACTTGTTGAAAAGTTTCCTTTGTTTCGGAACTTAGAAAATTTTTAGCAGGCATTTACTTTTGATGAATATCATTATTTTATATTAGATAACTATGCGTTTTAAATGCACAACAGCTTAGGGCTTGCTGAAAAAGTAAGAAAACAGTATTCAGAAAGATGAATTAAGTTGCAAGCAAGTAAAGAAGATAAGTTTTGATAGATTACTTCGGCAGCTTTTTTTGTAAAGGAAAGATAAAAAGAGTAAAATATAGCGACGATCGTGAGAGAGGAATGATGGAATGAAATTGGATTTAAGTTGCCCAACGTGTGGATCTGATGACATTATGAAAAATGGGACAACGCGCAGAGGCAAGCAAAACCCAGGATAAGCTCATCTAATTTAGTATAAATTGTACTTGACAAAACCAACAAAATATACAAAGTATCCCGCTCGTCAGTAACGGTTCTATAATGCCTCAAAAGCTAAGTCATCAAGGTAAGGAAAAGTTTATGGTTATGAGTAAAGGATTCGCTCCCTCCAAGCCAGCGGAAAAATCCGAAGAACTCAACAAGCCAAAGCCCATCTCTATCGAAGATTTACAAACTGGCTTTTCAAATTATTTTGATGACGTACCATACACTCTTGGTGGAGCGAACTAAACAACATTTACTCAAAGACATTCTCGTCATTGCCCTTTTAGCGGTCATAGCCGGAGCGGATGGGTGGGAAGACATGGAAAATTATGGAATCAGTAAGCTTACCTGGTTACAAAAGTTTTTAAAATTATACCGTTTAGAAAAAATTTTGCTACAAGATAATTGTTGAGTTTGTTTCGTCCACCCAATGTGTAAGGTGCGTCGCACGAGAGATATGGCGTGAAATCTAGGGATTGTTCGCAGCGACGCACCCGAAGACTGCTGTTGCAGGATTTTGGAAAAATGGTATTACCCAATGGCATCCCGAGTGACGATACATTCCGTCGGGTCTTTGAAAAGTTAGACCCCAAAATTTTAGAGCAAAAATTGCGAACATGGATCAACCAATTAATCGGTTCAATTAGCCAAGAAGTGATTCCGATTGATGGAAAAAGTCTGAGAGGCTCTTATGACCGACAAAAAGGGGTAAAAAACTTACATTTAGTGACGGCGTGGGCGAGTGAACATCGGTTAGTCTTGGGACAAGTCAAAGTTGAAGACCATTCAAATGAAATCACAGCGATCCCGGCATTATTGGAATTAATTGACATCACCGGAGCTATTATTACGATTGATGCGATGGGGACACAAACCCAGGGTAAGAGCATCTCAATTAGGCTTGACACAAGGGATGAGAAGAATCTAAAGTCTTGTCAAGAAAAGCCGAACTGAGAACCTGAATCATATAATTATTATCCATAGCAGTCCGTTTCATTTTGTAACTGCTCACCGCAACTGCGTTGCGGTATCGCCAATGATGGGTCATAGGTGGCCGGGGAGCAAGTGTGGTAAGAGTTTGAGCCAAATAGGCGAAAATAGAGTATAGTAGCTGTCATGCCGAATCCAACAGCGCTGACCAACCAACCAGTAGAGATAGCCATTGTAGTAGAGAAGATGGCTATTGCAGTGTTGTCTTTGGGAGAATGGCTACTAAAACAACAGCAGCAGGTCAAACAGCAACAACGAAAACTGGTAGAAAAACAACGCCTGATCCAAGACCAGCAACAGGAGATTGAACAGTTAAAAGAAGCGTTAGAGAGCTAAAAAACCGCACCTCATCAAACAGTTCTACTCCCCCATCAGCAGACCTGCTCCTCAAGCCCAGCGACAAAAGCAAGCGAAAAAAAGGAAAAAAACGCGGTCCAAAATATGACCATCCGGGCAAGACGCGCAATGGATTGGGTGAACCTGACCAAATTATAGAGCTAGAACTAGAAACTTGTCCGGTTTGTCAAGCAGCAGTGGAGCCACTTACAGCAGCACCCCGTAAAGTGCAACAAGTAGCCGAGCTCATAGAGCAACCCGTAGAAATTAGAGAATATCGTCGTCCCTTATGCAGCGTGTAACGATTGTGGCCCGTCGGGATACTCTCAATTACCACCCGGAGTATGGGAAGGATTTAGCTACGGCGGCAGATTGTGTAGTGTGGTTGGTTGGCTAGGATATGGGGGTAACTTACCGTGGCGAAAACAAGAATATTTTGTGGAACACGTCTTGGGAGTACCCATCTCTCAAGGAACTCTTGCCAAGATGCAGCGTTACTTCCAAGAGAGCTTGCAGCCAATCTATCAGCAATGGCTGAGCTACGTACAACAACCGGGTGTGCGCTGCGTTGATGAAACTACTTACTGCATTGATGGAATCAAATATTGGTTGTGGGTAGCCACCAGTGACAAGGTTTGTGTATTACTATTAGCTCCCACCCGCAGTAGTGCCGAACTAAAACAGCTATTGGGAGAAGACTTTGAAGGCATTCTTAGTAGTGATTGTTTCAGCGCTTACAACCCTCAATCAGCGGCAGCTAAACAGAAATGTTTGACCCATCTGCAACGAGATTTAGAAGCACTAAAACTGAGTCGTTTTGAGGGCAATCGACTATTAGCTGGGGCAGTTAGTGAAATTTTAACCACTGCTAGAACCCGATATAGGGAGTATCATACTGGTCAATTGAGTCGGGAAGCGATGGCGGCAGAACGTCTTGTACTGGAAGCCAAATTGCAAGATGTCTTGACTAATGCGCCTGTCAAAGGTTGGCCTGCCGATGCCCAACGATTAGCCAACCGGATTCAACGTCATTGGACAGAGTGGTTTACTTTTTTAGATTATCCAGAAGTTAAACCGGACAACAATGATGCTGAACGAGCTTTACGCCCCGTGGTCGTGCATCGGAAAGTAACTGGAGGAGCGCGTAGTGATTGGGGCGCTCAATTAGTAGCTCAAATGTTTAGCTTTTTAGAAACAGTCCGGCTGCAAGGTGGCGAAGCGATCGCACAACTATATGAGTTACTTTCTGTCTTCTGGTCGTAGTCCTCTAGAGCGCCAGTCCAGTAAAAGAGGTTGACAAAAAGGCGAAAATATGATGGTGTATAAAAAACAAGCTGGGAAAGC
>JAUBSN010000038.1:0-76336 GCA_036704825.1 Microcoleus sp. F8-C3 | reverse complement strand
TACTTCCTCAAGCTTTATATTCCTGTCTCACCCTGATTTCTATTTTTCCTCTGCCTAAAGTGACACAAGAGGGTTAGAAACCTGGTTAAAAACCATTGTCTTGCCAAGTCGATTAATGATGCAGGTTGGTATCAATTCAGGAAATGGTTAGAGCATTTTGGAATTAAACTTAGGAAAATAACGGTAGCTGTTAACCCTGCGTACACTACTCAAAACTGCTCTAACTGTGGCACGGTCGTAAAAAAATCTCTATCTACTAGAACCCACATTTGCGAATGTGGACTTGAATTAGATAGAGATTGGAATGCGGCTAGAAATATCCTGAATCTAGCCTTGGGTACTACAGGTCATGTAGGAACCTGGATCTTAAATCCGAACGCTTCGGGAGATTCGACCTCTACTCAGGCTGGAGAAATCTTGTCGCAAGCAAGTTGAGTCAATGAACGAAGAATCCTCACGCCTAATAGCCCAGGAGTGTCAATCTATCTTCTACTGCCAAAACTCCTAGTTCGAGGATTTGATGGCGTTAACCAGTAACTTGGCGATTTCCGAGAGTTGCTTTTTGTTGAAAGTTTTGAGCAAAAGCTTGACTACCGCCTTCGGTTCGGCTGGAAGTGCTACTTGCTTCGACGCTGCGGCTGGGGCTGCTGGGGCGCTTGCCTCTGCTGGTTTTGGGCTTGCTGCCAAAAGTTGCAAATTTTTACTCGGAACGATCGTCTTGACTTTCCCGACTTGTACTAAATCGCCAGCTTCCTTGAGTTCTTTGATAATCAGCGGAGCTAAGACTTTATAAGAGTTTTTGGGATTGACGATCGCTGCTCTAGCTGTTTTTACTAAATTTTGCCAAGTCTCTATTTTACCTCCCAACTTATAGAGGCGAACGCACACAGCCGTCAACTCAGAGCGACTAGCAGCCGATTCTTTCTGCTTGAACACCTGCAACATTTCTTTGAGTAAAGCCATAACTTCAACAGCAAAGTTCGCCGGCACAGGGCCCGCTGTTGGAGTGGCGGGTGCACCAGACCCAGCAGCAGCTATAACTTTGCCCGACGCCAATTTTTCGAGGTGAGTTTCCAGTTGAGCAAAAACAGGCATCACCTGCTGCACGAGTTTTTCTCCCTCTTCATTCCTCAAGCCGAAAGGCCCCTCCAGTCGCCCCAGCAAGTCCTTAAGCGTATCAACTCCCTTTAAAAAGAGGGATTCTGCCGTTTGGTCAGCCTGCTTGACGGGCCCGTCCTTGAGCACCTTAAAACAATCTTCCAAGCGGTGAGCGGTTGTTTTAATACTATCTAAGCCGAGCATAGCCGCCCCTCCTTTCACGGAATGGGCGGCTCGAAACATCTCTTGGACGCTTTCGGGGTCTTTCATCGTGGACTTCAAATCCACTAAACCATTTTCTAGAGTATCGAGGTGCTCCTTAGCCTCCTCTATAAACAAACGCATAATTCGGTCTTGCTGATCTGACACGACAGTCCTCCTAACAATCTGTGCACCCTCCAGAAAGCACCCTGTTCGCGGGAGAAAACGCGACTCCTGCCCAGAGTCGGAAGCTCCCATGCAAAACATTCTAGCCTGCCTCAGCTAGCAGACTCAAAATACGGGTCTCAGGGCAAT
Organism: Microcoleus sp. F8-C3; assembly: GCA_036704825.1. GTDB lineage: Bacteria > Cyanobacteriota > Cyanobacteriia > Cyanobacteriales > Microcoleaceae > Microcoleus. The sequence goes on along the minus strand of JAUBSN010000038.1, from coordinate 74,722 downwards.
CTTAGCTCTAAAACTGGTGCGGTGGAGATTGAGCCTATAGTTCTGAGGGAGTATCTGGAGCGATTTCAATGCCCATTCCTTGTTTCATCATCTGCTGATTCGTAATCAAGTCATCTAACTCCTTGACTTCGACGCCGATGTCTTGACAAGCCTGTTTCAGTTCCCGCTCGAAGGTGTTGAGGTCGCCTCCGTAGCCGCAAAGCTTCGCGGCTGTGGCAATTCCTTGTTGGGCGTTAGCTTTGGCGCAGTCGATCAATTCAATGCCTTTGAGCGGTTGGGAGGATGCCATAATTTCAAGCCACAATTTATCTTTTCTCCCACTCTACCTAGAAGGTTGAGGTCGATCGATCTATCGAAAGGCATGAAAAATCCTGCCTGTGCTGCGTGTTGCCAATTCACTTTTATCGAGTTCCTGCGAAGATGGCAGTAGTTGAGATTTTCTAACCCTTACTGCGGCTAAATTAGGCTAGATTACTGTGAAAAATGTTTCCCAATCTAAAATGCACTGGGTCTGGAGCGTCCGGCACCGCCTGTTTGTGTCTGTTCTGTTTGCTATGGCAGTTGCTGTGTTGCTGCCGTCTGATTATCTTCCCCTGACTCGGACGCTGTGCATTTGGAACGCGGGCGCGGTCAGTTTTCTGATTTTGACTTGGATACTGATGCTGCAAGGCACTCCCGAAATAATGCGCCACCACGCTCAGCAGTTGGATGCCGGCCGCTTAACAATCTTAAGTACGATCGTGGCAGCCGCTTGTGCTAGCTTGTTAGCCATTTTCTTCCTGCTGCGCGACACCAAAGGCTTGTCGCCGAATTTGCTATTTCTGCACTTGGGGCTTTCTGTCCTCACAATTGTTGGGTCTTGGATGCAGGTACACACTATTTTCACCATGCACTATGCCCGCAGCTACTACAAAAACCGCAGCAAGCAGCACGGCAGCTACTCGCAGGCGAATGGTTTGGATTTTCCGGGCGACGAGGAACCTGACTACAAAGATTTTTTATATTTCTCCTTTGGTATTGGCATGACTTGTCAAGTTGCAGACGTGCAGATAACTTCTCGTTCCACGAGGTATCTCGTGCTTTTTCACAGCGTGCTGTCGTTCTTTTTTAACACCGCTATTCTGGCTATGAGCGTCAATATTATTGCGGGATTGAATGGATAGGATTCAGTGCTAACGGTAAATAGCATTGAGTTACCTTAAAGTGATCGGTGAAGAGGTAATTTGAAATGAGAGTTTTAATAACGGGCTTTGAGCCAAATGAAATGATGATGGCTTAAATGCGTCAGAGTTAGTTGTGGTTTCGTTACGAGATAATCCCACTCCCGAGCTTAGTCAATACATTGATTGCTTTGACTTCAAGATTATGCCCGGCAATACAAACATCATTGGAAACGTAGTTAATGAAACTCTCAAAGCGTTTTCACCCGATATTTGTATTGCGATCGGTCAGGCGCGGGGTTACAACAAAATAGCTATTGAGCCAATGGCAAAGAATTTAAGATACTTCGTAACTTTGGATAGAGCAGGCAACGCACCCAAGGGAGAGCCGATTGTCCCCAATGCTCCTGTTGCCTATTGGAGTTGTCTAGCAGATATAGAAGCTCTGGTTTCCCTGTTAGAAAGCCATAACATTCCAACTAGGATTTCAAATGATGGTGGAACTCATCTTTGCAATCAAGCTTTTTATCACTTTCTGCATTGGAGGGAGATTAACAATTCTGATATGCAGGTTGGTTGGGAGCGTGTCACTTTTGCGATCGGCATAAATACTCAAGAAGAGTAAAATAGTGGCTTTGAGCCATTGTTGAGCAAAATAGGCGAGAATAATAGTGTCTTATCGGGACTTAAACAAATTTTAAGCCCAAACAAAGCCTAAACTGGCTTTATAAGCGGAGAATACGTCCCAATTTTGGTTCAACCATTTCACAAACCTAAAAGATATGGCTGTCCGAAATGCTTCGAGTGCATAGCGTAAAAGTGTTTAAAGATTTGTTTGCCCATCTACGCCTTAATCCTCCTGTTAAGGTATGCCAGAGAATGAAACTGTAGGCACAAAACACCATAATAAAATGTCTTTTAAGGCTGGTTTCATCTCTGATTTGATATTCATTTAACCCCAACCAGCCCTTGGCTTCCCGATAGAAAACTTCGACCCAATTTCTTTGTGAATAAGTTTTTACTATCCACTCCTCTGTCGCTGTTGATAAGTCAACATTACTCATCAAATAATCTATTTCAGTGGCGGTATCGAAAGTATCTGCATTCATGACGATGGCTATTACTTTCTTACCCGTGCATTTTGATAATTCGACTTCTTTAATTGCTACCCATACTGTTCTCGGTCGTTCGAGATTGAGTTGAATTTTTGTGAAAGCCTCTACCGGTAAGGCTTTTGTTAAGTTTTCGGCTCGAATTTCCTCTGTTTCATTGTCGGTTTTTTGAATTATTACTTTGCGATTTTTGGCGATTCCTCCGATGTATTTTAATTTTCGTTTTTCTAATTCTTGTAAAAAACTGGTGTTATTACCATACCCTGCATCCATCAAAACTATTCCTGGTTTATAGCCTCTCGCTAAGGTTTTGTCGATTAAATTTATGGCTATTTCTGGCTTTTTCTTGAATTCGGGGTCATCTTTTCCTTCTGGGAATGAGTCGGCCTTTTTATATAATTCAATATCTAATGGCAGGCTCTTCTTACCATCATATAGATGACTTGTAACTACTACTACCCCATTATCAGTTTTTCCGATTTGTCCGATGTATTGTCTTCCTACACATAAGAGTAAAGTTACCACTTTTTCGGTGACCTGAATCATCTATTATCAGGCTAAACCCTCGACTAATCTTGGTTTGGTTACACTGATTCATTACGTCTAGGCGACGTTGATTGACCTCATTGAATGACCAAGGCGCTGCTGTTAAAAAATGATGTAATTTGTGGTAAGTTACTCGCCAAGGCGTTTGCTGCCATCTGCGACAAGTTTTTTCGCTCACTTTCTCCCAATAATCCCCCTAAATAGTTCCTAAACTCTCGTTTTTGGGCAAGATGACCAAAAATATCGTCAAATCTTTGACACCATCTATCGAAGCAGGGGGGCATCGCGGCTGGGGTTGTCTCTTTCATTGGTCATTCTTTAACGTTATATGCTTGCTATGCAAGCATTATAACGTATTTTCACCGTATTTTTTGTTTAAGTCCCGTTATTAATGGCAACTGAACCATAACCACAGAACAGCAACAGGCGATTCAAACAGATGTAGAAGCTATTTATGCAATCCTGTATGCGGATTGTGAACCGGAATCGTTAAAGACATTAGAAGATATCGAGCTAGCAGTAAAAGAAAGAGTGTTAACTCATATAACACCACAGAACGGAATTTTTTTATCTACTCAGCTAGCGGGACAAAAGCAGGAAGGGTAAAGAAATTAAAAAGTACATTAGGTGATTTAAGTATCACCGAGAAGCAAGCGGAGCTACTAGGGTGTGGTACGGGAAGCAGATTAAGTCCGAATTTAGAAAACTGCTGTTTAAGACTGAGTGCTAATGTTGCTTATGAAAGTGCATCAAAAGATATTAAATACATAACTGGAGTTACTGTACCATCGAAAACCCAACAAAGATTAGTACATTATCAAGAATTTAATAAACCAGTAGCAACATTAGATATTACTGAACTAAGTGTAGATGGTGCCAAAGCCCGGTTAATCACACCTTTCATGATAAAAATCTGAGTGGAAAGACTATAAAGCAATTGTTTCAGAGGCGGGAATAGTAGCTAGTTTCGACCCAAATAATATGATTATTGATTGGGCAAATCAACAACCACTAGCAAACCCAGTAACTTGTCGCTTGTGATGGACATGATGGAGTCTGGAATATATTCAAGGAAATTAGTTGTGAACAGAACAGAAGAGAAATCTTAGATTGGTATCATCTGAATGAAAATCTTCACTTATGTGGGTGGTTCAATTAAGCGGTTAAAGCAAGCTGAAACATATTTATGGCAAGGAAATGTCCCAAGTGCAATAGCACTATTCACAAAGTTAAAGAAAAAATCAGCAATTAACTTCTCTAAGTATTTAGAAAAGCATCAGGAAAGAATTATTAATTATGAAGTTTTCCAGAGAGACGGAATTTGTTAATTGGCTCTGGCGCAGTAAAATCAGGAATTAAGCAAATAGCTAGACGGATTAAAATATCTGGAGCAAGTTGGAAATCAGAACATGTTGGGCAGGTATTAGCTCATCGATGTGCTTACTTAAACGGCTTAATTGGTAAATCACCAAAAGCTGCTTAAGTATTTTTACCGATCGCAAAAGTGACACGCTCCCTATCGTAATAATCTATTGAACTCGAATTATTGCTAGTTATTTTATTAAAAGCCTGGTGAACAGGTGAAATATCTTCTGCTTGATTTAAAATTTCAACTGCGCTTTGGAATGGAGACAGTTTCGGCGTTTTCTTGCCTTTAAATATAATTTTATTAGGTGTTCTTTGTACAAGGGCATTTCCCTGTATGAATAAATTTTTACTGACAATTATAAATTCATTAGTTTCGCCGTCATCATTAAGAATGAACGGCAGATTTTCTTTTGTTTCAAATTCGCCTTGCCAGCGGTACTCGACATTATTTAATGTCGCCAACGTAATGTCCCATCCTAAACCGTTTAATGAAGCACCATTAGCTATCTGCTGTCAACTCAAAATGCCTTTCAAAATTTGTGTTTTGCCCACACCGGAGACACCAACTAATAAAGCCAATTTGGAAAAATATATCGGCTCAAAACGCCACTCTCGTAAATTATTCCAAAAAGCTACTTTTTTAATTTTCTTTTCTCCCTCCTATCAATCATCAGCGTTCATCAGCGTTCATCAGCCTGCATCTGCGGTTAAAAACCCACATAATTTTGCCGCCACCAAGCGCGCACAAACTTAATCTCCTCAAACGTATAACGTTCTTCCAAAAAATCATAAATTGCTCTCAGTTTCTCATCCCCCATAACTTCAATAGCGTACACTATCGCCTGCTGGCGTTCCGAGTCAACCAACAAATTGATATCCACTTCCCAGCCCATTTCCATCAATTCTACGAGATGCCCAGAAATAGTATTAGGACTCATACCCCGCGCATTGGCTATTCCTTGAACTGTCAAACCTTGTCGGTATAATTCCCAGGTTTGCATCTGCGAATAAGACGCAACGTTGGAAAGATTGGGCAGATTAGCGACCTCAGAAGATGCAGCATTAGTTGGCAACCCTTGTTCTTGGCAAAAACTGCGAATTGCCTCCAAGAAAACCTTGCCGTACTTATCTCGCTTGTTGCTACCAACGCCGTAAACTTCCTCGAATTCTCTGAGATTTTGCGGGCGTTTTTCTGCCATGTCTCGCAAGCTTTTATCGGCAAACACTACGTAAGGCGGCACAAATTGTTCGTCGGCAATTTGTTTGCGTAGCGTCCGCAGTACGGTAAATAAAGCTTCTACTTCTACTGCCAAAGACCTAACTTTTACTTGTACTTCCCGCTTGGGTTCAATGGCGATTTCAACGGTGCGCTGACGTTTCATAATTTCCCAACTTTTTTCATTCAGTTTCAAAATGGGAAATCCGTCTGTTTTTTCTTCTAAAAAACCTTGATTTACGAGCGAACGACTCAATTTTTTCCAATCGTCGGCACTTCTATCTTTGCCAATTCCGTAAGTAGAAAGTTGGTGGTGCTGGTATTGCAATACTTTTTGACTTTTTGAGCCTCGCAGCACGTCAATAATATGATTCATGCCGAATTTTTCTTGGCATCTGGCGATACAAGAAAGAAATTTCATTGCCTCTATCGTCCAATCTTCTACGGGTTTTTGGTTGCAACAGTTATCGCAAGTACCGCAGTTTCCTGGAAATGAATCGCCAAAATAACTTAACTGGATTGTGCGACGGCACTCGGTGGATTCTGCATAGTTGATTACTCGCCGCAACTGTTGGCGGGCAATTCGCTGTTCTTGCGGATCGGGTTTTTGATCGATGATGTATTCGATGGTTTTGACATCGCCATAGCCGTAAAATAAGCTGCAATGGGCGGGTTCGTTGTCTCGGCCTGCGCGGCCGGATTCTTGATAGTATCCTTCGAGATTCTTGGGTAAGTCGTAGTGAATTACAAACCGCACGTCGGGTTTGTTAATGCCCATGCCGAAGGCTATTGTGGCTACCATTACTTGCACGTCGTCGCGAATGAAGCGGGTTTGATTGGTGGCGCGATCGACATCGCTCATGCCGGCGTGGTAGGGTAAAGCTGCGATGCCACTTTGCTGCAATTTGTAAGCTACTTCTTCAACTTTTTTGCGGCTGAGACAGTAGATAATTCCCGAACCGCCTTTTTTTTGGATAATTTGCAAAACTTCGGCAAAACTGTGTTTGGTTTTGGGGCGAACTTCGTAGTATAAATTGGGGCGGTTGAAGCTGGCGACGTGGATGTAGGGATTTCGCAGAGTTAGCTGCTGGATGATGTCTTGGCGGACGCGCTCGGTGGCGGTGGCTGTTAGTGCCATAATGGGAATGTCGGGATATCGATCGCGCACTCGCTGCATTTGCCTGTATTCTGGTCGAAAGTCGTGTCCCCATTCCGAAACGCAGTGGGCTTCGTCGATCGCAAATGCCGAAATTCCTAACTTAGAAGCTACTATATCTAAAAACGGTAAAAATCTCTCGCCGAGCAAGCGTTCGGGTGCAACGTAGAGCAATTTAATCTTACCTTCGAGAATTGCTGTTTCGCGCGATCGCGCTTCCATCCCGCTCAAAGTGCTGTTGAGAAAAGTCGCCCCAATTCCATTATCCTGCAAAGCTTCCACCTGGTCTTGCATCAGAGCAATTAACGGCGAAACAACCACAGTCAATCCCGGTTTCAACAGTGCCGGTAATTGAAAACACAAAGACTTGCCACCGCCCGTCGGCATGACAATCATCATATCCCGTTTTTGTAAAGCAGCTTCGACAATTTCCTGCTGCCCCGGGCGAAAAGAGTCATAGCCAAAAAAATGTTTGAGTGCTTGTTCCAGGGACAGCGGCACAGAAGATATTGGCGGATTCGACGCTGACATTTGCAGTAGTTGGTTGTGGGCTTCTCAACTATTCTATGCCTTTTGAGCACAAATACAGTTACAATAATTGAGAATCTCAATTTAAGCAGAAAAACTGATGCCGAAAGCAATTTGGAATGGTGCCGTTTTGGCCGAGAGCGACAAGTGCGAAATCGTAGACAACAACTATTATTTCCCCGCCGATGCCATCAACCGCGAGTATTTCAAGGACAGCAGCACTCACACTACTTGCGGTTGGAAAGGTGTTGCTAGTTACTACAATGTCGAAGTCGGCGGACAAGTTAATAAAGATGCTGCTTGGTACTACCCTACTCCGAAAGATGCTGCTAAAAATATTGCCGGATATATTGCTTTTTGGAAAGGAGTTAAGGTAGAGGCTTAGGTTTTTTCAGCAGGTTTGTTAGCTGGCAATTCCGACAGGCCGCCAGGGAATTAATTCCCTGGCTCATAGCTGAAGTCGTCTTAAGACGACTGTGTAAATTAGGGAGGAATAACACATAGCCTTTTTCAGATAGATGAGGTACAAGTTTAGATTTTAGATTTTAGATTTTAGATTGGGGGATTGGGGGATTGAGGAATTGTTAATTAATTAGTACATACCTCATGTTTATGAGAAGCGCTATAAGTTGCGATCGGTTCAAATAAAAATAATATCTAATATCTACTGATAGCGATCGCTCCTCTGATAATTGTCAATCCTTTAAAATATAGGACAGAGCTTAATTAAATTCAATACCTAACCGCTATATTTAACAGTCCTCTTTGAGAGGACTTTCGCTATGAGACGGGGGTTTTGAACCCCCGGCGGACTGTTGGAGAAGCGAAAGCATCCTCAAATTTTAATTTTCCCAAACGGCGACAGCTTCCGAACCCAAACCGCGGCGAACAACAATCGGTTCGCTTTGTGTCAAATCGAGAATAGTAGAAACTTGATATCCCGGATCGGAACCGTCATCGACAATGACATCCACTAACTTTGAAAAACAGTCAAAAAGTTCAGCTTTGCCAAAGCTTTCTGCTTTATATGCAGGGACTGGTGCTGCACCTTCATCATCCGTGGTAATGTGAGCGGATGTTGAAATAATTGGATTTCCCAAGGCTTCCAACAGTGTAAAACAAAGCCGCTGGTCGGGAACGCGAATTCCAGTGGTTTTCCGTTTTGGGTTCATTACCAACCTCGGCACTAATTTTGTGGCTGGCAACAAAAATGTATAAGGCCCGGGTATTAACCGCTTGATAGTTCTGTATGCTTCATCGCTGACGACAGCATAGTCGGTGATATTTGACAGAGAGGAACACAGGAACGTTAAAGGCTTATCATTGGAGAGTTGCTTGATCTGCCGGACTCGTTCTACGGCCGACTTGGAGTTGATATCGCAGCCGATCGCGTAAACTGTATCTGTCGGATAAAGCATCACTGCCCCATTTTTCAGAGCTTTTTGAATTTTATCGATCCGGTCTCTTTGGGGTGCAACTGGATGCACTTCGTAAATAGTTGCCATGTTAAGATATTGCAGGCTAAGTGGGCGATCGAAAGATCGAATGAAACAATCAATGCTGAAAATTAATGGTTAATAATGAATAAAATAGCTTATTTTGACTGTCCGACCGGCATTGCTGGCGATATGTGCATCGGGGCTCTCGTCCACGCCGGCGTTCCTTTAGAATACCTAATCGAAAAACTCAATTTGCTCGGCATTTCGACAGAGTACCAGTTGCGGGCGGAATTAGTCCACCGGAATACTCAACAAGCAACTAAATTTTATGTCGATTTAAGTGGCGATTTATGGTTAAAACCCAAAAATCCCGCTACCGAACTAGATCCCTCGGAAACGGAATCCCCGACTTTTGACGCCCGCCACCACCACCATCACGGGGAAGAACATTCTCACAGTCACGGCGAAGCAGATGCCGAAATTAACCACACTCATCACCGCCATTTGCCCGAAATCAAGCAGATTATTGTCTCTGCAAAATTGCCTCCGCGCGTGGAAGCCTGGAGTTTGGCCGTATTTGGCAAATTAGCAGAGGCAGAAGGTGCCGTACACGGTATCCCCGCAAGCGAGGTTCACTTTCACGAGGTGGGGGCGACGGATGCAATTATTGATATTGTCGGTACTTGTTTGGGTTTGGATTGGTTGGATATTGACGAATTTTACTTTTCGGCGATGCCGACTGGTGGCGGTACGGTGAAGGCGGCCCACGGTAAGTTAGCGGTGCCGACGCCGGCGGTGATGCGGTTGTGGGAAACGCACCGAGTGCCGGTTTACAGCAACGGGATCGATCGCGAATTGTGCACGCCTACGGGAACTGCTATCGCCTGTACTCTCGCCGCTGCTTTCGGCCCGCCACCGCCGATGCAAATTCAGGCCATTGGTTTGGGTGCAGGTTCTCGCAATCTGGCAATTCCTAATATTTTGCGCCTCTGGATTGGGGAGAAGGAAGAGGGGGAGAGGGGGAGAGGGGGAGAGTGGGAGAGTGGGAGAAAGACGGCTACTAATTCCCAATTCTCCATTCCCGATTCCCAATTACCGATTACCAATTCCATCGAAACTATTACGGTATTGGAAACGCAAATTGATGATTTGAGTCCGCAGGCGATCGGCTATGTTTTTGATGCTTTGTTTGCCGCCGGAGCTCTGGATGTTTTCACTGCCCCAATTGTGATGAAAAAGTCGCGGCTGGGGGTTTTGTTAACTGCGATTTGTCATCCCGAATTTGAGGATGCTTGCGAAGCAGTTATCTTTCGCGAAACTACTACTTTGGGAATTAGGCGATCGACTCAACAAAGAACGATTTTACACCGAGAAATCCAGACAGTTCAAACAGAATACGGCGAAGTCAAGATAAAAGTTGCAAAGTCGGGAGAAACGATTGTTAATGTACACCCGGAATACGAAGATTGCGCGGAAATTGCCCGACTTAAAAATATTAGCTGGCGGGAAGTTCACCGCTTGGCGCTGCAAAGTTGGTACGATCGCACTTAATAAATTACAGTGACTTACATGAAAAATTTAGTCCCTGACGGGCTGACAACCCGTCAGACTCAGGAGGCTTGAGGACTCAATCACAGAAATCAAAGCCTCTGATATCATGTCCGGTCGATTGCACATAATACGGTAGGGTTCCCCTCACGAAAAATATCTGCCAACAATCTCCAATCTCAAAAACCCGCCCTTTTAATCGCTTTTTCTTCAAGCTATTCTAGAAACATACTTCATTCCCGATCGCATTATGGTTGCCTTACCCGATCGCCCATCGATGAGTGCCGAAGAATACCTGGCTTGGGAACCCACCCAAGAGGAACGCTACGAGTATTGGGATGGCGAAGTCGTCGCGATAGGAGGCGAAACCCGCAATCACAATCGAATTTCAGGAAATTTTTTCAGAATCCTAGATGATGCCCTTGTAGATCGCCCTTGCGAACCTTACATAGTCGATGTCAAAGTTCAAGTGGAACCTGGAAAAAAGTATTTTTATCCTGATGTTGTGGCAACTTGCGACGATCGCGATACAGATCCGCAATTAATACAATTTCCTTCCTTGATTGTAGAAGTTTTATCGCCTTCTACAGAAGCAGTCGATCGCGGCCTTAAATTTGCGAAATACCGCCAATTTTCAACTCTGCAAGAGTATGTCTTGGTGCAAGTCGAACAGCCAGGAGTAGAGATGTTTCGGCGCAATCAACAGGGGCAATGGGTTCTCTCCGAGTATGGTTTGGGCGATTCCTTGCAACTTGAATCGGTGAATCTAGAAATTGCGATCGCCGATTTATATCGCCAAGTACAATTTTCTTAGTCTCGTATTTGTCTGTTACTAATTTGTAGAGTGCGGATCTACCAGATGAGAAATGGAACTTGCAGATTGTTTCGGGCGACGCACCTTACCATTTGTGTGGTGCTAATATTTCAGAATTTACGCACTCGACAAAAGAAACCGAGTTTTTATCAAATCTGCCGGCTGCGACGACATATCTGGGCAAAAAACCCGGTTTCTAAAGCTTCACGGGCAAGTCTTGTTTAAACAAACTGACCCGTTGGAGTCGATCGCACCCGGCGAATTCCAATCACCGACGGCATCGGCGATCGACGCCTGTCATTCTCAATATTACTCGGCCACAAACTGCCGCGAGAAACACTGCGAGTCTGATTAAAAACAGCACCGTTTAAATCCAACATTTCAATTTGCCGACTCAGTACAGTACCGTCATCGATCGGGCAATCTTCCCCCGGATGCTGCACCGCAAGCAACAACGTATCTCGCCCCACAAAAGTCGGGCCCGTTATTTCGCACCGATTCGGCCCGTAAGCAAACGGAATTACTGTTCCTGCATTCGGGCCGGAAGTCGGAATGTAAAACAGCCAATTGTTGCCGAAAACTCCAGTCAAATCTGATACATTTCCAGTCTTTTTATGGTCGATCGTCGTTGGCTTTCCAGCCGCACCGACATCAAAACCGTTGTGCGTGCTAGTAGACATATCAGTGACGCCCCAAATATTGCCTTGAGTGTCAAAATCCAAATTGTCTACACTAGCAAATCCCGCGCCAGAGACTGAACCCGCTTCTCCACCTTGGGCCAAACGCTGCCAGCGGAACGTCAAACCCGCACCGTCGGGACTGTCTTCAATTATTTTGTAAAGCCCTCCCGACTGCTGGGTGCTATTGACGGCGCTACTGTATTTAGCAACAGTAAAAATGCGAGAATCTGGATAGCCGTCGCTTCCCGGTGCGGCGTCAGTATAAGCAATGAAAACTTCCTGAGTAGTAGGATTTATTTCCAAATCTTCTGGCCGCGCCGTCGGAGTGCCACCAATCAAATTAGCAGCTAAGAAAGCATCAACTAAAACCGCACCTTGGCTGCTGTAAAAATTAGCAAGAGTTTTATTCGCGTACCCAGGAAGTGCTGTTGCTTCGTTGGTTGTATCCATCACAAAAGAACCGCCGTCTTCGGTTTGACCGGCAATTCCGCTGCGTTTGGGCAAGCGAGTATTTGCATCTCTTTGAGCTTTGCCAAAACTTGCTAATTCCGCCTCGCCAACTTTAGAAGGACGCACCGGATTCGTCGGGCTATTTATAGTTAGCGGCAGCCATTTTCCCGCACCGTTGCGGTTGTATTGGGCGACGTACAAAGTGCCGTCTTCAAACAAGCGGCTGTTGTTTTTATCTGCGGGATTGGTGACAGTACCGCTGCTGACAAATTTCCAGGTGTGACCGCCGCGCCGATCGTCCCCCATGTACACTACTAATTTGCGGCCCGCTGCGGCGCGAATCGCGACGTTTTCGTGGCGGAAACGGCCTAAAGCCGTGTGTTTGCGGGGGCGGAAACTCGGATCTTGGGGATCGACTTCTACCATCCAGCCGTATTTTTCGCCGACTAATCCGAATTCCTCGCCGGTAGTGCCCTTGGGGTAGTCGGTTTGGGCGCCGTTGGGTTTGATGTTTTCCTGAACTCCCACGAAAAATAGTTCGCTACCTTGGAAGTTTTCTTCGGCAGAGAGGATTGTGCCCCAAGGGGTTGTGCCGCCGGAACAGTTGTAGGCTGTACCGATGATGCGGTTTCCCAGCCCGTCGCTGTTGACTTGCGCGAAGACTTGGGTGGCCGCAGGGCCCGTGCCCGTGAGATAGTTGTCGTCGCCTTGTCTGGTTCCCCAGGAGGTCACATCTTTGTATTTGTCGGCACGCTGGCTGTTGATTCCGAGGCCGGAAAGTCCGTGAATGCGTCGGTTGAGGGGGTCGCGGGCGATCGCCCCAAATCTACCGTTAGACTGTTTGGTAATGCGGACGATCGAACCACCGAGATTGTACAGAAATTCACCGAGGGTATCGCGATTCTTTACCGATAAGTCTATACCGAGGACGGCGCGATCGGTCGCCGGGAACGATGCCACATCTGCAGGCGCTTCGGGTGCCACTTTCGACATCGGAAAACCTACATACTCGTGGTTAACCCAGAGATAGCCGTCGCCATTGCTGCCGCGAAGGGGTAGGAAGGCGGTGTAGTCGCAGTTGTAGCCGAAATAGTCTGCCGGATCGGGGAAAACTCGATCGCCCCAGCGGAGAATCACGTACCGTTCGTATTCCGGCGGCACAACCACATCGTCAACAACGCTGTAACTCGTTAATTTAGTATCCTGGGAGGCAGCCATCACGGTTCCCTGTCCGTTTAAGCCCGTCGGCATGAAGCTGGGCAGTTCTCGATAAATCGGCAGCGGGTGGGGAAGTCTTAACGGAGTGAAAGATAGTGGCCCTATAACAGATTCCGCCGAGGTGGAATTGATGCCGAATAGTGTTTGAGTTAGTTGAGGGGCAAGCACAGTGGTAGCTGCACTGCTGCCGAAGAAAATTAACAGTTGTCGGCGAGTTATTTTAGACATAAATTCCTTTTCAACCCAACATCCCTAATCTGATGATTCCGTATGAAACTCTATCACTGTTCAATTAAGAGGAGTTAACCTGAAGGTTAATTAAAATAGGGAGATATTGAGGTTAATAAAAAGTTAAATATTGTAATTGGCAACTGGTAATTGGGAATAGAGAGAGATTTAGGAAAAAATATCTATCCGTGTATCCGTGATTTCCGTGTCGTACTGTTGGTTATTTGTTATTTGTTACCAATGCCCGATGCCCGATGCCCCATTACCAATATTTCAATCATCTCGAAAACCCGGATCGTTTTGTCGGGATGCCGATCGACTGGCTGCAGGTACACCGATCGCTTGCGAAGACCCAGCATTTGCGCCCGAAGTATTGCCGTCTCTGAATCCCAGCAGCAATTGAGCACCGGCAAAATATCTCGTCCACTGTTCGATTCTCGCATCTTGTTGCCAGTCGCGGCGGGATACTCTCGATCGCAAAACCGGAACTCTTTGCCGGCTGCGATCGGCTGTAATGATGACTGTAACTTCTGTCAATGCCGGATTTTCTTGAAACGATCGGGCGATCGACTCTTTCGCTAAATCTTCCGCCTGCTGCATTAAACTCGCAAAAGATTGACTGCCGTTCGACTCTAGGGTAAGATAGCGTTCCTTGGTTTCTGCTAAAGATACTGATATATTTGCTGTTAAACTGATAATTGCTAGAATGACTCCCGACAATAAGCTTAGGTACAAATTCATTATGTTTGAAACTAAATGCTGACACTTGTCAATCATAATCAATAAAAATTAACACCTTATTAAGTTGTGATTAAAATAATATTTTGTACAATCAGATTTTGCCGACAATAGGGCTTGTAGGCTAGATAACTAAATCGTTCTTTATTCTGGCTTTTTCCCTCTCCCCTCTTCCTTCTTCCCTCTTCTCTCTTCCTTCTTCCTTCTTCCTTCTATCCTTTACATCCGTTACATCCCGTACATTGCTCGTTGCCGAACCTTCTTCCTTCAATGAAACTAACAAAATGCGCGATCGCCCTCGGTAGCAACTTAGGCGACTCCCTCGCCACACTCTCTAGCGCGATCGCAACCCTCAACAACACCCCAGGAATAGCAGTAAAATCTCATTCAAGCTGGTATCAAACCGCCGCCGTCGGGCCGCCCCAACCCGATTACATCAACGCCTGCGCCATCCTAGAAGTTGCGCTGCAACCCGAACAATTGCTAGCAAAATTATTAGAAATCGAGATAAAATTTAATCGCATTCGCACAGAAAAATGGGGACCGAGAACCCTCGACCTAGATTTGCTGCTGTACGACAATTTAATCCTAGAAACTCCGACACTGACTCTACCTCATCCCCGGATGACCGAAAGAGCTTTTGTATTAGTACCTTTAGCAGAAATTGCCCCGGATTGGGTGCATCCGGTGACGAAAAGTGAGATCGCCCAACTCCTGCAAACCGCAGATTGTTCCGGAGTGCAAAAATTGCCACTGTAAAAATTGAGGAAAATTCACGGATCGTACCAGTTTCAAACAAAATGCTACCGCAGGTAAGCTCGAAACAGTGATAGTTATCAGTCATTCCCAATCTAAAATCTAAAATCTAAAATCTAAAATCCTATGAGATCGCCTATGATGTCTTAAATCGGTGCAATCAAACATTATTCGCTTGTCGCTTATGTCGATCGGTCAAGAACTACCCCAACTCCTCAAACAGCGCCTATTTTACCAAGGGCGCAAATTTAACTTTGACGTAGCCACCCTCCGCCTTCCCAACGGTTCCGAAGGCGACTGGGAATGTATTCGCCACCCTGGGGGAGCACTTGCAGTTCCCGTCACCCCCGACGGTAAACTCGTCTTGGTGCGACAATACCGCTTCGCCGCCAAAGGGCGGATTTTAGAATTTCCCGCAGGTACAGTCGAAATCAATGAAAGCCCCGCCGAAACTATCAAACGCGAAATCGAAGAAGAAACCGGATATCGCGCCGGAAAATGGCAGAAATTAGGGCAATTTTTTCTCGCCCCCGGTTATTCCGACGAAATCATTTATGCTTTCTTAGCCCAAGATTTGGAAAAACTGGAAAAGCCGCCGGCACAAGACGATGATGAAGACATTGAAACAGTTCTATTCACTCCAGAAGAATTAGAAAAAGCTATCTTAGGTGGCGAACCAATTGACGCGAAATCAATTTCTAGCTTTTTCTTGGCGCGTCCATTTTTGACTTAAATAGGACTGACGAAAAAAACCCGGTTTCTTATAATCGTGCATCAAACCGATAAATATTAACTTAGAAACCGGGTTTTTGACCCCGCGTGTGTCCGGGACTGTAAAATCTAAAATCTAAAATCTAAAATCTAAAATCGAATGTCAGATCTAATTTTATTTTGGCACCGCCGCGACTTGCGTATTTCTGACAACATCGGACTGGCAGAAGCGCGCCAGCAAAGCCCGAAAGTAGTCGGGATTTTTTGTCTCGACCGCAATATCCTAAATCGCGATGACGTAGCGCCAGCCAGAGTCACGTACATGATCGGCTGCTTGCAAAAACTCTCATCGCGTTACAGGGAAGCAGGCAGCCAATTGCTGATTATTCAAGATGACCCGAGTCTCGGAATACCGAAATTAGCAACAGCGATAAATGCCAAAGCAGTATTTTGGAACTGGGATGTAGAACCCTACGCAAAACAGCGCGATCGGTCGGTATCAAACGCCCTCCAACAAGCAGGAATTCAAGTTCAAAATTTCTGGGATCAAGTCCTGCACGCCCCAGATGAAATTCGCAGCGGTACAGGGACTCCCTACACAGTTTATACACCATTTTGGAAAAAATGGAACAGTAAACCCAAAGCCCAACCAGTAGAGACACTGCCGATAGCTTATCTGGAATTAATGACCGGATTAACCGCAGAAGAACAAGAAATCGCCAATCAAGCAGGTGCAATTGAAACACTGCCAACTGCCTCTAGTTTGGGATTTACTTGGGAACACCCATTAGTAATAGAACCCGGAGAAGATGCAGCGCAACAAAAATTAGAAGAATTTTGCGATCGGGCAATTTACGAATATCAAGAACAGCGCAATTTCCCCGCAACTAACGGCACATCTCAACTCAGCGCCGCCCTCAAATTTGGTGCAATTGGCATCCGCACTGTTTGGCAAGCTACCCAGATAGTAATGGACACTTGCCGCAGCGAAGAAGCGTCTACAAGCATCCGCACTTGGCAACAGGAAATAGCGTGGCGGGAATTTTACCAACACGCCATGTATAACTTCCCAGAATTAGCAGACGGCCCCTACCGTCAAGCATTCAAAGAGTTTCCTTGGGAAAACGATGAAAAGCTATTTCAAGCTTGGTGTCGGGGCAAAACTGGCTATCCTATTATCGACGCGGCAATGCGGCAGTTAAACCAGACAGGTTGGATGCACAATCGCTGCCGCATGATAGTCGCCAGTTTCCTCACCAAAGACTTAATTATTAACTGGCAGTGGGGCGAAAAATACTTCATGCAAAAATTGATTGATGGCGACCTTTCTGCTAACAACGGCGGCTGGCAGTGGAGCGCATCCAGCGGCATGGACCCGAAACCTTTGCGAATATTCAATCCTGCCAGTCAAGCTCAAAAATTTGACCCGGAAGGCGAATATATTCGGCACTGGGTTCCAGAATTGCGCCGAGTTGATACTAAACTTTTGCTAACAGGAAATATTTCGCCTTTAGAACGCCGACTTCTTCCTTATCCCTCTCCAATCGTAGACCACAACGAGCAGCAGCGCAAGTTTAAGGAACTGTACAACCTGCAAAAAAACGTAGATTAGACAGCTCTATTTTGGGCATAGTTACCAGTAAATTAAGTGGAGGGGGCGCTGTACACCCCTCCACTTAAAAGATGGTATCAATTACAATCAGCTTAAAGAAATCGGAGGTTGAAATGGTAACGCTGCAATTAAGACAAATCATTGTACCACCTGGACATAGAGTGCTGTTAGATGATGTCAACTGGCAGGAATTTGAAGCAATTTTAGAAGAGTTGGGAGAACACCGCGGCTCTAGAATAGCTTACAGTCAAGGAACTTTGGAGATTAGGATGCCGCTACCAGAACACGAGAAAGCTAAAATCATTATTGGTTATTTAGTGAAAATTTTGTTTGAGGAACTAGAAATCGACTTTGAACCATTTGGTTCGACGACTTTTAAGCGAAAAAGTATGTTACAAGGAATTGAACCTGATGAATGCTTTTACATTCAGAATTACGCTCTAATGATTGGCAAAAAGCGGATCGACTTAACTGTCGATCCGCTGCCTGATTTAGCAATTGAAGTCGATTTAACTTCCAAGACTCAACTGGACGCTTATGAAGCTCTGGGAGTACCTGAAATATGGCGCTATGAACATAAGAAGCTTCTGATTAATGTGCTTCAAGATGGGAAATATGTTGAATCTGAAATTAGTCCGATTTTTCGCAACCTGCCAATTATTGAAGCTATTTCTCAATATTGCGAACAAAGCCAAACAGCGGGGACGAGTCAAACTCTCAGATTGTTTCGCAAGTGGGTTAGAGAACAAATCAGGCTTCTATCGCTGAAGTCCTCACTACAAAGCTGACTGTTTCCCAATGCCCAATTACCGATACAGATAAGTTATCATAAACTTAAAGAAATCGGAGGTTGAAATGGTAACGCTGCAATTAAGACAAATCATTGTACCCCCAGGACATAGAGTGCTGTTAGATGATGTCAACTGGCAGGAATTTGAAGCAATTTTAGAAGAGTTGGGAGAACACCGCGGCTCTAGAATCGCTTACAGTCAAGGAACTTTGGAGATTAGGATGCCGCTACCAGAACATGAATTCAGTAAAGAAATCATTGGCGATATGGTGAAAATCTTACTCGAAGAACTTGAAATCGATCGAGAATGTTTTGGTTCGACGACTTTTAAGCGAAAAAATATGTTACAAGGAATTGAACCTGACAACTGCTTTTACATTCAAAATTATGCTCTAATGATTGGCAAAAAGCGGATCGACTTAACTGTCGATCCGCCGCCTGATTTAGCAATTGAAGTCGATTTAACTTCCAAGACTCAACTGGACGCTTATGAAGCTCTGGGAGTACCTGAAATATGGCGCTATGAACATAAGAAGCTTCTGATTAATGTGCTTCAAGATGGGAAATATGTTGAATCTGAAATTAGTCCGATTTTTCGCAATCTGCCAATTATTGAAGCTATTTCTCAATATTGCGAACAAAGCCAAACAGCGGGGACGAGTCAAACTCTCAGATTGTTTCGCAAGTGGGTGAAAGACCAAATACAAAATTGATATGAAATCCCTATTCCACGCACTTGCTGTCAGAAATCCGGCTTATTTACGATCGCCAAAAAGCCAGTTTATGACAGCAAGCGTCCTAATCGCGCTGTATGGTTAATTTCGCTTTTGGGAAATCGAGAGAGAGTAAGGGTGTTGACCTTGAGCTCGATCGCCCACAAAAATAACATAAGTCCCCTTGTCCCCATAACCGGAAAATTCTACATTCCCCGCAGCAGCAGAAGCCGGCAGGACGCAGAAACGCCCCCTCGGCCCCTGAATCATCAAACTCGGAGCTCCAGCGGTTTGTACTGCAATCCGCCAGTAAGGCAAATCCTGCGTTACTTCGATGACGTGGTTCGGTCCTTGGGAGACAAAACCGCAGTCGCCGCTATTGTTCGGGCCGCCGGAAACTCCAGAAACTCGCAGCGGTTCGGGAAATCCCGGAGCAATTTGCAGCGGTTGGCTCCGAATAGCGCCGGCATCCGCTAAAATCATTGCCAAGGCTAGGGTCACGATCGAGCTAAACCACAGTTTGCCGCGATCGCCCGGATAATGGATCTTCATGTTTCCTCACACAATGGCATTTGGTTCTAGTTCTTTGACGGTAGGGGATAACGGCAGTTCCGAACACATTAATCTAAACAAACTTCCGAATTTTTTTATGAATCCTCAACATAACTTCAATTGGCAGCAAGCGTTCGGAGAACTAAAAGCTAAACTAGAACGATCGCCACTCATTACACAAAATTCCGACAGCTATCAAGCTCTCGGAACCTTATACAATCAATTACTCGACAAGTTTCAAAGACTCCCCAAACCCGGGCAGGTGGCAGCCTTTGCCTTGGCATCGATAATTGTCCTGACAGTCTTCAATAGCATCGTACAGCTAATTTCAGCGCTGATGACTCTTGCCGTTCTCGGAGTGCTAATCTACATAGCGTATAAATTGGCAATTTCCCCCCAGTCCTCAAATAACGACAAATAATAGGAATTTCTAAATATGGCTAACCCCACCGCGCCCAGCGGCATCAATCAACCCGATCCGTCTTGGCAAACACAATCCAAGCAAATGCCACTGCTGGTTCGCAGGTGCGGCGCTTGGGCCGTGGAAATTTCGTTAATTGCCGCCAGCGCCCTCGTTCCCTTCAGTATCGGGGCATTGGTCAACCAGGAATCTCAAACCGTGCCCCTCAATCCCTCAGTAGCAGCAGCATCCGAAACCGTCGCCCGTACTTTGGGCATACCCGTGCGCGATCGCAGCCCCAGAGTCGCACCCCTAACTAATCTATTCTGGTCAGGGGCGCTGCTGGCACCTGCAGTTTTAGCGGGGTGGCAACTGTTTTTGCTCGCCAGAACCGGTCAAACTCTCCCCAAACGCTGGTTCGGCGTCAAAGTTGTCACAGCGTCGGGTAATCCTCTGGGTTTTGGGCAAGTGCTAATTCGCGAAACTTTAGGGCGCTGGGGAGTGCCTCTGGGCGTCGCTTACGGCATTTGGCGCTTGACGGGTGCGTTTCCAGATTTGCTGATTTTAGGGGGGCTCAGCAGCTTGGCAGTGCTGGCAGACGGCGCTTTTACATGGCGCTACAAACGGCAAGCGGGACACGATCGCCTCGCGAATACTTTGGTCGTCAACGGTCGATCGAATCAACTGTCTGACAATCCTGTCCAGACTCAAGATTGGACTGAGGAAGACGCGCAGATTGCGGCTTTGGTTGTGACTCCACAAAGCGGGCTGAAAGTAAATCGCAGTTTGTGGAATTGGATGCGCCAACACCCGGGCACGACTTTAGTGATAGTTACCGCCGGCAGCGCGGGATTGATTTTAACTTTGTTTGTCGGGACTCTCATCTACACTCAAAGTCAAGCAAATATGCGGGATTCCCGGCAGCGGAACGACGAATTATTTGTGGCTTTAGTCAGCAAATTGTCTCCCGCATCGGCTAGCGGGGCATCCGGCAGGCGATCGGCTATTTTGGCTTTGGGGGCGGTGGAAGACTCCCGCGCCGTACCCCTGCTAGCGGATTTGCTCGCTCAAGAAGACAACCGCGCCATGCTGGACGCGATCCAGCAAGCTTTAGTCAGTAGCGGGCCGAAAGCTTTGCCTGAGTTGCAGCGGTTGAATCAGGCCCTCAGCAACGACCTCGATTCCCTGCGCTTCGGCGGCAAAGCCCCGGAACGCGACTTAGCGGCCGCCCGCCAGCGAACAGTACAAAGGGCGATCGGCAAAATTCTCACAGTGTATAGCAGCCAGCTCAACGGCGCGGATCTCAGCCGCACGGATTTAGCTCAAAGTCCTGCCGGCCCGTCTCAGTTTACTTTAGTATTAAACAAAGTTGACTTGTCGGGAATTAAGCTGAGAAATGCCAATTTAACCAATGCCAGCTTGCAGGGAGCTCGCTTTTACGGCACCGGCGAAGACAGGCGTCCGGCTACCTTTGACGATTGGATTTCTGACTTGAGCGGCGCTAATTTGGAAGGGGTAAATTTGACCGGGGCGTCTTTGAACAGTGCTGTAATGAACCGGACTACTTTTGTGCGCGCTGTCCTGAACAAAGCTAATTTGTCAAACGGCAATTTGAACTCAGCTAATTTCAGCAGTGCTATTTTAATTGGAGCAAATTTACAGGAAGCACTGTTAAAAAATGCAAGTTTTACCGGGGCAGATATAGGAAGCGCGAATTTGTCGCGAGCGGATTTGTCAGGCGCGCGTTTGGCCAAAGTGAAGGCTCAAGGCGCTCAGTTGTCCTTGACAAATTTGTCTAAATCGGAATGGCAAGGTGCTGATTTATCCGGTGCTGATTTGAGCGGCGCCAACTTACAAAATGCCAATTTGACTTCGACTAAACTCGCCAACGTCAATTTAAAAGATGCTCGGTTGCAAGATGCGAATTTGCGGAATGCAGAGGTGAGCTCGGTTGATTTTAGAGGCGCGAATTTAGCGGGAGCAGATTTTAAAGGCGCTGTGTTTCTGGGGAAGGCAGCTTCGGATCAATTTATTCAAAATCCGACTGGTAGTAAATCCGGTCGGTTCCTAGGAGTGGATTTTGCGGAGGCTAAGAATTTAGATAAAAGTCAAATTGCTTACATTTGTTTGCAGGGGGGCATTCATCCGAACTGCCCGCAGAAGAAGTAAGGATTGGTTGTTAGCGAGTAGGCTAAGCTGTCGCGGATTTAAATTGTATATTCAGGGCGGGACACCCCACAAAAATTGGATGTTTTTTTCACAGACAATTTAAATGCCGCAACAGCTTAGTGCCGCGCAGCACATCATTGGGTGCAGGCGATCGAGGTATTATATAATTTCCGGTAAAATCACCGTTATTAGGTTTGTAGGGGCGAGGGAATTGCTCAGAATTTTATGAGAATTAAATTCCTCACTACAAACCAACTTAATGGTTGTCATTCGAGGTAGCATAATACTAATAGCAATTTCACTCATTTTTTGCTAAAAAATTTTGGCTTAATTTTCGTTCTACCTGCCCAATTTACTACTGCATTGTTTATTGAAATTGCTATTATATCGTTGCCGATTGTATCGGTATTTTTCAAAGGTTCAAAAAGTCCGTTGTCTCGCGCAATCATAATTTTAGTCAACAGTCAACAGTCAACAATCACGAGGATTGCAACCGGAATTTATATTACGCAATAGCATCGGAACTGGCAAGACTCTCGAATTGCGCCAATAGCATTGCCTCACCATTATTTGGAGTTCCAAAAATTTTAGGTAACTGACCTGTTTCAGCGAGAACTTGTCTCACTTCTCGGTTAGATACATCGGCTAGATTTTTGTTATTTAGAATAGCATTAACCGCCGCGATACCCACACCTTGACCAACTGCTGCGTTGAATTCCACAATTCTGCCGACAGAACAAGCAAACCCTTCAAATCCAGAACACGGACTGACCACTGCCAGGTTAGGAACGTTTTTAATTAATGCGTGGCGGATGCCAATATTCAAGATAGGCTGTTTAAAACTCAGACTTTTCAACCATCCTACGCTAGTTGCTTTGTCGCGAATACCCGGAATGCCTCCGCGAACATCAAAATGATAGCTAAATGTTGCCAGGGCTTCATTAGCAGGTACGCCACCTAAGAGCATTTGTGCGCCAGTTAAAGGTTCTACAACTCCCGTCACATTGCCGGCGTGTCTGATATAAAGTTCTGAGGCATAAGTAACAGAAGTAGCCCCCAAACTCCTCAGCCAACTTGTAATAAATAACATCTCTCTTTGCATATTAGCCGTGGGTTTGCTCCCGCTTCTCGCTAACGCTTCTGCTTCGCTGGCTGTGACTGCAAATAACAGCGCATTCCACGAAAGTCTATCATTGGGAAGTATTGCTATATTTCCCTCATCTAAAATTATGCCGGTTTGAGGAAAAGATAGTTTTGTTCCTCTAAAGGAGTGATATGCTACAGATAGAGCCGGCGATCGAACATCAATGTAATCGTTACCCGCCCACAGAGTTTTGAGGTTGCCTCTAGTGTCAATCATTTCCAGGCGGAGTTCTTCTGCTAGTTTGGTATCCTTGCCTGCTGCGTACAGCAAAAATTTTTGACCCTCTGAATCTGCCCGGTTTGTGAAGCGTTTTAGATAAATGTAATCGAATTCTTTCAGTGCTCTTGCACTGAGTCCTTGAGTTTCAAAAACGAGGGTGACTGGAAGTTCTGAGTTAGGCAGACCAAAGGTTTCAAATCCATTCAGCTTTCTCGCGCCTGCTGCTTGAGCTAATTCGGCATTGACAGTGGCATCAATAAATTGCTTGCCGGCATAAACTGTGCCTTGAGAGGTGGTTATACTGGCAATTTTTTGACCTGCTTTAGTGACTGATTTAATTTCTACTTTGCTGAGTAGATCTGCCCCAGCTTTTACCAGCATTTCTTTCAGCGCTGCACTGGCTTTGCGGGGGTCGAGTGCAATTGCGGTGACACCGGATTTTTGTAAGAACTCTTTATAGATTGTCGCGGGTGAACCAAAGGTATCTAACTTTAAAGATTGTTGAAGTTCTTGACTAATCTGACTTCTATCTAAATAAGCAAGACCGCCTCTTACCAAATGTCCGCCAATTCCTTCTTGCAAGCTTCCTTTAGACATCAGTAGAATTCGCGGATAACGCTTTGTTCGGCGAAGATATTCTCTGGAGGCAGAGATAACAGCTAGAACTCCTGGAACTTCATCACCAAAACAGATGACATCGTAAGAACGCACATCCATGACCATTATTTAATAACCTCTGCTGATTGTCGTTTTTTCGAGCCGCATCTCAATGTTTTCCGCCAAACTCTGTGTTTTTTCCACATCTAGCTGCATCTTTCCTGATTTTTGCGATCGATGTTCACACATTTCTGGATGCAGCAACCGGGTTTTTTCCAGAAAATCCTCTGTTGAGGACGATCGACCTCGGTTGAAAAACCCGGTTTCTAAGCGTCCACAGTCCGTCAGTCTGGTGCTCTTGATTGCCATCAACTCAGATTATCGGGATCTATCCCCAACTCTCGCAATCGCTGAGCTAGTCGATCGGCGCGCTGCGATTCCTGTTGGGCGCGCTGCGATTCCTGTTGGGCGCGCTGCGATTCCTGTTGGGCGCGCTGCGATTCCTGTTGGGCGCGCTGCGCTGATTCTTTCACCTGTTCTTCAGGAGTCAGATAACGTTTTCCATCGGCATCATACCAATACAACCACTCCCTTGTCACCCCAGAATAACTTCCCCTTTCACAACCAATCCCCAAACCAATTTCTGGCATCCAAACTGGATTTCCGGGCTGCAACTCGTACTTCCCATTGACTAACTTGTGTACTTCCAAACGGGGTTTACGGCGGCGGCGGGAAGAATAAATGACGTAATAAAGTACGCCTAAAGCTTGATATTCCTCCAACTTTGTGCTGTATTCCTTGCGATAAGTTGGGGAAACTACTTCCAGCACAAAAGTCGGCAAAACATTTTCATCCCACAGCACGTAACTGGGACGCAATTCTTCGTCGTAAAACCGTTCTACACCTAAACTCAAGAAAGCATCTGGCACAATGGCAGGTTTTTCTGGGTGATGGTAAATACCCATATCTATGCCAAAAAACCAGTCCATGCGTTCTGACCAAAGTATCAGCAAGATTGCTTTTAGCAACCCCGGTACTAATTCTTGCAGTTCGTTATCCACAGGTGTTTCATCTGAGTCTGGTAGTTCGTCGGCTGAGGGCCAGTGCCTCGGAAAGTTGTAATCTAACATGGCGGCTTTCCTCAAAACTAATTAATATTATACCGTTGATTTGTTTGGCAATAGTATTTATTGAACGAACCGCGAAGACGCGAAGGAAAAGAAGAAAATATGATAGGTAATTTTGATTTAGTTAATCTGAATGAATTTTTGTAAAATATTTGCTGAGACTTACGCGATCGACTAAACTATGTCTAACCATTCGGTTCTAACGGGGAGCAGCCGTTAGAGGAAACGGGGAAAGTTCGGTGCAAGTCCGGCGCTGTCCCGCAACTGTAATGAAGGTCATGTCGCTTTCTGAGTCAGGATGCCCGCCGATGTGTTAATTTACATAGTCTCATCTGCGAGGTTCAGCGTGAAGACCGGAAATCGGAAATTGGTCAGCTTGGGATTGATGGCTGGCTTGAGTTGTTATATTGTCCTGGGTTCGGCAAAGCCCGCCGCAGCTATGCACATTTCGGAAGGTTTTTTGCCGGTGCAATGGGCTGCGTTTTGGTGGATTGTGGCGCTGCCTTTTTTTGCAGTAGGTTTGCGATCGATTACTCGCATTACAAAAGAACACCCGGAACTTAAACTATTGCTGGCTTTGGCGGGTGCGTTTACTTTTGTGCTTTCTGCTTTAAAAATTCCCTCGGTAACGGGCAGTTGTTCTCACCCGACAGGTACGGGTTTGGGTGCAATTTTGTTCGGCCCTTCGGTGATGGCGGTACTGGGGGCTTTAGTTTTGTTGTTTCAAACGTTACTGTTAGCTCACGGCGGACTGACAACGCTGGGAGCGAATATGTTTTCGATGGCGATTGTCGGCCCGTTTGCCGCGTATTTTATCTATCAATTGCTGTTGCGAACTGGCAGGCAGCGGGCGGCAATTTTTTGTGGGGCAGCTTTGGCAGATTTGCTGACTTATGTGGTGACTTCGATTCAATTAGCGTTAGCTTTTCCCGCAGCGAGCGGCGGTTTTATGGCTTCGTTTCTCAAGTTTGCTGGCATCTTTGCTATCACTCAAGTACCCCTGGCGATTAGTGAGGGATTGCTGACTGTATTAGTCTGGAATTGGCTGCATTCTTACGGGAAGCCGGAGTTGGAAACTTTGAAATTATTGAGACAGGAGTCATAAGCCGTGAGTCAAAAAAACACAAGAAATCAGCAAGCTACTTCACAACAAAATTGGATGTTGGTAATTGCTGTTATCGCGCTTGCCGTTATTCCCCTAGTTTTTGTCCGGGGTGAATACGGCGGAGCGGATGGGGAAGCACAGAAAGCGATTGCGGAAATTCAACCTGACTATCAACCTTGGTTTAACCACTTTTTTGAGCCTGCTAGCGGAGAAATTGAAAGTTTGCTGTTTGCGACTCAAGCGGCGCTAGGGGCTGGCGTAATTGGCTACGCGATCGGGCTGTACAAGGGGCGCACGGAATCTCATAAATCTGATGATGAATCGCCGTCGGAATAAATGGCGAATAAACGGCGAATAGAATTCGCTTCTACACATACAAAGTCCGCCTGCGCGGACTGGAAGACTTTGGAATGAACCATCAGATTGACAGTCTGGCTTATACAAATCGCTTGCGGGGGTTGCCGCCATCTCACAAGTTATCCTTTGCGATCGCCCTTTTAATTCTGTCTCTGGTTTCTGGGGCGATCGTCCAATTGTCGATCGCCCTTTGGTTGGCCGTCTGGATCGTCGTCTATGCAGGGATTCCGGGGAAACTGTATTTGCGGTTGCTGTCGCTACCGTTGATGTTTTTGCTGACAAGTGTGCCTGCTTTGGCGCTGGGTGCGGTTGCGGGCGATCGTATCCCCGCAATTGGGTGGGATATTTGGCAAGGTTGGGGCATCAGCACCGGCACTTTTTATCTGTATGTGAGCCGCTCTGGCATATACCAAGTGAGCTTGCTGTTTGCCCGCGCCTTCGCATCGACAAGCTGTATGTATTTCATCCTCTTGACGGTTCCATTTACCGAAATCTTGCAGATTCTCAGACAATTACGCTGTCCAGAGTTGGTCACAGAACTGCTATTACTAATGTATCGGTTTATTTTTAGCTTATTGGCGATCGCCGATGAACTTTGGATAGCCCAAAACTCCCGCTGCGGCTACCGCACTTGGAAGCTGGGAATGCACAGTTTAGGCATTTTAATCGGGCAATTGCTGCAGCGAACTTTGGAAAACTACCGTCAAGTCTCGCTGAGTTTAGCGTCGCGCGGCTTTAATGGAAAACTGCGCGTTTGGAATTCTTACCCTTACAAACCTTCGCGAAGATATACATTAGAAGCTGTATTTGGCTGTACGGTTTTAACTTTGTTAAGCGCGGCATTTCAACGCTAAATTTATTGTTGGGACTTAGCATGGGGGCCCAGAAACCGGGTTTTTTACGAAAATACTTCGTTAGATCATCGCAGATTCAGTCAAAAACCCGGTTTCCGATCGCCGGTGCGTAAGTCCTATTGTTGATAGTTCTCGTATTCTCGTTAGTTTAGCGGGCAGGATTTGAATCAGGGCGATCGCACTTCCTGCAACAGCTATTACAAATATGACTTTTATGAACTCAATGAATGAATTATATGAATTGACGCGAACAGTAGTTGAATGAATAATTAAATTATCAAAATACCGAGAAAAAATTATGTATCAAGATACTAACAAAAGAAAAAGTCCACCGCCCATTTTTTTTCTTATTGCCGTCGGCTTAATTGGGTTTGGCGCCTACAAGTTTCTTCCCGCTTTATTGAATGCCAAAAATTCAAATACACCTACATCTACATCTACTACACCGACACCGGCAACGATCGCACCCGGAGCGATCGCCAACCGTATCAGTTTAGGAAATCAGATATTGGTTACATCCCAAACAACACCCGATAAACAAGCAGGATCTCAAGCTTTTGCTGAGGGAAATTACCAAGCTGCCGCCCAATATTTTCAGAAATCGCTGCAACAAAATCGCAACGACCCGGAAACCATTATCTATTTGAATAATGCCCGATCCAGCAATGGTTCTTCCTTGAAAATTGCTGTCAGCGTCCCCATTGGTAGCAACCCCAATGTTGCCCAAGAAATCCTGCGAGGTGTCGCCCAAGCTCAGGATGAAATCAATAGTAGCGGTGGCATCAATGGCGCAAAACTGCAAGTAGAAATTGTCAACGATGACAACAGTCCAGAAGTGGTCAGAGAAGCTGCAAAAACATTGACCAAAGATCCGACTATACTAGCAGTAATTGGACACAATGCTAGCAACGCATCTCTCGAAGCTGCTCCGATCTATCAGCGAGAACAACTGGTAATGGTGACACCGACGAGCTTTGCCAATAATCTATCAGGATTTGGCAGCTACATCTTTCGGACAGTCCCCAATATTAGCGTAATCGCAGCTCCCTTAGCAGAATATGCAGTTAAAACAGAACGCCAAACTAATATTGCGGTTTGTTATGACTCCCAAGCACCGGATAACATATCCTTTAAAGATGAATTTGTGGCATCTCTTACTGCTGCTGGCGGCAAATTAGTTCCCACTGTTTGCGACTTTTCTTTACCCTCTTTTAATGCGGAAAATGCCCTTGCCGATGCTGTCAGCAAAGGTGCACAAGGATTGATGGTAGCACCCCACGTCGATCGCATTGACCGTGCCATTTCTCTGGCTCGCATCAATCGAGGCAAATTGCCACTCTACGGCAGCACTACGCTCTACACCTTTCAAACTTTAAAAGACGGGCAAAGCGACGTTAACGGCTTAGTATTGCCCGTTCCCTGGCATCCTGAAACTAATCCCGGTAGCCGTTTCCCAGAAAATGCCCGCCAGCGTTGGGGAGGAATTGTGAATTGGCGAACAGCAACGAGTTTTGACGCGACTCAAGCTGTCATCGCTGGCTTGCGGCAAAGCAATACGCGGTTCGGATTGCAACAAGCACTCAGAAATGCGAGTTTTTCGGCAGCAGGATCTAGCGAGGATGTGAAGTTTTTGCCCACGGGCGATCGGGCTGGCAAGCCGATTTTAGTGCAAGTTAAACAAGGAGGAAGCACTGGCTATAACTTTGTCCCGCTGCGGTAAGTTTGTTAAGTGCGATCGCACTCACATCTTGCACATTCTCAATAAGTCTTTCAGGGGCGGGCTCTCCTGCCCAACCCCTACTCCCCACAATCAAATTAACTCTTTGTGGAACAGGCCGGAAAGCCTGTTTCTTAGCATAATTAAAATCTACTTTTCTGGTGAAGCAAAATTTTTAATATAAAATGAAATGAGTAGATTAAAGGAGAGCGTTGTGTATGATCGCGCAAGTTGAAACCAAAACCTACACGGCCCAGGAATATCTAGAATTGGAAATCAATTCTCAGGATCGGCATGAATTTATCCATGGGGAGATTGTTCTGATGGCTGGCGGCACACCGAATCACAATGAAATTACGAGCATCTTAAATGCTATTTTGAGGGTGAGTCTTAAGGGTAAACCTTACAGTATTTTTGCATCGGATCAGCGGCTGTGGATTCCCCAGCTTAATAATTATACTTACCCGGATGTGATGGTGGTAGCGCGCCCGATCGAGCTGCAATCTGGACGGACGGATACAATTACCAATCCGCTGCTGATTGCTGAGGTGCTGTCTAAAGGTACTAAAGCTTATGACCGCGATGAAAAGTTTGCTGCCTATCGCAGTATTTCTAGTTTTCAGGAGTATTTATTAATCGACCAATATCGGCTACAGGTCGAGCAATATTCTAAAACTGATGCGAATAAGTGGATTTTTTCGGAATATAGCTGTATGGGCGATCGGCTGAGTTTAACATCTGTTGCTGTGGAAATTTCGCTTGCCGATTTGTATGAAAATATTGAGTTTGGTGAATAGGCGGACGGTTTTTTGTCAAATGTTCCAAATAGTGGTAATATTCCCGTATATCGATCGGCTCTGATGGAGAACAGCCATCAGACGCAAGGGGGAAAGTTCGGTGCGAATCCGGCGCTGTCCCGCAACTGTAATGAGATTCTTGCATCTCTGAGTCAGGATGCCCGCCGATTTGTTTGCAATCATGTTTTTCATCTGCGAGGTATGGATGATGGTGAGTTTATTATTTTTTTTATTATTGGATTGGGATTTTTTAACCGCAGATATCTGCCGATAAACACAGATGAAAGCAGATGTAATTTGATTTGCGTTCTCAAGGGTATTTTATTTTAATGGAAATAAAAAGGAATGCGAGTGGAAGATAGTGTTTGGCAGGGTAGTTTTGGCTACTGGCAAAACTTGTTTATTCATCAGAATATTTTGCCGATCGGATATACTGCTTGGAATGGTTTTTTGCATCGAGGACGAGGCTTGGTTGCTTGCCAAATCAATACTCCCATTAACGCATCTGTGAATTGGAGCGTAGATACTATAAAGTACGATCTGCAATTTATTTCCGACTTGGAGGCAACCGCTTATTTGCAACAACTAGAAATAGAGGAGAACACTGTTTCAAATCTGCTTAAAATCATTGCCGGCTACGAACCCAAGGAAGCAATTATATTTTTGTCGATCGCCAACGCTCAGATTGATATTAATTTGTTGCAAAAGTTGGCAATTTCTCCTGTTGAGTGCTATGAACAGGTATGCAAGCGCTGGGAAGAATTTCAACTCTGCCCGCAATCCTAAAACTTACTAAATTTTCTCAATGTCGCAGCCAAAATCAATCGAAATTTCCAAAGTAACTCGCTACCAAAATGCAGCGCTTAATTACTATTTGGGCCTTACAGATTCGCCCTACCTTCACTACGGCTATTGGAAAACCCTACCTGTGCCCGCTGACGAACTCACGATCGCCCGATTGCGCGTCGCTCAGCAAGCTTATACTGTAAAACTGTTGGATGCTATCCCCAAAGGCACTCATACGATACTGGATGTGGGCTGCGGGATTGGCGGCAATGCGGCTTATTTGCTCGATCGAGGTTTTGCAGTCGAAGGGCTCGCACCCGATCCGTTCCAACAACAGCGCTTTCTCAAGTGTACGGGCGATCGGGCAATCTTCCACCTCACGAGGTTTGAAGACTTCAAAGCAACCCATTTCTACGATCTTATTCTCTTTAGCGAAAGTAGCCAGTATATGTCGGCTGTTGATATTGCTAACGGTGCCGCCAAAATCGTCAATCATGGTGGCTACGTGCTGCTGGCCGATATGCTGCGATCTGATCCTAATTATAAAGAGGGAATGTTCTCTAATTGTCATGTTGTTACGGAACTTCATGCAGCATTAAAGCAGGCTGGATTCACTTTAGTAAAAACTGAGGATATTTCCGCCCATATAGTACCGACAATCGATTTGTATGTCGATACTTTCCGCCGCTATGGACTAAATACAATGATCTATGTTGCAGATTTAATTGCGATCGCAGTTCCCCCCGTCCACAAATTCCTGCGCTGGATATTTCGTCGCTGGTTCAAAAAGCTAGTGGTTGAAGGATTGGAGGCGAGCCAACTTTTTGAGCAACATCTCTGTTATGAAATGCAACTTTGGCAGTTGTCAAAATCCGATCGAGGCTGACACAAATACAGCAATCCTCGCATCATTTGTGAATTTCTTACTCCCGGACCGCAGATTCGGGGAGGGTTGGGGTGGGGTAAAAAGTTTACGACTCCTGCAAGGATTGCTATACAATGGAAATCGGTAATTGGTAATTGGTAATCATTCATCGGTAATCGGTAATCGGAGGCATAGCCTCCGGGTATTTATTCCCAGGCTCTGCCTGGAAGGCTATAAAAAATAACAAATAAAAAATAAAAAATAACGAATATGTCTGAATGGATTCTCGAATTCGCTGGCACTTCCTATTCCTATCCCTGCGGTTCGCGAGTGGCAATTCAGGGTTTAAATCTCAAAGTCCCCGCCGGGAAACGGTGCGGGCTAATCGGTCAAAACGGCTGCGGCAAAACTACCTTTTTTCTGTTAGCAAATGGCTTGTATCAACCGCAACAGGGAATGATTCGCTGGCACGGTGAACCCTTCCGCTACGATCGCAAATCTTTGATGCAACTGCGCCAACAAATCGGACTCGTCTTTCAAAATCCCGAACATCAATTAGTAGCTTCGACGGTAGAAGAAGATATTTCCTACGGATTGTACAATTTAGGCTTAAGAGAATCCGAAATTGCTCAACAGGTGCAGCAAGCGATCGAGCAATTCGATCTCAGCGAACTCGCCCGCGAACCAATTCACAATCTCAGTTTAGGGCAGAAAAAGCGGGTTTCCATTGC
Source organism: Microcoleus sp. F8-C3 (assembly GCA_036704825.1). Taxonomy (GTDB): domain Bacteria; phylum Cyanobacteriota; class Cyanobacteriia; order Cyanobacteriales; family Microcoleaceae; genus Microcoleus. The sequence continues at coordinate 42,519 of JAUBSN010000038.1, read as the reverse complement.
CGATATCATGGTTCTCAAGCCCAAACTGCTGCTGCTAGATGAACCTACCGCCTATCTCGATCCGCGTCACACCCGACAACTGATCGGTTTACTCCAACAAATTCACAGCGCCGGAACCACAATCGTCTTAGCAAGTCACGACCTCGATTTCATCTACCGCTGGGCAGATTGGGTGTTTGTGATGGATCGGGGAAAATTGATTTTAGAAGGAACACCGGAAACCGTTTTTGCTCAACGGGAGGTTTTGGAACAATTGCAGCTTGGCGTACCGCTGGCGATCGAGCTAATCGAGCAAATAAGGGCGATGTTTCCAACAGACGATCGCTCAAAAATCCCCGTTTTCGAGCAATGGCAAAAACAAATTTTACAAGCGCGTCGCCTGCTTTAACGAGACTCAGACAATTGATAATTGGCGTTGCTGATTCTGGCGTATGAATTACCTTTTCGCTTGAATTTACAAAACTCACCCTCAAGCAGGTTTATAGCAATTGGGAAATCTTTAATTCCTACTTCTCTTCAGCAACGACGTTTATAGCAATTGCGAAATCTTGAATTCATACCTGTATCCAGCAAAGCCCCCCGTGGGGGTAAGTTCAGATTACACATTACCAATTATCAAAAATTGATTTAGGAAAAAGGCGATCGCCCCACTGCCGATCGGCACAGTCAGATTGTCAATTCCCAGCTTGGAAACCGACTCCAAAGCAGCCGCAGCCAAAGCTACAACAGCAGACACAGCCCAAGTTTGCCAAATATTGCCTTGAACCGCCAGCAAAATCAAACTGCTAACAGCAAAACTCACCAAATACATAGTTGCAGAACCTTCCCAACTCTTCTGAATTCCCCCAACTCGATAAATATGTTTGCCGTATTTCTGGCCGATGACAGCAGCCAATCCGTCGCCCCAAGTCATCACTAAAATGCCCAAAGCAGCGTATTCCTGATGCTGTAGCGGCCAAAACCAAGCTACGAGAACGCTGATACTAACAGCATAGAAAAAAGTCCCCCAACTCTTCCGGTTGATACTGTTAAGACTGGGCAAAATCGGAACTTGGTAAGAAATCAGGGCGATCGCACCTGCTAAAATTCCCGCCGAAATCCCCACCCAACCGGGTATTTCCAGCCACCACGCCAGCAAAATCACGTTCCCAGTACCCATGTGAACCACCTTCCGCGATACCTCAGCATCGACAGAAGTAAAGCGATTTAAGCCCTCAGCTACCAGTAAAATCACACCCAACCAGACTCCCACGAGGGAAATTTGCAACCACACAGTCGGAATTTCAGAAAATATAGACACGATATTTAGGAAAAGTTTAGATCGGGCACTATTTACTACTTTAAACGTAAAGCGCGATCGAGGTTATAACCCCGCAGGCTTAAAGTGCTGCGGGGAGGTGGGTGTTATGTCTTTTTAGGTTGGTCTACTTAAAACCTGTGCTATGCTATAAGCAAGTCTAGGGAAAAAGCTATGACTATTTTAGTAGAAGAAATTTTGAATACCTTTGAGCGGTTAACAGACTCAGAGCGGTTTGATTTGGTATTGGAAATTTTGAAACGGACTGTTTATTTAGACTTACCCCCCCTTTTTTGATGAGGATTTAGTTCTGAATGCTGAGGGAATTTTTATAGAGTTACATGAGGAAGAATAGGAGTAAACCGAACCCTTGAAGTTTTGAAATTATCAGAGAATATGACTGCTATGCAATATGTATTAATTATTCATGAAGTAGAAAATTATGAAGCTTGGAAACAGGTATTCGATCGTGCTGAAAGCATCCGAAAAGAAGCTGGCGAGCGCTCCTATCAGGTCTTGAAGTATGACAATGAACCTAACAAAATTGTTCATTTCTCCGCGTGGACATCCCTCGCAGATGCTAGGGCGTTTTTTGAGTCGCCTAGACTGGTTAAAATTAGAGAAGAAGCCGGAGTTAAAGCTCCTGAGTTTATTTATCTAGACCAATTACAGTCAGGAGTCTTGTGAAAGACCTATTTGTATAATGTAAGTTGTTGAAACTATGTGATTATGTTTTGAGTATGTACGACGGTAGCTACTACCAGCTAATGGCAGAGTACAATTGCTGGATGAACCAAAAGATATATTCTGTATGCTCGGCTATTCCTGATGAACAGCGCAAACAGGATATGGGTGCCTTTTTCAAGTCGATTCATGGCACTTTGAATCACTTACTGTATGGTGACAAAGCATGGATGGGGCGTTTCACTCTTCACCCATTTTCTGGTACTGTTATCGGTCAAGAACTATATGCTGAATTTGAGGTTTTGAGAGCAGAACGGGAGACAACGGATCGGCAAATTATAGAATGGTCTAGACACCTTAATTCAGACTGGTTGAGTCAACCATTTGAGTACACAAGCAATGTAGATGGTAAATGCCGCGTGCTACCGACTTGGGTTCTGGTAACACATATGTTCAATCATCAAACTCACCATAGAGGGCAAATTACCACACTACTCAAACAACTTGGCTACGACCCAGGCGTTACAGATATTCCGTGGCTACCCGCTATATCAATCGGATAATTTCTGGTTGTATAGCTACACGCCTGAAGAATCGGCGGTTAAAACCTCGTTTAAACTTGCCCCTCGTCCCTGCAGAGGGGGACTGAAGAAAATCAAGAATTCATATCAATTCTGGTTGCACGAGCGAGATGATTGTTGACTGTTGGCTGTTGACTAAAATTATGCTTTCGGGACAACTGACCAAGAATTTCAAAGGTGGTACCCGCCACGTGATTTATCCGTGGAATCAATCCAGAATCGAAAATCGAAAATCCTCAAGAAAGAGCATTTATCCGTGGGGTCGCCTCTAAAATCTAAAGTCTAAAATCTAAAATCGATCGACTGTTTGGACACTTGAACAATACGGATGCAACCGGAAACGATATGAAAGGGGCGATCCAGCCATAAAAATAGCAGGAGAAACTGGCACTCCTGCTAAAACACTACTATTTTGGCGAATTCGCGCCTTGTTACGCCGGCACTCCCAAGGGAATGCCTTTGCTCTCAACCACAGCGACGGCTTGTCGCAAGGCTGCGGTACGATCGCTCATGACATGCTCTGGCGCGATCAGATCCAACAATCCCAACTTCTGCAAGCGCTGCTGAACTTTCTCGCTGGCACCGACGACGTAAACCTGCAAACCCTTATCGCAGGCATCGCGGATCGCATTTTCGATCGCCAGCGAAGCCGTCACCCCCAGCATGGGCACAGCAGTCAGATCCATCACCAAAACATCCGCATCCTTCATAGCATTGTGTTCGCGGGAAATCGCCTTCGACAACCCAAAAATCATCGGGCCGCTCAAGCAGAACAGCAACACGCGCCCCTTACCCTGATCCAAGAGTTGCTTCTCCTCCTCACTGACGAGAACCTCATCATCCGTATCGGAAATCAGCTTCACTCCCGCAGACTGCAAACTACTCAACCGTTCGATAGTCAGGATATTGGCAATAAAGACGCCCACACCCACCGCCACAATCAGATCCACAAACACCGTCAAAAACAGCACCCCGTACATGATCAGGGAACCCTTAACAGATACTTTGTGCGATCGTTTCAGGAAACTCCAGTCAAGGATATCAATCCCCACCTTCAGCGCAATCCCCGCCAACACCGCCATCGGAATCGGTTCAGTTAACTTCGCCGCCCCCAAAACCACCACCAGCAACACCAACGCCCGAGTTAAACCCGACACCGCCGAAGTCGCGCCTGTTTGGATATTGACCACAGTTCCCATCGTTGCCCCGGCGCCCGGTAAGCCACCGCAGATCCCCGACACGATATTGCCAATTCCTTGACCGATCAACTCCTTATCGGACTTGTGTTCCGTCCGCGTCAGACTGTCCGCCACCACCGCCGTCAGCAAGGTATCGATACAGCCCAGCATCCCCAGCATCACCGCATCCACAAACATCACCGTGATTTGACCGGGGGAAAAAGTCGGCAATTGCAAGGGGGGCAGTCCCACCGGAATTTCGCCAATCCGGCGAATATCGGTGCCCTGAAACACCGTCAGGGAAATTACCGTCCCGACAATCAGCGCTATCAATTGCGGGGGCACGATTTTCTTCAGCTTTTTGGGCATCAGGAAAATAATTGCCACCGTCAAGGCACCGAGAATTGCTTCGGGCGGATTGATGTTCGCCAGCAACTGCGGAATTGCCATAAAAGTGCCCAAAACACCGCCCTTGGGAGGGGCTTGACCCAGAAACGGTGCAATTTGCAGAATGATCAAAATCACGCCAATTCCCGACATAAAGCCGGAAATCACGCTGTAGGGCATCAGGGTGATGTATTTCCCTAGCTTGAAAATACCAAAGATGATTTGAAACAGCCCCGCCAGCATCACAACGGTAAACGACATTGCTAGCCCTTGTTCGGGATTGCTGGCGGTGAGGGAGGCGACGATCGCAGTCATCACCACAGTCATCGGCCCCGTGGGTTCTGAAATCAGTGTTGGGGTGCCGCCAAACAGCGCCGCAAAGAAGCCAACGCAAATGGCACCGTACAGTCCCCCGATCGGTCCGATTCCCGAAGCGACCCCGAAGGCGAGGGCAAGGGGCAGCGAGACGATGGCAGCCGTGACACCGCCGAAGATGTCGCCCTGGAGATTATTGAAACGAATCTTATTAGTTATTGACATGAGTGGTGCATTAGTAAACTAGACAGAATTTAACAATGCTGACTTTGAGCCCTTCACCGAGTCTCAGGGCCAAAGTTTTTCTGACAGGCATGACAGATAACACAAGCAGGACAGACCCAAGGAAAGGTCTTTGCTCATGCCCGATCGATGTGAAATTCGTAAATACTTAATTTTCAGTATTTCTTAATTTATTAATTTAATGTAAAACGTGTCCGATCGAATTTTTATTTTTAGCCGAATCTCTCAACGATCCCCGGCAAGTTCTCGATCGAGCCAAATCTGAGCAAATCTCAAGCCCCGACAAAGCCCCGTACTCTAATCAACATTAATGTGTTATCCGCTGCTGATAATTAATAATTCTTATTGATGGTTATTTCATCAACTCCCGTACAATCTCAAACGCCCTGGGACGCAACTCAACCGGCAGCAGCGACAATCCCAAACCCGCCCACATTTTCGCCACAGAAACAGACTTTCCTGCCCGCACCATCAGGCGCCCTTTTGCAGTTTCACCGACCTCAATCAGCCGCAAACCTAGCGCTAATTGAGTTTCGGCAATCCTTTTGAGCCTGGCTGTTTCCAACTGATCCGACTCAAACTCGTAGCCGGTCAAATAGCGCAATTTATCGCTTAAATACGGAATTGCCCGATCGACTCCTTGCTGTCCTGCATGAACTCGATACTCCATCAACAGCTCCGGCAAGTAATAGCACTTTTTGCCCGCAATCGCAAGTCTCACAAACAAATCGTTATCTTCGCAATTTTGCAAATTCGGCCGCAGAAATCCGACTTCTTCCAGGGCGCCGCGCCGAAACAAAGTTGCCCCTATTTGCAAACTCTGTCTCAGAAACACTGCCGAAAGCAAATCTTCAATAATTCCAGGCGACAACTCGGTGCGGCCCCACCGCTGCGAATTGAGTTTCGTCTGGTTTTCGTCTATATAATTGTGAATGTCTATCACCCAGTGATCGGTACTGACAAAATCGATGCTGGGGTCTTTATCTAAAATAGCCGATGTTCGCTCTAGAAATTGCGCGCTCAGGCGATCGTCATCGTCAAACTTGATAAAATACTCGCCCCTTGCCGCCGCAAAGCCCGATCGCATATTATTGCTTTTGCCGATATTCTGCAGGTGGCGAATGTAGCGAATCCGGCGATCGACAAATTCCGACATCAACAGAGGAGTGCTGTCAGTGGAACCGTCATCGCAGACAATTAATTCAAAATCGGTATAAGTTTGATCTAGCACGCTGGCGATCGCACAAGCCAGCAGATGCACTCGATTGCAAGTAGGAATGCAAACGCTAATTTTCGGCACTAACTCAGACAATTTTAGATTTGAAATCCTCGAAAAATTTTGCAATTGAGTCCAGAGAAAAGAACCACCAATGCCCAATGCCCAATGCCCAATGCCCAAGGCCCTATGTATTTTAACTCAAACGAGCCGTACATTCGAGAATTAACTTTTGATTCACCAAAGCAAACGGTTGAATTTCCAAAGCGCGGCGAAAAGCTTGAATAGCATTTAGGTATTCTCCCAAGGCAGCGTAGCACAAACCCAGACCGTGCAACGCCCCAAAATGCACCGGGTTCAGTTTGAGAACGATTTCGCAGTCGTCGATCGACTTTTTATAATTTCCTTGGGTATAGTGAAGTACCGCACGTCGGTTCCAAGCTTCCGCAAAATCCGGCGCTTCCGCAATCAATTTCGTCAGCAAATCCAAAGCGTGGTGAACATCGCCTGCATCTAACGAAACTTGCGATCGCCTGAGAATTTGCATCCCATAGTCACCCTTCTGGTTAAACCAAGTGCGCCAGAGTTCTGTAGTTGCCCGATCGCGCACGCTTTCCTCGGGCTTTTTCAAGTCTTCCAGCAGCGCCTTAACAGATAATTCGTCCATAGGTGCGAAGATTGTTAAAAAGATTTAATCAATTAATTTTATCGCGCCAGCGGCAACTTTATTTATCCCACATCCCATGAAGATTTTGATGCTTTCCTCGACTTTTCCCTATCCGCCAAGTCGCGGAGGAACTCAGGTAAGGACGTTTAATTTATTACAATACTTGAGCCGGCGGCATGATGTAATTCTCGGTACTGTGCGATCGCCCGATGTCACCGACGCACAAATCGACGCATTGCGCCAGCAAGTTGCAGAATTAGCAGTTTTTCCCCACCCGCAGACACCCCCCCAACCCCCCCTTGCTAAGGGGGGGCTAAGACTCCACCAGGAGACTGAGGAAGGCTTTTTGGCTTCCCCGGAAGTACCCCCCCAACCCCCCCTTGCGAAGGGGGGGCTAAGACTCCACCAGGGGCTTGAGGAGGGCTTCTTTCCTCCCCCCCTTAATAAAGGGGGGACTGAGGGGGGGTTCTCTGAAATAATCGGAAAATTCCACAGATTCAGTCGATTTTTGTTGTCCGGGACGCCTCCGAACGTACTCTCAAGCTACTCCCAAGCAATGCAAAACTGGGCAGACGAATTGGTAACAGCAGGCAAATGCGATGCTGTCACCTGCGAACACAGCGTTAACGAGATTTACGTGCGTCCAGAATGGCGGCAAAAACTGCTGACAGTAGCCAACATTCACAGTTCCGTTTGGGGAACTTGCAGGGAAATGTTAGCCACCGGCACCTCAGAAAAACCCCTGCGCGATCGACTGAATTTACCGCTACTCGCCCGCTACGAAAAACGCTACTGTTCCAAATTTTCTCGCATTGTCGCCACAACATCCACAGACAGAGAGCAACTCCTAGAATTGCTGTCGTCTCCGGTTCTAGTGCGAGGAAAACAAGATTTTTTTGTACCTCCCATTGATGTAATTCCTAACGGGGTAGATTTGTCGGCATTTCCGTACCGGTCGATCGATCCGGGAGGACACACCTTAATTTTTGCAGGCGCAATGAACAATTTGCCCAATATTGACGCGGCGCGGTTTCTCAGTTTGCAAATAATGCCGCCTTTGCAGCAGCGCTATCGGGATGCTACCCTCACCTTAGTAGGGGCTTCGCCAGTCCCGTCCGTGATCGCCTTGGGGGAACTTCCCGGAATTCAAGTAGTAGGTCGGGTGCAAAGGGTGGCAGAATATTTGCATCAAGCTGCTGTTTGTGTTGTGCCGATGCGGATTGGTTTGGGGATTAAAAATAAAACTTTGGAGGCGATGGCTGCGGGAACCCCTGTCGTAGCAAGCGATCGAGGTTTGGAGGGTTTAGCCGTCGAGGGCGGCCCACAACCGAGAAGGGCCTTGCGGGCGAACAAAGTTCACGAGTATGTTGAGGCGATCGCCAGTTTGTTTGAAAATCAGCAGCTAAGACAGGATCTCTCTGCGTCAGCTCGATCGCTCGTGGAAAGTCAATACACCTGGGATATCATAGGTCGGCAGTACGATCGGCTATTGCAATTTTAAACTCTAAATTCTAAAATCTAAATTCTAAAATGGCATGATGGAACACAAAATTAACCCCTCAAAAAATCGAGCCAAACCCCCAGAAAATCGCAAAGTTGCTCCTCCTCCGACAAGACGCCGCCGCCAAACCCGACGCCCCAAAAATCTTCAAGAGTCCCAGCTTCCAATACCTACTCCCCGAACTCGGGCCAGATATCCCTGGAAAAGACTGGTAACTAATTTGACAGCCCTCAGCGTCTTGTGTGGCTGTGCAGCTTTGATGGGAGGCGGCGCTTGGCTGAGTTATCAGCTAATTGTCGATCCCAATGGCAACAAGTTGATCTCTCAGTTTGTGCCGGAATGGTCGCGCCTGCCTACAGGTAGCAGAGATTCGATCCAAACTCTCGATCAAATCCAAGGCAGCATCCGCAAATTGGGATTCGTAACCGGAGAACCCCTGCCGCTTCCCGTCGATCGAGCCCGCGATAATTCTATTTTCGATTTGCTATTGCCGGTGATGGTAGAAAGAACAGTTAAGGCTTCTAATGTTTGCAAAAATCCTTGCCGTCAAATTGTCGAACTTCGGGTGTACAAGCGGGTGCAGCTTCCCGATCGCAGTTTCGATAAAGAGCAGTATTTTCAGCTAGCAAGTTCTGTGAATGTAGAAGGCCCGGCGGAATCTTTTGTCATTGCTTCTTTAGCTGACTCTATATCTGACAATCAAGTCTCGAATCAGTCGCTACCCCTAACAGAACTGCGCCGCTTTGACGGCAAGCCCCCCGCCTCTGGCATTTGGTTTAATGTCAGCGGTCAACTGAAGCAGGGCGACAAGAAAATTCCCTACGGACAAGTCGTTCGCTACAATCCCAGCCAAAATCATTTAATGCCGCTGTTGGAGTGGGCGAGTGCCGCCGGACAACCGCCGAATTGGCAGCAAATTGTTAAGGGCGAAAACCCGCAGTTGGCGATCGACCAAACAGTTGGTTTAGAGCCGCAATTTACCCTTTATCAAATTGGCCCGCGCAAATTTTTGCCGAACCCCGTTCAGTTAACGGCGATTTCTTTAGAAGAAATTGCTTTCAATGACCAGACTTACAAAAATGGGCTGCGACTGGCCAAAAGCGGCCTGTGGTCTCCAGCATTAAATGTCATGCGTATTGCTAAAGGGAAAGCCGGCAAAAATTGGCCCGCCGTCGCGCAAGCTCAGCTAGAAACGATCGAATTTCACGCTAAAATTACTCGGGCTCAGGCGATCGCATCTTGGGCCAGTCCCGGTCAACAAGTTCTCGCAGAATTGATCGACGGCCGCTGGGCCGAAGCTTTGCAAGTATTTGAAGCCGATCCGAGCAACACTAACGAAATAGCCACCACCCTCAAAAATGACAGCGGGCGGATCTGGAACCGCATAGACGCCGCCTTGAGAGTGAATGCCGCTGACGCCGATGTCAAGGCTTGGGGCGCCCTGATTGTAGCGTCTCAAGACGGAACTCGCGAGGCGATGAATTGGCTCGACCAGCAATCATATACTGACAGCGAAACAAGAAGTCGAATTCGGAATTTGGTCAACAAACTTCAGGAAGCAGTTTCTCAGGCTGAAAGTTTAGAATACCACAAGAGTCAAATTATGGGTTCGGCTACTTTAATTAACAGTGTCAATCCCGCTGAGTGGCTGGAGCCCGAACCGAACAACGAGTTAAAATTGGCAGGACAACAAGTTTGGTATCAGGTGCAGGTAGCGAGTTTTTACGACGGCAGCCGCTGGGTTAATTCGCCATTTTCTGATGTAGAAGTGAGCTCTTTTCCTGCTACTCAAGTCAAGTGGCTATGGGGGAGGCTGGGATTGCAGGCTGACCCCAAGATTAAGATTGAGGTAGCGATGGCTAACGGTCAACAAAGAGTTGCTGTGGGAACTGTGAAAGCAGTGCAGGTTCAAGACGGAAGTCTGCGCTTGCTGGCGGCGGTTGACAGGCGATCGTAATCTGGCCCAAAGCATTCGGCAGATAGAACAGTCCCGGAGGCATTCTTGACATAAAGAAACCGGGGTTTTTTACCATTTCTGCCGATTGCAACAGAAGTATTTTCGTAAAAAAACCCGGCTTCCTTCCACCTGTACGTCCAAAACTAGGAAAAAGGAAGATGCTTTCTTTTACCTCTCAGGCAACTCATCGAGAGGCGCAATCTCAAAACTCTTCCCCTTCCCACTTATCGCTCTTGAACAACAATGCAGACAAAAATTTTGTTAATTTAATTAACACAAGTTGCACGCGAAAAACCCAGAGTTTTCAAAGCGCGCCCTTTTTAGAGAGTGCTGCAATCATCTGGCGTTTCACTGCTTTAGCCCAAAGCTCAAACTCCAAACTGTTGATATTTTGAATTTTCACTTCCTCAACAGGCTGAGTTGGGGCTTCCTTCTGTGCTGTAGTCTCCATTGTTTTTTCCCTCGTCAAAAAAAGTTAGTAGTCGATCGCAAACGGTTAGCATCATACATCTATTTTAATAACTCATTCTTGCAATTAATTACACTAAAGGCAGAGATTTAATAGACAATATGCAGTAAATACATCTCGATTATGCAATTTACGAATTTAATGTAATAAAACCCTACAACCCTTGTTATATATAGGCTTTTCCTGACATTAAAATTTTACAATTTACATTGTATGGCACTATCAAACCAATACTTATGTTAGTAAACTTATTTTTAAATGAATGTATTGCCATATACCGCAGATAATAATTTTATTGAATTTACATAGTGCCGTAAAGCCGATCGCCCGCATCTCCCAATCCGGGTACAATATAGCCGCGATCGTCCAAACACTCGTCAACAGCAGCCGTATAAATCTGCACGTCAGAGTGTTGTTCGTGAAAATACTTAAGTCCCTCCGGTGCAGCCAGCAAACACAAAAATTTAATAGACTTCGGATTAACTTCTTTCAGCCTATCCACTGCCGCGACTGCTGAATTACCAGTAGCCAACATCGGATCGACAATTAAAACATCTCGCTGTTCGATATCTTGCGGAACTTTGAAATAATATTCGATCGCCATCCGAGTTGTCGGATCGCGGTACAAACCAATATGTCCTACCCTCGCAGACGGAATCAGTTCTAAAATACTATCTAAAAGTCCCTGGCCGGCGCGCATAATCGAAATAATCACAATTTTCTTTTCCGCAGCCAGCACCGGTGCATTCATGTTGGCGATCGGCGTTTCTATTAGTTCGTATTTTAGCGGCAAATCTCGCGTCACTTCATAAGCTAGCAGCATTCCAATCTCTTTCAGCAGTTGGCGAAATTTCGCCGTGCTCGTTTGAGTTTGCCGCATGAGAGTTAACTTGTGCTGTATTAAAGGATGGTCGATGACAGTAACTTTAGCACTCATTTTTTTAGCACTCATTTTTTTGAACAATTAATTTGCAGATCGCGTCAAATATCGCACTTGCCGCTAAGCAGCTTGTGGAGAGTGTAGTGTGAGAAATAGTTTTCAGGTTGGAATTTTGAATTTTAAGTTTTAAGAAGGAAGAGGGAATAATTTTCCCTCTTCCTTCTTCCCTCTTCCCTCTTCCTTCTTTCTTCTTCCCTCTAAAAAACAGTACCGTCACTTTCAATCTGAATTGGCGGCCCTCCACCAGCCCTCAATTCTGCCGCAATTTTCCGCCCCGCCGCCCAAGTTCCTCCTTGCAAAATCTTCACCAGCGGCAATTCTGTCGCACTCAAATGCAGCTTTTCTCGAATAGCTGCGGCAATTTTATCTAAAAGATTCACAGTCAGCGATCGCCATTCTACTATAACTTCCTCTCCCGGCAAGTAACTCTGTTCAAAAATAGCCGAATCTTTTGCCTGCAGCAGCCCGATATCCAAACACAAACCGCCGTTGCGGTACTCCGGCAATCCCGTTAAGTCATCCAATCCGGCGACTTCTAAACCAAGTTCTTGCAGCGGTTCCAACAGCGAATAAGTCAACCACTGCGAGAGTTTGTGAAGCGGCACGAATTCATCTCCCAGATTTTCTCCTGTTAATGCTTGATGCCGCCAAACATCGCCTAAATTAACACCACCAATTGCATATCTTCCCGGCCAAATTTCCCCAAAACCTGTCAAAACAGCGCTCAACACTTCAGAAGCCTTCACAGTTTTGACTCCAGAAACCCGGCTGTCGAGCAAATATTTTGCCAAATTACCGGGACGCGGGTTTTCGCTGCCAAATAATAATGGATGCTGGCAAATCGCCTTCCCCAAACGCTGCAATAATTCTAATCTGCCTGTTAAACCAACTAGCGGATTGTCTGGACTTACCTGAAATCCTGCCGCTAAGGTTTCTAGTTTTAACTGAGAAAGTCCGCGACAATCAGCTTGCCAAGGAAAATCGGGATTGCTGGAAAAAACACCTTGACAAAACATCCGCAAGCTGGCTATTGCTAACCCTTCAGAACGGCGGTAAACCTGCCCGGTTTCGGATTCGCAATACTGCCAATCTGCACCAGCACCAGCATCGAGCAAAACGCTGACAATTGCTAAATCAAATTTGATTTTAGCTTGCTCTATGAGAGCAAATTCGGCTATTGCTGCATTCAATTCTGCGAGGCGCGGCAGGTTGCCGGCTTCAAAATGCCGCCAGCGACTGTGAAAGGGAATGTTAAAATCGGGATACTGTTGGCGCGTTGTCTCAATTACATAATTTGCTGCTTTGTCGAGTTGGGATAAATCGACGCGAAAGTAGCGGAGTTTGTCAAGGCGGGCTAACTCAAAAAGCCGATCGCACTTTTGGCGAATAGCAGCCGGCGTTCTCAGATATTCTACAGTCTCAAGTTCACTATTGCCCAACTTCATACTACCAAACACCGGTAAACATCGTTTTCTTGAAAAAAGTCAAACTGACTGTAATCTAAAAGATTATCTAAAATTGCATTTTTATCGATTTTTATCAGCTTATATTCCCACTTTGAGCCGCTGACTTCGCGTTTTATTTTATCGGAAACTATGACTGAATTTCGTTCTCTACCCGGAGTTACTATTTTACTTAAATCTTCCAACCTGTCGGCTATGTTAATATCTTTTCCGTAAGTGCAAGACCTAAATATATATAAATTTCCCTTAGCAACTCCCACCGACAAGCCGCAAGGTATTTGATTGGCGTGAATAAAAAGTTTCCAATTCTCGCACAGACTTTCCATTGCCGCTAAGGCTGAATGAGATTCCGGGAAAGTCAACAAATGCGAATCCCCAACAATACTCCGAATTGTACCTCCGTATTCTTCGCAAATTGTTTTTTCAAAAGTATCGAAGTTAGTGAGCAAATATTCAACGTCTTTGATCGAATTCGATTCTTGATAAGCAATAAAACCTCTCAAATCTGCTTTAATTATTGCTTGATTTTTTATAATTCGCGTTTTGTAACTTTGGTCAACTTTGTATACTTTTTCAGGTTCGCTCATCCCTTTCAAAGAAAACTCGTTGACAAAAGATGTTTGCACTTCTGCTTTGTTGAGCGCCAGCCATGCTGCTTGGGACAAATATATTTCATCCGGCGGAGTTACTGATTCTATGCGCGCTGTTAAATTCACCGTATCGCCAAAGATATCTTTATCTTGATGCAAGACATCTCCTAATGTAATTGACACGCGAATAGCCAATCGTTCGTCGTTCGCTTTGCTAGATTGTTGCGATCTCAATTCTTGCTGCATTTCTATGGCTGCTACAGCCGCTGCTGTGACGCTGGGAAAAATCAGCCAAAATGAATCACCTTCCCCTTTAATCACGCTGCCTTCATTTCTGGCACTAATATCTGAAATAAAATTTTTATGCTCGTTTAACAAACTACTTAAGTCCGACTGAGATAATTTTTTGACTCTGACGGTATATCCGCAAATATCTGTTTTTACGATAACAGTAGAACGCAAATTAGCCATAACCTACCCTGACCGATCAAAAACCAGCAATAAATTTTATTTAGCAAAGACGCGATTGTTCGCGCGCGATGGCTCGCGTCTTTGCCCTCTCAATCTCCTAAATCGCGTCCGATCGCTTCTGCAAGAATTGTAGCATCTGGCACAGGGTCTGGCGTGTAGTAGCCGGCGGCTTTTTTAGCGACGATTTCGACTTGTGCGTCTGCGGGAATCCAATCTTCAGGAATAGGGATGCGATCGACCACCTGAATGCCAGAATTAATAATCGCATTGTATTTCATATCGCTCATAGAAACTAAACTATCAATGCGAGATATCCCCAACCAGTGCAGCACGTCTGGCATTAGTTCTTGAAACCGCATATCTTGAACTCCCGCAACGCATTCAGTGCGCGTAAAATAGGCATCAGCCCGATCGCCGCCTTCCTGCCGTTTTCTGGCATTGTACACCAAAAACTTAGTCACTTCCCCCAAAGCTCTTCCTTCCTTGCGGAAGTAAACTATTACCCCAGAACCCCCTGATTGTGCCGTTTGGATGCAAATTTCCATCCCGTGTACCAAATAAGGGCGACAAGTGCAGATATCGGAACTGAAGACATCAGAACCGTTGCATTCATCGTGTACCCGTACCGCCAACTGCTTGTCCGGGTCAGAAATATTCGCGACATCGCCAATAATATAAACGGTAGTTCCCCCAATTGGTGGTAAGAAAACCTGCAAGTCCGGCCGCGTCACTAAGTCTGAAAACATTCCGCCTGTTTGCTCGAACAGGACACGGCGGAGAACGCTTTCTTGGGCCCCAATTCGCCGAGCAATTCCCGGCAAATACCACACCGGATCGATCGCAATTTTAGTTACTGCTAAATTGCCGCCTGCTTTGACTATTTTGCCATCAATTTGCACTCGCCCCTTAGCGATGGCATCTTGCAATTCCGGCATATTAATGTGAGCTTTAGTGACAGCAATTGTCGGTCGAATATCGTATCCCTGCTGGAGAAATGAAGTATAAACTTCGCTGACCAAACCCCCAAAGGGATCGAGAGAAACAATCAAATTGCGATCGCCCCAACTCGGATGCGGCCCGATGCGTGCGGCCGGAGAGGTGTTGGTCAAATCGGGGCGGTGATCTGCTTGGAGTGCCCCGGAAGCAACTGCTAGCGCGCGATAAACAGAGTAAGAACCCGAATGAGTGCCGATCGCATTCCGGTGAGACGATTTGGTGAGGCTGCCAATCACAGGCCCCCGTTTCAGCGGCTCGATTTCTCCCCAGTGGATGGGATGAGGTTTTGTGCCGGATCTGTCGGGATGGGAAGTTAAAACTATATGCTTTGGTTTTGACACAGTTGTTTTTGGCTCTTGCTATGGATGCTGCTGTTAGTTGAAAGTGAAATTGCAATTTGAAGCAGTGATTTATGATAGCAACAGGATTCAGGCTCTGGAAGTATCCGGGACAGCCAAACTCGTGAAGATGATTTTCTCGCTGTCCTGAAAATCTCAAAATTTTTCATAAGTGCTTCAGTGATTAGGGCGGGAGTAGCAACCGCAAAGCTATCTATTTAATCCAAGTTTCTCTAGCATTTATATTTTTTTGCTGCATGATATTTGTTTAACTAACCGCAGAGGGCGTAGAGAATCTAGAAAAAAGAGAAAAAGGGGGAAAGAGATGTTCACAATTCCTGCAAGGGTTGTTATAGTTACAACTGGTAGCCGGGAATTATCAATAAAATACTAACTCACAAAATTAATGTTGCCAACTACATCTAATTATTTGCTAAAAAATAGTCGCATACCCGCGTCTATTCTAAAGATGAAATCGATCGCGCCGTCAGCTTCTACTGTCGCAATAACGGGGACTGAGAACAATTTTTGTTTGGTGGATGTGGAAATTGCAGCAGGGGCGATCGCCCGAATTACTCCAGCAGATACAAAACCTGTATCCTCCTCTGGAGATATCCCAGTTGTAGATTTACAGGGCGGCTTAGTTTGGCCTTGTTTTGTGGATATGCACACCCATTTAGACAAAGGCCACATTTGGGAACGATCGCCCAATCCCGATGGAACTTTTGCCAGCGCGATCGAAGCGGTAGGCGCTGATGCCGAACAAAACTGGAATGCAGAGGATGTTTACCGGCGGATGGAGTTCGGCCTCAAATGCAGCTACGCCCACGGAACCAAGGCTATCCGAACTCACATTGACAGCGCAGGGGAACAGGGAACCGTTAGTTTGGGAGTAGTTGAAGCGCTGCAAGCCGAATGGGGCGATCGGCTGATCTTGCAAGCAGTTTCCTTGGTTTCCCTCGACTATTATCTGACACCCGCAGGCGAAAAACTAGCCGATCGCATTGCCCAAATCGGCGGCATTCTCGGCGGTGTCGCCTACATGAATCCCGATTTAGACAAACAACTCGATCGAGTTTTTGCCTTAGCCAAAGAACGCAATTTAAACCTCGACTTCCACACCGACGAAAACGACGATCCTGATTCAGTAACATTGCGGGAAGTCGCAAAAACCGCCATTCGCCATGAATTTGGGGGTCAAATAATCTGCGGACACTGCTGTAGTTTAGCCCGACAACCGTCAGATTTAGTAACAGAAACTCTGGAATTAGTCAAGGAAGCAAATATTGGCATTGTCAGCTTGCCGATGTGCAACCTTTACCTGCAAGACCGAGAATCTGGGCATACACCGCGCTGGCGGGGAGTGACACTGCTGCACGAACTCAAAGCAGCAGGAATTCCCGTTGCAGTTGCTAGCGACAATTGCCGCGATCCGTTTTACGGATTTGGCGACCACGATGTTTTGGAAGTTTTTAATATGGCAGTCCGAATCGCTCATTTAGATAGGCCTTATGGAGACTGGCCCTGTGCAGTTACAAAGACTCCAGCCGATTTAATGGGATTGCCGAATTTAGGACGAATTGCAGTTGGTTTACCTGCTGATTTGATTTTGTTTAAGGCGCGGAATTTCAGCGAATTGTTATCTAGAGCTCAGGGCGATCGCACAGTTTTGCGGCAGGGCATTAAAATTGATACAACTTTGCCCGATTACCGGGAACTAGACGACTTGTTAGCAACTTAAATTAATTCCGGTTGCACTCAGACATGATAAAGGACGCGGCAATGCCGTGTCCCTACCCCAAAATAATATTGTAGGGAAACGGCACGGCGCCGTATCCTGATTTCCGGTAATATTAATTCCGATGCCAACGGATTTCATATTAGATAAAATACACAACACGCACCATAGATTATCAATCAACTTCCCTTCTCTTTTCTTCCTTCGCGTCCTGCCCTACCCTTCGGAAACCCTGCGGGGAACGGGAACGGCTTCGCCGAACGCACCTCGAAGCGGTTCGTTTAAAAAATATCTTTAAACAAGCATTTAGCATTGATATCTTGTCAATTGACAAGATATTTGATATAAATGTAAAGGCTAATTTAATGGAGGTGATTTTAAGTGAAAGCAGTTATTTTATTGTCGGGAGGGCTGGATTCCTCAACTGTTTTGTATCAAGCCAAAGCCGACGGCTGCGAGTGTTACGCGATTTCGTTTGACTACCAGCAAAGGCACCGGCGGGAGTTGGATTCAGCAAGGGCGATCGCACTTTCGGCCGGTGTTAAGGCACATCAGATAGTAAACTTTGACTTGACACTGTGGGGCGGTTCGGCTTTGACGGATAATGAGATGGAATTGCCGATCGATCGCACTCTGGGAGAAATGTCTCAAAACATCCCCATTACCTACGTTCCAGCTAGAAATACAATCTTTCTCAGTTTTGCCCTCGCCTACGCCGAAACCCTAGAAGCCGATCGCATTTACATCGGTGTCAACGCTTTAGATTATTCCGGCTATCCCGACTGTCGCCTCGATTACATCCAAGCCATGCAGGAAGTATTTCGGTTGGGAACCAAGCAGGGCAGAGAAGGACAAGATATTAATATTATAACACCTTTAATCGAACTTAAAAAAACCGAAATTATTCAATTAGGTAACAAGTTGGGAGTGCCTTGGGAGCAAACTTGGTCTTGCTACGCAGGCGGGGAAACTGCGTGCGGCGTTTGCGATTCTTGTCGGTTGCGGCTGGCTGCTTTTGAAGAATTGGGATTGAAAGATCCGGTGCTTTACGGTTAAACATGACTTACGCATTTCGTAGGGTGCGTCAGAGGGAAAACCCTAATTATTTGGTACTCGCTTTCAGCCTGACGCACCCTACAAACAAAACTAAAATTTAGGCTGCTTATTTACCTTTCGGCTCATCTTCAACTTCCGGTTGACCCTGGTCTTCCTGTTCAAACCTAATTTCATTTTGCAGCGAATTCAATGGAACTAAAAGCATATCAGCCATTTGCGATTGTCCTCTAGCCCTGTAGATATCTATAGCTTTCTGAAAATCTTCCACTCCACCCTGTTTTTCTCCAATTACAGCTCGCATACGAGCACGAACCATATAAGCTTCTACAAAATTAGGATTGAGATTAATTGCTTGAGTAAAAGCTTCAGCAGCTTCTTTGTACAGTTCTCTGCGACCGAGGTCGAATCCTTTTTGATAAAGCTCTTGAGCTTTCATAGCAATAATGATAGAATAAAAAACAGAAATTACAACACTTTTGCTGGGTTTGTAGCTACGAGCGATCGGGGTATACTTTACAAACCGGGAATCTGCTGTAAGTACGAGTGTTTCACTATTACTGCTAATTAAATATTATTATAGTTTACTTAATAGTAAAAAATATGTCTATTGAAGAGCGCCGAGGTATTGAAACAATTGACAGAAACCAAAATCTACTTCTCGTTCGCGCTCCTCTTGAGTCAGTGGCCCAAAAGCTCAGTAGGGCGAGACGTGCAGATGTTTGGGAACGGGATATCTACGATCGCGAAATCGAAATTACCACCGAAAGCTATATTGTATTTCAATTCCGAGGACACCCTTGGACGATCGTTGAACAACTGAGTTATAGGCCGGGTAGCCTTGTATTTGGAGAAGGAGATGCGATCACTCTTTCTAACTTCATACCCAGTCGCGCCATCTACTACAAATGCAGCGATACTTGCGGTTATATTGGTTATAACTGCTACGACGGAGGTGCATTTGCAGAGATGCTGTACTTTGAGGAAGAAATGGATCTCTTATTCCTCTCTAACTTTCGTGAGGTTAAAGCTGAGGACATTGACAGTGCCTTTCGCTTTACTTACGCTTTTATGCAGGAGCAAGATATCTATATTCCCTACGTATATTACGAAAATGTGAAGGTGGGCAATCGGGTTAATTTACGCCCCAAAGGTCCGACGTTAGATGATTTAGTACGCAGCGACTTCGAGCGAGTAGATTATATAGGCATTAGCTAAAATACTCTTAACTCGAAAATTTCGCCACACCCTTCAACCCGCTATTTAATGCCCTTTCCCCCTAACTTCCCCGCCCGCTGCTGCAACTTCACCTAAAGTGCGATCGCCCGCCGCCCCATCCAGCAAATGAATTTGAAGTTGATCCAACCGCGGCCCGGACACAGAAACAACCGTAAGTTCCACATTATTTGCGCCGCGCCAAACTTCCCCAACAGCCGGCATTCTTTGCAACTGATAACTCAGAAAACCTCCAATTGTCTGATATTCGTCAGTTACTGGCAAATCCAAATTCAATATTTGATTCACATCATCTACATTTAACTGCGCTTGCACTAAATAAGTGCGATCGTCCAATACTTGCAAAGCAATTTCTTTCCTGTCGGGCGACTCGTAGCTGCGGCCGATAATTTCCGCAATCAAATCCCTCAGCGTCACTAACCCGGAAATGCCGCCAAATTCATCAACTACGATCGCAATTTCTTCCGACGAACTCTGCATCAAAGGCAGCAGTTCCCCCAGCAGCATCATCTCCGGCACAAACCTCACCGAACGCATCCAAGGTAAAATTGGCGTGTCGGGAGATAGCAAACCTTCAGCTAGGGGTTTCGCAAGTTGTTTGAAGCCAATAATGCCGATAATGTCGTCTAAAGAATCTCCCGTCACGGGATAGCGGGAATGGTGAGAAATCGCCATTTCGTCGAGCAAAGTTTGAAATGTGGCCGTCTTGGGAAGTGCGACAATGCTAGGCCTCGGCACCATTACTTCTTCTACCCAAACTTCGCCAAATTCAAACACGTTGTTGAGCAATTCTCGCTTTTCTGCTTCCAAGCCGCTGGATTCGCTGGAGGTAGCTATAATTAATTGCAGTTCTTCGGGCGTAACCGGTCGGTGCCTCAGATCGTATTCGATGCCCGCAAACCGCAAAAGCGATCGAGTGGATTGATTGAGAAACAACACAAAGGGATTGAACAAACGGGCAATTAATAAACTCGGAGGCCCTAAAGTTCTGGCTAGCTGTTCGGAATACAGTAACGCTACAGATTTGGGAAAAAGTTCGCCGAGTACGATTTGCAGGTAAGCGAGCAACAAAAAAGTTACTATTGATATGCCCAAAGAATGGGCGATCGCAGACTTGATGTAAATTGGCAGCGGCAAATAGCCGATCGCAGCTTGGACTAGCACGGCGATCGTATCTTCCCCAATCCAGCCGAGAGCTAAACTAGAAAGAGTGATTCCCAACTGCATTGTCGAGAGCAATCGCTCGATACTGTGCTGTAAAGATTGAACAGTTAGAGCTCCAATATCGCCAGCATCCACTAACTGATTGATGCGCGATCGGCGTACCGTTACCATCGAAAACTCAGCCGCCACAAAAAAAGCATTAATCGCAATCAGCAACAGCACTGACAGCAACCGCGACAGCACCTCTGTCAAACTCATCGCGGGAAAATCAGATATCTCCTGCACTCTCGCCCCTAAAAGTGACACAATGCTCCCTAAAAAAACTTTTTCGAGCAAACCTGAGAACCCGTCTGCAGGTTTGGTCTTCTTTTATTTTACTTCGCCACTGGGATGCCAGATATTTGCAACTGAAGTTTTTGACTTGGATAATCTGTCAGCGTCAGCGAAACTTCCTTAGCATTTTCCAGCAAAGCTGTGGGAATACTGACCGTACCGTAATACACCTGCCCGTTGGGGGGCAGTTCCGACGGCAAATCCTCGGCAGTCGCGCTCAGGGCCCGACCGCGATCGTCAGTGACGTTCAAGAAACTGTAGAGAAACCTCACAGCTTGGGAGCCTTCATTTTTCATGCTCACGTCTAGCAGCATGGAATTGTTGCGCTGACTGGCCGCGCTGACCTCCAAGGTTATTCCCCCGTCGCGACTGTTCAGGGGAAACTTGGCGCTGGCATTTGCAGCCGGTTTTTTGGCCGCGGCTGGTTTAGAGCTTGCCTTCTCTGTTTTAGTATTTGCCCCGGCCGTTGTTTTTTCTGGATCGCGACCTTCTACCCGTGCTTTGACGGTTGCGAGAATGTCTTTTTCTTTCAAAATGCTCACTTGGTCTTTGCTAGCCGTCTTTCCAGGCTTGCCGCTGCCAGCATTGTTGCTGGGACGAACATCGGGTTGAGTCGTTCCTTGCAAGGCTTCGCGACCTATAGTAAATCCCCAAACAGAACTCGTCACGCCTGCTCCAAACATTAGAGCTAGCAGAATTAGAGTCAGCACTACCGTCGAATTCACTGCCATTGCCTATAAGTTTATGCCGATCCGTAGAAACTGCTTTGTCCGGTCGATCGGCTTGCCTCACATTGGCTAACAGGCGATCGGGACTCAGCAGATCTAAAGATTTTGATTTTTGTTCTCTAGTTCTAGCACGGACTGGGAAATTATGTTATAATTCATTTTGAGTTAGATTGAAGAAATAGATTTAACGGCAGTTGGCCGAGCGGTTGAGGCAGCGAACTCATAATTCGCCTTAGGCAGGTTCAACTCCTGCACTGCCGATTTTTAATAACTTAGGACGCTCCGCGCCCGAAAAACCCCGTTTCTTCCTAGATAGTTGGTTGCTCAAGCCAATATTCTCGTAGAAACCTGGTTTATTTTGCCAAAAATCGGTAAATCGGTAACGACACTAAAAATCCGGTTGCTGCCCGCTGCGACTTTGATGATAAAGCGAATTTTTTTACAGTTTTTGCTGGCGGCAACGAAGTATTGCTGCCAAACAAGCCGGTGGATTGTCACCCGTGCGTCCCAGACTCTCAATCTTTTTGTAGGGCGTTGCTCCTAGCGCGCCCAAAATATACTAATTCAGTCGAACAGTCAGTTTTGCCCCATCTCAAATAGTATTATCCCTTAATTAACTCCACTCCGTCGCGTCCGTCGAGTTCTTGAACGTAAACCTTAACTTGCTCTTCCTTTGCTGTCGGCAACTTTTTACCCGTAAAATCCGGCTGAATCGGTACTTCTCGGTGGCCGCGATCGACTAATACCGCCAACCAAATTTTCTCCGGCCGCCCGTAATCGTTTACCGCATTCAAAGCCGCTCTAGTCGTTCTGCCTTTATATATAACGTCATCTACCAACACCACGGTTTTGCCCGTCAAATCGAAAGGAATTTCTGTTTTAGCCGGTGTCCGCATCGCCACTCGATCCAAGTCATCTCGGTAAAAGGTAATATCCAAAGCGCCCACGGGTACTTTGACTTGTTCGAGCACTTCAATTTGATCTGCCAAAATTTGAGCTAAAGGCACTCCTCTACTATGAATGCCCAACAGCACTAACTCCGAGGGGTTCCCTGATTTTTCGACAATCTGGGAAGCGACGCGGGTGAGAGTGCGCCTCACTTCATCAGCAGATAAAATTTCGATAATTTTAGTCATTGGTTGCTGCGAGCTAATTGTTGGCTGTTGGCATATCGAACAATTTGAGATTTGAGATTTGAGATTTTAGACTGACTTGACAAATGAGACATCTTGCATTCATTCGCTCTCCATCGCAAATTATCTGCGTTTATCTGTGTTTATCTGCCATTATCTGCGGTTTATGTATCAATCAAAGATTTGTGCAGTTGCTCGTCTATTAATCTGGGAATGGAACGATTGGGGATTTGAGCTTTGAGATTTTAGATTGACTTGATAGATGAATCTGGGGGTGGGAACTACTAACGTCAAAACTTTTTTGGGGAACTCCCAGACTCCTGTTGAGAGCTGGTATCTGTGGTCGGGTGCAGTCATCAGTTAGCGGCTCAAACATAATAAGGTATAAAAAAGCAATGATAGTCCCAACCAAATCAGAAAGCAATACCGAGTTAATTGCAATGCTTGGAAAATTAACGGCGCTGTGATGGGGTGAACCGACTCGCCTAACAGGGGTTTGTGTTTGAGAACTCCGCGATAGGAATTTGTACCTCCTAGTTGCACTCCCAAGATGGCTGCGTAAACGCACTCGCTCCAACCAGAATTGGGACTGGCATCTTTAACAGCATCTCTCTGACAAATCTGCCAAATGTAAATCGGTTTGCCAGATATAAGGGCTAAAGTAATCACTGTTAGCCGACAAGGAATCCACGTCAGCACGTCTTCTAGTTTGGCGCTAAACCATCCTAAATCAGTGTATGGCGCTTCTTTATAGCCGATTGTAGAATCTAATGTGCTAGCTGCTTTGTAAGCCATTGCCAAGGGGACTATAGCACTCGCCCACATCGAGTTAGGCTCGATCGAGCCATCGGTAACACTTAATAATAGATGCGGCAGAGCGAACCCAACTAGGGCATAAAATAGCGGTGCTGTCACGCCATCGACTGCATTCTCTGTTACAGTTTCTAACAATGCTCGCAGAATTTCTGACTCGGATAAGTTTTCAGTATCCCGACCGACGTAAAGGCTCAACCGTTCTCGCGCCTTGACTAAATCTCCAACATTTAAAGGTGCTAGCACGTCTTCAGCAGCCGCCCTCAAACTGCGACCGGCAAAACAGCTTGCAAGCAAAATCGTCTGTAGGGCAATACCTAAAAGAGGATGCACCCAACTAGCAGCTTGGACGATCGACCAACTGACAGTATAACTGCCTAGAATCAGCCCGATCGCTAGTATTGTACCAGCACATCGCAGCAGCAGTTTGTGCCGGTCGCCTGCAGGACGATCCTCTGCTTGAGGTATTTTGCCTGCGGGATTATTCCATATATTAAAGACAAGTCTAGTATAGCGGTCGATCGCCCAACCCATCGCCTGCACGGGATGCGGCCAACCCCAAGGATCGCCGATCGAATAATCTAATACCGCAGCTAAAATCAAAACAGGAAATTCATCCGGCATCATTATATATGGTGTCAAACTTGATAGTCCGTCCGAGCAGGAGCGCTCGACGGGGTAGCCCAGGTTTTAACTGCTGCTACCCTTGCGGAGGCAAGATTTTTGAGCTGCAATTTTAACTGCTGAGATTACTTTCGTCGCGGAGCAAGTGTACGTTCTGCTCCCAATTAACACCGTCAAAGGGTAGGATCTGAAAGTTTTCGATGGCATAGTCGTCAAGACAGCGGACGTTGACATCAAATTGATCGGGATGCGATCGGGGGCGATAGAACGAGTGAATGCCGCAAATCCGACAAAAAATATGTTTAGCAGTTCCTGTATTAAACGTATAGGTGGTCAAAACATCTTCGCCACGCTCGCAAGGTAAAACGTTCCGGCGGCACAATGAGGTGCAAAAATCCCTTCTTTTTACAGATAGAGCAGTTGCAATCAGATACTTCGTGTTTGAGGGCGGCGACACGGAAGCGGACAGCACCGCAGCCTGTGCCGCCAAAGTAGGTAACAAGTGTTGCGTCCATGTGTGATTGCTGGCGATCGAATGAATGAACTTACCATTTAAATGATAAAGCTAGTTTCTTCCCCAAGAGCCGCTTGCCAACTGCGGACATCATAGTATAAGTCTTCGAGGGAAATACTGTACAGCGCTTCGGCAAGTTTTTTGTGCAATCGGTTCCACAAACTGAATGTTACCCAGTCCTCTGCTTGCGTCGCGTCGGGAAAATGTCGAGGTAAAGGTTCAATAGTTTCACCTACAGCCTCTAAGATTTGTCCTAAAGAGATTTGAGCTGGCTGGCGGGCCAATTGATATCCTCCTTGGGCACCCCGAACTGATTGGACTAAACCGGCTCGTCGCATTTCAATCAGCAATTTTTCTAGATAAGGAGCCGGTAACTCCTGTCGCTTCGCTATCGATTTCACCGATGTCGGGCCGAAGCGAGGTTGCAAACTTAGATCCAGTAATGCTTTGACACTGTAGTGTCCGCGTGTGGTTAACTTCATGGGATTTTAAGAGCGGGGCAAATATTCAGCTAGCTGATAGCTGATAGCTTATGCTACCGAGTTTAGAGATTGCTCGCACCGGCTGCTGCTACTCCTCAAGAAAGACAGCAGGTTGTTAAAAATATTTAGATAATAGTGGTTAACAATTGAGCCGATCGGTGTAATATGGTTTTACGACCAGCTATAAAGCTAAAGTTTCTTGGTCAAACCAAAAACCAACCGAGAAAAAATCCGTACACCAGTTGAATATTTCAGGACTCAGTAAATGGCTAAAAAGAAAAATATCGAACCCCTTGAAGGCGAAGATCTGATCAAAAAGGTCAAAGACCTAGAGAACCTTACCAAGGAAGAAAAAGCTAGAGCCTGTGGCTACTATACCGTTACCAAGAACGGCGTAGAACGGGTCAACATGATGAAATTCCTGAATGCGCTGATTGATGCAGAAGGCATTCAGCTAGACGGGAAGCAAAACGGCAACGGACGCGGCGGACGCTCTGCCAGCTATCGGATTAGCGTTCAATCTAACGGCAACTTACTGATTGGAGCTGCCTACACCAAACAGATGGAACTCCAGCCGGGAGATGAATTTGAAATCTCTCTGGGACGCAAGCACATTCACCTGCGCCAAATCGATCGAGAAGAAGAAGAATCCTAGGCTTTTACGACGTGCTTTGACTTCTTGCTTGAACAGGTTGGTTTGACTTCAAGCATTGACTGCAAGCAGAGAGTTGGCTCTGAAATCTTTCTGTGAGCCTAAAACAGTATGGCTTCTATAGATGGCAATGGCTGGACAAAAGCCACTGCCACTAATTTATATTTTGCGAGAATACCTATTCTCGCCCCTCGCTATATCCGTTTGGACAAGCGGGGGATTTTCCGCGTAGCTGTTGAAGAGAAGTTCGGCAACGGATTGTGCACCGGGTGTAACGGATGTAACGCATGGATGTTCACCAAGGGATTGTATAGCGGATTTAACGGATGAATGTTGAGTTTCGATGGTCGAGGTTCCAGGCAAGAAGCAGGTTAGGTTGAGCTGCGAAACCGAACAAAGCAAGAAAATGGCGGAGGTATTCTAGGCCAAGAGTGCGTAATACCAGTTTAAAAAAAAGAATGCAACTGTCGGTCAGCTCCAAAGCACGAGCTTCCTCATTCATCCCCAATTATTAAATCTAAAATCTAAAATCTAAAATCTAAAATTGTATAAGTCTCGTGCTTGCTCGTGATTTGTGTCTTTGTGGGAGGGGTTTTGAGGGCAAGCAAACAGCCTCGATCGCCTCTAAGTGAAATTACAGGCTCCAACAGTTAAAGTATTAGGGAGCAATTAGTCACCAGACTATGCCGTTGCCCCGATTCGCAAGTAAAACTTCTCAAAACCAAACAAAAATCTCCCTGCGTCGCCTTCTAGTGGCCTCTTTTGTGCTGCAAATCGTCGCAGCAGTCGGGATTGTCGGGTATCTGTCCTTTCGCAAGGGAGACAAAGCAGTCGAAGAGCTCGCCGAGAAATCGATCGCGGAGACGGGAAAGAGAGTTGAAGAAAAGCTGATTTCTGTTCTCGAACATACCCAGTGGGTAAATCTACTTAACGCTGAAGCGATCGAGCGCGGTGAATTAAATTTACAGTTAGAAAGGTCGCAGCGTCGGGGAGAGAAGTTCCTCTGGCAGCAAATGCGATCGCAGTTCCCAAATCCGATTTTCTGAAAGAAACTAACAGAAATACCCAGACTACAATTTTACTTTGCTTGGTGGCGCTGCTGCGACAATAGCCCTGAGATGGCATAACTTCCTCGCTCAGACGCTCAATACAATATTACCGCCTATTCCAGGTTGATGAAGTATACCCCGCTCTCACGCCCGTTTCTTGAGAGTTCTCGCCTCTGGTACTGATTCTGTTGCTCGAAACCCGGTCGATCGCGATCTACATCTACAAGGAATATGCTGTATAATTATCATGCTTGATTTGCAGCTAATCATTGACTGTTTGACTTAAATTTTTTGAAGCTAGAGTGAACCCCCCCGATCGCCCTTTTGGTAAGGGGAAATCGAGGGGGTTAACTGTTATTTGTCAAGTATCTGAGGATATCAAGCAGGGTTCGCTTCGGCTCGTCTTTGTAGCAGGCGGGCAATTTCAGCTTTTTCTACAAGTCCGACGAGGACACCGTTTTCGCGAATGACGGGGAGTTCTTGTACTTTGAGTTGTTCTAGGAGGGTGACGACTTCAAGGAGGGATAATTCTGGTTTGACGGTGGTGGAAAATTCGATCGGCTTCAGGAGTTCTTTGACGAAAACTTGGGGCCAGGTTCCGGTAGGAATGGTTTTGAGGTCGTCAAGGTCGATCGCACCTACCAATTGTCCGGCATCATCTGTTGCCAGGAACCTGCGCCAGGTTTGAGTGCTACCGATAACGTAGTTGTTGGCAAATTCTCTGAGGGACAAGTCTTGGGAGACGATCGGACTTTCGGGGGTCACAGCATCTGCGGCTGTCAGGCCCGCCAGTTGATTTTGGACTGTGGCATATTGGGCAGATTGACCTGCATTTTGCAGTAAGAACCAACCGATTACTAAATTCCAAATATTGCCGAATACGCCTGTAGCAATGGCAATCCAACCAATGATTTGACCGACGCGGCTGGCAAAAATTACACCTTTGTAAGGGTTGCCAGTAATTTTCCAGACGATCGCTTTGAGGATGTTGCCGCCGTCGAGGGGCAAACCGGGAATTAAGTTAAATAAGGCTAGAACTAAGTTGATGGAAGCTAAAAGTCCGACGATGGCGGCTGCAGGGCCTGTGAGACCAGCACCGATGCCGATCGCTGCTAACAAACCGGATAAAAATAAGCTGACCAACGGGCCTGCAATGGCTACCCAAAACGCTTCGGCTGGGGTTTTGGATTCTCTTTCCAAATTAGCCAGCCCGCCAAACAGAAATAGCGAAATTGATTTCACGCCAATTCCCTGTTTAATGGCTACCCAACTGTGTCCTAATTCGTGGGCTAAGACCGAAGCAAATAACAGTAACGCTGTCAAGAATCCCAGCATCCAGGGCGCTACGGGGCCCAATGCGGGAAACAGGGCAGCTAGTGCACCACCGTACTGCCAGGTTACTAAACCCAGAACTAAAAACCAAGATGCGTTGACAAAGAAGGGAATCCCAAACAGGTTGCCGACGCGAAATGTACCGTTCATAATGGCTACCTCTGATTTTACGAAGGAGAGGTTTTTCTCTCTGTCTCCTTATCGTAACGAAACGTAACGGCAATGTTAATGTTTCAATTAGGGTGTTATCCGTCTGTGGAGGTTCGGTTTGCTAATCACCGCCGGCTGCGGTTGGGGGCACCAGGGATAAAAACCCCTGTCTCAAAGCGGAATTCCTTGCTATCAGGTATGAGGAGGAGATCTGTTTTAGTTTTCAGTCGGTTTTAACTCAAATCTTGCACCTCTGTCACGAACAGGCTTTTGGGCAACTGAAGCGAGAGATGAATTTTCTTTCTTGTCGGGCACGCACGCGAGCCCGCCCATAAAAGCCCGATCGATCATGGTGCAACCTATGAGTTTCAAGCAACTTTAGCTATAATGACTGACCGTAACAATAGTTTTGGTGCTAATAATTATGCCAGAATCTTTTTTGCTAGGCCGGCTGCTGCTGCAATTCAACAGCGAAGCGGCTGATATTATTACAGACTTATCGGCTGTTGCTTTAACTCCCGATGGCCATTTGTGGCTGGGTTCCGATGAAACGACTTCGATCGAGCGTTTGTCGCCTGTCGCGCCTCATATTTTTGGAGAACATCAAAGATTTGCGATCGCAGATTTTCTCCAACTTTCGGGAGAATCCGAAATCGATATCGAAGGAATTGATTTCTGCAGCGATTATCTTTGGGTAGTCGGTTCTCACAGCACAAAACGCAAAAAAGCTAAAGGCAAAAACCCAGAAAAAGACATTGAAAGATTAGCACAAATCGAGACAGAAGTCAACCGCTATTTGCTGGTCCGCATTCCTATGAAAGACGGGATTTTGTGCGAGTCAATTTCCGATCCGGACAATCAAAGGGAACAGAAAGTTGGATGCCTGCAGCGGACAGAAACTGGCAATTTGCTGACAGAGGCGCTCAAAGATGACAGGCACCTCGGTCTATATTTATCTGTGCCGATTCCGAGTAAAGAAAATGGCTTTGATATTGAAGGGTTGGCGGTGCGGGGCGATCGAATTTTCCTCGGTTTGCGGGGGCCGGTGCTGCGGGGTTGGGCGATAATTTTAGAGATAGAAGTTGAAGAGACAGAACCGGGAGTTTTAAGGCTTAAGGCGATTGGGGAAGGAGGGAAATTGTACAACAAACATTTTGTTGATTTGAACGGTTTGGGGGTGCGAGAATTGTGCTGGGATGGGGAAGATTTGATTGTTTTAGCCGGGCCGACGATGACTTTATCTGGGGAGATGAGGGTTTTTCGGTTAAAGGGAATTTTAGGGCGATCCTCTTCGAGGGCTTCGCTAACGGGCGACAGTATTACCGGACAAGATGGGGGAGATTTGGAGGTATTGTTTGACTTGCCTTTTAAGGTAGGTGCGGACAATGCTGAGGGGTTGTCGCTGTTTCCGTATTTGGGGGGGCAGAATTCGCTGTTGGTGGTTTACGATTCGCCGGATGCGGAGAGAATGGTTGAGGGAAATTCTATTTATGCGGATATTTTTAGGTTGGGTTTGTAGTGAGGAATTTAGTGCGAGCAAGTTTTGGTGAATTAGGAATAAGGACTAAAGTCCTGACTGCAAACAGATGCGAAATTAAGTTAATTGTCGATCGCATCCCTTCGCCGCTGGCTGTAGCGTTTCAATTCATCAATTAAGTGAGTATCGTTAGATGCTGTTCTCGCGCCCGCTTCCGCCGCCCAGCGCTTCAAATCTTCAATTTGCGATCGCGCGATCGCAGCTAAAGGTACTGTATCCTCGATCGACCTCAAAATATCCTCCGTCATCAAATCCCGGCGCTGTCCGTTGACAAAAGTGCCAAAAGCCCGGTACAATCCGTCAATTACAACTTGCTCGATTTCTGCCCCGCTAAAATTCTCAGCGCACTTCGCCAAAACTCCCAAATCAAACTCGCGCAATCTAGTCGGCCGCAAACGCTGCAAATGCACTTTAAAGATATCTTGCCGTTCCGATTCTGAGGGCAAATTCAAAAAGAAAATTTCATCAAACCTGCCTTTTCTCAGCAACTCAGCCGGCAAAATCCGCACGTTATTTGCAGTGGCGACGATAAACACCGGACTGGTTTTTTCCTGCATCCAAGTAATCAAACTGCCGAATACCCGGCGCGAAGTTCCCGAATCGCCGTCGCTGCCGCTGATAATGTTGCCGAAGGCTTTATCTATTTCATCGATCCACAAAACGCAAGGTGCGATCGCCTCTGCTAATTGTATCATTTGCCTGACGCGACTTTCGCTTTCCCCGACCACGCCGCCAAACAATCTCCCAGTATCCAATCGCAACAGCGGCAAACGCCATTCGCAAGCTATAGTTTTCGCAGATAAAGATTTGCCTGTCCCTTGAATTCCTACTAACAAAACTCCTTTCGGATTCGGTATGCCGTAGCGGCGCGCTTCGTCAGTAAAAGCATCTTGCCGCATCTTTACCCACTGCTTCAAATTCTCCAATCCGCCCACACTTTTCAGGGATTCTCTGGAATTGAAAAACTCCAAAATTCCCGTCTGGCGAATTGCTTGCTGTTTTTCCTCCAAAACTCCGTCAATATCTGACTCGTTAATTTGCTGTTTGGCGGCCAAAGCTTTAGCCAAAACCCGCCCGATTCTAGCGCGACTCAAACCCTGACAAGCTTTAACTAACTGTTCCCTTGCTAAGCCGCTAACTTGCAACTGTTGCGGCTTTTCCACAACGTGGGAAATTAAACTGTCGATTTCTTGGACGTTGGGCAAAGGAAAATCAATTACTGTGACTTCTTCTTTCAATTCCTCCGGTAATTCCAGCGTGTGAGAAGTAAGAACTATAGTTTTTTTGCTGCGCTTCAATTCTCGCGTTAAATTCCGCAATTCTCGCACTACCGCCGCGCTTTTTTCGCTGTATGGATATTTCAAAATCGGGTGCAAATCCCGCAGGACAAATATGGTATATTCTTCTACAACAGTCTTGCTGACGCGATCGAGCGCCGCCATTACCGAACCTTTCCCAGAACCGTTATCCTCCCAGCCCCGCACGAGATCCCAGAACAATACTCGGCGCGCGGGAGTTACTTGCAGGGCTACTCGGGCAATTACGGCTTCGACCGGTTCCTCTTCCGCCCCGACAATGTACAGCAGCGAATAGCGGGCGCGAATCATCAAATCTAGTCGCTTTACCAGTGCCTCGAAAGGGTTATTTTGACTGCCCTTGACGGCATCAATTTTTCTAGGTATGGAGGAAGATTCTGTCATTTTATTTGATATTTTAGAGAAAAATTAAATTTTATTAAATATTTTGTTGGCAGTCAGGACTTTAGTCATTAAAAAAAATTAACCAAACTAAAGTTTTGTCATGAGAACTTGAGTCGTTAACAACTACTATTTAACCAGACTAAAGTCCGTACTGCAAACGTTAAAATTATAACAGAATAGTGAGTAGCTGGCTAATTAGCAACTTTTCGAGCTTGTTTCACCATTTCAATGAGAGTATGGTGAGCATCTTCGGCGTCTTTTAAAGTGCGATCGAAATTTACTCTAACGGGCACTGTTTCGTCGTTGACTTTAGCGGTTAAATCCATGCCGTTGGCATCAATAGCGAGCATTTGAGCTTCGGTTGCCTGCGGTTGGTCGCCAAATGCTCGAGCGTATAGCACGACAGCACTAGCGTGGTCTTCGTTCATGTGAGTGCAGATGCGATCGCTAATCTCAGTGGAAAACTGTTCTGACATGGGGAGATTCCTCAGATGCAATATCGATCGATTGTACTGCAAATCGGAGTAGACAAAATACTTCGCAATTTGCTAATATGAAATTCAAATGATTTTAGCGAGAGTTCAATCAATGCGTAAATTTGTTTGTTATCGAGGATTTGTTATCGAGGAACTGTATGCACGTTATCTCTCAATCAGCACTCAGGAAATTCTGGGAAAAGTATCCTGATGCCGAAACAAGTCTGCGCTCTTGGTACAAACTAGCAACAACAGCCGAGTGGTCAAATTTAGCTGAAGTGAAAGCAGTTTTTTCCTCAGCAGATATAGTTGGAAACTTTACTGTGTTTAACATCAGAGGTAATAACTACAGACTGATTACCTTCATAGATTATGAATATCGACCTAAAAAGGTTTTTATTCGAGCTGTACTTACCCATGAAGAATATGATGAAGAGCGATGGAAAAAAGACCCGTGGTATCAATAATAGATAATGTTCTACTTTCTTAATATTGCATAGTCACATGAAAAACTCTAGCGCTTATATCGAACTACTCAAAACATTTCCCCCGCGACCCATAACTGCTGAGGAGGAGTTAATGGCAACTCAAGAAGCGATCGACTCTTTGTTGGATAAAGGCGAACTGACTCCCGACGAACGCGACTACCTCCACGTACTGGGAATGCTTGTTTACGAGTACGAGCAAACTTTAGAACCCATACCTGACATTTACGGAGTAGAACTGTTAAAGGCTTTAATAGAAGAATTTGAACTCAGACAAAAAGACTTAGTTCCTATTTTTAAAACCGAGTCTATTGTCTCTGATATCCTCCGCGAAAAGCGCCAACTTACAACGGAACACATCCAAAAACTTGCCGAGTTTTTCCATGTTTCGCCGGCTGTTTTCTTCCCACTGCATCCAGTCAAAACACCTGCTTAAGTTTCCAATAATTACCCTTGTATTTAGGAATTTAGTTCGATCGCATTCGCTGTAGGTTGGGGCGACATCACGTTTTATAATGTTTGAGGATGCTGCGTCAGACTGATGATGCTTTGCATTACATCAATATTCAATTCACGGGTACGACAAAGAGCGATCGCCTATTAATAAAAAAAGTAAAGAGCGATCGCTTCTCTACAAAAAGTGCGATCGCTCATGGATAAAAAATAAAATGCGATCGCATCTATTAGACATCTCCCAAAAAGCCTCTGAAGAACAGGCAGGATGCCTGTTCCACAATAATTATGGGAGATGTCTATTGAACAGCTTTACGCTTGGTACGCCGTTTGAAAATGGTTCCAGCCAATGCCGCAATGCCCACCGAGAGGATAGAGCTAGGTTCGGGAACAACGGTAGCAGTCGGTGGTAAATTTGGTTCTAGAATCGCAGTCGGATTGGTGGCGGCCCATGTACCTTTTATGCTTCCTGTTCTCCAGGTTCCATTACCAATCTTTGATGTGCTGAGAACTTCGGCTTGGTAATCACTCAACTGAATGCTGATTGGATTGATAAGCTGAAAGCCACTAAAATCCAAAAAGCCATTGGAAGTGTATGTTCCAGAAAACAACTCGCGTCCTCGATAGGTTTCGTTGCTATACCAATCAAAGTAACCAGTGATGTCAAAGTCGGCACCGTTTGCGACTTGCGTCTCGAAAACCAAGTCTGAACCGTTCCAATTAGCGATGTCAGATCCTGTAACTTCCCATTGCCCCTGAGTTAAGTTGATTGTTGCTGCCTTTGCCTTAGCGCAAATGCCCTGAGCTAAAAGTAAACAAACTAGAGTGGTTGTAGCTAGCAAACGCATGATGGTTAATCCTGTGATATCGATAATATGAAAAGACGAGTGTAAGGACTAAAGCTTTGTCTACCTCTTAAAAATCGTTTCAATCTCGTCCTTGACTTTTTTCAGTAGTCTCTGGTCACTCAAATTAGGCATCTCTAGAGTTGAGTGGGCAACACTGTTCCTGGTATCCCTGATTTTATCTAGCGATTTAACCAGATCTGCTGGAATCATCCCTCTGTTCTGCAAGAACTTTATGTTTTCAGAGACTTTAGAGCTTACTTGTGAAGCATCAACTTCTTGTACAGCTTGTTTCAGCAACTCTTCTACTACCTTAAAGTCACTGATGAATTTGCCCAAATTTTGCCGATCTAGAGTGGGTAATTTAACTTCTATTCCTTTAGTGTTAGGCAATATTTTATTGACTATTCCAATCACCATAAATCCTATTGTAAAAAAAACAGGAATCGGAACTCCTGCAATGACACCAAGAAATAGAGCTCTCCAAGTTGCTTCAACATAACTATCACCCAAAATACGTTGCTTAGAAAAAACAATGTATGAGGTTAGTCCAAAAAGCACAAACGCTATCAACGGAATTGCAGGAATTCCAACAATGGATGCTGCCGCAGATACCTCTATAAACATCCATAAACTGTCGAGAATCAATACAGCAACTAACCCATCTCTGTGGAATCCCAACCAACTCGGAGGTACTTTTCTACCGCTAGACTCAGGCATATTTACAAACCTTACTCTTGATTCTACTATTCACTATTTCCTTTGAAACTTAGCTCGCTATCGGCAAAGCTCAACCGCAGCCGCTACGGGACTATAGATTTGAGCCTGTTGTTTGTCATTCATCGAATCAGGCGAAACCCAACATTCATTGGCTCGATCGCGTCTTAAGTGTTGGGCTTTCGCGTTGCGGAGGGTTCATGCTTGGACCCAACCTACGAAGATACTGTGGGATTTGGATGTTGAAATTTTGAGAATGTGCAAAGTGCTCACAAATCCTACTGGCAGTAACCAGAACCGTAGACATAACCCCCCGGATTTTGGCGGCAGTATTCAGACTGACCCCGACTATCTTCTTGAAGTACCGACTCCAAGATTGAAGGTGTCATCTGGTTCATAATCTCCGCTGCTTCATAATTTTTTTGCTTAGTGATAGCATCATATGCTTCTCTGTCCTCCGGCGATAAAGTCGCTTTCCAAGCACGATAGTTTTGTCCAGGCATAGTGTTGATAATTGGTCGGATTCTGTCGTACCACTTCTCATGGCTTTCATCACTTCTCCTTGCCAACCTTTGGTATGAGTTCTTATTATCATTAACCTGGATGGGAGCTTGCTCAACAGGCTGCTGTTGAAGTTGCTCACCAGCTTTCTGATTTTGTTGGGGGTCTGCGTTATCTTGCCGAATAACTTGGTTTAGCGAATCTATCACTCCATCTACCTGCTCTATAGTTTGAACAGCATCTCGGATAAATTCCAAAGGGTTTGCAATTATCACAGACTCAGTTTGAGCAGATGAAGTTGGATTGGATACTGGTTCAGTCACTTTAGCTACAGCAGCACCTGAGCTAACACTTAGGCAAGACACAAGAGTAATGCTAGACAAACCACGAATAAACTTCATTAGAAATCTCCTAAATACAATATGAAACCGAGAGTTTCTGGAGGCAGAGAAAGCCAACCATTAAAGCCTGTATCCACGATCGCACCCAACCTATTTGCCAAAAAATCCAATGCCATAGCGACACGGACTATTGGAACAGTTACCCATTATCACTCTGATGGTGAAACGAGCATTCCAACGCGGTGTCACCCTAATAATGGGAGTGGAATCTCTTTGAGTGTCAGAAGAGATAAGATTGCCGTTGTCATCGTAAATCTTTAAGTCAATATCGCGGCAATCGTTGTCGCAAACACCTACAATTGCGTAACTAACGCCTGCCGTTACATTGAAGGTAATATCATTCTCACCCCCATTACCTAAATCCCCGATAAATGGCTGATGAGTTAGACTGTTTCCACTAAAACCAGCTGCTACAGCCACTTGAATCAACTGAGCGCGGACTTGATTAGTCCATCGATCGGTTTGAGCTACTTGCGTGTCAACTTCATTGCTAAAACGGTCAGCACGAGCAAAGTTCACTGTCAATAGTATAGAACTGCCCAACACAGACAATATCAAGGCGGATTTTACCAAGACTTGCCGGGTACTAAAATTATTCCTCATAAGGCAACCTCTTTGGAATTGGAATTTTGAGTTAAAAGATTAAGATTGTCTGCATTAGTTCAAACAAAACGATTACACCCTAGCTCCAGATTTCTCACTACTTAGCGCAACTTACCAATAAGCTCCCACATACCCCCTACAGATAACTGAAGGCGGCAAAACTACTAATTGTCCCGCAGTTGCAGTACAATGCTCCTCTTGGTTGGTTGGTTTATACCGCACATTTTTGGTTTAATTATGAGTAGTCTAAAATTACTCCTACTTTTTATCAATCGGATCGAGATCGGAACTTTTCCCCAAAAAATCCCAAAAATGTCGGGAAAATGTCGGAAAGATCGGATAGCATAGGAATTACCCCACGCATCTCACCGATCTATGGACATTGCAGAAATCTTGAAACTCGCTGATGAACTGCTGTTTGCCCATTCAGGCCAACACCTAGAACATCTGCAAGAAACAATTCTTAAAGGAACGTTACAAGGTCAGAAGTATGCCAAAATTGCCTCGGACAACCATTTAAGTGAAGGTCATGTTCGAGATAGGGCATCGAAATTATGGCAAACTTTATCCGATGTTTTAGGGGAAGATGTTAATAAATTAAATGCACGGAATATTTTAGAAAAAGTTATTATCTCTAGCAGTGGTTCAATTGGATATTTGGTAAATCGTAATAAAATAAGTATTTGTTCGAGACAAAAGCAATCGCCTAAATCTTCTCCCCTATCCAAGCCAACTGCAAACAGACCATACTTAGACATAGATAACGCCCCAGAAATTACCGCATTTTACGGACGAAGTGATGAATTAAACACTTTAAAAACCTGGCTAATTCAAGATTGCTCCCGCATCATTACCTTAACTGGCATTATCGGAATTGGCAAAACCACCCTAGCCATCAAACTAATTGAAGAAATCCCAACGAAATTTGAATATATTGTTTATCGCAATCTCCGCTATTCTCCAACTATAGATAGTTTTTTAACCGATTTATTGCCAACCTTTATTTCCCCCATTATTCCCAATACCCTCGATCGCCAAGTCGATGTATTGCTTAAGTTTTTACGCAAACATTGCTGTTTAATTATTATTGATGATTTACAGATGTTGTTTCAGCAAGGGCAATTGGCAGGTCAATATAAACCAGAATTTGAAGGATACCATCTTTTATTTAAACAGATTGCACAATTGTCTAATGCAAGTAGTTTGTTGTTGATTACTAGCGAACAACCAGAAGATGCGATCGCTACTCGTCATAAATTCACCCGTTGTTTAAAACTCACAGGTTTGGGAGAGTCTGCTAAAGAAATATTAAGGGATAAAGAACTGTCAGACGAACAGATGTGGGACACCTTAATTGAAAAGTATCAGAGTCATCCTTTATGCTTAGAAATGACAGCCACGATGATTGAAGAATTATTCGCTGGCAAAGTCGCGGAATTTTTAGCTTATCCTTCCTTGATATTAAGTAACGAGATTGGCTCTCAACTCAGTCGGGTATGGGTAAGGTTAACTGAATCAGAACAGCAGGTTGTGAAATATTTAGCGATTCAAGAAAAAGCTGTTAATTTGATGGAAGTTTTACAAGTAATGTTTGACAATTATAACACAGAGATCACATTAAATGCAATCCGCTCCTTAAAAAGACGTTGTTTTTTAGAAGCTTATCAAAATGGCGTTGGCTCATCATTGTTAAGGCTAGATCGGACTTTAGAAGCCTATGCGCGATCGCTAAAAAATTAAGTCGATGCAAGATTGGTTGAGTTATCTGCGGGAACAGAATATGTCATAAACTAAGTCAGCAAAATTCAAGAATAATAAATTTATGCTATACTTTAATTCTAATTTTTAACCCCAGATTCACCTATGCCAACTTTAACTGATATTGGCACTCTCATCATTTCCACACCAGAAACCTGTGGAAATCGCCCCGCATCGCAGGCACTAGAATAACAGTTCAACGAATCGCCGTTTGGTACAAAATGGGGATGAAACCAGAAGAAATTATTGCAGAAATTCCCCACTTAAATTTAGCACAAGTTCATGCAGCACTAGCTTACTACTACGCTAATAAAGAACAGATAGATACCGATATTGCGGCTGAAGACGCTGAGTGCGATCGCTTAGCCAATGAACATAAAGCGGGGAGTTAATCTTGAGCCAAATTCGTTTATATTTAGATGAGGATATTCTCGAACGCTCCCTAGTCAAAGCGCTCCGAAGTGCAGGTATTGATGTAGCTACCACTGCTGAAGCTAATAATCAGGCGTTGCACTGATGAAGAGCAATTAATATGGGCAACTGCCCAAGGGCGAGTTATCTATACTTTGAATGTGGGAGACTTTTGTCGCTTGCATAAAATTTATATGGAACAAGGCCAGGAACATTCAGGAATTGTAATGGGCAGACAAAGTTATTCTATTGGGGAACAATTGCGAGGATTTTTGAGGTTAATTTCTACAAAGTCAGCAGAAGACATGATCGCTCAGCAAGAGTTTCTGGGAAAGTATATGGACTAGCAATAATCCTTGTCAGCATCCATAGAGATAATTAGATACCCTGACTTATTAAAGAAGTCAGGGTATATGAGTATTCTATCGTACAAACGGCACAGCCTAACTAAAAGATCGATCGTCAAACGGCAATTCATCAAACAGCGAATCAATATCAGCCTCAGAATTCGCAACAGGGGAATTAGCGCGAGATGTCGGCGGCTTAACAGAATTTACCTCGGCTGCTGATAACTTAGCCGCAGGTTCCGATTTCGGTAACTTAACTACAGGTAATTCTCCTCCATTTTCTCCATTTTTGCCCGTTTGATTCCACATCATCATTCCCAGCAAACCGTCAACCAAACCGCCACCGCTACCGTTGCCTGTTACCGCAACATCCGGTACAACTCGCACGTTGCGATCGCCTATAATTTGCATTAACTGCAAAGCCGTATAACCGGAACCTCCCAAAGCCACAACACCCGCGCGATAAGCTTCAGCTTGAGCATTTCCCTTCACCCGAATCGACTCAGCTTCGCCTTGAGCTTGTTTCACCTGAGAATTCGCTTTCAACTCAGAAATCTTCACGCCTTGTTCGGATTTTACCATCTCTTGTTGAATCTCGGCCAGCGCCGTTTCCCGCACCAATTGTTGCCGCTGAGTTTGTGCTAATTGCTGCACCTCATAAGTCTTGCACTGTTCCTCAGCAATTTTGCGATCTGTTTGAGTTTGCATCAACTCTGCAGGCGGCAAAATATCCCCGATTAAAGTATCAATTGCCTGCACGTCGTAGGTACGCAAAGCTGCTTTGATATACTCGGCGGCTTCCGCTTGCCTGCCGCTTCTTGCCGATAGAAAATCTAATACAGAATAAGCTTGAGCAGAATTGCGGAAATAATTCCCAATTGTCGGCTGCAAAACGTGGTCTACTAAATTCTGCATCGAACCGACGCGGGAGATGACTTTCGGAGCATCCAAAGCTCCGACGTGAATAATCTGAGCTACTTCTAAATCAAAGGCAAAGCCGTCTTGAGAACGCACGGTTAAAGACGAAAGTTTAGAATCGTAACTGTGCCGTTCTGTTTTTCCAGACCAATTCAATACTATATTAGTAGTCGGCACTAACTCTACTTTTAAAATGCGCGTATTCAGCGGATGTTTCCCCGGATAAAGAGGAGTCACCCACACCCCTTTATTGCCCACATTTACTAAATTTCCGTGAGTGAAAGCAGCGCCGCTCACATCTTCCGAGGTTTTGCCGACATAGGAAATAACCGCGCCGACATAGCCGATCGGGATTTCCGTCATCGGCACTTGTTCCACCCCGACAAACCAAGGGTTTAAATTCCAAGAACCCGAAAGCAAAACCTGCTCTTGCAAGCCGCGCCGCCCGCCGCCGCTGATAAATTTCTGAGCGTTTTGGAAGTTGTCGTGATTCGGGATAATCGGGCCGGCAATTTCGCCCTCTTGGATCGGAACGCCGTCATAAGTTGTCACGACTCCCACTTTATCTGGAGCAATTTTGTAGAGTTTCAACTGTTCCGCTGTCATCCCGTGTTTGGGAGCATTAGCTGCTGTAATTACCGTAAATAATGCCGTATTTATCCGATAGCTGCCCCCCGTCAGGATGCCGAGTTGGCGACCTTTTTCTCCGCCGCCTTTGAGGAATTTGCGAGCATCTTGAAAATTGTCGCATTCTGTGATTTTGCCTAGGATGCGCTGTGGCGGAATCGACTCGCCGGCGGCGGCGATAATTAAAGCAATTTCACCTTGGGGAACTACAGTCAGAGACTCTTTGCGAACGTTGTACTGCAAAGGCCAATAACCCCAGTGCCAACCGGGGGGCAAAGTATCAGCTTGATATCCAGCTTC
Organism: Microcoleus sp. F8-C3; assembly: GCA_036704825.1. GTDB lineage: Bacteria > Cyanobacteriota > Cyanobacteriia > Cyanobacteriales > Microcoleaceae > Microcoleus. Next base: position 2,146 of record JAUBSN010000038.1, on the reverse strand, counting down.
TCCGTTTAAGGCAATTAAGTCTCCCGGCGGTAAAGACTTGCCGCCGAAGCTAAACTTTTTACTGACAATGCCAACTTCCCGATCGCCAATTACTACCAATCCGCCAAAAAATAGTGGCAGCACCAGAATAATTATCATACCGCCGATCGCGATCGGGATAAATCCGCCCGGATCGAGCTGCATTGTCTGCACGGGAACACTGCTGCGTAACTGCCCTAGCTGCAAGCTAGAATCTGATTTTGCGACTAACTGAGTCGAGGTTTGAGTTGCGGGGGGGATATTGCTAGCTGCTAATACCGGCGAGGGTTTTAAACTGGTTGTTGCACTAAGTGCTAAAGACGCCGAAACAGCGGCTGCAAACTGTTTGAAAACGCGGACTTTGACTTGAGATTCGGACAAAAATGAATAAAGCATTTTTTTGAGCAGGGCTAATTTGTCCTAGGAGCTCCAGCTTAGCCTTACTAAAAAGTTTTTACATAAAACTTAAGGTCTTATTTATCATTATTTGCCGTCATAATAGTCATATTTATCAGTAAAAAAATACTGACAATTAAACTACAGGCTGACAATCCCGCGTTTTAATGCGGAAATAGCGGCCTGCGTGCGATCGCTAACTCCCATTTTGCTCAAAATATTGTTGATGTGAAACTTGACGGTACTTTCGCTGATGTGCAGAACTTCACTAATCTCGCTGTTGCTTTTACCAGCGACTATGAGGCGGAGGACTTCTAATTCGCGATCGCTCAATTCAGGCCCACTCAGGCGATCGGCTAACTTAACGCCCACTGCCAGCGGAATGTACTTTTTACCCTCAAAAACAGCCCGAATTGCTGCTAAAAGCTCCTCTGGTGCCGCATCCTTGAGCAGGTAGCCCTTAGCACCCGCTTGCAATCCGCGATAGATGTTTTCATCGCCGTCATAAGTCGTTAGCATCACAATCCGGGCGCTGGGAAACTCCTCACAAATTGCAGCAATAGCCGCGACTCCATCCATCACCGGCATCCGCCAATCCATCAGCGTTACATCGGGCTGATATTCGCGGAACATTGTAATAGCTTCTTCGCCGTTGCTTGCTTGCGCCACAACTTTCACATCTGATTCATGATTCAGCAGCGCCACTAAACCTTGCCGCACAATATAATGATCGTCGGCAATTAAAACGCGAATAATATTTGATTGGTTAATCATGTTTCCCTGTTAATTTTATCAAAAAAAAGTGAATTTTTTACTACAAACTTACTATGTATGGTGCGAAATGTGTACCTTACTTTACTGGCGATTAACTGAAACTATAACTTCTGTGCCGTTTCCGGGGTGGCTGTTTACAGTTAGCTGCGCGTTAATGCGATCGGCGCGTTCTCTCATTCCCAATAAACCAAAGCCATTACTAAAACAGATACGGGAGCATCTCATATTTGTAAAAACACTTATTCTGGCTCCTGCCTTCTGACTTTTTCCTTCTTCCTTCTGACTCTTTCCTCCTGACTCCTGACTCCTGACTCTTAGCTCCAATTTCAAGCGGAGGGCTGCTTTCATTGAGATGCTCCCGATTGAAGACAATATTTGAAGGGTTAATGTCTTTGTGAATGATGTGGGCGCTGTGAATTTGTTGTAAACTTTCTGTGGTGGCGATCGCAATTCGCAAGAATTCTGCAATACTAAATTTTTGCTGCTGCATCCAAATTTTCAAGGATTCGCCACCAAAATCCTCGACAAACATCACCAGCGTGTTTTGATATGACTGCAACTCATAGGCTTTTATACAGCCGCTCAGATTCAGAGATTGTGTAATTTTATACTCTGTGCGATAGCGGGCGAGTTCTTGGGGTGTGGGATAATTTTCTTTGAGGATTTTGAGGACGACGGGGAGACTGTCGGGCTGTCGGAATGCTCGGTAAACCAGGGAGTTTGCGCTTTCGTAGATGAGCTCTGTGACTTCAACGCCAGGAAAAGTGAGCATATTCAGCCTGCGGTCAACTTTGCAGTCGAACATAGCATAAATTTGCTCCTCACACCAGATGTGCGTGGGGAGCATCCCGATTTGGTAATTTTCCCAATAAATGATATGATTTTACATTTTTTAAACCAACGACTTCCCCAAAAACTGCTATGGAAGCAACTACTAATTTTTTCTATGATTTAAGCG
>JAUBSN010000037.1:6746-76433 GCA_036704825.1 Microcoleus sp. F8-C3 | reverse complement strand
CGAAAAATCTGCTCTTTATCCTTTGGGCTTGTCTTGGCAACCAGAATAACTGCTACCCCTACTTATTGAGCCGATACCCTTGAACGATCGAGAAGAGCTTGCAGTAAATTTTTCTCAAGAGCTGTGTACGGACTGCCAAGCACTCGAAGCACGACGATTTGCGGTGATAGTCGATCACATGTCTGAGGCTTTTATTTCTATTAATTCAGAGTGGCACTGCACCTATGTCAACCATAAAGCAGAGCAGCTTTTAAACAGGAAGCGGCAACACCTGATAGGCAAAAATATATGGACTATATTTTCGATCGATCTTACCTCCGAGCTATACAAGTATTGTCATCAAGCGATTGCCACGCAAACAGCTATCGAGCTTGAAGAACACTATCCCTCACTCAACAAGTGGTTGAGAATTCGCCTCATCAAGAGTGAAGATGGCTTACTTATTTACTTCCAAGACACGACTGAAACATCTCAACTCGATCGACAATTGAAATCCGAAATCGCCAAGTGCCAGCAGGTGGAAGCCACTCTTCAGAAAAAACAGGACTTTTTGAAGGCAATTCTAAACAACGTTCAAGCTGGCATTGTCGCTTGCGATGCCGAGGGCATATTGACGGTATTTAACCAAGCAGCTAAAGATTTTCATGGAGTACCTCAGCAGCCAGTTCCACCGGAGCAATGGGCCCAGTATTATAACTTGTATTTGCCCGACGGCAAAACACCAATGAATAAAGAGGATATTCCCCTGTTTCAGGCATTGCAAGGACAGAACGTTCGTGATGTGGAAATGATGATTGTTCCGCAGCAGGGAACTGCGCGAATGCTGTTAGCAACTGGACAGGCAATTATTGCCGCAAACGGCGAAAAACAGGGTGCAGTTGTCGTGATGCACGACATTACACAGCGCAAGCAGGCAGAAACTGCTCTGCGTGAGGGTGAAGCGCAATTATCCAGCATCTTCCAAACTATTCCTGATGGCATCACCATTCTAGATTCTACCGGACAGATTAGATCCGCAAATAGGGCTGCAGAGAGGATTTTAAGATTGACTCGCAGCGAAATTGTGGAGCGAGGCTATAACGATCCATCCTGGTTGATTACAACCGTGGAGGGTCATCCTTTCCCAGAAGAAGAACTGCCGTTTGCGAGGGTGATGCAAACAGGTGAGCCGGTTTATGGTATAGAACATGGCATTAACCATGCCGATGGAACTCGCAGGATTCTCTCGATCAATGCTTCTCCTTTGTTTAACGCAGAGGGACAAATTATCAATATCATTGCTGCTTTCAGCGACATTACTGAACGCAAGCAAACCGAAGACGAACGAGTACAGCTTGTTCAAGAACAGGCAGCCCGTGCTGTAGCAGAGAATTCTCAACAACAATCAGCATTTTTAGCCCAAGTGAGTGCTGTCCTTTCCTCTTCGCTGGAGTATGAACAAACTCTCCAAAGCGTTGCAAAGCTGGCAGTTCCTTATTTTGCAGATTGGTGTAGTGTCGATCTGCTGAATGACGATCGCACAATTGGTCGAGTTGCAGTTGCTCATTGCGATCCCGAAAAAGTGAAGTTTGGCTGGGAGTTGGCTCAACGCTTTCCCAGACATCTCGATGATGGGTATGGCATTGCTAAAGTCATACAAACAGGACAGGTTGAAATTGGGATTGAGATTACAGATGAACAGTTAGTTGCCGCAGTGCCGAATGCTGAATACCTGGAAATCATACGTGGAGTTGGGTTAAAGTCCTGCATCATTGCACCGCTACAGGGACGCGGGCGCGTGTTGGGTAGCATTACCTTTGTGTTTACTGAATCCGATCGCCGCTATCGCCTGGAAGACATTGCCCTGGCCCAAGATTTGGCTCAGCGGGCAGCGATCGCCATTGATAATGCTCGTCTCTATAATGAAACACAACAAGCGAAATTAGCCGCCGAACTCGCTGCTAACCGGACGGCTCGACTGCTGGCGGTGATGACAGCTTTGTCTGAATCGCTAACTTCGGCTCAAGTGGCTCAGGTCATTATTGAACAGGGAATGTCTGCACTGGGAGCAAGTTGTGGTTTGGTTGCGGTATTAAACCAGGAGGCAAGCGAACTGGAGATTATTCAAGCGATCGGGTACGAGCACGTAGGAGAATTTCCGCGCAGTTTTTCAGTTCATGCACCCTATCCTCTGGCAGAAGCCGTGCGAACTGGGCAACCTGCTTGGCTAGAAACTATCGAAAACCGAATTGCCCGTTATCCTGATTTAGCCCAAGCTTATGCCAAGGTTGGTTCAGAAGCCTGGATTTCAGTGCCATTGTTAATTGAAGGGCAAGCCGTTGGTGGGCTGTCGCTGAGTTTTTCGACCGTTCCCCAGCTTTCCGAGAGCGATCGGGCCTTCGTTTTGGCACTGGCACAGCAGTCGGCGCAGTCGATCGACCGAGCACGGCTCTACGAGTCAGAACGGCAAGCACGCGCACAAGCAGAAGCAGCTAGCCGAATTAAAGATGAGTTCTTAGCTGTCTTGTCGCACGAATTGCGAACTCCGCTGAATCCGATTCTGGGTTGGACTCGGCTGCTGCGAAGGGGAACCCTAGATTCTGGCAAGACGGCGGTAGGTCTCGAAACAATTGAACGCAACGCCGAGTTGCAAGTTCAACTGATTGAGGACTTGCTGGATATTTCTCGCATTCTGCAAGGCAAGCTGAGTTTGTACTCTAGTCCTATTAATTTGAAAACAACTCTTAAAGCTGCGATCGAAACAGTGAGTTTAGCGGCCGAAGCAAAAAAAATTCAAATTCAAACTCAGCTAGAACCCTATGTGGGCGATGTGTTAGGAGATGCTACCCGATTGCAACAGGTTGTCTGGAATTTGCTCACCAATGCCATTAAGTTCACCCCAACTGGAGGTCGAGTTGAAGTTGAGCTAAAAACGATTGATTCCTGCGCTCAAATTCAAGTCAGGGATACAGGGAAAGGGATTAAGCCAGAATTTATTCCCTATGTCTTTGACACATTTCGACAAGCCGATAGCAGTATTACGAGAACATTTGGCGGGTTAGGGCTGGGATTAGCGATCGTGCGTCACGTCGTTGAGCTACACGGTGGAACTGTCAAAGCCGAAAGTTTTGGAGAAGGACAGGGAGCAACATTTACTGTCACGCTTCCCTTATTAGCCAGAAGCAATGATGCAAACAGTTAGCAGAAGGACAATCTATCACTAAATGCTTGCTCTTCACCCTTGGCTAGATTATGTATTCTGGCCGTCGATGACGAAATAGACAATTTAGATTTAGTTCAATTTATTTGGGACCAAGCGGGGGCCACCGCGATCTCTCTATCTTCAGCAACCGATGCGCTACAACAACTTACTAAATTTAAGCCAGATGTTTTGATTGCTGATATTGGAATGCCAAAAATTGATGGCTATATGTTGATTCGTCAAGTCAGACAACTATCCACAGAGGATGGAGGAAAGATTCGGGCGATCGCTCTGACAGCCTATGCAGGTGAGACAAATCAACAGCAAGCACTAGCAGCCGGATTTCAAAGGCATCTTCCCAAGCCTGTCGATCCTGAAACATTAGTGGAGACAATTGAGCAATTGCTCGATCCAATTGGGGTAAGCAGAGCATTAAACATCTTCGCAAATAAAGCTTCAGCTACCTCGGTACAAGGATTTCAAATCGATTATTGGAGATGTCTTTTGAGTATAGTCTGGGAAAATGTCATGAATGGAAGCGATCGACAGACGCATAGTTCAGGTGGTTAGAGCACTACGTTGACATCGTAGGGGTCACTGGTTCGAGTCGAGTTGTGTCTATCAAAAAGTTTACGAGTCAGGTTTCGCCGGAGGGGTTTATGGTATGGTGGGATGTAAAAGGGCGATCGCTCGATCTGGTAGAATTTGATAGATCAAGGGCGATCGCATCCTTAAAATCTGGTGAGCCTGTGATTCTGGTGTGGTTCAATAGAATTCATCAACAGGTAGCAAGTAGATTCCGATGCTTAGCAGTAAGCAGATTTTTCAAATCGACCTGCTTGGCTGGCATCAGATTATGGTTATCGTTTTGCGACAAGACACTCTTATGGCTCGGTGATTGTACACATTGATATTGATATGCTTTCCTCTGTTCCCATCCCATTACCTGCACCATCTATCAAAAACGAGATTGGTGATTTAGTTCTCAAAGCTAATGAGTTGCGTGATAAACCTTGGCAAAAAGAACGCGAGGCAATAAGTCAGATTGAAAATCTTCCTTCTGTCAAAGCATGAAAAATCTCAAACTTAACAAAAACTCGAAAAGGAGAGCAAAAATATTTTTTTTTACTTCCCTATATAACCCTGTTACTTGGTATTGGGCGCCTAAAGGAGTTTTCTCTCCAGGCTTATGCAGCTTTTTCTACTTATATTAAAGTAAAGGATAGTCATGGAAAACAAGCATTTAGTACCGTTACTACAAGAATTAATAGCCCTACCGGATGAAACAGAATGGGTTGAATTCAAAAAAGATAATAAAAATCCAGAACTTATTGGTGAATATCTGTCGGCTTTATCAAACTCGGCTACATTACATAATCAGCAGACTGCCTATCTCGTCTGGGGTATTGATAATGGAAGCCACGATATTATAGGTACAAAATTTAAACCGAAGCGAGAAAAAATTAAAGGTCAAGAACTGGAGAATTGGTTAGCCGTAAACCTTAAACCCCGAATTAATTTTAAAATTCATGAATTTACTTGCGAGAGCAAGGATATTGTTCTTTTTGAGATACCGAAAGCAAGTTATGCTCCTATTGCGTTTCTCTCGGTTGAGTATATTCGTGTAGGGAGTTGTAAACAAAAGCTTAAAGATTTTCCAGAAAAAGAAAGAGAACTATGGTTATTGTTTTCACGTCAACCCTTTGAGAAGGGAATTGCATTAGAAAATGCAACAATAGATAATGTATTGGCTTATATAAACTATCAATCTTATTTTGATCTTTTAAATCAAAAGCTTCCTGACAGTAGAGACGTAATTATACATCGCCTAATTTCTGAAAAAATAATTATTCAAAAAAACCATAATTTTTTTGATATTACTAATTTGGGAGCAATTCTTTTTGCCAATAATTTGTCTACCTTTGGAAGCTTATCAAGAAAAGCTATTCGTGTCGTAATCTATCAAGGACAAAACAGAATAGAAACTCAGCGAGAAAAAACAGGAAAAAGTGGTTATGCTGTTGAATTTGTAAATACTATAAACTACATAAATGATCTGTTACCACAGAATGAACAGATAGGTCAAGCATTTCGCAAAGAAGAACGTATGTACCCTGAGATTGCTATTCGAGAATTGATTGCCAATGCAATTATACATCAAGATTTTAATATCAGCGGTACAGGCCCTATGATTGAAATATTTTTAGATCGAATTGAAATTACTAATCCAGGCCAACCACTTATTGATACATTGCGTTTTATTGATGAGCCACCCCGTTCTCGCAATGAAGATTTGGCAGCCTTTATGCGACGTATGAATATTTGCGAAGAACGGGGAAGTGGTATTGATAAAGTAATTTTTGCCGTAGAGCTTTTTCAACTACCAGCGCCGGACTTCAGAGTGACCAAGGAACACACGCAAGTTATTCTATTCTCTTATAAAAAATACGCAGACATGGACAAGCGAGATCGAATTCGGGCTTGTTACCACCACGCTTGTTTACGATATGTATCCAATGCTCAGATGACTAATTCATCATTACGACAGCGATTTTCAATAGAGGACAAAAATTACTCAATGGCTTCTCGAATCATCTCGGAAACGCAAGACGAGGGCTTGATAAAGCCTTATGACCCAGAGAACACTTCCAAAAAGCACGCCAAGTATGTCCCGTTCTGGGCATGATTCTTATGTGACTGTTATGTGACTAGCTAAGAAGGTGAGCTTAATACATAAGCAGCCTCAAGCTTCAAAATCCTTAAATTGCCTACTCTACAAGGAGATCTAAAAGTATATGTTTATGTGATTGAGATATTGCATTAGGTCGATGCTTATAAAGCAAAAAGCTTGCTCTGTAATGATTTAAATGATTTTTCTGTTGAGGCGAGTTTTTTGACTTACCGCCCTTGCCCCACAGTTGGCACACTCCGATCGCGATCGCAACTAATGCCACACCCCTGGGCCTCAAGAGTGCCAGCGACAGCTCTGGCTTGCTACAATCCAGCTAGAAAAAGGGATTGCTGTGACAACTGCCGCCCCACACGATCGACAAAAAACACGATTACCGAACTATTAGATCAGTCGCTTCCTATTGAAATCGCGACCAGGATCAAAAGCCAAGCTAAAAACTGCTTTGACAACACTTGTAAGGCAGCCTTAGCTATTGAGGGGGCGCTATAAGTCCAAGGCTTTTTGGCGGTGCCCGGATCGCCCTACAAGCTGATCGCAAGCGCAACTAATATCGATCGCCCCCTGCATCCCCAAATCATCTCAAATCCGGTCGCCAGTCCATCTCAGGACACGGCACCGCGCCGCGCCCTTAACCGTAGCTTATCGGCGACAGCCTTCGGCGATCGCCCTTAACACTGCTAGCCGCACTTCTGGATGAGATTTCTCAAGCCCGTTAGCCCGAAAAATCCAGTGTCCGCCGCCCGCGTGCTCGATCGCAATCTTCTGACCGTCAGGCAAAACTATTTGCCACCAATTCAACACAGTGGCTTTAATAAGGTGGCACTGAATTTCGTTCAGTTGAACCTCCATTAATTTCAGTTGACGCATGATTGGATTTTGGGCAGATGACTTCATGATTTTTCTCATTAAATGAATTCGACTGTTTCTCGGCTTGGACTGCTGTTTGCCGATTTTTGAACTTAACTTCACCTTCCGAAGTTTTTGGCTTTACTTTCCCTTCCGAAATTTTCGCCTTTACTTCCCTTTTACCACCTTTAGGGTCAACTTTGACTGCAAAACCTTTAGACTTTATTTTGTCTTTAGCAGCAGTGGGACTCTTTTCGCCTGCGGGCTTCTTAAACTCCGCGTCTAATTGGTCTAAAATTTCCTCTTGTTCGCGAGTATGTTCCGCTGGCTGCTCTAAATTTCTGGGATTGTATTCGCCAACCAACCTTGCCAAAAATTCCGAAATTGACAGTCCGGCTGCGGCTGCTTTTTTGGTTAAAAGGGCGTAGGTGTCGGTTTTAATCCGAATTTGTTTGAGCCGGAGGTTGGGATTGTTGTCAACTGTTTCGGCAATAGTTACTGCGGTAATCCTTTCTTTTGGTATGACATCGACAACTTCTTGCCACTTTTCCTGTAAACGACAGTCGCCGTATTGGTCGGTATTTGCGTGTTTGAACAAAGGAACAACTTGAGCAACGCAGGTCGGCAAAATCTCAAATCCGGCTTTAATTAAGCGCAGGCAAATGCTCGCAGCTTTGATAATTTGCTTGCAGTAAAAATACTGCCTGCCTAATGCTTGTTCGCAGTAACTTTTAAAAGTTTTGAACTTGTCTTTGTACAATCGCAGTTTCCGGATCGCGTCCAGCATGATTCCTTGCCGCACGTAGTCTAGAAATCCCCTTTTAATTTCGCCTGTCAGGTAGTCTAAATCGTGAAAGGGAGATTGATTCTGGATTTCTTCTTCAAAGTCTAGCAGCGGGCCTGCAAAGTGAAAGTTGGAGGCGACATCGCCTAGGTAGAAGTTGTCAATGGATGTGGGCATGATCTGGAATGGTTCGAGAAATGGCACGATACCACGGAAGTTGTGCGATCGCAAAGTTGAAGTTTTGGTCGGGATCTTTGATAGAATTTTGAGCTGGGCCGTCTCTGTGAGGTCGATCGACCTTTTACATGGCATCACCTCCTCGGCGTTGAGGAAAAGAGGCTTGATGTATGCGCCCTTGCCGCAAAAATACGCTTGGGTATGCAAGCCCAATTGATAGACACTAAAAATAAGGCGGTTCTTCAAACCTGCATTTTGACGAAATGAGGCTCGCCCGGTTGCCTTTGTTTTGCCTATCTACTAGCAGTTTAGTGCCAGATACCAAATTTTTCAAGCACTATTCTGCTAGCAACAAACTGCTACAATTGATGGAAGCTAAAGATCGAGAAACCATAACCTTGAAAAACCTTAGAGAAAGTGCAAATTTGACCCAACCCGAACTTAGTCGTCGAATGGGGGTAGGAATTCGCATTATTGGCGATTGGGAACGAGGAGAATCAATTCCTCGCTTCGATCGGGCTATTGCTCTGGCGCGCGAGCTAGGGGTACCACTAAAAACACTTGCTAGATGTATGGGACTAGACGTAGCCAAAATTCCCGATGACCTACCAACATGAAGTTTACGTCTTATCCAAGTCTTTTTCAAGACGTTTACATCATGAATATTTCGTCCCATGATAGAAGAAGATTTACAAGAAAAGGAGAAGTCTCCATTGAGACTACTCAGAGAACAAGCTGGACTAACACGCCCTCAAGTCAAAGAAAAAATCGGAATTTCCGAGCGAAGACAAGCTGACTGGGAATTAGGCAAGGCTCTACCTAACGCTGAAAACATACTTGCTATGGCTAACCTGTACCAGGTTTCTCTAAAAACTATGTTTGAGGTTTTAGGATTAGACGTAACTAAAATTCCCGATGACTTACCAAGTCGTGAGTCCTCACCGAACGATAACTAACCCGCAGGGGTTCGGAAAAGTCTAGGGAAAGGGGCTTGAGTCATGCACCCAAGCCCGGAAAATACTAAGGCTATGCAGGCATAATGGGTAGAAACTACAAATAAGGCAGCTCGCTAAACCAAAGCGTTTCCACCGTCCGGCTAAAGCAGTCGCCTTTGTGTTGTCTCTATATTAAACAACCTTAGTTGTATTTTACCGATTTGTCAACAACTTTGGTTGTGAATTTGCTATGATATGCCCCGAAAGAAACAAACTCAAGAGTCCAAAGATATACCAGCACTGCAAATCTTGCGGGAGGCTGTTGGTTTATCGCAATCCGCTTTAGCAAAACAAATTCCCGACAAAACCCGCACAAAAACCCTAAGTCAGCAAGCCATTAGCAAATGGGAACGAGGATTAGACGAACCGGAACTTACCATTGCTCAAATGAAAGCTCTTTGCAAAGCTTTGGGAAAAACGCTTAACGATTTACCTGACGACTTAGGCCCACCAAATCCCGACTGACAACTTTTGTTGCTTAGTTCTAGTTAGACCAACCTAAAAAAGCAGATTATATCCCCGACTTTTTGAAGAAGTCGGGCATATATAGCCTTTCTAAAAAAGATGAGGTATCACTTACAGCTTATATAACCCTAAACGTATAGGGCTCTCTTCCCAACTACATACCTCATCTTTCTGAGAACCGCTATAACAAGCAAGTTATAAAGAGGATATTAAAGTAGGATTTGGTATTACTTACGGAGAACTGAAGTGATAATCACCGTGATGGTGGCGCTGGCAATCAAAGTGAAAGCAAGTTGCACAACCCATTGGGTAGCTTTCTGGTAGTTATCGAATTTGTCATTGAATCTGTCGGTTTTGTCATTAGTTTTTTCAACATCAGTTGATAATTTCTCAACTTCTGCCGATAGCTTGTCTAGCTTTTCAATAACATCGGCTAGCGTCGGCTCGTTAGGTGCAGTAGTTGTCATTGCCGTTTCCTAAAATTAACCATCATTACCTACAATCATATCCTAATTTCAAGAGGAATTGAGACGATCGATCACTCGGTAACTTTCCCTCTCAAAGCTTTAATCTGCCCTCGCTTGGTTTTGCTGTCGAGACGCTTGCGCTGGGAACTGCGAGTTGCTTTGCTGGGTTTGCGCGGTTTCGGTATGACGATCGCACTTTTAATCAGTTCTTGCAGCCGTCTCAACGCTTCTTCCCTGTTCTGTTCTTGACTGCGGTGTTCCTGCGCTTTGATGACAATCACACCTTCGGAGGTGATGCGCTGGTCGTTGATTTGTAACAAACGCTGCTTGTAGCGATCGGGCAATGAGGAAGCTGGGATATCAAAGCGCAAGTGAATCGCACTTGCCACCTTATTTACATTTTGTCCCCCCGCGCCTTGAGAGCGAATCGCACTAATCTCGATTTCGCGATCGTCAATGAACACTGTGTTAGAAATTTGCAGCATGATTCATCAGTGAGATTAAAGATACCGGGAAAGCAGTGCATCTTTTATATATAACTTACTTTGGTAGATAAGTTATTTACTACAATTCTTAGCTATCAGGATGAATTCCATGAGTCTTTTTCTATCCCATAACTCTACTTGGTTAGAATCAGCAAGGTTGTAAGCATTTTTGGTGAATCTGTTGTTGGTGATTACTATGGCTTTATTTCCTTTGTAATATCTGACCGCTCCTGCTACTTCTTGAACGGCTTTAATACCAACTGGTCTTTTGGTTCTTTTTGCTTGAACCACCGTTTTGAAGCCATCTTTGTACAAAATTAAATCAGCTACATAATCTTGACTATCTTGAGTTAGAGTAACACTATAACCCAAGTTGCTAAAATGGACATATAGAAATATTTCAAACTCTTTGCCAGTCATTGCATCCACTTCCAGAATACCACTGTCTGATAAACGTTTTCTTTGCTCTTGTTCTTTCAATGTATCAAATGCCAATGCTGCAATATCACCGATAATGCCAGCGGCTCTTACTATAAAAGGTTTCATAAAATTACATTTATTTTAAAGGAGTAGTTATAATTGTACCAGATTTGCTCAGTACAGGCTCAACTACACATCGACCTATGCCATCATCAGGAGTTCAATACTTAATTATCAATGCCCTGGAAACTCTGGACTTGCTAATCTGGAGAATATATGATGAAGAAAAGGGCTTTTGGTACATCGAAACCCCTAGTCGATTTTTACCAAGGGCTGCTATACTACAAAGTGGCGAGATTATTCGTATAGACGAGGTTGAAGATTATGACGAAACCGCATGATATCAGAAGAGAGCAAGACCGCAGATTAGGAGAATTAATGGCGATCGCACGTCAGCGATTCCTCGATGCAGGCGGCGATCCCCGACACCCGCCATCAGGTTTAAAAGGCGATGATTACATGACAGATGCAGAGAGACAAGAAGCACTCACGATCGCCCGATCGCTCTTTAACGACGAATATATTAAAACCTATCTCAAAAACAAACGTCAAAACAATTTGCAACCCCAGAATAATTAGTAAGGTGCGCCGAAACGCACCCTACAAAAATTAATTAATCAGTAGTACCCGTTTGCAGCGACTCTTGAGCAGCCTGCGTCCACTCCGAGTGGAAGAATTCGCCGCGCGGTTTGTCGGTGCGCTCGTAGGTGTGAGCCCCAAAATAATCGCGCTGAGCTTGCGTGAGGTTTTGCGGCAATCTTTCGCGCCGGTAGCTGTCGAAATAGTCCAGCGACGCGCTAAAAGCCGGCACTGCGATCCCCAGCGTGCTAGCAGTAGCTAATACCTCCCGCCAAGCTGATTGGCGATCGAGAATGCTCTGTTTGAACTCCGGCGCTAACAGCAAATTTGGCAGCTCGGGATCGTCCTTGAAAGCTGTTTTAATCTTGTCCAAAAATCCAGCCCGAATAATACAGCCACCCTTCCAAATTCGGGAAATTTCGCTCAAACTCAAGTCATAGTTGTACGACTTCGAGGCCGCGCTCAACAGCGCCATGCCTTGCGCGTAGGAGCAAATCTTCGAGCAGTAAAGCGCATCCCGGACTTTGTTCACAAACTCTTTAGTATCGCCTCCGTACTTGCCGCTAGGCCCCGTCAGTGCTTGGGAAGCTTTAACGCGCTCGTCTTTGTAAGAAGACATGATTCTCGCATTCACAGCAGCGATAATTGTGGGAATGCTCACGCCCAATTCCAAAGCACTCATAACAGTCCAGCGGCCGGTGCCTTTTTGACCGGCTGCGTCCATAATTACCTCAACTAAGGGTTGCTTAGTTTCCGGGTCAATGTACTTGAAAATGTTAGCCGTAATTTCAATCAAAAACGAGTTGAGTTCGTCTGTGGTATTCCATTCTGCAAAAACTTCCTGCAACTGCTGGCCGTTCAATCCACCAACGTTTTTGAGCAAATCGTAGGCTTCAGCAATGAGCTGCATATCCCCGTACTCAATGCCGTTGTGAACCATCTTCACGTAGTGGCCGGCGCCGCCGGGGCCGATGAATGTGACGCAGGGGCCGTCATCTACTTGAGCCGCAATTTTGGTGAGAATTGGCTCTAGTAGGCCGTAAGCTGTTCGCGTACCGCCGGGCATCAAGCTAGCACCGTTGAGCGCGCCTTCTTCGCCGCCGCTGATGCCCATGCCGACAAATCCCAGTCCGATCGATTCTAAATCTTTGGTGCGGCGTTCGGTGTCGTCGTATAGCGAGTTGCCGCCGTCAATAATCATGTCGCCCGGTGACAGCATGGGTTTGAGCTGGTCGATGACTGCATCTACGGGTTTCCCAGCTTGCACCATGACTAAGATTCGGCGCGGGGTTTCTAGGGCATTGACGAATTCTGTCAGAGTCTTTGTGCCTACAATGTTCTTGCCGGGGGCGCGTTGTGCCATGAAGTCGTCGGTTTTGGCTGCTGTGCGGTTGTACACAGCCACGGAGAAGCCTCTGCTTTCGACGTTGAGCGCGAGGTTTTCGCCCATCACTGCTAGACCGATTAAACCAAAATTTTGCTTTGTCATGCTAATAACCCGCTGGTTGTTCCCGCTTGATGATAGGTTTGCGAGAGAGGAAAGCGAGGCGGGGTGTACCGCTTTCCGGTGGACTAAAAGTATTGGACAATAGACCTAGGAGGTTTAGGTTTATTTTTATATTCTCTGAATTGCTGTTTGGTAAATCAGTAGGGTTTTTTTAAGATTTAAAGGGTATTAATGACGCGGGCGGGTGATGATAAGGCAGGTATTATGTCGATCGCAGTAACGGTAGATACAAACAAGCGGACATTTTGAGGAAAATTGAGGAGACTGTTGTAACTATGGAAGATTTGCAGTATCTCGCGGCTTGGGTGAAAGAGCAACACGCACGCGAGTATATTTTGACTTGGCTGCTGAGTCAACAGGGGCTGTGGTGGTCGGATGGGGATATTTATCAGGCCGTTTTGCAAAAGTCGGGAAAGCTTTTGAAAGCTTACGTTCAAAAAAAGCAAGCGGGAGAGTTATTTGAGGGAATTTCTGAGAAGTTGGTAGGAGATGAGAATTGGGATAATTTGGCGGCGAGTTTGGCGCGGATTGTTGCTGTTTATCAAGAGGAATTATCGCATTTGCAAGAGCGCGATCGCCGGGGGGACGGGCTAAAAAAAAAATTGATTAGCCAACCGTTAACTGGAGATTCTTTGTCGGTTTTGGAGGTGCAGCAAGCTTTGCCAGATCCTTATGCGGATACGCTGACGGGGAGATAATTTGCGATCGACTTTTCGGACTTGCAATAATCTCAGAAACCCGGTTTATTCCGATATTTCTCGTACTCAACTGAAAATCTTCATACAAACCCGGTTTCTTGCCGCGCAGCGAGAGAATTGCGATCGCAAATCCGCGATAATTTATCACAATCACCCGCGCCAAATTCCCCACGCTAACCCACAAGTCCGCCGGGGGTTTTCAACCCCTGGCGGACTGTTGGTTTAACTCTAAATATAGCTGCTAGCTTGACGTGTGAACATCGCACAATAAATTCCGTTTGATGCGATCAATTCGTCGTGAGTTCCTATTTCTGCTATTTTACCGTTTTCCATGACGGCGATGCGATCGGCAATTTTTGCTAAGCCTAATCTGTGACTGATGACTACTGTGGTTTTCCCGATCGCTATTTGGCGGAAGATGCTGTAAATTTCGTGTTCTGTCTTGGGGTCGAGGGCGGCGGTTGGTTCGTCAAAAATGAGCACTTCGGCTGTAGAAAGCCGCATTAAGGCGCGGGCGATCGCAATTCTTTGCCACTGTCCTCCCGATAAGTCTATGCCGTCTTCTAATTGTTTCCCCAACGGTGTCTCTAAACCTTGCTCTAAACTGTTGACTTTAGCTGCAATTCCTGCTTCGGAAATAGCTTCGTTAATTGCGGTGTCATCCGAGAGGGAAAGCAAGTCGCCGAAACCGACGTTTTCGCGGACTGTGGAGGGGAAACGGGCGTAATCTTGCATGACGACGGCGATGCGCGATCGCACGTATGCTAGAGAGTACGATCGCAAATCTTTGCCATTCCAGGCGATCGTACCACTTGTGGGGTCGTACAGGCGACCGAGGAGTTTACCAAGGGTTGTTTTACCCGCGCCATTTTCACCAACAAGCACTAGCATTTCACCCGGATTAATCGTTAAGTTGATATCTTCAACCGTGCTTTTATTGCTACCGGGATAGCAGAAAGATAGATGCTTAATTTCGATGCCAATTTTATCTTTTCTGGGGTGGGAATCTTGCCCGCCATCTGGTAAACTAGGCAGGCGAGATGCTACATCCCCAAGCGGAGACTGCAATTCTGGTTTGAGTTCCAAAAGTTGAAAAATCGGACTAACACTGAGAGAGATATCGTACAAATTAGTAGAAGTGCTAATCAGTATCTGCAAACTTTGCTTTACTTGAACAATCAAACCCGAATAGAGTGCTAAATCGCCCAAAGTATAGCGACCACCCAAAGCTCCCATTACTACATAGATAAATGGCAAAGCCACTCCTATTCTACTAAACATCGACCAGAAAAGTACAACAATTGCTCCTTTTTTTCGGATTTGCTGCATCTCGCTAAAAAATTGCAAAAACTGACCCTGCCAGCGTTTGAGCCAAAGTTCTTGCAACCCAAACAAACGCAATTCTTTAGCGTATTCTTCGCCCGTCAAGACTCTACTGGATAAGTTCATTTCGCGGCTGATTTTAGCTTGCTTTCTTTGAACTCTCCAGATAATTCTGCTATATTTTCTTTGGGTATAAATTGAGGGAGATGATGAGATTAACATCAGCAGTGGCACCCACCAAGCTATCGCAGCAGCAAGGCCTATCGATGGAATAAATATAAAAATTCCCGTAATGGTCATGCTGAGGGTAAATGCTAGTTGCTGTATTTTGGATACTCCGGTTTTTGCGAGTTCTACTATATTTAATAGTTCGGGGTTTTCAAAGAGGGCAATATCGTCGAAATTGGCGACTTTTTCCAGGACTTTTCCTTCGACAAAGCCTTGAACGCGATCGCGCAAAGATGTCGCGACAAAAGAGTTCATTGTGTCTAGGGCATCGCCGACTAACTTGAGACTTAAGACTCCGCCAATACTCCACAGCAATATTGGCCGGGAAAGCATCAAAGCAAGGGGCTGTGCTGTTTGGGTTTGCGACAGCAACCGAGATACTTCATCAATGATTAATTTATCTAAAAAAAGCACGGCAGATGGGGCAGCACCGCCGATAATGTTGAGTATTATTAAATTGCGGAGTTCTATTGGTGCGGCTTTGATTATCAGGCCCAGGCTGCGCCACAGAGCTTGAAATGTGGTAATTTGGATGGGTTGCATAGTTTGTGGGTAGGTGTCGGGTCTACTCATCCCCGGACGGTATATTATAACAGTAGTTATTAAGTAATATGGTTTCCTAACAATAAGGCCGACAGGGATTTAAATCCCTGCCTCATAGCTAAAGTCCTCTAAAGAGGACTGTTGATTAATATTTACAATGTGAGTCTGTTAGCTTAATTTTAACGGTAATTAAAAAAAATTCAAGCCCCAACACAGCCCAAACTAGCTTTATAAGCAGAGAATACGTCCCAATTTTCCTTCAGCCATTTGACAAACCGAAAAGATATCGCTCTCCCAAACGCTTCGAGCGCCAGAGAAAAGGTGTTTAAAGGTTTATTTACCCACCTACTTAATAATTTAAGCTGTTTTTGACACAGGCATGAGGCCTGTGCCAAACAAAGAATACTAACGGCAAGCACTCTTATTTTAAGCAGCATTATCGTCAATCAGCTCATTACCAATAGCTATCGTGTCGCCATAATTGCTCAATTCTGCCCAACGGGGTGAGAATAGGCGATTATGTAGTTCAATCACCTTGTCAAGATCACTTATAACCTCTACGTGATCGTATCCCAGAGATGCTTTACGCCATCCAGTTAGAGTGAGATTAGCGCCACCTGTGAAAGCTACCAAACCATCAATCACCAGCAGTTTTTGATGAGGTAGTTGTTGCCACTTTGAACTGCGAACAATCCTAATTTCTAAATTCGGCGCTTCGTTTTTGTAGTTTTCCAGTTCAGGCAAAAGCCAATTTTCTTGGTTGGAAGGTATAGATACAATGCCACGCACCTTAACCTTCTGTGCTGCGTACTTCAAATAGCCCAGAATCTCCTTGCAAGTGCCAAAAGTTGTGAAATGGACAAAATTTTGGGCTTGGTTCAGTCCTTCCAATAATCCATTGATAGGCGAATAATCTGGCTTGTATTGCCGTAAACGACTTGCGATAGATCCAAGTCGCTCAATATGTTTAACATTGTCATTCAACTCAATATAAAGACCCCGCTCTTTGAAATGGGAGCGAAATTTCTCTATTTGGGCGTGACCATGAACAACATATTGAACACCACAAATTTGACACTGAATCTGTTGCTTCTTATTTTGAGGGATGACCTTGTGCAGACCGTAGCATTTCTGGCAGTGAGCCTTTGCTGGCTTAAAATCCTGCAAACTTGATATGTCAAAGCTGGGATTACCCATAATTGGCTCCATTACATAGGGTGGTTACTTGTCTTCCCTTAGCTCGACACGATTTTGTGAGGTCGTGCCTCTAGGAGCAGGGATATTCCTATTTTGCCCAAAAAAATTTAGGCTGTCAAGGGGTTTGCCCAAATTGTTTTAGGCAAAATTGTGCTATACTCTGATCAGCGTGGAGAAAAACGACTTATGGAACGTACAAAGCCAGTCCCAAGGCTCGCTCAACTCCGTGAGCAGGCAGGGTTGACCCAGTTAGAAGTGTCACAACTGCTTGGAGTAACGGAAAACACAGTCGCCAACTGGGAGAAAGGACGGAGTGGTATAGAATGGATAGAAAGGATTGTCAAGCTATGCAAGCTGTTTGGCTGTAACGCGGAAGACTTGATCGAGTATGTCGTAGAGACTCAACCCGCAGAGCCTAATCCAAAACGGCGTACATTAGAAGATTGGCAAAGGATGTTACATACCGACAAACCCGCCCAAACAGCTAACCCTGAAACGAAGGGGGAGTCTGAAAAACAAGAGGTATATGAATAATGCAGATTCAAGTCGATTCACACCTCATATTGGAGACTCTGCTAAATCGTAGTCGATGTCAATTTATAGCCGAAGATGCGATAATTTTATGGAAGCTTCTCCAACCTCCTCACGTTCAGGGATATATAACTGAGAGCGGTTTAAATCAAATCCACTTTCATTTAAGGAAGCTGAAGGATGAAAAAGCTGCTGATCAGATTGTTTGCGACATTCAAGACATTATAAAAATCTGCCCTGTTAACCGCCGAATTGAAGACAAAGCAAGATCATTACATATCAGGGATTTTGAATCTGCAATTGAGGTGGCTTGTGCAATTGAGATGAATATAAGTGCAATTGTCACCCAGAACCCTCAAAAGTTTGAGGGTTCTGGTTTATCAATTCTCTCAGTGAGTGATTTATCAAAGCGCAACCAGCTAGAAGAAAGATTAAAGAAGCCAAGTTTACCTAGTTTACCTATTTTACAGGTAGCTAGCTTGTCAGAATCTAGATACCAATTAAATCGCAGTTTTTACCAGCAGGAAAACCCCCTACAGTTGTGTCTATTTAAAACCTCGGAGGTTGAGAGTACCTTGAGCTACAGAATCCGAAATCCCATTGGTACTGTATTAAAACTTTTTAAGTTATTAACAAAAGAATACTTACAAGGTATAACTATTAAGGAATTAAGTATACTAAGCAACCATTCACAGAAAACCACCCAAAGTATTATTTGGGATTTTGAAAATTTTAATATGGTACTTTTTCAAGAAGATAGAGTAGTAATTCAACCATATTTGTTGAATTTATCAGAAAAAGAAGTGGCTGAATATTTGGCTGGTCGATTAAAAAACCATGTAGTTACTAAAGAGATATATAAGCAACTAGAACATCACAAAACTATGACAAGATGGGGATTACAGGAATTAATAGCTGATATATGTCCGACTAAAAAGCCCGTCAGCCCTAAAACCTCACAGGACTATACCAGTAGAATGCTCACATGGTTTTTATATACAGGATTGTTGGAAGAGCGAGTTAAGGATAGGTTTGTCAAACCTCTTGGTGAGGGTAAACAGAAGGGGAAATTAATAGAAGAAGCAGAAGCAAAGCAGCTCGAACTTTTTACAGAATCCTATTTCAATATCCAGATAGATTTGCCGAACTCGCGCCCCACCTTTTAACACCTACTGATGAGCAGTATGGTGATAAAAATGCGATCGCCACTTCATAAACTTTTGGCAGAGAAGAGAAAAGCTTAGCCAAACCAAGGGTTCCCGAAATCCTATTTCCTAATAATTCTGCTCTCGTGTTAGCGGGACTTAAACAAATTTCAAGCCCAAATAAAGCCCAAACTAGCTTTGTAAGCCGAGAATACGTCCCAATTTTCGTTCAGCCATTTGACAAACCGAAAAGATAAGGTTACTGAGTTTGTCGAAGTATTGCTGTCCGGCCTGTTCCACAAAGAATGAATTTCTTGTGGGGTGGGCAGGAGAACCCACCCAGAAAAACCTTATTGAGAATGGTGCAACATCTCAGAAATATCAAACTATCCAAATGTCAAACGCCGCACCCTACCGTCATCTGTAAATCGCTGTTCGCCAACGCTAACAACTTCCACAATAACTTCGCGTTCAGAAATCGAAAATTGACCCTCGCGCGGGGCAATTTCAACGATGATTTTTTCCCCTGACAAATACACTTTGTAATTAGTCGTAGCCCAGACACCTTGTTCGTGTTCAAAACTGTGTCCGTCGTCCTCATAAAGCGTCCATTCACCGCTTCCGGGCCAAATTCGCATTTTTAATGACTCAAGCGGTTCTTCGCTCACAAATTGCCTCACAGGTGCGATCGCAATTATGCCCCCACCCCGCACGTAAAGCGGCATTCTCTCCAAAGGCGCACAAGCTAAAATGTGCCTCGGGCCCTGATAGCATTCGCCCGTCCACCAATCGTACCAAGTCCCCTCCGGCAAATACACGGCGCGGTGTTCAACTCCCGGACGGTAAACGGGTGCAGCCATCAGCGACGGGCCCAGCAATACTTGATCGTAAAGGTGATAAGTTGCCCGATCGCGCGGAAAGTGATACAGTAGCGGTCGCAAAATCGGCGTTCCCGCCGTCGCAGCTTCCCAAAACAATGTATAAATGTAAGGCAACAACTGATAGCGCAAATTGATGTATTCGCGGCAAATATTCTCAGTGCGATCGCCAAAAACCCAGGGTTCGTGCTGCGCCGTACTCATCGCCGAATGACCGCGCATCAAGGGATACAGCATCCCCACCTGCATCCACCGCGCGAACATTTCAGCGGTTGCATTCCCCGCAAAGCCGCCGATGTCGCAACCGACAAACGCCACGCCGGAAAGCCCCATGTTGCAAAGCATTGGTAGCGACATTTCTAAGTGTTCCCACTGCGATTGATTGTCGCCCATCCACACCGAGGAGTAACGCTGAACGCCCGCAAAACCCGATCGCGTCAGCACAAAAGATCGATCGTTCGATCGCACTTTTTGCAACCCCTCAGCACAAGCTTTCGCCATCATCAACCCATACAAATTGTGGGTTTCAGCGTGGGTGGCGCGATCGGATTCCGGGCCTTGCGGTGCATCCAGGGGAAAGCTGATGTGTTCGCCGCCGTCGCCAAAAGGCCGTTCGGCGATCGCAGGTTCGTTCATGTCGTTCCAAATCCCCGCAATCCCAACATCTGTCAGGGTTTTGTGCAATTCGCCCCACCACTGGCGCACGGACGGCCGCATAAAGTCGGGAAACACCGCTTTGTCCGGCCAAACGTAACCGTGGAATAGCTTTCCCTCGGCGGTGCGGACGAAATAGTCATTCTCCACACCGCGATCGAATATTTCATAATCTGCTTCCGGTTCGTACTTGACACCGGGATCGACAATCGTGACCACCTTAAAACCCGCTGCTTTCAAGTCTGCGATCAGTTTCGCCGGATCGGGGAAACGCTTCGGGCTCCAGGTAAAAACGCGGTAGCCGCGCATATAGTCGATGTCGAGGTGGATGACATCGCAGGGAATCGCCCGATCGCGAAATTCCTTCGCCAACTCGCGCACAACGTCCTCGGATTCGTAACTCCAGCGGCATTGGTGGTATCCCAGCGCCCATTTTGGCGGAAGCGGCATCCGGCCGGTTAACTGCGTGTAGGTGGCGATAATTTGGGCGGGTTCCGGGCCGTAAATGATGTAGTAGTCGAGTTCCGGGCCTCTGGTTTCCATCCGCAAAACCCCCGGTTGTTCCGCGCCGATGTCGAATTGACTCCAAAATGTCGTGTTGAAGAAAATGCCGTAAGCGCGATCGGGATTCAGGGCGATGTAAAATGCGATCGCCTGGTACATTTCATCGGTGAGGGAATTGTAGTCGAGGGAGTCGGTTGTCCAGTTTGTCTTGACTTCGGAGAGTTTGTCGAGAAAGCCGGTGCGTTCGCCGAAACCGTAGAAGTGTTCGTCTGCTTCGATGCGCTTCCAGCCCGCGGTTGCACCTGCGCGCCATCCCATACTGCGATCGCAGTCGCTAGCAAAGGGTTTTCCCGATTTGTCAAAGCATTCGATTGCAGCGCGATCTCGCTTTACGGAAATTAATATTTGTGATGTTTCAATTTCTATTTTTTCGTCTGTTTCTCGCACTTCAAAGGGTATAATTTCCCACTCTTCGTCAGCGAGGGTTATTGAGTGCGATCGGCTTTCTACCCCCCCTTGCCCCCCCTTAGTAAGGGGAGGTTGGTCTCTAATTTCTTGCCCTTCCTTAGTAAGGGGAGGTTGGTCTCTAATTTCTTGCCCTTCCTTAGTAAGGGGAGGTTGGTCTCTAATTTCTTGCCCTTCCTTAGTAAGGGGAGGTTGGTCTCTAATTTTTTCCCCCCCCTTACTAAGGGGGGGTTGGGGGGGGTTTGGGAACATTCGCACTCGGATTAAATTCGGCGCGAGGATGCTGATTTTGAGAGAGGAATTGGTACAGTTGAAGTGAATTGTGCGTGAAGCGCAGCTATCCCGTAGGGAATCGGTTTTATCGATCGATTGTACTGAGCCGATCGTTGACCAAGGCTGTTCAGTAGTTTGGAGTTTTCCGAAGTATTGTGGCATATGCGATTTTAGGTTCCCGTTCCTAACTATAATGCCAGTAGAGGGCGAAAGCTCGCTCTCTCTTAGGTTAGAAGCAATAAAGCGCGATCGGCTCCGGGTTCAGTTTCTCAGTTTGCTAAAATTATTTCAAAAACTTCTGCGATCGCCTCTACAGTGTGAATCTAACAACTACGCTGCACCGAACCGCATAAAGGTTATCCGTCAGACTGGAAGTGCCGGCGATAAGTTACAAATTATCACCGCAAATCATGGCGGTAAACTAACTTGTTTTTAAATCCTAGGAATGGGAACATAATTTGCAATTTAAGTTCCTGTCTAGCAGCAAATCTCTTATCCTTATTTTGACATATCTGGCGGTAAAGTCTCGAAATTCTTTGTGCCGTTTGCTGCTATGTAAAGAACTCGATTCACCATATCGCGCCCAGCTTCAAGTTCAGTATATATTGCAGCGACAGCTTCTTTGACGATCGCAATCTGTTCGCTGCGCAGCAAGTCGCCTTCGGAAATAAAAATAATGCCAGCATGAACTTCGCACGCGCCTGCGAACCTCTCGAAATCCCCAACATTCGCTGTCACCAGTATGCGATCGTCATTAAAGGCGTATTCTAAAATACTGCGATCGTCCGCACCGAGCAAACCGCGATCGCGAACTGCAACTGCATCAATCAAAAACTCTTCGCACAGATGGCGCGCTACAGCAGGCGAAAGATCCTCGTCAATCAGGATCTTAATGTTTTTTACAGCATCAAACATAGAACTTACCAAAGGGAACAGTCTGTATACTATCTGTGAGGGCAATGCGATAAGTGGGCAACTTACAGATAGTCTCTGTGGGTAAGTCCTGAAACACTTGGATATGCTCTCACATAAATCTGGGCAAACTCCAAATCTTCCTGAGATAAGTATGGGTAATCCTCGCGAATCACCTCCGATGATTCACCGCGTTCGAGCATCGATCCAATCCGGCGAACAGTGAGGCGACTATTGGGAAAAACGGTTTCTCCTCCCATGATATTTGAATCTGTCACTAAACGCTTTTGCCAATCTTTGAAGCGTGTAATTATGTCCGACAATTCAAGGGCGATCGCATCTAGATGTAAGGTGAAAAACTTGCCTATTTCAAGACTAGACATCCGTCGATCCAAAGCCTCTAGCAACCGCTGGTACAGCAGCGCTCGATAGTCAACTGAGAATGTAAAGTTTACCTCCTTGAGGGCTCGGAGGTAAATTAATGCCGCAAAGGGAAGCCTTGGTGAATTAGGTACAGACGGAATGACTCGGTATTCCAGTTCGCTGTAGACCTGTTTCTCCGGCAACTGTACGAATGCAGCAGCTTCGCTAGGAGTAAAAATAGTTTCCATAAGCAAGATCGAACAGTTTCCTATCTGAGGAATATTTTAACATCAGGTCCCAATTGCTCGAACAGTCTAGCCACCGTCGATACATATCTTTTGTGGGCACATCGTGTACTCCGGCTTAAGCACATCATACCAAATTCGATCGCTCCAGCAGTTTATAGCGAGTATTTCCCTGGAGTATCGCTACGATCCGATGGATGGTTGCTTTTTCATCGATCGCCTACTAGCTTTATTTTGGGTACACTAAAACTCGGTCGAAAACCTGCCTTTGTCTGTGGGAGTTGTTTTCCTCCTCACAGTTCGGGGCGTCTCAGGAACAGCGGTGAATTTGCTGATTGTTGCCTACATCACAAATTAGCCGAAGTACAGTCTCGGTATTTTTAAACATGAGGGTAGCCATGAAACGTAAAAAACAAGACCAACTCAGCCGCCGCCATTTTCTACTCGGTTCGGCAATTGCAGGTAGCGGTATTGTTGCCGCAAACCTGCGATCTAAATCAGGATTAGCACAATCTTCTGCACCGGCAATTATCACCTCGGATCGGATGCGCCCCAGCATTCCATACGGTGTTGCTAGCGGTGATATTACCGGCAACAGTGCGGTGATTTGGAGTCGGTGCGATCGCTCCTCCCGGATGATAGTCGAATATGACACCGCCGAGTCCTTCGGCAACGTGCAGCGCATCATCGGACCTGCAGCCTTGGAAACTAGCGATTACACGGCGCGTATTAACCTGATTGACCTACCAGCCGACCGGCAAATATTCTACCGAGTCAGCTTCCAGAATTTAGCCGATCCAAACATCTACAGCGTCCCCGTTACCGGGAGTTTCCGCACACCTCCAAACAGCAAGCGCGACATCTTTTTTGCCTGGTCGGGAGACACCGCCGGACAGGGTTGGGGTATCAATTCTGACTGGGGCGGCATGAAAATCTATGAAACTATCAGGCAGCTTAAGCCAGACTTCTTCATTCATTCTGGCGATTACATCTATGCAGATAGTCCGATTAAATCTGAGGTAAAACTTGACGACGGTAGCATCTGGAAAAACATCACAACAGAAGAAAAGTCAAAAGTAGCTGAAACCTTAACAGAGTTTCGCGGAAATTACATCTACAACCTGCTAGACAACAACATCCGGCGCTTCAACGCCGAAGTGCCTCAGCTAGTTCAGTGGGATGACCACGAAACTACAAACAACTGGTATCCCGGCGAGATGCTAATGAACGATGACCGCTACAAAGTCAAAAGCAGTTCTTTACTGGCAGCGCGAGGCAAGCAAGCATTTATGGAGTATACGCCGATCCGCTTCGATGCCAACGACCCAGAACGGATTTACCGTTCGTTCAATTACGGTTCTTCCCTGGAAATTTTTATGCTGGATATGCGTAGCTACCGAGGAATAAACACTACCAATCGTCAGACAGCAGCAAGTGAAGAAACGGCGTTTTTGGGTAATGCCCAAGTTAGCTGGTTAAAGAACAAATTGCAGAATTCAAAGGCAAGGTGGAAAGTAATTGCTAGCGATATGCCAGTCGGATTGGTGATTGAAGATGGCAAAAACAGCGGCAAATTTGAGAACCTCGCCAATGGAGATGGTCCTGCATTAGGACGCGAACTCGAACTTGCCCAATTGTTGCGCTTTATCCAGCAAAACAATATCCAAAATGTCGTTTGGCTGACCGCTGATGTGCATTATGCTGCCGCGCACTACTACGACCCCGGTCAAGCTCAATTCACTGATTTTAAACCGTTTTGGGAGTTTGTTGCCGGGCCGCTTCATGCTGGAACTTACGGACCAAATAAGCTTGACAATACTTTTGGTCCCCTTGTTAAGTTCCAAAGTTTGTCGCTGCCAGAAGTAGAAAATCTACCTCCTACAAAAGGTTTTCAGTTCTTTGGTACGGTTAAAATTAATGACGATAGCCAGGTGATGACAGTGGCGCTGCACAACCTTGAAGGCAAAATTCTCTACAGCGTGGACTTGCCGCCGGAGGTTTAAAACAGGTTCAAGGGCGCTGGACAAGTCGATCGGCAAAATTACGCATCAATACCTTCACCACCTTAGTTTTTTACGGCGATTAAAAATCTTTATGCAGTATTTTCGGAAAAAAACGCCGGTTATGAAGGTACCCATACGTCCTGGACTGTAGATATTACTTGTACAAAACAGCCTCTTTCAAAGTAGCTATCTTACCTAGCGCTGCTTCGAGATCCTCTTGGGACGCGCCGCGGGCCATTATTGCATCGGTCAAATGCTTCACAATTGCATCAAAGTGTTCAGGCTGTAAATTCAAACCTGCGTGTGCCTTCTCCATTGAACGACCTGAGTATTGCTTGGGGCCGCCGAGGGCATAAGAGATAAAAGCAGTTTGATGGCGGCGCTGCTTTTCCATATCTGTACGATCGAAGAAGTGGCTCACTGTCTCGTCCGCCAAAACATCGCGGTAAAAATCATCCACCATCTCTTTAATGGCTGACTCTCCGCCCATTTTTTCGTACAAAGTTGTTTCCATATTGTTTGAGCGACTTGATTTTTTTCACTTACTATTTAATTATAGTGGGCAGCTTTGCTTTTTTCCAATCGGTGAAATATTAATTTAATCTAAAATAATTGCTTAGTGACTTTTGCGACTGCGGGTATTTTTTAGACAACCCTCTATTTGTAAACTTTATTAACGTTCTATCGCCAGTTAGAGATTGTCGATCGCCCTCCCAGCATTTTGACCTAATGCACGGATTGCTGGTTTTAGCAAGATGTTTCTGACAAAGCCCCAACACGCATCTGCTTTTTAGATAGCAAATTCAAGAAATCGGTGGTAAAACAAAGGCCGGATGCGATCGCAATTTCCGCGATCGCCCGTGCAATTGGACAAGTTAAAATAAATGGGCGATCGGCTGCCCAGCGGCATGATGTATAATGGAATTGCAAATACAATCGAATCACCACAACGATCGCCTGTATACTGATATTCTGCCCTTGCTAGTCGGTTGCGACACTTTCGGGCGATCGCCCGCAGTTAAGAAAAACCTTCAACTTAAGTACGCGGACACCAATAAACATTATTATGTCATTGCGCGGAACGAAGCAATTCCGAGTCTGAGCGATTGCTGCATTTCTATCTGCTGTTTCCTTAAACTTTGACGATTTTTGAGTGCCTTGAAATACTACAGCCAACATCCTAACGCTTTCTCGATCGACTACCTCAACGACTTGCGAGGAGCAATTCTAGCATCCCCTTATCTAGCTATCAACAACCTCAACCGCGATTTCATTGGCACAAAAGGGTTTTCCGTAGTGTTTCAACGTTCGCAAATCGCCGAAGTAGAACGGCGGTTTCCTTTGTTCAAACCCTATCTAGATCGAGCATTACAGCCTGAATGCAATGCTTTTTACCTCAACCCTTTGTTGCTGGGTGAAGGTTCCCGCGTCGATCCCCATATCGATCGATCTTTGCGATCGTACTGCAAAACTGTTGAACCTCCCGCAGCCGTCAGCGTTTTGTACGTGCAAGTACCGCCGAACTTGCAAGGGGGAGAGTTGATACTGCGGCGCAACAAACAGCAAGTCGGGCAGATTAAGCCGCAAGCCAACTCGCTGATCTATTTTCAAGGAGATTTGACTCACTCTGTCAACGCCGTTAAAAGTAGCGGAACTCGTTTGAGTTTGGTTTGCGAACAGTACAGTTTGAGCGAAACAGAACTGCAAGATATTCCAGGATTCACAGTGGAATCTAGGGCCGTGAAAGCCAAAAGCAAGTAAGGTTTAAGCTGTCGTGCATTTAAATTACATATTGTCTGTTCCCCGTTTCCGGTTCCCTGTTCCCTTTCACCAAATCCTCACACCCTATTTAAATGCACAACAGCTTAACAGTTAACAGTCAACAATCATGAGGAGTGCAACCGGAATTAATCTCACTTATTTGAAAATTGCTATAGACTGTCATGGATGCAGAAACCGTATGGGTTATCTTCGGCACACTTGAGGGCCTTTGAATTCGGTTTTTTTTAAGGAGTGCAGATTTCTGCGATCGCTTTTTCTTCGGGATGATTAGCAATATAATTGCTCAGCCATTGGCAACTCAGTTTCATTAAACTATCTACATCAAGTTCCAAATTCCAGATCCTTAAAGTAGAATCATCGCTGGCAGAAACAACAGTTTTGCCGTCGGGACTGATGTTAACGTCATTAACTCGATCGCTATGTCCCTCAAAAGTTTGTAGGGGCAGCACCTCCGATCCCGTTTGGCCGTCTGCTACATTCCACAGTTTAATTGTGCGATCGAAACTTGCAGATGCGATCGTTTTGCCGTCGGGACTGAAACTAATGCTTTTTACCCAAGTTCCGTGTCCTTTGATCGTTTTGAGTTCGGTGCCTGTTTCTGCATTCCACAATTTAATGGTGCTGTCATCGCAAGCGGATGCTAAGATTTTGCCGTCGGGACTGAAACGCAGGCTGGTAATTCGGCTGTTATGGGCTCTCAGAATCCTTCTTGGAGTAGATTCTAAATTGTTTAAATTCCAGAAATAGAGCGCGCGATCGTTTCCTGCGGATGCTAAAGTTTTGCCATCAGGACTGAATGTGACACTTCTAACTCTTTCTAAATGTCCTTTGAAGGTTTTGATTTGTGCACCGCTTTCTAGATGCCACAATTGAACAGTTTTATCAACTCCTGCTGAGGCTAATATTTTACCGTCTGGACTGAAAACAACGCTATCAATTCCCCTTTGATGTCCTGAAAGAGTTTTGATTTCAGTGCCGCTTTCTAGGTTCCACAATTTAATAGTTTTATCGGTTCCTGCAGATGCTAAAATTTTGCCGTCAGGGGCGAAACTGACGCTGGTGACGGCACCTCGATGTCCTAGAAAAGTTTTGATTTCGCTGCCGTTTTGTGCATTCCACAATTTAACAGTGCGATCGCCACTACCGGAGGCAACAGTTTTGCCGTCGGGCGAGAAACTGGCACTCAAAACCTGACGGCGGTGACTTTCCAGAACTTTCGGTTCGATGCCGGTGAGGTTCCAGAGTCGTACCGTGCGATCGGTACCTGCGGTTGCCAAAGTGCGGCCGTCGGGACTGAAACTAAGGCTCGAAACCCTGCCACTGTGTCCTTTGAGCGTTTGCGGCTCGATGCCTCCTAACTGCGATAAATTCCACAATTTGACGGTGCCGTCTTCGCTAGCGGTAGCCAGAGTTGGGGTGTTGCTGCCTCCAGGACTGAATTTGACGCTCCAGACTTCCCTGCTATCGGCTTGCAGGGTTTTGAGGAGAGTCAGGTTTTCGACATCCCACAGCTTGACTAAACCGTCTTCGCCAGCGGATGCTAGGGTTTTGCCGTCGTCGGAGAAACTGACACTTCTGACAGCATTGGTATGGCCCCTCAGCGTGGCAATTTCGGTTCCATCTGCTGGATTCCAAAGTTTTACAGTGCGATCGCTACCCGAAGATGCGATCGCCCTCCCGTCGGGCGAAAAAGTGACGCTGGTTGCCCAGCCCCTATGTCCGGTAAAGGTTGTGAGCAAAGTGCCGTCTGCTGGATTCCAGAGTTTGACAGTGCCGTCGGAACCCGAAGATGCGATCGTCAACCCGTCGGGAGCAAAACTGACTCCTCTCACCCAGCCCCTATGCCCTGTAAGGGTTCTAATTTCTGTGCCGTTGGCGGGGTTCCAGAGTTTGATAGTAGCATCCTCGCTAGCAGATGCGATCGTCTTGCCGTCAGGTGAGAAACTGACAGTCCAAATGTTGTCGCGGTGTCCGGTGAGGGTTCTGAGTAAGATGCCGTCTGGGTTCCAGAGTTTGACGGTATCGTCTTCGCTAGCTGATGCGAGGATTTTGCCATCGGGGGAGAAAACGACATTTTTGACGACAGCTTGGTGGTCTGCAAGCCGATCGCGCTCTCGGATGCTGTAAAGTGCTTGTTGGAGGGCGATCGATACTTGCATCTTAGTTTCGGATTTTGCCGGACTGAATGCCTCTAATTTTTTAAGTTTATGTGCTGCAAGAAGTGCTTCGGTCAGTGCTGGAAAAGGGTTTGAGGCTAAAGTTGTCTTTGACGACAAACTTGCGAGGACTATTTTGGTTTCTGCGAGTTCTCGATCGGCTTTAATTACTTGCAATTGTACGGCGATCGCTGCTGCTAAAGATATCGCTAAAATTGTCGAGCCGATCGCCATTATCTTTCTAGCTTGTTTTTTAGCTAACGTTAACTCTGTTTTAGCTTGATGCTGAGCCAGACTTAAAGTTTCATTAGCTTGTGCCAATATTTGACTTTCCTCAGCTTGCAGTCTAAAAGCCAATTCAACTTCTCGCTTTTCCAAATCTTGAGATGCTGCTAAAAAGCGGTAATCTAAATGGCTTAAACTTTGATATTTAGCCCATTCCAAAGCTTGTTGCAGCGCCTGACCCCGCAGCAGCCGGGAATTATCCTCAAAATTGGCAGCATTCCAAGCATTAAAACTTTCCGAATAAGGCCGCAGCTTTCCCAACTGTTTTTCCACCCATTCAAGATTGAAAACTTCGGCATAAATTCGGTTATAAACTTTTAATTTTCCCTGCTGTTGCACCACTAAACCTGACAGTCGCAATTCCGTTTGTTCGGGACTGCCATCAGCAAGAACCCCCCCCAGCCCCCCCTTGCTAAGGGGGGGAGCAAGAGTGGCTATTTCTTGCTCTCCCAGGGGTGAAGCAGCCGCATTTAGCCCCCCCTTAGCAAGGGGGGGAGCAAGAGTGGTTATTGCTTCATTTCCCAGGGGTGAATCAGCAGTATTTAGCCCCGAACTACTCAGAGGTAAATCAGCATTTAGCCCCCCCTTAGCAAGGGGGGGTTGGGGGGGGGTCGCGGATTGCAAAACTTGCTGGTAAAGCCCCAATAACTGCCCTGCTTTTTGCTGATTTCTCAAAAGGCGATCGCGAATAGTTTTCAAATGTTCAGGCTCATCCTGAGACTCCCAATTCTCCACAATCTGCAACTTCACCAACCCCTCAACTCCCTCATCCTGTGTGGAACAAGCATCCTGCCTGTCTGTTGTGGAACAAGCATCCTGCCTGTCTCGATCGGCGCCATCTGTGCCTCTGCGGTTAACTTTCTTCAACTCCTTTTCCAGCACCAATTTGCACAGCTTTTGCGTCAAAAAAGGTTGTCCCCCCGTCCAATCCAAAATATGTGCGATCGCACTTTCAGGATGACCAACTTGGCCCTGCCAACCATCAATCAAAGGCTGCACTTCATCAATCTGAAAACCGCCTAAATTTATCGCCTGACCAATATTAAAAGGAGTTTGAGTTTTATCCGCAATCAAATCCGAAGGCGTCGCCACCCCCAACAGCGCAAAAGTCAAACGTCGGTATAGAGGCTTGTCAACTCTTTGGTTGTAAAACCAGCGAATTAGAGCAAAAAACTCATCTGTAGAAAAGTTCATGCTCAACACTCTATCTATCTCGTCAATAAAAATAATAATACTTGCTTCTATTTCAACTAAAACAACTTCTTCAATAAACAAACTAAACCGCTGGACGGGCGATAACAAATCCCGGCGTTCACGCCACCAATTCCGCCAATTAATTTTATTGCCTAGCTGACAGCTACTCACCAAAGAATTGACAATGCCTGCATACCACTTTTCGGGAGTTACATCTTCCTTGCCAATCCCAGTTAAATCGATAAAAGCGCAAACAGTACCTTCAGCTTGCAATTTTTGCATGGCCCGCACCCGCAAACTAGATTTGCCCATTTGCCGCGAATTCAAAACGTAACAAAACTCACCCGCTTTCAAATTTTCGTAAAAGTCCCAGTCTGCTTGGCGCGTCACGTAACTCGACGCATCTGCGGGGAGACTCCCGCCAATCTGATATTCATCACTAACTGGAGATTCTTTTATCATTGCCTGCACCAAAATCTAGATTTGATTGTACGATCGCAAACCTGACTATGTAGAGATTTACCAAAAAACCTGATTTTTGCTGATTTTGAGGATGCTTTCTCAGGCTGCACCTGATTTTTTCCGATAAATTCCGAGTGCGAAGCTCTTTATCAGTTCCTATAATACCTGATTTTATCACCATTGCAGTTCAATATTTTTAGCAAGAAACTGGTAACAGAAAGCGAAAGGTGCACCAAACAAATACAAACACTTAGCGCTTTGACAAACTCAGAATACACTCATAAATAGGATTACTACCATGACAGAAGTTAGAACGATCGCCGACGCTAACATTTCTACCCTGAGATTCGGTTTAATTGAAGACTTGACCGACCTTCCCCGAAAAGAAGACCCTGATTCAGGTAATCCGAATCCTAAGCCTAATAAATTCGGTTTGATTGAAGACTTTACCGATGTTCCCCGGACAGACCCCGATGGCGATCCGAATCCCAATAAATCCCCTTTTATTGAAGACTTCACCGATGTTCCCCGGACAGAAGACGATGGTAATCCAATGGTAGAAATACGTGAAGTAATCGCCGCAGATAGCAACTCTACTAACAGCTTATTCGGCCGCATCGATAAAATCAGTGGCTTACCCAATGACAACATAACGGGAACACCAGGAAATGACTACCTAGTAGGAAAGCATTACACGGACGATGACATCTTTGGCGGTGGCGGTGCAGATACACTCAAAGGCCTTGACGGTGACGACTTCCTATTTGGCGGTACTGGCAATGATAAAGTCTATGGCGGTGGCGATTCCGATTGGCTAGAAGGCAATAGCGGCAACGATTTTCTTGTTGGTCACGCCAATGGTGACGGATACGATTATTATGAAGTCGATACCTTAATTGGCGGTTCCGGAGCCGATACATTCTCGCTAGTTATCGACGGCCCAGAATTTGAAGTTCCTTATTTAGATGGCTTAGGCGAGCACGCTTATGCAATTATTCGGGACTTTAAGAAAGCCGATGGAGATGCAATTTTGATGGTCGGTCAAAAGCAAGACTACGAATTTGTATCGGGCTACTACGATTACGGCAATGACTCTCTGAAAGACACGAAAATATTTTATCAAGGTGACATGATTGCCGTAGTTTCAGACACAATGGCTGCGGATTTAACCCTCTCCTTTGTGTAATTCTATCTGTAGGGCGCTGCACACTATCCGCTTCGCTCCGCCCATTCTTGGTCTGTCAACTTAAGGGAAAAGATCCCTGCCTGCGGTTGGAAACCGCTCGTCTGGGTGCAAGTCGAATGTGGCGACGCCAGCCATCGAACTTGCACCCTTGCCTACACAAACAAAATTCATCTACGTGGGTTTCGCTCAATCTCTACGCCCTAATTTTGAAGAACAAGGAGCAACTGAAATGGCAATTATTAATGGAACCCCTTTCAATGACGACGATACCTTCAATAACGGTCAATTCCGACCCAAGTTAGTTGGTAAAGATCCTGAATGGATGCAAGGCCCCAATGGCCCTGTATTAACGCTGGGATCTGACACAATCTATGGTGATGCAGGAAGCGATATATTGTTGGGTCTTGGTGGAAATGACTATCTCGATGGTGGGTCTAACAACGACGTTCTCGATGGTGGCGCTGGTAATGACACTTTATATGGCGGCGTTGGCTACGACTATCTAGTTGGCGGCCCTGGTAACGATCGGCTGATTGGCGGTAATTTAGACGATGCTCTGCTTGGCGGTACCGGCAACGACATTCTCTTGGGCGGAAGCGGTAACGATCGACTTACTGGTTTCGGGTTTGGGGAAAATGAATTCGACATCCTCACAGGTGGCATTGGAAACGACAGGTTCGCGTTGGGTGACGCAAATAGCGTTTACTACCTCGGAAATGGCTACGCTACAATTACCGACTTTAGCTTAACTCAAACCGATAAAATCCAAATTCAAGGCATTCTAACAGACGGTTATTCGCTTGGACTTGGCAACTGGGAAGGTAGCAATGTCCAAGACACAGGAGTTTTCTACAGGGGTGATTTGATTGGTGTTGTGCAAGACCAAAATATTACCAATGTCAACCCCAATCAGGTGTTCATCTCCGCTTTTTAACCTAAAACGCGGCAGAAATATTCGCGGTACAAATTGCAACGCGGCATGACATAATTGTTTTGCCGCCGCACAATTCCCATGCTGTGCAATTTGTAAATTTGCATCGAATCTAATTCAACTGGTTCGGCAGAATTGACAACTTTTTTCAAAGCTAAAGCTAATTCAGGATTGTGTTGCAGTATTTCCAAATGCTTTCGCAAATGACTGCTGTAAATTCCAGATTCTGATGCCGCATTTTTTAATAACTGAGTTAATGAGATTTTGCCACAACTAATCTCATACATTGCCAATCTAACTAAATAAGGATGTCCGCCGATCGCACTTATTAACTCTTGCAATTGCCCCTCATCCCACTCCAAGCCGTGCAAACGAGCTAAATCGTGAATTTGCGGCCTGTCAAACTCCAGCAACTCAACCGGCACTCCCGCATTAAACGGAGATTGATTCATGTCCAAAGGAATATAAACTTCGGTAGAATGCGCCATTACCAACCGCAGTTTTTTCCAGATATCGGAAATCTTGGCTTTTTCGTGCCAGCTTCGCAGCATCCCCAAAAAGTCTTCAACTACTTCGGTGTAGGGAAATAGGCGATCGACTTCATCCAAGCCCAAAACCAGAGGCGCTGCTGTTTCTGTCAGCAAATACTCTTCAAAGTAAACCGTACAGTTATCGTTGCTGCCCAAAATATCGGTATCCCAATACTCGTTTAACTTGTTTTCTAACTTTAACTGTCGGCTTACCATCAAACACAGCCAGCGCAGAAATTTATCCAAATTTGTTAATATTCCTCGGTCTGCCGCGCTCAAATCGAGATAAACTGCGTGATATTTTTCCCGATCGCCATGAGCTAAAATTCGGGTCATCAATGAAGTTTTGCCCATCATTTCCGGTGCTTTGATCCGAATCAGCGAACCGGGTTTCACAACTGTCTCGCAGCACAAAGATTCAATGTTGCAACGCTCCACATAAAAAGGAGAATCTAACGATACCGAGCCTTCGGGAAACTGCAAATTTGCCGCAGTCAGCGGTTGTAAGAGCAGGTTGGTGTTAATATATTGAGTGGACTCTTGCGATGCAAATCTCCTCAGAGCTTCTTTAAAATTTTTCTTCGTAATTTTTTCTGCTAAGGCTTCTGAAAGCTTGTGCCACAATTTATTGCCGACATCTTTGTTGAGGTATTCAGCACTGTAGCCGTAAGTTTTGGCGATTTCATCGTAACTTTTGCCTTCCCAGGAACCTTGAAGGACTTTCATTTCGATGTCGCTGAGATGTTTGCCGGTGTTTTGAGCAAAAATGCGATCGGCAGATTCTTTGGTTTTGCTCCAAGAGAATTCTAATTCTGAGTTCATGGGATTGACGGGTAAGTACCCATATACGTAAGTATGCAGATGCTTGCAAGAGAGCAGTTGTTCCTGCACTGGAAAGTTACCCTGACTTTTTCCTATTTTAACTGATTTAACCTGAGTTTTTACTGTCAGTCCTTGTAGAAACGCCTGATTTTACTCCCCTGGTCGCTTTTGTTCTTAGAAAATAAACTGGTTTAGAAGCAAGTTGATTGCCGAGCCCGATCGCAATTATCGATCGCCTCACCAACAATAGCCGAACCTCGCCAACACCAGGGTATAAGGAGAAAAATTATGGCTGCTACCATTACCGTTAATAGCACAGATGACTCGGATATCAGGAATGCCGTCCTCACCCTCAGAGAGGCAATTCTGGTTGCGAATGGCACTCTGAATTTTGCTACTTTGACTGTGGCAGAACAAGCGCAAATTAACGGCACTGTCGGTACTGGGGCCGATCGCGATACGATCGCGTTTAATATCGGGGCGATCGGTTCTCAGCAATTAATTCAGCCTCTATCCGCACTGCCGCAAATTTCCGATCGAGTTGTCATCGACGGTTTGAGTCAAGGCGGCGCGGGCTATAACGGTTTGCCGCTGGTGGAACTCAGCGGCAACCTCGCAGGAGTTGGGATGGTCGGACTTGATATCACTGCTGGGAACAGTACCGTGCGAGGTTTAGCAATCAACAGATTTGACTTGGCAGGTATCCGCTTGCAAAGCAATGGCAGCAATGCGATCGCCAGCAACCACATCGGCACCGATCTTGCGGGTACAATCGATCGGGGCAACGCCAGAGGGATCGTGATTGATGGTGTTCCAGATAATCGAATCGAGAACAACTTAATCTCCGGTAACGACACACCTGCTTCTGGTATTGGCATCCAGATTTCCGGCATCGCTGCGCGCAACAACCAAGTCATCGGCAACCGCATTGGCACTGATGTTACTGGTACTGCTGCGATCGCCAACAACACTGGCATCAGTATCCTGAATGCGCCGGAAAACCGGATTCAAAACAACCTGATTTCTGGCAATGTGGGAGGTTCGGGGACTGGAGTTGGGATCAGTGGCCCAACAGCCACCCAAAATCGAGTTGTCGGCAACCGCATCGGCACTGATATCACCGGTAATGTAGCGCTAGGAAACGCTTCCCTTGGCATCACTATTGGCAGCGCTTCTAACAATATTATCGGCGGAACAACGCCTCAAGAACGCAACATCATTTCTGGCAATGGGACTGCGGGTATTTTTTTTGCAGCAGCGCCCGCACCTTTCGGCGGTGCCACTGCAACAAACCGAATTCTCGGCAACTATATCGGCACAAATATCAGCGGTACTGCCGCTTTAGAAAATGCGATCGGTATCTATATCAGTATTGGCGAAAGTAACATCATCGGTGGCACAACACCGCAAGAACGGAATGTCATTTCCGGTAATCAAATCGCCGTGTATTTCGATAACAACCTTGTTACGGGCAACCGCATTATCGGCAACTATATCGGCACGCAAACTAATGGCAGCAGTTCTTTACCCAATACCTTGTACAGTGTTTTATCTGAAAATATTGGTATCAATAACCGCATCGGCGGCACCGCAGCAGGAGAAGGAAATACGATCGCATTTAGCGGTAGCAGCGGCATTCAAGTGACCGGTGGCAACGGTTTGGCAATTTTAGGCAATTCTATCTTTTCTAATAATGGTTTAGGCATCGATCTCGATAACGATGCCGATCCCTTAACTAGCGACGGCGTTACTCCAAACGACTTGGGAGACGGAGATACAGGCGGCAACGGCTTGCAAAATTTTCCGGTGTTAACCTCGGCAACTGCTAGTAACGGCAACATTACTATTAGCGGCACTCTCAACAGCATTCCCAATACGAATTTCCGCGTCGAATTTTTTGACAATATTGCCTTAGATCCCAGCGGTAACGGCGAAGGACAAAATTATCTCAACTTTGTTAATCTCATAACTGATGCTGCTGGCAATGCTAATTTTACATCGCCGCTTTTAACTGCAACAGGGGCGATCGTGACTACTGCTACTAACTTAGCAACTAACGATACTTCGGAATTTTCTCAACCTTCCCCCGGCTTACTGCAATTTAGCAATCCCGCTTACACGGTGAATGAAGACGGCACAATTGTAGGTACTGCAATTACCGTCAATCGCATCGGTGGTAATAAAGGTGCAGTTGGGGCAACGCTGACGCTGACGGATGGTACTGCTGTTGCTGCTGACTACACCAATACGCCGATCGCAATTAACTTTGCCGCCGGCGATACGACACCAAAAATTGTTACTATTCCGATCGCCGATGACGCGATCGACGAAGCTGACGAAACGGTTAATTTATCTCTAACTAATCCAACGGGAAATGCTACAGTTGGCGATCGATACAACAATGCAGTTCTGACAATTGCAGATAACGATAACCCTCCAACTGTCAGCATCGCCCCCGCCACGATTAACCAAGCTGAAGGCAATACAGGCACAACTACCTACAACTACACCGTTAGCCTCTCCAATGCTTCTGGTTTGCCCATTACTGTTAACTACAAGACAGATGACGGTACTGCTACTGTCGGCGATATCGACTACGAAGATAATGACGGTAATCTCATCTTTAATCCATCAGAAGCGCTAACAAAAACGATCGCTGTAATTGTTAACGGCGACAACAAATTTGAGGCGAATGAAACTTTCAGCGTTACCCTCAACAACGCCACCAACGCCACCATCGATCCCGCCGCCAACCAAAGTACGGGCATTATTGTCAATGATGATAGTGATGACTCTAATCCCACTCCAACACCAACACCAACACCAACTCCGACACCAACTCCGACACCAACTCCGACACCAACGCCAACTCCGACACCAACTCCGACAGAAACTCCGACACCAACGCCAACTCCGACACCAACTCCGATAGAAACACCAACTCCGATAGAAACACCAACTCCGACACCAACTCCGACACCAACTCCGACAGAAACGCCGACACCGACACCAACTCCGACAGAAACGCCGACACCAACGCCAACTCCGACACCAACTCCGATAGAAACACCAACTCCGACACCAACTCCGACACCAACTCCGACAGAAACGCCGACACCGACACCAACTCCGACACCAACTCCGACACCAACGCCAACTCCGACAGAAACTCCGACACCAACGCCAACACCAACTCCGACACCAACTCCGACAGAAACGCCAACACCAACTCCGACACCAATTCCGACACCAATTCCGACAGAAACTCCGACACCGACAGAAATTCCGGCAGAAACGCCAACACCAACTCCGACTCCGACACCAATTCCGACAGAAACGCCAACACCAATTCCGACTCCAATTCCGACACCAATTCCCGCAGAAACACAAATTCCGACAGAAACGCCAACACCAACTCCGACACCAATTCCGACAGAAACGCCAACACCAACGGCAATTCCCACAGAAGTTCCCACGGCAATTCCTGCTGAGATTCCCACAGCAACTCCGACACCGACTGAAATTCCGACAGAAGATTGCCCTTGTAACTCTCTATCCCTCCCAAATCTCAACCAACCCAATCCTGTAGAAAAGGTAGTTGTGAATAGTACGATCGATCTACCCCTCACAGGTACTGCTAGCAATGAGACATTCGACGGCAGCAGCAGCGAGGATTATTTCCAGGCAAAAGAAGGTAACGACAACCTGTTTGGCGGCGAAGGAAATGACTTTTTAAACGGTAACGAAGGCAACGACTTTATCTCTGGTGGAACGGAAGATGACTTGCTTTATGGTGGCAACAATCAAGACATTATTCTTGGTAATGAAGGAAGAGATACATTATGTGGGAATCGAGGAGAAGATTGGCTAAATGGCCGAGAAGATAGCGACTTCATTCACGGCAACGAAGACTCGGATTTTTTAGATGGGGGCAAAGGAAACGATTTCTTATTGGGAGGTAAGGATAGAGATTTAATTTTAGGCAGTGAAGGCAACGATACTCTGTTGGGAAATTTAGGTGACGATACTGCCTGTGGTGGCGGTGGCAACGATTACTTGCTGGGTGATGAAAATAACGACCTACTTGATGGCTGTGAAGGAAATGATACGATTTGGGGAGGAAAAGACAATGATACCATCTTTGGGGGAGCGGGAGACGACTTTTTAAGCGGCGATTGGGGAGATGATTTTTTAATTGGAGGAAGTGGGAACGATCGTTTTCTGCTTTGGGCCGATTCAGGGATGGATATCATTCGAGATTTTGAACCCGGAAAAGATGCGATCGCCCTTACTAGAGGTTTGACTTTCTCTCAACTGTCAATTACTCAAGCCAACAGCGACACCTTAATCCGCTTGACAGCAACCGGTCAAATTTTAGCTACTCTCAATAACGTATCAGGACTGACACAACTAGGATATTAAAATTGGTTTGTAGTTGCGCTTGGCGGTTGAGAAACCGGGTTTTTTTACGAAAATACGCAGGTTGTGACCCGCAGATTCGGTAAAAAACCCGGTTTCTTTGGTGAGAGTGCGTCCAGGACTGACCTAAAAATTACGATCGCCAACCTGACTTTTTCCAACTTTAATATTTTGAGTACCTGATTTTTTCGGATAGATCGTTGCCAAATACCATTTTTTTGGCTTTTAAATTACCTGATTTTATTCCCATTGTCGCTCACTCGATTTGAGAACAAACTGGTTTACATAGAACAAATTGCTTGGGTCGCAATTGCTATTGCACCAAGTCCACAACAACAAGGAGCAACAAAAATGTCATCAGTTATCAACGGTACTCAATTCGACGACAACAACACTGTCAACGGCAACGGTCAATTCCACCAGTCCTTAGTTGGAGACGATTGGACGATCGACGGTCAAGGTCAAATTCAGATTGCAAATGATACAATCTACGGCTATCAAGGCAACGATAAATTGTTCGGCCGCGGCGGAGATGACATCCTCTACGGCGGCTTCGGCAGCGACAATTTAAATGGCGACGCCGGCAACGATAAATTATACGGCGAAGCTGGCGAAGATTTCCTGTACGGAGGCAGCGGTAAAGATACCCTATCGGGAGGGTTGCACAACGATTATCTATTCGGAGGAAGCGGCAAAGATTATCTCATCGGCGGCGACGGCAGCGATTATCTTGACGGTGCTAATTTTTCTGGGGCTGGTAACGGTATCGGCGCAGGTAGCGAATCCGATTCTCTCGCAGGCGGCGCGGGAACAGACACCTTTGTACTCGGCAACGTTAATAACGTTTACTACCTCGGAACTGGTTACGCTACTATTACGGATTTTAGTTTAGGTCAAGATAAAATCCAAATTAAAGGCCAGGTAGGGGACGGCTACACTCTCAAAACTGGCGATTGGAGTGGGAACAACGTTCAAGATACTGGTATCTTCTACAAAGACAATTTAATTGGCGTTGTACTAGAAACCAACTTAACTAATGTCAACCCAAATCAAGTATTCTTATCGGCCCCTCCCATCCCTCAATAGCCTTAATTATCGCTGTCACAGGGCGGGCTGCAGAGCACCGCCCTACTTTTTTAAATCAGGAGTTTGTTATCGTGAAAATTGCGAATCATCGCCAAAAAATTAACAGACTTGTCTACACAAGTTTGACCTTAATTTTAGCTATCCTCATAGGAAGCTTGGCAAAGCTTTCCGAGTCCAACAACAACACAGCTTTAGCGCAAGAAAACATCCCCGTTAGCGGTAGCGGGGACGCGCAACTCCAGCCTCTAAAGCAATCGCTGACAGAATTCATGCGCCACCGCTGCGTCGGTGCGGCCGTACTCGGTGTTTCTGTTAAAGGTAAACCCGTCGGTGTGTGGGGTCTCGGCCGCATGAAAGGCAGACCTACTAATAACTGGAATCCGGCTTGCGGCGACGATATGCAGGCTCCTCTGGCTTCGACCGTCGCGGCAGATACCCCCATGCGCATGGGCAGTATCAGCAAGCCTGTTACCTTTGCAATGGTGCGCTGGGCGCTGAAAAAGGCAGCGCGCGATCGGGCCGGCTTAGAACTTACTGACGACCAAATTGAAGGGATGAAATTGTTCGACCCCCAGCATTATCCCCCGCTAATTCCCG
Organism: Microcoleus sp. F8-C3; assembly: GCA_036704825.1. GTDB lineage: Bacteria > Cyanobacteriota > Cyanobacteriia > Cyanobacteriales > Microcoleaceae > Microcoleus. The sequence goes on along the minus strand of JAUBSN010000037.1, from coordinate 36,363 downwards.
GTTTGAACAAACAATATCCAGTAGCAATTATCCCTGAAAAATTGCACGCCGTATTTTCGGGAAAAGTCAAATTTCCGGTTCCCGTGAAAGACAAAAACTGTGCCAATCTCAACTCAGGATTTGCAGACAAACAGTGGCAAAATGTCACCATCGGACACTTATTATCCCACCGATCGGGACTTCAGCGGAGCGCGCCCAGATACGGTCAAGATATAATTGCAAATTTGCCAGTCCTTCGCAATCTGAAAATAGCAGCCGATTTTCAAGAACAAGAACAGCTACTTGTCAGCGAATGGGGCAGCAAATCTGTCAGTTCAGCAAAAAATCAACTCGGCATTTCTCCTAGCGCGGGCTATTTTTTGCCGAGTCCTACTTTAGCAGAAACTATGCAGGTTTTGGCTGGGCGATGCCTTCAGTATCCTCTCGGTCAATATCACTATTCCAATACCAGTCCCGCATTTCCTACGATTATTTTGCAGCAGCTTATAGCTTCCGGCAGCTATGCTGCTAAAATGGGTAAACCAGCAAGTCATCAAGGTTCGGCTTTAGAGCTTTTCTTCAAAACAGAGTTAGGAATTTATACTGCCGCTGACCGGGGAATTTTCATGAGCCAAGAAGTAGAAAATATTGGCGATCGCGAGCCAGAAAAACGGCATTGGAACGGAAAAACCTATTATTGGCAGGGATGGGATTTGAAGCGCCCGCACTGCATCTGGAAGGGTAGCTTCTGCGATTTTTCTACCTGGATAAATCCGAAGCCAGGGAGGATAAATTGGTCTTGGAATTTAAGCCAAGTTCCGTTTAGCAGCAGAAACACTGATTTGAGTCCCGGCACTGGTTCGCTTGCTGCGGAAGCTGAAGTTTTTCTCAAATTTATGTCAGAATATTGGGTGGGCGGTTATGAGAATAACCCGCGCATCGGAGAAAAGCGAAATAATGTTTGGAATCGATATACTGCCCACAATGGAGCGCTTGACGGTACTCATGCTTGGGCAATCCAGCTAGGGGGAAATAACAATCCGAAAGAGTGGAAATTGCCCCCGCTGGATGATAAAGGTCGCATCCTTGATGATTTTGCTAATTTAAAGATGTATGCGGGTGTGTTGCCGGAGGGAGTTGATATTTTTGTGGCTGTGAATCAAAGGGCGGACAAGAAATGTGTTGAGGCTAAAGGTTACAATTGCGGGGAGGCTTACGGAATGTTGAATAATTTTATTTTGTACGGTGTTTCTCAGGTGAATTGGAATCGGGTTGCATCTCGTGCCGTTAAAAGAGAGAAATTATAACTCAATGAAATGTTTTTTGCTGTACAGTTTAACAGCTAAAAAATTTTTTATGAACCTCGTAAAAAGCTTTTGAGGCATAGTTAATTCTAAGCGCTCCGATATCCATTCGCAAGCATTGTGGCTCGCACAATGAGGTGATTACTAGATCTCTTGCAAAAGTCTTTTTAATCAAATTTTTGGACGCTGCTCAAAGCAGTGCTTTGTTCTACAAGCGATTGCCCTTCTCCGGCAGATATTGAAATTATCTGCGTTAATCTGTGTTAATCTGCCTTAATCTGCGGTTTTCTTATCAATCTAGGAACTGCCATATTAGTTTAAGCTGAGAAAAAATTAGGCTGAGAAAATCCGATGATTCACAAGAAGAAACGCAAAAAGTTACCTTTATTGGCAGGGTTCTTAGTCTCGGCATTTATTCCTGGGTTCCTGAGTACGATCGCGCTATTTCTCAGTCTCTGGGTCATCGTACCAGCACCCGCGATGTTCCTGTACCCTTTGGCGGTGGGATCACCAGAAATCAGCCCTTGGTTGGTCGCTATCAATACGATCGCCCTTATGCTGAACCTGCTCAGACGGCATCAAGGCAAAGTCTACATTATTTTGTCAATTTGTAACCTGTTCGCCCTCATCCTGTGCCTGCTACCCCTGATGCAGTTACCCGCAGCCAATGCAGCGGTAGCTACCCAAATGCAAGCAGTTTTAGGGGAAAACTATTTAGCAGCCGTTCCTGTTGCCCATCGCGCCCAGCTACGCCCTCAACCGTTTATCTTTGCAGATGCGTTCCGAGGAATTCCCATTAGAGACGTTAGGATCGATCGCACTATTGTATTTGCCAACCCTGACGGAGTTTCACTGAAACTAAACCTTTACCGGCCGATGCAAATAGGCAAATATCCGGCGATAATCACCCTTTACGGAGGAGCTTGGCAAAGAGGCAATGCCGATTACAATGAGGAATTCAGCCGCTATATGGCCGCCCAAGGCTATTGTGTGGTGGCAATTGATTACCGCCACGCTCCAAAATATCGATTCCCTGCTCAGATTGAGGACGTACAAGCCGCTCTTTCCTATATCAAAACTCATGCTGCTGATTGGGAAATCGATCTCGATCGAATTGCTCTGATGGGAAGGTCTGCAGGTGCCCATTTAGCAATGCTAACTGCTTATGATTCTAGTGTGCTTCCTGTTCGAGCAGTGGTCAACTATTACGGGCCAAATGACCTGATTCGGGGATACAATGACCCACCTTTTCCTGATGCCATAAATGTTCGAGCCGTCTTGCGCGCCTTTCTGGGAGGAACGCCAGACGAACTCAACGAGCTTTACCGTCGGGCTTCTCCCATCAATTATATTAAACCGAATCTTCCGCCTTCTCTACTGGTTTATGCAGGTCGCGACCATATCGTTCAGCCCAAGTTTGGTCGATCGCTCTACCAACGATTGCGAGCCACGGGCGCTCCTGCTATTTTGCTTGAAATTCCTTGGGCTGAACACGCCTTTGATGCAGTTTTTAATGGTCCGAGCAATCAATTAGCTTTGTACTACACAGAACGTTTTTTGGCTCATGCTCTGAAGTCTTCGGATTACCAACAAGTTAACTAAAACTTCTCAACTTTCTCATTAATTATCGCACCAACTTTGTAAGGATGCGGGGCTGACTTTTGTTGAGGATTTAAATGTGATTTAATTTTACCGAATCCCAGTGCAGGTAAAAGCTGCCCAGTAAAAAGGGTGAGAAAAAGGCTTTGATTTTTGACAATATTTATCTACATTTTTGAGAAATCCATAAATTTGTGTACCAATTTCATTATACTTTTCGTATTCTTTATCGTATTGCTGATACTCTGAAGAATCTACAGAAAAAACATCTCGATTGACCTTAGTTTTTTTGCGGAGCGCGTGGATTTCTATAAGTTTCTGTTTCAAAATTTCTGTGAGTAGGGGTTTATAACTAGCAGCTAAGGTATTGCCCGCAAGCTCTCGCAATTTAACTTGAGCTTGTCTAATAGCCTCTGGGCGATTCTTTCCCTGCTGCCACTCTTGATAGTAAAAAATCGAGAAAAGCGCCGTAGCTAAATCATCGACAGCCCAAAGCGTACTGATAACACTTCTGGCTCCCGCTGACAAGAAAGCCGTTGAAAAAGTGAGGATATCGCCAGTAATGTCAGTCAATCCCAATCCTGTTTCGCAGCAGGAAAGAAATACATCCGACAACTGAGGGAGACGCCATGCAGGAGTCATTAGCTGACCTAAAGTAATGCAGCCATCTCCTAAAATTAATGTCGATTCTAAGGGATTGTCGAGGCGGGACTGGGCGTGGTGGCTAGAGTGGAGAATTTGGACGGTTTGCGCCAGTTCTCGATAGTTACTAACAGTGGCTTGATGGCGACCTTTTAAGCGTCGATCGTCTGGGATACTATAAAGAACTGCCAGTTGATCTCCTTCAAAGCTGGCGCAAGGCAAGTCGCCCGTCGCATCTTCAATAGTGCCACAGTTTAGGTTATTGCCGGGGGAAGGGCGTTGCTGGCAGAATTCTAGGACTTGACAACTAGGTGCGTAACGAATGATAAATTTGTCTCCTAAATAGCGGTTATCTCCGATGGGTAGTGCAGCGAAAGGGATGTGATGAAGGGCATAATGAGGAACTATAATCAGTTCCGAAATTCCTTCTAAATGCCACAAAATTAGGTCATTTAAATTTAACTGTTTTGCCAGTTCAGTTAACATCCCAACGAACTCTGCTTTCCAAGAATCTTTATCCTTAACATATTGTCCTAACCAATTTTGCAAAATCCATCCGTGCAAAGCCTCAAATCCTAAGTCAGCACAGCTTTGCAGGGTAATCTCGTTGTGCCGCACGACGAAGATCGAGGTATCGCTAACGGTGGTGTAAAAGCTGAGAATTGCAGTGGTGGGTTTGTCGATAAGTTGCTGGATGGATGGGAAGCTGAGAGGATTGACTCGAATTTGACCAGCCAGCACCGGATCGAGACGGCGAAGTTGTTCCCAAATTAGGAGTTTTTCAGTTTCAAGAAAGTCAATTGTTTGATTGTAAGCTGCTAGGGCTGCACGGCTGTTATCAAGTTTGCTATTATCAAAGTCGTTGCTAGGTTGATTGCGCCCTCGTTCTTTGTCAATTTGCTGCTGTAGCCGTTCAAACTCCTGTAAATACTGTTGAATTTCAGCAGGAATTTCTGCACTTGAGTAGAGATCGTTGCTTGCCATCAAGTCTACGAGGCGTTTAGAGCGCGATCGCTCTACATATTCAACAGCTTTATCTAACTGCTTGTTATTGATGCAGGCTTCCACCATCTTTGCATAAACGTCGATCGCCTCTTCCAGAATTTCTTGGCGGCGAAATTCAGAAGTTGCCCAAGTACGGCTGGTTTCTACGGCTTCAATCGCCATACCGTATCCTTCAATGGCTAACTGCCAATCTCCAGCTACAAATGATACATTTCCTAGCATTTGACCGACTTTCTGGCAATCAACGGGGAAAGCAGTTGGTGTGAAGACTTCCAATGCTTTTCGATAATAGGCGATCGCCTCTTCATTTCGATCAAGGTTGAGGTAGCAATTGCCTAGATTCATTTGAGCCATAGCCCACTCTCTAGGGAAATCATCCTGGTTAAAGATTTGTAAAGCTGCTTGATGGGCGGCAATAGCCATTTCTAAATTCTCATTTTGATCGCCCTTAAGTCGATGCAAATAAGCATTAGCCAAATTCATTTGCACGCCAGCCCAACCTGATGGAAAAGCGTCTTGAGTGTAAACTTGTAATGCTTCTTTGTTAGCTGCGATCGCCTTCTCAATATTTTCTACCGGATCGCCATGAAGTCGGTGGCGGTAAGCAGATGCTAGATTCATTTGAGTTTGCGCCCAAAGTTCAGGGAATTCTTCGCGGGTGCGGAATAACAGGGCATTTTCATAACACGCGATCGCTTTTTCCAAGTTTTCCGCCTTGTCGCCGGAGATGCGATCGCGGTAAATAATACCCAGATTGTTTTGGAGTTGAGCCCATGATTGCGGATTCGTTTCACGGGTGTCAACTTCCATTGCTGCCAGACAGGCGGTTCTTGCCAACTCTGCATTCTCTAATCTATCTCCTCGAATCCGGTTGCCATAAGCAAGAGCCAAAGTATTGTGAATTGCTGCCCACATTTCTGGAGAGGCTTCGCGGGTAAATACTTGTAGGGCATTTTGGCAGCAGGCGATCGCTCGTTCTTGATTGTCAGCGTGATCTCCTTTAAAGCGCCGGTGATAAGCATTACCGAGAAACATCTGACAAGTTGCCCACTCTTCTGGAGTAGATTCGCGAGTTAAGGCTGTAGAAGCAATTTCGTAACCTGCGATCACAATTTCTAAATTATTAGCTTGATTTCCTTGTTTAAATTCACGAATGCAGTTGCTTAAAACTATAATGCTAGCAGCAAGTGCTTTTTTCTCTTTTGGTTGCACTTCAGATAGCATTGCAGACGAGCGAGTTCGCAACACCTTAATAAAGTGTTCATCAAGTCGATCTTGATTAGCTTCAAGCACGACGTTAACTTCTGGCAGTCCCGTGAAAAAATGCTTGTCTATTTGTTCTGCATTTTTTTCTACCAATCTGTCAGCGGTGTCGAGTCTATTTGAGTTGGTTTCCACCAATTGATCGACAGTTAGGAAATTTCTTAGACTTTCGTTAAGAGCTTTGAATAATTGAAACAATAAATGATCGCGAGTTTCCTCTTGGATGGCATCCCACTGTTCGGGAAAATCTTCTTGGGTAAAAACAGTGGCAGCAACTTCGTAGCCTGCCTTAGCAATCTTCCAGTTGTTCTCTTCATCACCTCGATCAAAATGTTGAATTAGGCTGCTAAACTTGAGAATAGCCGCTGCTAGATTGATTTCTTCTGCTGGCCCTACTTCAGATAAGAGTAACTTTTCAGATAAAATTAATTTTAGATCGTTGAATCTTTCTACTAAACTGTCGTTCAGTTGCTCTAGGTTTTCTTCAATAAATTGGTAGAACGCTTGCGGATTAGTCTCGCTTTCGATAGCTGTTTGTAGAGATCTATCTAGAAAGTGTCCTAATGAAGTTATTTGCTGGATTTGAACATTTTGCAGTAGGTCTACAATCAAAGGAGAGCCGGAGCGATCGGCATATTCTCTGGCTTTTTCACGCTCTCCACAGGCGAGGCAAAGCGTTACTATTTGTAGGTAAGCATAATTTTTTTCGGGAATTTCTTGATGTAAAGATGCAGAATTACCCCAGCGGGCGCTCATCTCTACAGCTTCAATAACCCTCGCAAAACATTGAAAAGCTTCTGCCTTTTTGCCAGCAGCCAATGTCAGCTTGCCCAACTCAAGTCCAGTTGCGATGCACTCTCTAGGGAACGAATCAGGGGTAAAGATGGTTAATGCCGCTTCAAAACAGGTTAAAGCATTAGCAATTTGTGCCAGTTTGCGGTAAGCTTTGCCCAATTCTGACTGGGTATTAGCCCATCTTTCGGGATAGATTTCGGGAGTATAAATTTGTAAGGCTGCTTGGTAGGCTGCGATCGCCCGTTCGAGATTCTGTGTTTTGTCCCCTAAAATCCTTTGGCTATAAGCAGTGCCGAGGTGCCATTGACTGCTAGCCCAATCGGCATCAGTGCGAACTTTTAAGGCAACTTGATAACAGGCGATCGCTTGCTCGAAATTTTGCGCGCGATCGCCTTCAACTCGGCGGGTGTAAGCAACTGCGAGGTTATTTTGCAGTGTTCCCCAAAGTTCAGGATCTCGATCTCGGCTAACCACTTGCAAGGCTCCTTCATAGCAAGCGATCGCCTTTTCTAAATTCTCAGATTTATCTCCGACGATTCGGTCACTGTAAACAAGACCGAGATTATTTTGCACCATCGCCCACTCTTGGGGAAAAGTATCGCGAGTGAAAATTTGCAAAGCATTGGTGCAAGCGGTTAGGGCTTTTTCAAGGTTTTCGGAGCGATCGCCTCTCTGACGATGGCGGTATGCTGGAGCTAGATCGCTTTGAATTTTTACCCACATTTCGGGTAAAACCTCACGAGTTAAGATCTTGGCTGATCCTTCTAAACCTGCAATCGCAATTTCCAGATTAATTGTTCTGTTACCCAGTGGGAATAGCCAGAGTATCTCGCTGAAATACACAAGGCTGAATGCGATCGCTTTTGTTATTTTTGGCTGGGTTCTCAGGAGCGTACAATCTATCCAGAGATGAAATTGCTGCAAAAAATCTTCATTAAGTTGGTCTGAGGTAATTGCTAGTATCTGGTGAGCAGTTTGTTGATCGCTTTGGTTTAACAGAATTGTCCGCAGTATTTCCCACAATAAAGCCGGAGCTTTAACAAAAGTCCCGGTTACTGGAAAGCCATCTGCTCCTCTGTAAGAACTGTATAAAAAATCAGCTAAATCAATTAAAAATTTAGCACCAGAAAACTTTTTCCCGGCTACCATCATTGTCGCTACCATTTCCATCATTTCCACCAAACCAACATCCACCAAGTCCGCGTGCTTCCTTAAAATCTTCAGTTCCTTACCGCAAGGACATTTGAGAAGCGCTTGAATCAGCTTGAAATAAGCTGTCTGACGTTTTGTCGTTTGGGGAGCTTTCTTCGGGCCAAATCCTTTAGCCATATTCTTTACAGGTTACGAACGGGAGACTACATATATACATCAGCCATCCGCTCCAAAATTACGCAGCATCCCTCCATATTTCTGCTAACTTCTCCAGCAGTGCTTCGGCTAAATCTTCTAAATCAGTGTCGGTGCTATCGGCATTTTCGCGAGTAAACTCCCCTCCTGCGGTACTCCCAGCTAACATCTCTCTCCCTGCGTACCGCCACTCGTACTCGTCGCAAGTTCGATAAATACGCTCTAATTGGGCAACAATATTGCTCAGGGATTGAGTTTGGATCGTAGAACGTACCTGTACCGCCACTGGATCGTCAGTTTCTAAGAAGGCGATCGCTTCTTCTAAACGAGTAATCTTTTCAATTAAAGCGTCAATGGGCATCAGTTCTGCTACTACTATTTGTTGCGGTGGATTTGAGCTATCGAAGGTGGGAGCAAATCCCAATAGCTGCACGGAGTCCAAGCGATCGCTAAACTGTACTCCCACATATCCAATCCGATTTTCTATTACTTCTTCGGGTAAGAAGATGGTTGTTTCACCAGGTAAAACTGGGCGACATTCTAAGGAGCCAATACCTGGGATTATCAAGTCAGCGACATTAGCAAGCGCCGTTTTTGCTGGACTGAAACTATCGGAATGATTCAAATCTGTTTGAATTTGCAGCCATTTTAAATAGCTGTGAACCGCGTAAACTGCTAGTGCATTCAAGTAAACTCGTTTTCCTTTTTGGACTGTACTTTGAACTGCTGCCAACTGTCGCGCCAATTCGTGAGCTTTTAACTCTAGCGGTACGGTTAACAGAGGTAGTTCTGCGATGTTCATGGTTGTGGTTCCTGTTTATATCCTAAAGTGCGGGCTATTTCTTGCAACGAAGGTTCACATTTTCTATCCCAGTGAGAATTCAGAGTTGTGTACTTAACGTTTAACTCTTTTGCTAAGTCTTTAAACTTGTCCGGGGGTTCTTTTAACACTCTTCTTTTGCTTAGGAATTGGCAGTTACACTCAGGGTAAGAGCGAGGGTAGCTATTTTTTAGCTTGCCTTCTGGATCTTGCTCTATGTAAAGTTCTAGTTCGAGACCAATTCGCTGAGTGGTTTCTTTCTGATCGCTTTCAATCATGCCATCCAACCCGCTGAGCGTAAAATCTGGTAATAGTTCGAGCCGAGTTGTTTCTCCAATATCTGCTGCGAGCAGATCATCTAAACTAAGAGGAGCATCTTTGTCAGGAGAATACAAATCTTGAATTCGCCAACGCAGGTAGCCGTTAATCCAGTTAACCAAACTTTTTGCAACAGAAGATTGGCGCGGCTCAAATTTAGCAATCTCGCGACTAACCCATTCTAAAGTAAGGTTGAGGGCAGCAGGATAATTTAGATGAGATGACTTTTTGAGTCCTGGTAGTTGCTGAATTTGCAATAACAGCTTGTTCATGGCTGTTCGCCCTTTTCTACTCTTAGCTGGATTTTGACGGATCTCTGCAATTAGAGCGCTTAACCGTCCATCTAGGTCATCCATGCGACTTTTTTGAGGAGCAAGTTAGTTTGTTTATTAGCTATGAAAATTCGCGATCGTGCGAAAAGCCTAAGCTATTTTCTCATGCGGTTGAGATCCTTGTGTGCGTAAATTCTTGCCGGGAGGAGGGAGGAGGCTATTTCCACGCGAATTATTGCAACTGAAGCAGGCTAAACGCAGGTTGGAGAGGGCGTTAGACCCGCCTCGGCTTTTCGGGAGTAAGTGTTCGATGGTTCTTTCTGATTTCTGCATCGACTTGTTGCACCAGTGGCAGCGGTTTCCGTACAGTTGCAGAAGTTGGCGTCTCTTGTTGCGTCTTGAAGCTGGGGACATAAAGCTTTGGGAACCTCACGGCTGTTACGTGTTCATTTACGTATCAGCTACCTGCTAAAAATTTACGCAGCAGTTTCTAACAGAGGGATAACATTTGGCTTAAGTCTTTTCATCACATTGAAAGGAATTTAAATACCCAGCTATACGTCTGTGGCTTGTTGTATAAGAGAGTCGGTTATTTTGTGAGAAGTTAAATTTTTAATTTGATGACGATTGCTCAAAAGTTTGAAAAAGCGAGATCCCTTTTTTCCCAAACTATATATAGTGTGCCTGCGTAAGTCCTGTAAATGTACGATCGCCCCCAGTTTCAGCGCCCCGCGTCCTGTTACACTGAAATCCTGCGGTTGTGTGCGATCGGTGCGATCGACCCTTCGGAAAAAAACCTAAGATTATGTAGCTTACGATACATTTATTTAGTTAATGATTGTTTAAACTCTCCAAGTGTAGATTGTGTACTATCCATAATTCTCCAAAACCCCTAAACGAGTGCGTTGTTTGCTGGACTGCGATTTATCGATCGTCGAACCGTTAAAAACCATAAGTAGTTTTGACCTGAATTCATCGGAATTGATTCGCACAAAATTTTTGAGCTGACCAGAGTGAAGATTAGCTACTAAATCTGTGGCAGCGCAGGCATCTATGATTTTTACTCAAATTAGTACAGGCTCTTGTCATCTATTTTATTGCTGCTAATAACCGAAATCCAACCGCATCTCACACTGGATTGTCACGCCCGGTGGATGGCGAAGTGATTCCGTCTCGCTCATCGAATCTTTTAGAGCCTGCCAAAAAAGGCATCTTCCCAAAAGTTAGCCTTGACAAAAAATCTTGGGTAAATCCCAAATATTCGTCAATCGTTAAACTTTTGCTAACATCTATTTTTTCTCAACTACTCGTCCTGCAACCCCAATAAAAATAACCATGAGTGGAAACGAATCGCGCGTTCAAGCAATTTCTCAAATCGTCAACCGCAAACAGATGCCTGCCCGGCCTCCCAAGCGGCTAGAAGATATGTGGGCAACAGACGTTTTTAGTCTGAGCAAGATGCAAGAAAGTCTGCCCAAAAGCATTTTCAAATCAGTAAAAAACACCGTTCAAACCGGCAAAAAACTCGACGAGTCAGTCGCTGATGTAGTTGCAGTAGCCATGAAAGATTGGGCTATTTCCAAAGGAGCCCTCTACTACGCCCACGTATTTTACCCGCTAACCAACAGCACCGCCGAAAAACACGACGGTTTCATCTCAGTGCAAGGCGACGGGTCCGTCATCTCAGAATTTGCAGGCAAAGTTCTCGTACAAGGCGAACCCGATGGGTCCTCATTCCCCAACGGCGGCATCCGTTCGACTGCGGCCGCTCGCGGATATACAGCCTGGGATGTCACCAGCCCTGCTTATGTCATGGAAACCGACAACGGCATGACATTGTGCATTCCCACTGTTTTCATCTCCTGGACAGGTGAAGCCTTAGACAAGAAAACGCCGCTTTTGCGTTCGATTGCCGCCATGAACAAAGCAGCCACCCGAGTGTTAAAGCTATTAGGAAATACCGAAATTGCTCCGGTAAATTCCAGTTGCGGTTCCGAACAAGAATACTTCCTGGTAGATGCCAATTTCAGCAACAACCGCCCCGATTTACTATTAGCAGGTCGCACCTTGTTTGGCAAAGCTCCTGCGAAAGGTCAGCAATTTGACGACCACTATTTTGGGGCGATTCCAGAGCGCGTTCAAGTCTTCATGCAGGAAGTAGAAGAAAGAATGTACCGGCTGGGAATTCCTGCCAAAACCCGGCACAACGAAGTAGCTCCCGGTCAGTTTGAAATTGCACCAGTTTTTGAAGCTGCCAACGTCGCCAGCGACCACCAACAATTAACCATGACAATTCTCCGCAACACTGCGAAGAAACACGGTTTTATGTGTTTGCTGCACGAGAAGCCTTTCGCCGGCATTAACGGTTCCGGCAAACACGTCAACTGGTCGGTCGGCAATGCCACCCAAGGAAACTTATTAGACCCAGGCGATACACCGCACTCGAACATACAATTTCTAGTTTTCTGCGGCGCTGTGATTCGGGGAGTTCACAAATACGGCCCGCTATTGCGCGCGGTAGTTGCTACTGCCAGCAACGACCACCGATTGGGTGCAAATGAGGCTCCGCCAGCAATTATTTCTGTCTATTTGGGTTCGCAATTAGAAGATATCTTCGCGCAAATTAGCCAGGGAGAAGTTAAGGACTCTAAAGGTCGGGGGATTATGAACTTAGGTGTAGAAACACTGCCTACTTTCATGAAAGATGCTGGAGACAGAAACCGGACTTCGCCCTTTGCCTTTACTGGCAACCGCTTTGAATTCCGTGCAGTAGGTTCCGGTCAGTCTGTTTCCGGGCCGCTGGTGGCGATGAATACAATTCTTGCAGATTCTTTGGACTGGATTGCTAACAAATTAGAAAGCGATTTGGCTAACGGAACAGAACTGAATGCTGCCATCCAAACACTTCTCAAAGAAGTGATGGACGAGCACGGTGCGGTTGTATTTGGTGGCGACGGCTATTCGGAAGAATGGCACAAAATGGCCGTTGAGGAACGGGGTCTAGCTAACTTGCGGACTACGGCCGATGCTTTGCCCGTGTTGAAGGAAGGATACATTGAAGACTTGTTTGAAAAGACAGGCGTTCTGACTCCCGTTGAATTGGAAAGCCGTTACGATGTTTATGCAGAGCAGTATTTGCTGGCAATTGAAGTCGAAGCAAAACTGGTAATAAGCATGGCAAAAACCATTATTTACCCCGCTGCGGTGAGGTATTTAGCTGAACTTTCCGGCACGATTTCTAAGTTGAAAGAGATTGGGATTGAACTGGAAAAAGAAAGTGCCGAAAAAGTAGCGGTGCTGGTTAAGTCCATGATGGATACTGCGAGCAAGTTGAGTGATGCTTTGAGCAAGCACGATTTTGCTTCGACCGAAGACCACATGCAGTATGCTTCGCAAACAATTCGTCCTTTGATGGATGAGGTTCGCAAGTATGCGGATGCTCTGGAGGGTGAAGTTGCTGATGATTTGTGGCCGCTGCCTACTTATCAAGAAATGCTGTTTGTTAAGTAATCGCAAATTCGGTTACTTGCAGGTTAAATTTGTAAGGACACGGCAGTGCCGTGTCCTTACTTGTTTTTAAGATTTTTTAAGCTTAAATGAGTGTGACGCTGAATCTGTCAGAGTCATTAAATGCGAGCGAGAGTAAGACTTGTGAAAATTGTTGAGATACCGTTCAACAAATTTATCGGGTATAAAAAGTAATATTGCTGCGAAAAGCTATTATGCGAATTCAATCTCTCTTGAAACAAATTACTCTGGCGGCTCTAGCTCTGATTTTTGCGATCAGTTGCAGTCAAGAGACTCCGAACGTAAACTCTTCCCCTGAACCAAGTACCTCTAGCAGCTTTAGAGTGGGGTTGGTCGTCACAGGGTCCAAAGACAACAACAGTTGGTCTCAAGCCTGCTTTGAAGGGTTAAACCTAATCAAAGATAAATTTAATGCTCAGGTAGACTTTACTGGCCTTGACGGTGAAGATAGTGAAGCTGCCCTTCGCCAATATGCCCAGTCAGGCTATGACCTGGTAATTGCAGCCAGTGGTGGCTATATCAAAGCTGCCGAAAAGGTCGCTCGAGAGTTTCCGCGCACGAAATTTGCCTTGGTTACAACGTATCCAGGGAATAACAAAAATTTGGGGGCTGTTGCCTTTCGATCGGGTGAGGTGGGGTACCTCACAGGCGCTTTGGCTGCCATGAAGACCAAAAGCAATAAAGTTGGCTATATTGTGGGTGCATCTTATCCGGTTTACAAAGAAGAAGAAGCCTTGTTCAGGCGCGGAGTGAAGGCAACGAATCCCTCTGTTCAAGCCTCGACTGCTTTTCTCAACAGTTGGATTGATACAGACCAAGCCATCAAAGTCGCAACGGATATGGTTGCCTCTGGAGTAGATGTTTTGACAATCAACGCGGATGAGCCAGGATTAGCCGCGCTAAAAGCCGTTACGCAAAAGCCAGGAGTCTTTGCGATTGGTTGGGCCAAGGATCAGTACGAACTGGCTCCCGGCAAAGTCCTAACTAGCGTTCTGCAGGACATTCCCAATCTGGTGCTAAATGTGGCAGTGTTAACCCAGCAAGGTCGCTGGGAAGGAAAACTTTACAAGTTTGGGCTCAAGGAAAAGATCTATGACTTTGCTCCTTTCCGCGGCACTCTCACGTCTCAGGAAGAGGAAACTTTCAAGACCGTCCGAGATGCTGTGACGACTGGCAAAATTGATGTTTCTCCTTAGTGCGCGCATTAATTGATTTACCAATATCGATCGATAGTCCGATGAAAAATCAACGCAGCGATCGCGTTCTGCCGATTGCCACAAGCTCATGTTCTCATTCCTGGCAACGCTTCTTATCTATTGCAAATCAGCTCCGCTACGGTTTGATATTTTTGGTTCTCCTGAGCTTGCTGCCCACTGGTGGCTTGCTGATCTACCTCAGCTTTCAGGCGCAGATCCAGCAATCGCGATCGCTCCAAGAAGAACGGAGTCAGAAAGCAGCAGGGCAGATTGATAATTATCTAGATGACTTCAAACGAAAACTGAGCTATTTAGCTAGGGTCAAAGGACTCACCAACTTTCAACCTCAAGTGCAGCAGAGCCTGTTGGAAGGGTTGACTCGTCATAATGATGCTTATGAAGCCGTTGCCATTTTGAACCGGAAGGGACAAGTTATCGCGTCAGTTTCACCCTACCAACCGCTCAAGTTAGACAATCTAGCCAATTCGCCACTGTTTGTTCGTGCCTTCAAACAACAGGAAGATTATGTCAGTCCTGTAGAAATTAATCCTCAAACCCACCAACTAACAACCATTCTGGCGGTTCCGATTCGGAATGAGCGAGATGAGGTGGATGGGGTGCTATTAGCGCAGGTAAATCTCAACTTTCTCTGGTTTGTTGTTTCCCAAACAGAGGTCGGCAAGACGGGTTATGTTTATGTAGTCGATGAGCGTAATTTTCTGATTGCTCAAAAGGGTAGTAAGGCAGAAACCTTTCAACTTCAAGATATTTCTGAGCGCCCCTTCTTTCAATTCTTGAAAGCATCCGAAGAGACTAAGCACCTTAACGTTTATCCGGGTCTAAAACAGGTAGAAGTAATGGGAGCCAGTACCTTAATTCGGAGCGTGAATTGGAATGTGGTTGTAGAACTGCCAACCGCTGAGGCGTATGCTCCCGTTTCCCAAATGCTCTCAATTATGAGAGGCTCATTGGCGGTGGTGACGATCGTCGCTGTTGGCATTGGCTTTCTATTTATTCGGCAAATTGTGGTGCCGCTACAGTGCTTAACCGCTGCTGCTACTGAACTCAGTGCGGGGCAATTAGATACGCGGGTCAACATCCACAGCCAAAACGAATTGGGGACATTGGCGCTCGCCTTTAACAATATGGCAAGCCAGTTAGAGGAACTGATTAAAACTGTTGAAGTGGAACGCAATTTCGTTTCAGCTATTCTTGAAATTGCAGGGGCTCTGGTGGTTGTGCTCGACCCGCAGGGACAAATCGTTCGCTTTAATCGAGCTTGCGAACAAACGACTGATTACTCGTTTAGTGAAGTGAAGGGGCGCTACATTTGGGACTTGTTCCCGAACTCAGACTTAGCAGGACTTGCCAAAACTGCTTTTGAGTCTTTACAATCTGGTAATTTTCCCCAGCAGTATGAAGGCAGTTGGGTGAGCAAAGATGGACAACTCAGGCTCATTGCCTGGTCAGATACTGCTTTAGTCGATAATCGAGGTGAAATTGAGTACATCATCAAAACAGGCATTGATATTACTCAACGGAAACAGGCAGAAGAGGAACTCAAAGCATCGGAACAGCGGCTATCTTGTCTATTTCGCCAAACTGCACTGGCAGTGGTGGAATGGGATTTAAACTTTCAAGTCACTGCCTGGAATCCAGCGGCAGAGCAGATTTTTGGTTACACGGCTCAAGAGGCGATCGGACACCATGCGGCAGAATTAATTGTGCCTGCGTCTGCCAGAAAAGTCGTCGATCGAATTATGAACAAGTTGTTGATTCAGACCCAAGGAATCTACAGCGTCAACGAAAATTTTACAAAAAACGGCAAAATCATTATTTGCGAATGGTTCAATACGCCTTTAGTAGGGGATGGTGGAAATATTATTGGAGTTGCATCCTTGGCACTGGATATTACTGAGCGCAAGCAAGCCGAAGCTGCATTAAGGCAAGCAAAAGAGGAAGCTGAGGTTGCACTCAAAACCTTACAGCAAACTCAGGCACAGCTTATTCAGGCAGAGAAAATGTCAGGTTTGGGGCAACTGGTGGCTGGTGTTGCTCACGAAATTAACAATCCAGTCAACTTTATCTATGGCAACCTGACCCATACTGCCGACTACACGCAAAATTTACTGCAGTTGATTCAGCTTTACCAGCAAACCTATCCAACTAATACCCTAATTCAGGAAAAAATTGAAGAGTTCGATCTCGACTACATTAGTGAAGATTTGCCCAAAATGCTGACTTCAATGAAGGTAGGAGCCGATCGCATTCGTCAAATTGTCCTGTCTCTAAGAAACTTCTCGCGGCTGGATGAGGCAGACATGAAGCCAGTTGATATCCACGAGGGAATTGACAGCACATTGATGATTTTGCAAAATCGACTGAAGGCAAAACCGGATCATCCTGCTATTGAAATTGTTAAAGAGTACGGCGACTTACCGCTGGTAGAGTGCTATGCCGGACAGTTAAACCAAGTCTTTATGAATATTCTGGCAAATGCGATCGATGCTTTAGAAAACTACGACAATCAGCGTTCTCCAAAAGACATCCAAAAAAATCCCAGTTGCATCACTATTCGGACTAAGCTAGTCACAAACGAAACTGGGCCCGGTCATTGTAAAAACGCGGTGATTCAAATTCAAGACAATGGACCGGGGATGACGGAAACTGTTAGACAACAGGTGTTCAATCCCTTCTTCACCACCCAACCAATTGGTAAAGGAACTGGATTAGGGCTATCCATCAGCTATCAAATTGTAGTTGATAAGCACGGTGGCTCTATCGAGTGCTTCTCTCAACCCCACCAAGGAGCAGAGTTCCGCATTGAAATTCCTGTTTTGCAAAGCGGTGCTGTAGCACTTGTCGGTAAATAACTGCGATCGCATTCCCTGAAGTGGTTGTCACCCCGTCTGAACCAGGAGGCGAATGAGTAGCAATGGAGACGATCGCGTTGCACGCGCTACAGATTGAGCAATCAGATATACCGAACCTGATTTTCCATCTCATCCGCCGTTACTTGATTCAAAATTACTAATAATCGTTGCGCTATTTCTTGGGGTGGACGACGAAAAGCCAAAATTACGCCGTAGTGCATTCGTGAGGTATCAAAATAAGCTTGTATAAGTTTTTCAAAGTCGGTTCGGTTGTGCGTAACCAGCGTCCTTCTTTGGCTGACAGCGAAAGCAAGTTGTTCCTCATCACTCGCCTGAAGCTGCCCTGCATTTCTTACGGTTAGAGCATCAAAGCCTCTCGCTTTCAGCAAATCTGCGACCAATACATTGACATCCTCATCTAAGTACAAACAAATGAAAAAATTGCTCAGAAATCTCGCACCAACGGGTCAATTAAATCATCAGGAATTCGGTTGCGTTCAATATAAGTGTTAATCTCATCTTGATGGTCGCTGTAATAGCTCAACGCATCGAAGACCTGTGCCAGCGTTAGGTGAGGTAGACCGTTGGGAATTTCTTCAGGTGAGATGCCCATACGCCAAGTTTCAACGATCGCCCTAACAGATGTCCGCGTGCCCTTGACGATCGGCTCACCGCTGAGAATTTGCTCATCTCTGACAATGTAAAGATGTTCTGTTGTTTGAACCATAGCTGCAAATACCAGATCGAGTATTTCCCATACTAATTATACTGCTTTTACTCGTTACCAGTTAAAGCGATGCAGAGCAAGAGTGATATGAGTTCCCAGGCTGGAGCCTGGGAACCAGTTAAATTGCAGGTTAATTTCAGTGGGAAACGGCACTGCCGTGTCGTTATTTGTTAGATGCCCGCCAGCTAATCACCCGCTAATCAAACGATTTGCTCGCTAGAAGGTTCCCCAGTAGCAGGAGGCTCTACCGTATCGCCAAAAGCAATCCGCAGAAATGGCGGAGCCAAAAAAGTCGTCAGAATCACCATGATAATAATCGAGACTTCTAACGGTTTATCCAAAACCCCACTGGCCGAACCGATGCCGGCAAACACTAACCCGACTTCGCCCCGAGGAATCATCCCCACTCCGATCGCCAATCGATTGATTCCCGGCAGACCAAACACCGCCCAACCTGTGACGATCTTGCCAAAAATCGCAACCACAATCAAAAATACGGCAATCAAAAGACCAGCCCGATTATCCGGCACTGTTGGGTTCAAAACCCCCAAATCCGCCCGAGCTCCCACGGTTACAAAAAAGATGGGAACCAGGAAATCCGCGATGGGTTTCACCAGTTCATCCAACTCGTTGCGGGCATCGCTTTCATCCAACACCAAACCAGCGGCAAACGCACCCAAAATCGCTTCGAGATGAATTGCGTTGCCCAGAAAAGCCATGAAGAAAGCAAAGATAAATGCCGGGATGACTATATTGCCGCGAGTTTTGAGTTTGTCCACGACCGCAGTGAAGCTTTTGTTGAAGATGCCACCCAACAGAATAGAACCCAACAGAAACGCAGTTGCACTGACAATCAAATAGATGACATTAACAACATCAATTTCACCGGTTTTCGCTAAACTGGCGACAACAGCCAGGACAATAATTCCTAGCACATCATCAATCACCGCTGCACCAACAATGATTTGACCTTCTTTAGATTTGAGTTGTCCTAATTCCGACAAAACTTTGGAGGTAATTCCGATGCTGGTTGCTGTCAAAGCAGCCCCCGCAAAAATCGCCGGAATCGCCGCCGTGTGGAAAACGATCATCAAACCCGCAGTACCGGCAGCAAAGGGAACTGCCACGCCCACACAAGCGACAACTACAGCTTGAACCCCCACCTCCTTGAGTTGTCTGATATCCGACTCTAAGCCAATTTCAAACAGCAGAACAATCACGCCCAATTCAGCTAGCACTGAAATGACTTCACTCTGCGATTCAAACACACTGGTGAGGGCGGCAGGAGACAGATGATTAATCGATTGCAGAACTGTCATAATCCCTGAGTTGGATGCTGACAGCCCTGCTTCGGGAAAAACGACTAGGTGTAAAGCAGATACGCCAACAATTACCCCTGCTACAAGTTCACCCAAAACCGGCGGAAAATCGAAGTTTCTAGCCGCTTCCGCGCCTAATTTACTGGCGAGATAAATCACTACCAAAGTGAGCAAAACTCCGCTGAGGACGATCGGCGAATTTTCTGCCTCGACTGTTGCTAACAAAGGTATGGGGGCAACTAGGGATGCCATCCCAGAACTTAAAGCTGTAATTGTATGGTTCAAAAACATGGGTACGATGATGTTCAGTTGACAGTTGACAGTTGACAGTTGATAGTTGACCGCACGCGGGGCGACCTCTACTTGGAAGTCCGAGGATTGGAGTAATGAATAGTCTTCTTTTAATTTCTCCCGGTCGGGCTTGGGGCTTTAAACCAATTCTTTCTGGTAAGAAAGACGTTGAAACCAGATAATCCCGGACGCAGACAAACTTAAGGGTTCCGGTTTGGTTAACGCGCGCAAAAGGATTCAGATAATCAAGCAAAACTCGAAGAACCCAAATCTGGCGGTACATCCTGCCACCGCCCTTGTCCGACTGCTTGAATTGCTTCTTTTAGCAATATATCGCCGGTATAAATTGCCCTACCGACGATCGCACTTTTGACACCAATTGATTCCAAAGCCAGCAAACTCAACAAATCTGCGATCGAACTGACGCCGCCGGAAGCAATCACCGGAATTGAAATAGCGTTAGCAATTTCGCGCAAAGATTCCAAATTCGGCCCTTCCATAGTACCGTCGCGGTGAATGTCGGTGTAAATAATTTCAGCCGCCCCTAACTCGGCCATTTTTTGCGCCAATTCAGTTGCTAAAACTTCCGAAGTTTCCAGCCAGCCTCTAGTAGCAACTTTACCATTTCTGGCATCGATGCCGACGAGAATTCTGCCGGGAAATTCGGCGCACAATTCGCCGACTAATTGGGGTTTTTCGACGGCGACAGTGCCGAGAATGGCGCGCCGGACGCCTAAATTGAGGATAGCAGCAACAGCAGCGCGATCGCGCATTCCGCCACCTACTTGACAGGGAACGTCTACTGCGCGGACGATCGCTTCTATGGCTGCTTGGTTGACTGGATGACCTGCTTTGGCGCCGTCGAGGTCTACTAAATGCAGCATCGTCGCGCCTTCATTTACCCACTGTCTGGCGACTTCGACGGGGTTGTCGTTAAAAGTTTGAGACTTCGCGTAGTCTCCCTGATACAATCTGACGCATTTTCCCTCCAATAAGTCGATCGCTGGAATTACATTCATAATTTTTCCTCAAATTGCTAATTATACCAGTTAAAAAAAAGAATGCAACTTTAGGCAAAAATCCCACCCATACATAATCATTCATTATAAATTTTATAACCTAAAGTCAAGATATTATTGCGATTACCTGATATCATTTATTTTTGACATTCGCAACCGCTATTTAGATGAAACATAATCGCCGAAGAAAGCGTAGACCATAAAGGAGTATTGACATCAGCTTTTTGCAAAGCTTCTGCCGTCCAGTCGTTGCAAGTTCTTAAAATATAATAACTGCCTTTTGCTTCATAAAAACTGTCGCTGTTACCGTAGCCGTAGCTAATTTTCATTTTATTACCTGCTGCGTCTAATAGAAATGAATTTTTAATAAAATTAACCATTTTCAGATAATTTTTGCCGTTGATTTTAACACATTTGGTTTCTATAGTTTGGGGGAGAACCCGATAACTTTCAACGTGTACGGTAGACGGAGTAAAGAGAAATAGCGCCTTGAAAGCTGTAACTGGGTTGATATTTTCTGATGTGGGAGTTTCCAACATAAAAGCTCTATCTCCCCAGCCAAAAGACAAATATTTATAATCAGAATTGGCATCCCGCCCTATTTCTGTTAGCGGCAAAAATTGATTCCAGTCAAAATATTCATTTTTAACTGGAACGATGATTTCGGTGTGAATGCCTTGGTTGGAAATATATAGAGAAATTGTGCAGTCTGCTTGCGAGTAATTTCCCCACTTTCTGGGAGTGAGATAGCCAATTGTTAGGAAAGCGCTTAAAGATAAGATGACAATTCCTAAGCGCTGTATGATTTTTCTCATGTTAACCGTAGGTTTCAAATTCGACGTTCGGATGGCGGGCGCTGCATTTTTGTGGGAAAGAATTCTTGCAGGGCATAATTGCGCTGTTCGGGGGTTTCCTTCGCCCAATTCGACAAACTTTCGTAGAAAAAGAAAGACACGCCCGCGAAATCTCTTTTTCGCACTTCTTGCACTTGTTCTTGAATTTGTTTTAGTGGCACGGAATTATTTTTAAGGCCTGTTAAAATGCCGATCGCAGTTGGAATGTTAAGTTTAGCCAATTTAACTTCTTCCCGTTCCAGTTCGGCACTAAAACGCTTGATATCACTGCGATAAACCTGCAACACAATTTCTTGGATGTAGCCGCGTCTTTCCCAGGTAAACCAGTCCTGCAAGTGGGCGGGTAAAGCAAAGTGAAAAGGGTTCGGAGATAAGCTGACAATACATTTTTCTTTGCGGGATTTGATGGCGCGGGAAACTCGCCCCACGAAGTCGTTGATTTTGTCAGCGCGCCAGCGCACCCAGAAGGTTTCGCGGGCGTCGTCTGAGGGAGGGCTTTTGATTTGTTCCTGATACATTGACACTGTTAGTGGCTCGTAGCCAAATTCTACTGGTAAGCCGAAATGGTCGTCAAATTGAATGCCATCTATATCATAATTATCGACAACTTCTAGGATTAAATCTAAGATAAATTGCTGGACTTCTGGATGAAAGGGATTCAGCCAAACTCGATCGTGCTTGCCTTCTTTCCAAATAGTTGAACCGTCGCGCCGCTGCGCCAGCCAGTCGGGGTGAAGTGTGGCTAATTCCGATTCGGCAGGAGCCATGAAACCAAACTCAAACCAGGGGATTACTGCTATACCTTTTTGGCGGGATTGTGCTATAATTTCTTGGAGAATGTCTCGGTCTTTCAATCCGGGCGAGGGATCGATCGACTGTCCGAATACTCGTTGGGCTGCAGCACTCGGATAAAGCGTATAGCCTCCTTGCCAAACCGTGGGATAGATGGTATTAAAATTAAGTTTGTCCAGTCGATTTACAGCGTCAATGATGTTGTTGCGGGAGAAAATAACGTCGCTGTCAATGTTCGTCAGCCAGACGCCGCGCAATTCGGTTGTTGGGGTGGTGGGCCGGGTTTGAGCCAAGAGACGCGGGGATAATATCGCGGCGGAGGCAAGGGCGATCGCAAAAACAACTATTAAAGCCAGTATCCGCTGCCATTTGTGCAATTTAATCATCAATTTGTCGCAAATATGATTATTTTTAGACTGATATTTTACCGTATAATTAGCTTGTGAGGGTGCGCCAGCGAGAATTATTTTATTAAAAGTCGATCGCACACTTCCTGACGCACCTACTACTTTTGATATTATTTCGGGTCAACGATAGTCCCCATAAATAATATTGTTCCTGTAGTATTGTCTTGAATGGCACAAAAGAATGGACGGTTTACTTTCATTTGAAAAGGCGAGCTTCTGGTTCCGATGGAAGTCACGGCTGCTGCTTCTGTACCTTCTTCGTTTACTTCGACAAATGTTTTGTGTTGTACTGAATCTACTGCTATTTTGTCATCAGTCATCGGAGAAAAGTCTGCTTTTGAAATATTAAAAATTCCTGCCATTCCCAAAGGTATGAGTATGTTGCTTAGTTCAACTTTATACTCTATTTTGAAGCGCGGTATTTCAATTTCACCCTTTTTTTCGCTAAATTCTTGCATCCATTTCTCCCAGTTTGCTGGTGTTAATTGCTGCAAGAAAGTAGCCAAGTTGCTATTGGAATTGGGCAAGAAAATATACATAGCCAGAGCGCCTTCTTTTCCGTAAGGTAAACTGACTGCTTGAAATTGGTGTGTGTCGTAGTACCAATAAAAGCCTTTCTGAGACATCATCGGATGCTGTTTTGAACTGCCGTCGGTTAAAGAGAAAGTTTTGTTCGCAGTTTGAGATTTATCAAAGGGAGTTTTCCAGTTGCCTTTGAAATAGATAGCGTTAATCAAAAACAAGAGTTGATCGGGGCTAATTCGATCGACTATTGTATCAATTTTTCCTTGAGTTTTTTGGCTCACCCAGTCGTTAATGATGCTAATAGCTTGCGGATTCATAAAGTCGAGTTCGGCAAGAGTAGCATTGTAGTAGCGTTGATTTATTTGCAGAAATTCTGGTTTTAAGGAGAAGCCTTGTTGCGCCCAAAGCGAGTTGGCAATTGATACTCGGACATTGGGGTCAACTTTCTGCAAACTATTTTGCAAACCTTGATTTGCGGCGTTGATTTCTTGGGGAGTCATTCCCGTTAATTCGAGAACTTTTGTCATTTCTTGTTTGGTTTCTCCGCTAACTCCGTTGTATGCCATTGAC
Source organism: Microcoleus sp. F8-C3 (assembly GCA_036704825.1). Classification (GTDB taxonomy): domain Bacteria; phylum Cyanobacteriota; class Cyanobacteriia; order Cyanobacteriales; family Microcoleaceae; genus Microcoleus. The sequence goes on along the minus strand of JAUBSN010000037.1, from coordinate 12,918 downwards.
AGTGCTAGGGCGATAGAAGTAGGGGAAATAAAGATATTTTGATTGGGCTGTTGTTTGCTGAGGGTGTTGAACAATTTAAAACCAAATTTGGTATTAGCTGCAACAAGTCTGGCGTCTACATTTATCTGATTGTTAGGGGGTGTAATGGCGACAGCTTTTGAGTGATTGGGATTTGCGAGGTTGATGGGGTTAATGTTCAGTGACGGCGCTAATTCTGCGAAAATTGCTAATGTAATGATGGAGGCAGTAGCCAGCCTGGTTTTCAATGACATAACTGTTATTTTTAGTTGGTGAGCGATCTTACTTTTCTAGTATAACTTACGGATTTTAATTAATTTACTTTTGCTAGACTTATTGTCACCGATATTTTTTGTTTGAGGCTGTATGGGATAATTTAACTGACTTTTAACGCGGGTGATGCTTCCCTAAAATACGGTGTCTAATGGTACTTGAGATGGTAGCAAAGGAGTGGATCGTATTTTATGAAAATATAGTTGTAAGTTTATATTAATTTTTATTGTATGATTGCCCTGCAATAACATTGGCGATCGCCCAACGGTAATAAAGTTAATAAATTCTAACATTTATCAACAAGTAAGCCCGAATATTTAATTATAACAAAGATTTAAGATATGACAAGTTAGTAACAATCAAATAGTTATAAAATTGAAATTGTTTTTGAGCCACAATCCCTATGAATCCTGATTCTCTCCGCACCTTGGGCGTACCGCCGAATGCTTGGAAAGTTGATGCCAAAATTGCCGATATCACCCGATCGCAACTTGACCCACAAATTGTTACTTTAGAAACAGAAACTAAAACCCTGCGTTTGGACTTAGCCAAAGCAGCAATGTTGGTGATAGATATGCAAAATGATTTTTGTCATCCCGACGGTTGGCTGGCGCATATTGGCGTAGATGTAACGCCTGCGAGAACTCCAATTAATCCTTTAATAAATTTGCTGCCAAAATTGCGATCGCACGCAATGCCTATTATTTGGATAAACTGGGGAAACCGCCCCGATTTGCTCAATATTAGTGCAGCTTCCCGTCACGTTTACAATCCCACAGGGGACGGCGTAGGTTTGGGAGATCCGCTGCCAAAAAACAACGCACCTGTACTGATGGCAGGGAGTTGGGCGGCGCAGGTTGTCGATGAATTAAAACCCAAACCGGAGGATATTTGCGTTGATAAATATCGGATGAGTGGCTTTTGGGATACTCCTTTAGATAGTATCTTGCGGAATCTCGGCAGAACTACACTTTTCTTCGGAGGAGTAAACGCCGATCAGTGCGTCATGGCTACACTGCAAGATGCTAATTTCCTCGGTTACGACTGTATTTTAGTCAAAGATTGTACAGCTACGACATCTCCCGAGTATTGCTGGCAAGCTACTCTTTATAACGTCAAACAATGTTTTGGCTTTTTGTCGGATTCTCAGGCTATGTTAGAAGCAATTAAATAGTCATTAGTCATCAGTCATGAGTCATTAGTTACTAGCAATAATTTTTTGAGGCTAAACTGGGAACTAATGACTCGGTATTCTCATTAAGGACAGCAGAAACATAACAACTGAAAACTAACAATAAAAACATGACAAACCAGTGCATGATTCCTGTTATAAAGTCTCCGAAAGACTACCAAGCATTTCGCATCAGTCCGGGCGATACTAATAGATTAGCGATCGTCTTCGATCCGGTAACAGCTAATGTTTCATTAACTGTTTGTGTGGAGATTTTCGATGCGGGCGGCAAAACTCCTCCCAACCGCCATCAATTCGCAGTAGAAATGTTTTTTGTACTCAAAGGAAGAGGGCAAGCAACCTGCGACGGAAAAACAGTTAGTATTAAACCGGGAGATAGTTTGTTAGTGCCTCCAACGGGCACTCACGTAATTGAGAATACGGGCAGCGAACGTTTGTACACTTTGTGCATCATGGTGCCGAATGAGGATTTTGTGGAACTGATTCGCAGCGGTACGCCAGTCGAACTCGATGAGGAAGATTTGAGAGTTCTCGGGCGATCGGATGTACTCGTATCGTGCTAGTTTTGTAGTCAGCACTTTAGTGTTTTAATCTTCTAGGCTCTGCCTGGGAAAGCAGATACCCGACTTGTTTAAGCAGTCGGGTATCTAACAAAATACTGTTTTACGTTAAAATTTTTCAATTATGAGCGTTATATTTCACATTGCTAAAAGCCAACAGTGGGAAGAAGCAAAACAACTTCAATTTTATCGCGGCGATACCCTAGACTCTGAAGGATTTATCCACTGTTCGACACTCCCGCAAGTTACTAGAAGTGCCAACAAATTTTTTGTCGGACAAACTGGATTGCTTTTGCTGTTGATTGACTCTGAGAAAGTGCAAGCAGAAGTTAAGTATGAATCTGCCGCCGGAGATCTTTATCCGCATATTTACGGACCGCTGAATGTTGATGCTGTGTTGAAAGTTCTTGAGTTTGAAGCGGGTGCAGATGGCAAGTTTGAATTGCCGGAAGAACTAACAGCAAGTATCAATGAACAGGCTTAGTACGCTGTGAAGATAGTTCAAGAAGTATCACTTATTAGTCGCGGTAGCTTTGAAAAGTCAGAAGAATGGGGAGTTATTAAAAATGAAATACGGATTGCTATTGACGCTATCGCTTGGCCTGTGGGTGCATCAAACTTTACGATCAATCCAACCAGGCACGGAAACGGTGTCAAACCTATCAAAAATGCTTGTATGGCTGCTCTTCAGGACAATTTTGGATGGCAGCTTGAAACTAAAATCAGATTTGCAACTAGAGCGCCTGGACGAGTAGATGCTACCAAAATCTTAGACAATCATTTATTTGCCTTTGAATGGGAAACTGGAAATATCTCATCAAGTCACCGTGCTGTTAATAAACTGGTTCTCGGTATTTTACGAGGGATTTTTTTTGGGGACGGCATTAGTTCTGCCCAGCCGCAAACTGTACCCTTATTTGACTGATAGAATTGGCAATTATCAGGAACTAGAGCCTTACTTTGATGTCTGGCGCGCTGTTAACATACAAGAAGGTTTTTTAGCCATATTTGTCATTGAACATGATGCCCTTGATAGCAGCGTACCTACAATTACTAAAGGCACAGATGGTCGCGCTTTAATATAAAGTGTTAGCAGTCAAGAAAACAATTCTAGTTGGATTGACTCATTTTGTTTAACTTTATTTTTGGTCTTTCCCCTTGCTGATTCCCAGTTTTCAACTTTTCCATTGGCCAAGTCTTGTAACCGCTTCACTGCTGGTTCAATATCGCCGATTTCTGTACCCAGCCAATACCTACCCAACTTCTCTGCTGCATAAAATGTAGTGCCAGAACCTCCAAAAGGATCGATTACAACTTGTCCCGGATTCGATGCCATAGCAATGATACGTTCCAGCATGATTGGAGCTAATTCGTTGGCTCCCCTTTTCTTGTGCTGTCGGTGTCTTACTGGCGGAATATCTGTCCACATTTCCTCAATTAAAGTCCACAGATTTTCTTCTCGAATATCTTCAGAAGCATTTTCCCAGACATCTTCGGGAGCCTCCCAAACATCCATTAAGTTAATACCTTGAGGATTTAATTTTTTGCGGTGTCCGCCGTAATCTTTAATCTCTCCTCCGCAATGCCGGCAAACTTGAATCGGCGTATAAACTTTATTGAAAACTGCTGGTTCGCCTTTTGTGTAGTAAAGCAATCCGTAGTGTGCGGGAGACATTTTCTTGCCGCGAGGAAATGCTTTAGGCATTCTACAAGCTATCCAGTGACGAAAGTTCATTCCCTCTTGGTTTAAATATGCACCGTACTCAATGCACCATTTAGGTAAGTTGAAAATAAATAGACTTCCGCCCGGTTTAAGCACTCGAATACTTTCTTTAAGCCACTGTTTTGACCAAGCAAGATAATCGCTGGAATTCAGCAGGTCGCTCGTACCGTTACCGTAATCTTTGCCGAGATTAAATGGCGGATCGGCAAAGACAATATCTGCACAGTAATCGGGAATAGCACCTAAAAAATTGAGACAGTCTTCCTGGTAAAGAATGCCGTATTTGCTTTGATAAACCTCTTGCAATCCCCGTTCGGCGGAAATCACAGGTGATATCAGACTCAAAGGTTGCATTTAATAATATTTATTTAATAAGCATCACTTCAATAATAGTAATTGTAGCGACGATTGTCAAGAGATTATTGGAGCGATCGCACTTGAACCATTGTATCTTAAAAAAGATAGATTGCGCTTTACCGTGGGTTGGGGGCGGGTTTACGAGATTATCGGTTTTAGGCAAATATTGTTGGCGAACCCGCTCCTACAAATATTGGGGTTTAAACTTCTGGCGGACTGTGGCGATAGGTGCAAAATATCAATGAACATCAACTAACTCTTGCGCCAATTTTAGCGCATCTTCGGGAGTTGCAATTCTACCCTCCACCCGCGCTAATTGAATCTCCATCAACAATTGACCGATGCGCGGACTTCTGGGCAATTTCAAATATTCCATTAAATCATTGCCGCTAACTAATTGGGTAGGATGAGCAATAATATCATCAGCATCAAGATAGCGATTAATTAACAGTGAAATCTCATCAACCGCAACTCCCGCCGCTACCGCCAAAACTGCTAAAACTGGAAATACTATTCCCACGTCCCGAAACAAAAAAAACTGTTCTCGCAAAGACATTTCCGCGATAGGTTTTGCTTGCAACTTCGGCAAGTATTTCAAAAGCTCGATCGCACTTTTAATCTCCGCATTGCTGTACTTCAACCGCAGCAACTGCGTTTCAGCCATTGTCGGGTCAGAATCTGCCAAAACAGCCAACTTGGCGACAGCCAACAACGGCGTTTTAATTGTATCTCTAATCTGACGCCCGAATTCCTTCCCCAATTCTGGGTAAATTGCCGCTAATTTGTCAGCAGATGCGTCAATTTTTGTCAAAATATCAAAACGGTCGATCGCACTTTCAAACCAAATCGAAAACAAACCGTCTTCGCAACCGCGACAAATCCAAGGAACACCCTCTGGATTGCTCAACAAATAACCCAATTCCGTCCGCACCCGTTCCACCGCTACCCGACTCAACAGCGGCGCTAATTCCCAAATCGTCAATCGAGTTTCAGCTTCGATCGCAAAACCCAACTGCGCCGCTTGGCGGTAAGCTCTTAATAACCTCAGCGGATCGTCCTCCAAATTTGACCGCGAAACCATCCGCAGCAAACCCAAGCGCAAATCAGTTTGACCGTCCAAAGGATCGATGATTTCTCCGGTAAAAGGATTGTAGGCGATCGCATTTATCCGAAAATCTCGGCGCAGCAAATCCCCCTCCAGACTCCCCCCTTCCGCTTGCGCCAAATCCACCGTACCGCCCGCAAATACAACCCGCGCAATTTGGCGTTTCGCATCCAACAAAACAAATCCACCTTTCGTGCGATCGGCAATTTTTCGAGCAGTTTTCACGGCCCGTGTTAGCATAACGAAATCCAAATCAAAATAGTGCGATCGTCTCCCCAGCAGCGCATCCCGCACCGCACCGCCCACCAGATAAGCAGGCGGTGTCAGCAGTTTCAAATCAAACGGCCAAGAATCAGGAGATAATGAAGAGGACAAATTAATCGGCATCGCAACAAAAATCTACTTTCCTTACAAACAATTAAACTCTTGCTACGCTAGATTAACAGAAAGCTCAAATTTCACCAATCTTTTTGAAATGCACAGAGGATATCAAGAATGTGTATTTGTATTAACTGCCACTATGTAGACCGCTGCTTCACCTACCACGCAGTAGAAGAACAGCACGAACAGCTTCACCTCACCGAAACACCCGATTTCGACCCCGTAGAACCCACCATCAACGTTAACATCCGCCCCCGCCAAGACGAAATTGAAATGGAATGGGATGTAGTTGGCTGTCAAAGTTTCAAGCAAGAGACCGGCAAATGGGCAAAATTGCGGCCGGGCGAACTCGTCCCGACTTGAGGGAGAGGGAGAGAGGGGAAGAGGGGGAGAGGGGGAGAGGGGGAGAATTGTCCTATTACCAATGCCATTACCAATTACCAATCTAAAATCTCTCAATTCCCCAATCTAAAATCTAAAATCCAAAATCTAAAATCTCTCAATTCCCCAATCTAAAATCTAAAATCCAAAATCTAAAATCTCTCAATTCCCCAATCTAAAAT
>JAUBSN010000037.1:0-6646 GCA_036704825.1 Microcoleus sp. F8-C3 | reverse complement strand
CTAAAATCTAAAATCTAAAATCCAATGTCCTATTGCTTAAACCCAACTTGTCAGAATCCGCAAAACCTCGATGATGCAGAATTGTGCCAAAGTTGCGGCTCAAAATTGTTGTTGACTCTTGACCCAGAAACGCCCTCAGCATCTCGCTACCGAACCGTAAAGCCGATCGGGCAAGGAGGCTTTGGCCGCACATTTCTAGCAGTTGATGAAACCAAACCCCTGATTTTTTCGCAGTGCGTGATCAAGCAATTTTTCCCGCAAAATACCGCAGCCGAAAAAGCCGCTCAACTATTTCACCAAGAAGCAGCCCAGCTAGAAACCTTGGGCAAACATCCCCAGATTCCAGAATTAATCGCGCATTTTGAACAAGATGGCAGACAGTATTTAGTACAAGAATTTATAGACGGCAAAAACCTAGCCAGAGAATTAGAACAAAAAGGAGCATTCACCGAAACTCAAATTCGGCAAATCCTCAACGATTTATTGCCAGTGCTCCACTTCGTCCACAAATCCAAAGTCATTCACCGCGATATCAAACCAGAAAATATCATTCGCCGCCGGTTATCTCCAACTCCTTTACCCGCCTTAGAAAATTCCTATCAACCCTCTCCTTTCCAAAAAGATATTGTTTTAGTAGACTTTGGTGCAGCTAAGAAAGTAACAGCAAACGGCTTGCAGCCAACTGGTACAATCATCGGCAGTGCTGCTTATACAGCCCCAGAACAATTGATGGGGAAAGCAGTTTTTGCCAGCGATATCTACAGTTTGGGCGTTACCTGCATTCACTTGCTGACTGAAATTCCTCCCTTCGATTTGTTCGACAGTACAGAGGATTCTTGGGCGTGGCGAAATTATTTGAAAACCGCTGTTAGCGATGATTTCGGCCGCATCCTCGACACCATGCTTCAAAGTGCCACCAACCGGCGCTACAGTTCAGCCTCAGCAGTCATCCGGCACTTGAACCCCAAACCGGTATATTTAGAGGCTTCGCCTGTGTTAGACGCGCCGGAAACGCCCGCAGAACGTGTGCTTACACCCGCGCCCGGTGTGTCGCTTTTCACTCGCCAACAGCAAGCCGAAATTCAGCAAGCTTTGCAAGAGGATCTCGCCCCGTACAATGTTACAATCCAAGTCAGTCAAGCCAAGCAACAGCTCAATATCGTCATCAACAGAACCGAAGACAACCCCGTTTACTATCCGCACTTATCTCAAATAATTGCCACCAGACTCACCGATTTGCAGTTAAATAAAGTCGCAGCCGTCAAGCTGTTGGGAAGAGTCAACAATTCTCGCCGCCCGGAGTGGAAGCAAATATTGCAACTCGATCCCAAGATTCAATTGAGAAACAAACTCGTGCGGCTGCAACACAATCAATTACTCAAGAAAATCGCCCCTGTTGCTACCCAAGAATTTTGGCTGCCGAAGTTGAAAACTCAGGATTTTTGGATAGATGCGCTAATGTTTGCCTTAGTTTGGTTTATCTTTGGCTCTCAAATAGTCATTTTTAATTCTTGGTTTGCGCTAATAGTTACGTCGGGTTTTATGACGGTGAAGCATCAAGTTTCCCAAAACAAAGAATTTGCCAATAAAAATTTATTTGCAAGTTTAGTGGTGCTGTTTTTGATGACTGGGGGGCTGGGTAATTCCAGGATTTTAAATACGGGAATATTTGGCATTCTTTTGGGTTGCTTAGTTGTGGCTTTGCCGCTGTTTTTTGTTAAGGAAAATTATCAGTAATCGTGAATAGCAATCCCCAAAACGGAACATCTGTTAAAAAATACGGCTTAGCCCTGCACACAGCTAGTCGCGAACTCGGTTTAGCCATCAGCAATTTTGCCGGGGATTCTCGCTGCCAAACTTGGAATTTGGATCGCGATTTAGCAACTCATTTGCATCAGTATTTAGTCGAGTTTATTGGGCCGCAAACTTGGGCGGATTTGGCTTTTATTGCAGTGGCGAAGGGGCCCGGAGGTTTCACGGGGACTCGCATGGGTATGGTGACGGCGCGGACTTTGGCCCAACAGTTGGATATTCCGGTTTTTGCGATTTCAACTTTGGCGGCTGTGGCTTGGGCGGCATCCCCCCAACCCCCCCTTGCTAAGGGGGGGCTTTTGAGTGCAGAACCTTCCCTTGCTAAGGGGGGGCTTTTGAATATGGAACCCCCCCAACCCCCCCTTGCTAAGGGGGGGCTTTTGAGAGAGGATATGGCGCTGCAAATGCCTGCACAGCGGGGTCAATTGTTTGGGGCGGTTTATTCAGTTAACCAAGAAGATTCTGGTTTAACTGAGTTGTTTCCTGATACGGTGATGACTCCTGAATCTTGGCAGGAAAAGTTGGATAATTGGGGGAATTCTTATCAGTTAATTGAAGTTGGTAGCGAGTTGGGTTGGTCGGTTTCTAGTGTGTTGGAATTGGCTTATTTGGAGTGGCAAATGGGAAGTCGTCCTGATTGGTCGGAGGCTTTGCCTTTTTACGGGCAACATCCGGTTAAGGGACACTGAATATTGGGAATAGGGCATTGGGAATAGGGAATTGGGCATTATTTCGTTTCAGTTAAATTAACTTGTAGAGTGCGTTTTTTTTCCGACCATGCCCGATGCCCGATGCCCGTAAATGATTTATAAGCAATTAAGCAGACTTGATATCGTTGTTTATTTCAGGGCGATACAAACTTCGAGGCAAAAAGTTAATGTTAGGGGGTCTGGGCTTTCGGTTCGCAATCGATCGATCTCAGCTCGATCGCACCCGCGAGATTCCATAAAATCGAGCATCCAGTTCGTTATTGTAGCGAGATCGATGTATTTTGCTCCGAGACAAACAGGGCAAATTTCGGGGCTGAGGGTACCGGTGCCGCCGCATTCGGGGCAATCCCAGTGGCTGCTTACGGGATCGGGGGTAGTTAGGATGTTGTTCATGCTGGGAAAAAGTACGCGCGGCGCAGCGATCCCGCAGGGAATCGCACTACTCGTTAACTCTAGCAAAAATGCCGATCGCCCTTACTTCTTCCTGCCTTTACACTAAGCGAGCTAGTGATTAAGATTGACAAAAATACAAAAATGGTGGCTATGTTCGATCGCACTCAATGGTTTTTGGCTGGTATGTCGATCGCGCTTTCGGTTCAGCTAAGTCAGCCAGTGGCAGCAGCCGTGCCCGTTGGTAAAGTCTTACAAACAGCACAAACTAACAGTAGCGAGGCTGCCCAAAAAGCTTTCAAAGAAGCAGCACAACTCTACAATCAAGGAACAGCGGAAGCAAAAAAAAGTGCGATCGTCAAGTTGGAAGAAGCATTAAAGCTGTATCGAGAAGCGGGCGACAATAGAGGGCAAGCACTTAGCCTGCTTGGTCTTGGCAGTGTCTGCTCAGATTTGGGAGAGAAACAGAAAGCGCTAGAGTATTACAGCCAGTCGCTGACCCTATTTCGGGCAGCGGGCGATCGGTCCCTTGAAGCTACTATCCTCAACAACATCGGCTTAGTCTACTCAGAATTGGGAGAAAAACAGAAAGCCTTAGAATATTACAGCCAGTCCCTGCCCCTATTTCGGGCAGTAGGCAATCGCAGCGGAGAAGCTGGCACCCTCAACAACATCGGCAAAGTCTACAATGATTTGGGAGAAAAACTCAAAGCGCTAGATTATTACAGCCAGTCCCTGCCCCTATTTCGGGCAACCGGCGATCGCGGTCGGGAAGCTACCACCCTCAACAACATCGGCAGTGTCTGCGATGATTTGGGAGAAAAACAGAAAGCGCTAGAGTATTACAGCCAGTCCCTGCCCCTATTTCGGGCAACCGGCGATCGCAGCGGGGAAGCTGTCACCCTCGCCAACATCGGCTTAGTCTACTCAGCATTGGGAGAAAAACAGAAAGCGCTAGAGTATTACAGCCAGTCCCTTCCCCTGAGACGGGCAGTAGGCGATCGCGCCGGGGAAGCTACCACCCTCAACAACATCGGCAGTGTCTACTCTCAATTGGGAGAAAAACTCAAAGCGCTAGAGTATTACAGCCAGTCGCTTCCCCTGAGACGGGCAGTAGGCGATCGCGCCGGGGAAGCTACCACCCTCAGCAACATCGGCACTGTCTACTCAGAATTGGGAGAAAAACAGAAAGCGCTAGATTATTACAGCCAGTCGCTTCCCCTGAGACGGGCAGTAGGCGATCGCGGCGGGGAAGCTACCACCCTCAATGGCATCGGCTTAGTCTACTCAGAATTGGGAGAAAAAGAAAAAGCGCTAGAGTATTACAGCCAGTCGCTTCCCTTGAGTCGGGCAACGGGCGATCGCGGCGGGGAAGCTGACACCCTCAACAACATCGGCAATGTCTACGATGATTTGGGAGAAAAACTCAAAGCGCTAGAGTATTACAGCCAGTCCCTTCCCCTGAGTCGGGCAGTAGGCGATCGCGGCGGGGAAGCTACCACCCTCAACAACATCGGCAATGTCTACGATGATTTGGGAGAAAAACAGAAAGCCCTAGAGTATTACAGCCAGTCCCTTCCCCTGAGTCGGGCCACGGGCGATCGTGCTCTTGAAGCTGCCACCCTCAACAATATCGGCAGTGTCTACTCTCAATTGGGAGAAAAAGAGAAAGCGCTAGAGTATTACAGTCAGTCTCTTCCCCTGAGTCGGGCAACGGGCGATCGCAGCGGGGAAGCAGTCACCCTTTTCCAAATAGCTTTTGCCAAACGCAACCAAAACAATCTTACCGAAGCCCTCAACGACATTGAATCCTCTCTCAAAATCATCGAAAACCTCCGCACCAAAATAGCCAGCCCACAACTCCGCACCTCATACTTTGCCACCGTACAATACCACTACGAATTCTACATCGATTTGTTAATGCAACTGCACAAAACTCATCCTAAATCCGGTTACGATATCAAAGCCTTAGAAGCCAGCGAACGTTCGAGAGCCCGCAGTCTCCTCGAACTCCTCTTTGAAAGTAATACCAACATTCGCGAAGGCATTGACCCCGACTTACTGCAAGAAGAAAAGAGCGTACAACAGCAACTCGATGCCATTGAAAAGCAGCGCATTCAAGAACTAAGTCTATCCAACCTCAATCCAACTCAAATCAATGAAATCGACAAACAGCGGCTCGCACTTTTGCAACAATACCAGCAAATTCAAACCCAGATTCGTACCGCCAGTCCCCGCTACGCAGCCCTCACCCAACCCCAACCTTTAACCCTGCCAGAAATTCAGAAACAGATTCTCGATGACAACACGATTTTATTGCAGTATTCCCTCGGCGCATACCGCAGTTATTTGTGGGTGGTGACATCCACAGGACTAACCAGCTATGAATTGCCAAAACAGGTTGACATTGAAACAGCAGCCCGCAATTTCCGAGACGCAGTAACTAGCCCAATCCAGAGAGATATTCCCCAAAAAGTTGCCGAAGCTAGTGCAAATCTAAGTCAAGTAATTTTACAGCCCGCAGCAGCCCAATTAGCAAACAAACGCTTATTAATTGTTCCCGACGGCGTACTGCACTATACCCCTTTCCCAGCTTTAACTCTTGACCAAACCCCCGGACAAAATACCAATGTTCCCTTAATTGCCTCACATGAAATCATCACTCTGCCTTCCGCCTCAACTCTCGCCATTCTCCGGCAAAATTACGGAGATAGAAAACCGCCCAGCCAAACTTTAGCAATTTTAGCCGATCCAGTTTTCAGTCAAGACGATGACAGAATTAAAGAAAAAATCACCCCAGCAACACCAGAAAAATTAGAAGCAAACAACCTCGGTTTAAATCGCTCGCTTCGTGCTTCCAATCGGCAATGGCCGCCCGAACGCCTCCCATTTACCCGCCAAGAAGCCCAAACAATATCCAGCTTATTCCCCTCAGCTTCTAGCAGTCAAATATTTGATTTTGATGCCAGTCGCACTACTGCCACCGATGGCAGTTTAGCTAATTATCAAATCATTCACTTCGCCACCCACGGCCTTGCCAACAGCAAAAATCCCGAACTGTCAGGAATTGTGATGTCGATGGTAGATGACAAAGGCAATCTTGTCAATGGTTTTTTGCGCCTCACGGATATTTTCAACTTGAAACTGGCTGCAAATTTAGTGGTTTTAAGTGCTTGTCAATCGGGAATGGGACAGAATGTTAAAGGTGAAGGAATGGTGGGATTGACGAGGGGTTTTATGTATGCGGGGGCGCAGCGGGTGGCGGTGAGTTTGTGGAGTGTGGATGATGAAGGAACTGCTGTGTTAATGCAAAAGTTTTATCAGAAAATGCTGCAACAAAAGTTAGCACCGGCAGCAGCTTTGAGGGCGGCGCAGATGGAAATGATGCAGCAGGAAAAATGGAAATCTCCCTATTATTGGGCGGCTTTTACCTTGCAAGGGGAGTGGAAATGATATCAACTTAGGTAGCATCGGAATTAATCTTACTCACAGTCAGGACACGGCACTGCCGTGTCCCTACCCCGATTAATTGTAGGGACACGGCACTGCCGTGTCCTCTATACAGCAGATTCCACGTTTATGAAGTACCCCGCCTATCGTTGTATTCCCGTAGGGACACGGCGAAAGCCTTTGTCCCTACACTTCATCAACCTGGAACCCACATTCCGCACCCCCAACTGGCACATACGCGGATTGAGAGGGTAAAAGTGAATCATCCGAGATAATAGTGAGTA
>JAUBSN010000036.1:0-76652 GCA_036704825.1 Microcoleus sp. F8-C3 | reverse complement strand
GCTTTCCCAGCTTGTTTTTTATACACCATCATATTTTCGCCTTTTTGTCAACCTCTTTTACTGGACTGGCGCTCTAGCCATTCCTCCCAAAACTCTGCAAAAATAGATGAGAGGTTATAAAGTTTAAGGGGAGACGTAAGGTAGATTTCTGGAATAATCGCATGAAGGTGATTCAAAAGGGACACTGCAACATCTCTGCCGTCTCTTACCAGACAAATGTATCTCCATTCGGGATAATAGGGTAGAGCATCAAAAGGCAGGTGGCTCTTTAAAAATCTTCGATTTTGCAACTTTTCTATAAGCTCAATCTTCTCGTCTAGCGGTGCGCCCGTATGCTCTAACCACGGACTTAAATCATGGAGATACTCAAAATTATCGTGACCATTAACCAAGAGATTAACGATTTGTTGAGTTAAAGTAGTCCCAGACTTGGAATAAGAAGCAATGATAATATCGTCCGGACGATGTGTAATGCAATCCCAAATAGTCGAATTGCGGAAGTCGTCTTTTACGGCAACTCTTTTGATAGTAAACATCGATTGGTAGACCTCAAAGAAAGTGAACGATATCGCCATCCATAACCTGACTTTGTTTATGCGAGAAATTAGTGAAATAAAAATTTAACGAGAAACCCGCGAATCTGCTTTTGGGGGTGTCCCTACTTCATTAATTTCTATACCTAGCTCATGTTTTCGTAGTGCAATTAAATCGGAGGTTACCCAATCCATAATGATATGAATTCGAGCTTCGTCTGATAAATTACGCACCCCATGTTGGCGTTGATTATTAATTTCCCAAAGCTCTCCAGTTTTTAAGGTTTTAGATTCTCCCCCAACTTGAAAAATAATTGCATCATTAGTTTTCACTGGTAGATGAATCCGATGTGCATAGGGCAAGGAAGAGCCGGTATCATAATGAAGTGGAATCTCCGACTGCGGGTTCATACGAACAATAATCATTCTGATAAAGTAGCCTGTTCGATCGCAGTAATAATTTTCCATAATAGATGTTAGGCTTTTAAATTCCTCATCAATGGTGTCAATCGTAGAATGACGAGTTGGATTAATGTGGCGAAAATCACTATCAAAAAGTATCGGAATCGTTTGAGTACAACTATGCTCCTTACCTCGTCTTTCTTTCCAGGACATTTTATGCCATTCTGTTTCATCAAACGACAATATTTTTTGTTGTAAACCTGTTACATTAAATTGTCCCAATAACTTAAAGCTTCCATCAAATTTCATAATATTCACCTGTTTAAGTTTTCTATTTGGATTGTTCTACCAACAAGTCTTTCAAAAATACCATCAGTAATCCTGGTTTTGGCAATCACTTACTTTGAGAAAAAACCTAAAGCCAAGGTATCTCTTCTGGAGCGTAGCGAAAGGCTCGGAAAACAGAATTATATTCCCCCCGCATCAGTGCTGTCTCTGCGGTAAGAGTTCGCCTCCCAAAATAAGGATTGACATACTCCCAAACCACTTCCCCCGTTGCCGTTACTTCAAATATGCGGCCAAAACTTCCCTCTGCAATCAAAGTGTTCCCATTGGGAAGCCGCTGCGCTCCTGACAAGTAAGGACTATAGAAACTTTGCGCTGGATCGTCTTTGTACTCCCAAACAATCTCTTTTGTTTGCCGATCTATTTCAATGACTCGGGAATAATTTACGGCCTCGTTCTGGCGGTGCTGTCCGTTGTCGAAAATTAATAAATTCTCGTTTAGCAATTCATTGGGAACGTGCGGCTGTGCGAGTACATCATACCCTAGCTTCCAGACGATCTTCTCAGTTTGCCTGTCAATAATGACAACGGTAGAAATGTTACGGAAACACACGATAATGTTGCCGTCAGAAAGTTCGTCCACTGTATTGGCGTGAGTCCATTCCTCTCGGTATTCTTGCAATAAGATAATATCTGTTTCCGTGTCGAGGTGTTCCCAGGCGTGCCAAGTCCAAATAATTTCGCCAGCGGGATTTACTTCGTAGATTACATCGGCATACATATCGCCGTCTATTTCCGTTCCCGGAACGCCGCCTTTAACCTGAGGAACGAGCCAGCGCGGTATCTTTTCAATGCACAGCACCATAGTATTGCCATTCCGCAGACGCCGCGCTTCGTGGTGGTGATCCGGATGGTAGTATTCCCAGACAATTTTTCCGCTAGGTTCGGCTTCCAGCACTACACCGCCTTTAAAAATCGACCACAAGGGAAACCGACTGGGACTTTCTGGAATCTGACCGTTATAAACGAGGTTCCCATTGGGTAGGAGATAACCGTACTGTGCAGGGGAATAGGGCAGTTTCCACTGATGGACGACTTCTCCTTCCATGTCGATTAAATAAACTGTGCTTTGCCCGACGAGCGGGGCAAAAAGTGTATATCCGCGAAAAGCTTTTTCCGGATTGTAAGCCCTCAAGCCCGTACCCCGGCGGCGAATGGTATTTTGGTCAACGGCAGTTTTTGTTGTTTTAGTCATGGTAATTTTTTAGCAAAAACCCGGTTTTATCTAATTGAAATCCAGCAGCGCGATCGCTCTTTTCAATCAATTTTTAATCAATAGATCTCTTGCAAAAGCCATTGGTTGACCTCCCTCCTGGTGTGCCCCGAATATTGGGGGCAAGCAAGAGAAATCTGGCTTTTTTCCGGCTTCCTCCCCGTGGACGGGGAGGGTTGGGGAAAAGTATAAATTATCTTTGCAAGATTTCCCCCATTTTTGACCCAGTTGGTGCAGTCCGGCTCTATTTTTCGAGCGAGCAGATCGTCATAGCGCTTGAGCTGCCGAGCGCTTAACAAATTTTGCCACCGCCCATTGGTGCCTTTGTAAATAAATCTGTGCTTTTCAAAATCTCGATGCTCAAATTTTTTAGCATTTTGCCTCATGTATTCCATCGAGGTTTTGTACAAGATCGTATCCTTCTGATGGCTGTCAAGCTTTATCTTGAGAAAGCGAGCAAGTTTTTCAAGTTGAGTGGGCTTGTCGTTAATCAGGTCGTTATAGTGAATTAGCAGGACATTGGGAAAATGCCTGACCCGCAGCCAACTGTTGATAAATTCAAAAAAATCCCAATAAGGCTTTCCAGTTTCTATCCACTCATCCCAAAACTCACCAAAATCCAATGAGGGTTTGTACAAATTAACGGGAGAGGTAAGCCGTGCTTCTGGAGTCAGAGCGTGAACGTGATTGAACAAAGACATCCCCACATCTCTGCCGTCTCTAACCAAACAAATGTATTTCCATGTGGGATGATAGGGCAAAGCCTCAAAAGGCAGGTGAGTTTTGAAAAATCTTCGCTCCGGCAGTTTTTCGATTTGCTCCATTTTTTGATCCAGCGGATCGCCCGTATGCTCTACCCAGGGGCTTAAGTCGTGCAGATGATCGAAGTCGTCGTGACCGTTAATTAAAAGATTAACGATTTGTTGGGTTAAAGTAGTCCCCGATTTGTAACAAGAAGCGATCGCAATATCTGTTCTACGGTGAGCAAATAAGTTCCAAATACTGGAATTGCGTAAATAATCTTTTACGATTAGCCTGGGGTGAATAGCTGTTGAGTTCAAGGTAGACTGATTGGCTTGAGCAATTGAAAAACATTGATTCATGAGTAATTCCCGTTTTACCTATTGACAAAAATATGCGTTTTTTCAGTATTTACTATGAAGATCTAATAATCTAAATACCAATTAAGCAAACATCTAGCTTGGGAGTTTTTAAAGTTTCTAAAACCGCAAGCATAACGTTTAATTAACTTGTACTTGTTGATATCATCAACAACCCCACTCCTAGTCTTGTTGTCTGTGAAACTTTGATTTTTACTTTTCAGAGTTTCTAGTTTTATCTTAGTTTGTCCCTCCGCCCCTAAATCAGCGGAATGTGGTTACTAGGTCAGCCACAAATCGATCGACATCATCAGTAGTTACGTGCGGCATTAAATAAATAGGAAATATCTCCTCCGGACAATCGGAAGCTCGACGAGATAACCAATCGGGATAAATGCGATGTCTTCCTAACATCTCTCGCGTTTTCGGGGCACTGGATGCTTTGTCGAGCAAACGCAACGCTACCAGATTAACTGGTGCAGGTCGCAACAAGTCTACTTCAGGAAGATCCTCCAAGGCGTGGCGCAGGCGCTCTGCTGTTGTCATACAGTGCGATACCATCTTCTGAAACCCGTCATAACCCATCATTTGAACGACCGCCCAGCAAGCTGCCGCCATTGCTCCCGATCGCGAGCCTACTACAGTGGTATCAATTCCAGTCATGCTGTAAGCGACGGGTCGCTGCACATGGGCAAGCAGATTCTTTCGGCACAGAAATGTCCCAGATCCGTAAGGCACCAAGCCCATTTTGTGCCAGTTTACGCACAAACTCGCAACTTCCGGCCACTCGCTCCAGTTGATAGCGTACCGACTGTTTGTACCAGAATTTTCCTGAATAAAAGGAAGTACCAAGCCTCCAAATGCCCCATCGACATGGAAATGGCTTTTGATTCCGTAGCGATCGCAGGCTAATCGAAGCAGGGCACACATATCTTTAATAGGATCGACCGAGCCGGTAATCGTGCTTCCTACGGTAGCTATTACCAATAGGTGTCGTACTCCTAAAACGCTAAGTTCTTGAAGTCGTTGCTCGAAAGCATACAGGTCAATAGCAAAGTTATCATCTACATCCACCAGTTGTAGACCACTTCCATCAGAAGCCGCCACGAATTCATGCGAATGCCCGCACTTGGGACACTTACGCCAATAACCCTCACCCAGTCCTAACAGATTGCAAATTTTCCGAACTGAGTAGTGAGCCGTGCGTGCAGCAATCACCGCTATAGGCATAGAGGGACGCAAACCGCTCTCCTCCGAGACATCACCTAACAAAAGGTTGCGACCTATCCAAAGACCCGCCAAATTGCCTTCCGTACCGCCACAGGTTACATAACCATCCACCTCGTAATCGGGTAAGTTATACAGATCGGCCATCATACCAATCAGTTCTCTTTCCAGTTGCCGCGTGGTATCCCAAGCACTGGTACGTCCTTTGGCTAAAGGATTAGTAGTCTCTCGGGTATGGATGCCACTGTTATTAGGATTAACACTGCTTAACTGAGCCCAAGTGTCTATCGCTAGCTGATGCGGATATATGTCGGGTTTTCCAGGTAATGTTCCAGCAAAATACTGCTTTATAGAATCTTGAATTAAATTAATTTCACTTCTGATTGTTGCCTCATCTCTGCCGCTTGAAGGAAATTTTAGACTCATCTACCAACTCCTACCAGTTAAGGTATGGCACTACAATTGTTTTATTTTGATTGGTTTGGACGAAACATCATGAAAGTTTCCATGTTGTTTATCTTCAACTGTGCCGTTGTGTGATAACCAAAGCGTTCGTAGAATGACACAATTCTCGGATTTCCTGTATCGAGGTATACCCCCGTTGATAGCGGATGGGTTTCTGAACGCGCATGAAGGGCTTCAAGGAGAGTACGAGCATATCCCTTCCCTTGAAAATCTGGATGTACACCGAATGGAGTTAAGTAGTAATGAGGCTCCGAAGGATGGTATCGTTTCAAAATTCTTAAATTTCTCCAGATGCGCCAAGCAACAAGAGGGCTGATGCCAAAAATTACTTGTAGTAAGCACGGAATCTGTTCCCAAATAGTGAAGTTACTTCCTGGTTCTTGGAACACCGCCACACCTATCACTCGCTCGTCGTTTATTACACCCAACATCGGCTGGTTAGCTGCTACTTGCATGGCAATGCGCGATCGAAATAGTAGGTGCAAACGACGACGAAGTTCTTTACCTTTGGCTTTACAAATTTGGCTAAGACCAGAGCCGTTATCAAAGGCGAGTGCAAGCAATTGTGCAATATTCTCGATTTGTGCTGCATCAGGTTTAATAAGCTCGATCTGTGTTGAAGACATTGCTTGTTTTTTCACGCTTTTGGTCTATTTTTACAGGGTACTGGAAAATTCTCTAAGACTTTGATGCAGATAGCAGAGGGTAGAAGGACAAGGGCTGAATTCCTGTAAGCATACATTCATCAAAAAACTTCACTATTAATTGTTCATCCCCCTAGCTCAAAGAGCAATAGATAAAGTTGGTATGTTTATGTACAGTTATATTGGTGTGTGCCTGTTTTTGCACAGTTAGTTACTTTTGTCAATATACTAAATTGGTTAATTAATTTGCCAACTAGAGCTACAGGTTGGTTCCCCGAGGCCCGGTGATGAAGGACTATTCACAAAATTAGCTGTTGCCCTCTTCCACCTCCGCATTAGTCCGCTTGTTGATTTTGATGAATCTGGCATGGATAATAGAGACCAGTATGATTATTGATTCAAAGTGTAGGGTGTAGACTGTTGTATTTACCGCCGTACTCCCCTGATTTGAACTTGCATTGAACCAACAAGAGTCAGGGCTAAAAGGTCGAATTCGTAAACAGCTAGATAAGTTTGATTGCTTATGTTCTGGCGATCGAGGATGTCCTACGGCTTGCGTCCTAACCGACGAAAGCGGTTGCTATATTTGCTGTTAGTTGATTACTGGACGCACAGACTGTACTCGTAGGGTGCTTAGGGAGGCAGCTTACTTGTTAGTTGTTAGTTGACTCCCGGAGGGAAAAACTGCTTTGGAACACTATTAGTAGCAGTAATGTGCATCCATCATCACCTAGAAAGCGAGTTTATTTCCCAATACAAAACCTGCTAAATATTCTGTCGAGCACTGATTCTGTCACTTCTTCGCCCGTAACTTCCCCCAATGCTTGAATTGCACCGCGCAAATCTATTGTCCAGAAATCTAAAGGCAATTTGTTGCTAATAGTCTCCGTGCATTGTTCCAGAGAAATTTTAGCTTTGGTTAAGGCTGCGGCTTGCCGCTGGTTGATTGCTAAATCTGAGTTAGCTGCTTGCAAATTTCCCGCGCTGACGGCATCTAAAATGGCTGTTTCTAACTCTTCTATGCCTCGGTCGAGGGCGGCGGCTGCGGTAACTGTGCGGTGAATTTCAGCGGAAAAAGGTAATTCGGGAAGTGTTGTTACTAGGTCAATTTTGTTGATAATTATAATTAGCTGGCGGTGCTTTACTTGTTCGTAAATTTCCGAATCTTCCTCCGTCCAACCGGATGCCGCGTCAATTGTCAACAGCACTAAATCGGCTTGTTTTGCTGCGGCGCGCGATCGCTCAACGCCAATTTTTTCTACCTTGTCTTCGGTTTCTCGAATGCCCGCAGTATCGAGTACCTGCACCGGAATGCCGCCCACAACTAGCTGCGATTCTACCACGTCGCGCGTCGTACCGGGCAAATCCGTGACGATCGCCCGATCGCTCTTACTCCACGCATTCAACAAACTCGATTTTCCCACATTCGGCCGCCCGACAATCGCTACTTTTAAACCAGTTCTCAACAATTCTCCGCGATCTGCGGTTGCCAAAATTGTTGACAATTCCTCCAAAACCTGATTTATTTCCAAAGAAGTTTTAGCTTCATCTAAAGGCGGTAAATCTTCCTCAAAATCAATTCTAGCCTCAATTTCTGCCAGCAAGTCCAAACAAGTTGTTCTAAGTTGGCGAATTGGCTGCGCCAATTTTCCCTGCAAAAGGGCTAAAGCACTTTGTGCAGCAGCGGGCGATTTTGCTCCCACCAAATCTGAGATACTTTCAGCTTGAGTTAAATCCAGCCTCCCGTTCAAAAAAGCCCGCAGCGAAAACTCTCCCGGTTCTGCCAATCTCGCCCCGTTTTCCAAACACAACTGCAAGACTTGCTGCACGGCAATAATACCGCCGTGACAGTGAAATTCCACCACATCTTCGCGAGTAAAAGAACGCGGTGCTTTCATAATTAGCAGCAAAGCTTCATCGACTAATTCTTGAGTTTTAGGGCGGCGGATGTGCCCGTAAAGAATGCGGTGAGACTCCCAAATTTGCCGTCCTGGGGCGCAAAACAGAGTTTCGGCAATTTTTAAGGCTGCGGAACCGGAAACTCGCACAATGCCGACGCTGCCTTGTTGGGGGACTATGGCAGTGGCGATCGCTGCGATCGTTCCTCCTTTGGTTAATGATTCAGACATTTTTATTGTTCACACATTCAAAATTTCTCTCAATCTCCTGTTTTTAAGTATCAGGCAATTGCTTCTCAATCTTTGTGAGTATAAATCTCTACTTATCCATTCAAAACAATAATAAAAATATCCGCCCTTTTGGGCAAGATGCGCGAGTTTCTGAGTCAAAGGGCAAGGGAGATTTTTTAATGTTTTTCCGGCGATCGCTAATTGCTCGCAGGCTTCGAGAAACAGGATAACTTGAATTAGTAGGGATTCAACCTGTTGTACGTTCATTTGAGTCACCTTCGCCCCGGTTGTTAAATTATACAGTTTTCATTGAGAGGATAAACAATTTCAGCATTTTTTTTCTAAAATATTAGAAGAGCGCGGTCTCGGCGCTGGAGTTGGATCGCCAATCCGATCGCCCGTTTGGTCAGTCAGTCGATTTTAGATTTTAGATTTTAGATTGACTTGCAGCTTTGAATCGGGAAGCTTGAACAAAAGTCTAAAATTTTGGGCGTCTTACGACTCCTGTCGGAAAGCAAGTATCCGTTTTTGGGCGGAAGTCACGGCTCGATCGAACTTAAATTACTCAGCCAAATATTTGGGCTATTCTGATTTCATGCGATAATGGAACATTGACAGGGTAGAGGGTAAAGCATGATTGGCAAACTTCTAGACAGACGTTACCGCATCATTAAAGTCACAGACTCAAGTGAGGTGGGAAAAACTTATCTAGCAGCAGATACTCACCGTCCCGGGTATCCGCAATGCACGGTTAGAGAAATGCAGCTACCCGGCACAAGTTCGCAAACTCCAGAATTAGTAAAAGTTATATTTCAAAGAAACGCAGAAATAATTGAAAAATTGGGAAAACACGACAAAATTCCCGAGTTATTGGCATATTTTGAGGAAAATCAAAGTTTATACTTAATTGAAGAATTTATTGCCGGCTCGCCTTTAAGTCAAGAACTAATACCGGGTCAACCTTGGGATGAAGACCAAGTAATTGGTCTGCTATCAGAAATATTAGAAATTTTGGTGTTCGTACACGAGAATGGTTTCATTCACCGCAGAATTCAACCAGACAAAGCGATCCGGCGCGAGTCAGACGGCAAGTTTGTGTTGGTAGACTTTAGCTTGGAAAAAGAAATTAACCTGGAACTCGCTAATTGTCATTTGTTGGCGCAAACCTCCCCCAATTCTTTTAAAGGGCCTTCAGCAAAAAAACAGGATTTGGCGGCCCAGGAGTTATACGTGCCGATCGAGCAATCGATCGGCAACCCCCGTTACAATAGCGACATTTACGCTCTAGGTACGATCGCTCAGCTTGCCGTGACGGGACTCTCACCCAAGGAACTGAGTGCCTTAAAAAATCACAAAAGCCAAATTCCGTGGCGAAATCGGGCAACTTGTTCGCCTGCCCTAGCAGATATTATCGATCGAATGGTGCGCCTTGACTGCGAAGAACGCTATCACCAGGCCGCCGAAGTTTTAGCAGACCTCAAACAAATCGCCGTAAAATTATTGGAGGTTGAGCCGCCGCCAGCCACAATCATCACTGACGCTATGAGTCAACCGCGAAGACAAAGCCAAACCCAACTCCTGCTGTGGGCTGCAACAGCGGCAGCTTTAATCTTGACTGCAGTCATAATTTACTTTTGGCAGAGTCAAAATCCGGCGAGGGCAAAAGAATGGTTGGCCCGCGGCGCGGCCAAGGCGCAGCAAGGTGACACAAAAGGCGCGATCGCCGATTATACTCAAGCGATCGCCCTGAATGCCAGCGATGCGGAAACTTACTACACGCGGGCAAACGCTCGCTACGACACGGGCGCAACCGAGCAAGCAATACAGGATTACACGCAAGCAATTAAAGTCAATCCCAGCCACACCAAAGCGCTCTACAATCGAGGTATGGCCCGCCTCGACATCGGGGACAAGCGGGGGGCTGTGGAAGATTTCACCCAAGTAGTGCGACTCAATCCCAGCGACGGTGAGGCATACTCTCAGCGGGGTTTAGCCTACTACGATTTGGGCGACTACCGCCAGGCAATTGAAGACTACACTCAAGCAATTCGCCTCAGTCCCAACGATGCTACAGCTTACAGCAATCGCGGTTTAGCTCGATCGGCAGCAGGCGACAAAACAGGGGCAATGGCAGATTATACTCAAGCGATTCAAATTAGCCCCAACCAAGCTGGCGTTTACTACAGTCGCGGTCGATCGAGATTTAATCTGGCAGATTATCAAGGAGCGATGGAAGATTACAGTAAGGCGATCGAATTGCAACCAGACTTGGCTGATGCTTATACCAATCGGTGCAGCGCTTACTTGAATTTGGCAAGCTACGACAAAGCGATTGCAGATTGCACCCAAGGAATTCGCCTCGATCCAAAAGACGAAGCAGCTTACAACAACCGCTGCGTTGCTTATCTGAATTTAAAACAATTTCAAAAGGCCAGCGAAGATTGCAGTTTGACGATCGGACTCAACGGCAACAATCCCAAAGCATACAGCAATCGAGGATTAGCTCGATCGGCTTCGGGAGACAAGCAGGGCGCTGTGGAAGATTTTACTCAAGCAATTCGACTCAATCCCAGCGATGCAGTAGCTTACAGCAATCGCGGTACTATTTACTCAGAACTAAAAAATTACCCTTTAGCAGTTGAGGATTTCGCTCACTCGCTGCGGCTCAACCCCAACAATGCTAGCGCTTTTTACAGCCGAGGCCTCGTCCGCCGCCAACTCAAAGACCGTACCGGGGCGATCGAGGATTTTCAGAAAGCTGCAACCCTCTTTCTAGAACAAGGAAGAGCCGATGGTTTCCAAAACGCACAAGCACAAATCAACGACCCTAAATAAACTATTAATCATCAGTTATTAGTCATGAGTCATGAGTCATCAGTCATTAGGACAAATGAATAATGAAAAATGAAGCAGGAAGAAGAAAGAAGGCAAAATCACCAACCACTAATTCCCAATTTCAAATCACAAATTCGCAATCACAAGTTCGCAATACCCAATTCGCAATTCCCGATATGAACATGGTTGGTCAACTTTTAGACAGGCGTTATCGCGTAGTGCAAATTCTCAGTTCAGGAGCTTTTGGACAAACTTATTTAGCTGTCGATACTCGCCGGCCGGGCCACCCTCAATGTGTAGTCAAACAACTCCGCCCTCCCAGCAACACTTCCACAGTTCTCAAAACAGCTTACCGCTTATTTAAACAAGAAGCAGAAATATTAGAAAAGCTGGGAAAACACGATCAAATTCCATTTTTACTCGCTTATTTTGAAGAAGCCAATCAATTCTACCTCGTCGAAGAGTTTGTGCCCGGACACGCCCTAAATAGGGAAATTGTGGCCGGTCAACCTTGGCGGGAAGAACGAGTGCTGGATCTGTTGTCAGAAGTGTTACAAGTTCTCGCCTTCGTACACTCTCAGGGAGTGATTCACCGCGATGTTAATCCCTCCAACTTAATCCGCCGCAAACCAGACGGCAAATTAGTTTTAATTGACTTCGGTTCGGTTAAAGAAGTTGCGAGTCACGTCAGCGACTACGATACAGAATTTCCGCGCACCATTGCTACAGGTACTCCGGCTTATATGCCGATCGAACAATTTCAAGGCAACCCGCAATTTAGCAGCGACCTCTATGCAGTCGGGATGATGGCCGTCCAAGCGATCACGGGTTTGCCCGGTACGGATTTGCCAAAATTGCAAGATCCGAGTCCTTCTCATACGGGAGAAATTGTTTGGCGAAACCGATCTCAATGTTCTGCAGGACTCGCAAATATAATTGACAAAATGGTCTGTCACCAATTTGCCAAGCGCTATCAATCTGCGGAGGAAGTTTTGGAATCTATCAGCAAGCTGAGGCACCGCCAAGAACCGGGGAATAATGCTCAAAAGAAAAGTAATTCTCCGAGGTTACTGTCTGCGGATATTTTTTCGTCACGTTTGGGAAGTCGGTTTTGGTGGCTGATTTTAAGTGGCTTCGGCGCGGCAGTAGTTCTGATATTTCTGTTGAGTTATAGGAGCCGCCCGAATCCGATAAAAGCTCGGGAATATTACGAACAGGGAGTGGAAAAGTCTCGCAATCAAGATGCGGATGCAGCTTTGCAGGCTTTGAATAAGTCAATTCAATTGAATCCTAAAAATGCTGATAGTTTTTATTGGCGGGGTAATGCTAATTATGATTTAAAAAAGTATCAAGAAGCAATTGCAGATTATTCTCAGGCGATCGCTCTCAATCCTAAATATGTTCAGGCTTATTTTAACCGCGGGCTAGCCCGTCACGATTTTAACGACCAGCGCGGGGCGATTGAGGATTACACTCAAGCTTTGAATCTCCAGCCCGGGGATGCTGATACATATTATGAAAGAGGAGTGGCTTATTTAGAATTGCAAGATTACAAGATGGCTATTCAGGACTTAAACGAAGTAATTCGGTTGCAGCCAAACCTGGTTAAAGCTTATCATTCGAGGGGGTTGGCTCGTGCTGGGAGCGCAGATTTGCAGGGGGCGATTGGAGATTATACTGAGGCAATTAAACTTGATGCTAAGAATGTTGATGCTTTCTACAGTCGGGGGAGAGCTCGCTTTCACCTAGGAGATTATCAGGGAGCTTTGGCGGATTATTCTCAGGTAATCGCGATCGATCCCGAGAGTGGAGATGCTTACGCTAATCGTTGCAGCACCCAGTTGAATTTGGGAGCGCATCAAGCGGCAATTGACGATTGCACTCAGGCAATTTCCCTGAGCGATGAGGATGGGGTT
Organism: Microcoleus sp. F8-C3; assembly: GCA_036704825.1. Lineage (GTDB taxonomy): Bacteria > Cyanobacteriota > Cyanobacteriia > Cyanobacteriales > Microcoleaceae > Microcoleus. Next base: position 63,843 of record JAUBSN010000036.1, on the reverse strand, counting down.
CCTTACAACAATCGCTGCATTGCTTATTTAAATTTGAAGGATTATCCGAAAGCAATTGCCGATTGCACTCAAGCGCTGACAGTGAATCCGAATGATTTTAATGCTTTGAACAATCGCGGTTTAGCTCGCAGCGCCGGGGGTGACGCGCAGGGGGCGATCGCAGATTTTACAGCAGCAATCGGGTTCAATCCCAACAATGCTGAAGCTTACGCCAATCGGGCCAAGATTTATCATGAGTTAAAGAATTACAATAGTGCGATCGCCGATTACGTCCAAGCTATTCGGATCAGTCCGAATTATGCTGCTGCTTACTACGGTAGAGGCCTCGTTCGCCGTTCCTTGGGAGACAAAGCAGGAGCAATTAGCGATTTAGAAAAAGCCGGCAAAATGTTTCTAGATCAAGGACTTACCGGCGGTTACAAAGATGCCCAATTTGAGATTGAAAAGCTCAAGTAGTCATTAGTCATTAGTCATTAGTCATTAGTCATTATTTCTCGGTGTTATATTTCTTATGTGGCAGATTTTTATAATCTCCGATTGCTCCGGGGGGGCTCACCCTAATCTTGAATACCAACAGAAACTGCTGGTTAACCGGCCCCAGAGCGCTATTAATGCTAGCTATTATCAATCAATTTTCATGATCTTGAAGTCGTTTAACCAATTCATAAAATGGTTGCCAATTATCCTCAATAGCTATGGACTCCCAAACAGCCTCAATCGTCGGTCTCAACAGCGATTGTTCGGGATTGTGCCGGAGCAACCTGGCAGCCATTTTGTCCATATCATCCGCCGACAAACTTTGCAAAACGTGATAATAAAACTGCCGCCAAGGTGCTATCAAGTCCGTCGGTTCCGCCTCAGCAAAAATTTGACTGGCATCATCTCGCCAAGTGCGATGGAACTGTCTTCGCAGTTCAAAAAAGAAATCGTGATAGCCTACTTGAGACTCCGCCAGCATTTTAATTGTCACCTTCAACAACTCATCTCCCTCCGCCTCTGGCAAATGCTCAAATCCCAATTTACTTAGCATCAACTGCCGATAAGCTGCATTATAATAATCGCCGAACTTTGCCAAACCCGCATCCATATCAGCTTGAGGAATTGCCGCTGCTAGCGGTTCCTGAAGCTTCTCTAAATTGTCCCTACAAATCAACGGTTGATTGCCGTAACAATAAAGACCCGAATAGTCAAAATAAGCTGCTGTAAATTCCGGCTTGTAAGTTGGGATAAAAGCGAAAGGCCCGTAATCGAAACTTTCTCCAGTAATCGACATATTATCAGTATTCAGTACAGCGTGGCAAAACCCTGCCACCATCCACTGAGCGACTAATTCGGCTACTCTCTGGACTAAATCTGCATAAAATAGCGCATACTTTTCCGACGCCAAAAAACCAGCCTTGCTTGCTTCTAAATGCAGTTCAGGATAGTAATATTCAATCACAAAATCTAAAAGTTTTTTAGTTAAATCAGGGCGGCGGATATAGTGCAATCTTTCAAAAGTTCCAAACCGGATGTGAGAATCACTAAAACGCACCATTACCGACGATCGCGTCGGAGATGGTTCGTCCCCCCGCCACAAAGCCTCGCCCGTTTCAACTAAACTAAAACAGCGAGATGTCCGAACTCCCAATCTGTGCAAAGCTTCGGCGGCTAAAACTTCGCGAATACCCCCTTTGAGGGTTAGTCTACCGTCACCGCCCCGCGAGTACGGAGTGCGGCCGGAACCTTTAGTGCCGAAGTCGTAAAGTCTGCCGTCAGTACCGCGAACTTGGCCGTATAAGAAGCCTCTACCGTCGCCTAAATTGGGGTTATATGTGTTGAATTGATAGCCGTGATAGCGGAGTGCGAGAAAGGGGCGGACACAGTGAAATTCGCCGAACGCTTCGATAAAATGTTTGTCGGTTACTTGTGCGGGGTCTAAACCTAATATCGGCAATAATTTGTCATTGCGGAAGCGGAGAATATGCTGCGGAAAATCGGCAGCAGCGACTTCATCAAAATAGTCGCCGCCGAGGGATTCAATCGCGGGTTCGTAGTTGAGGGAAAGCAAAGGATTTGACATTTTTCTATTTTATCTTGAAATTGGCGATCGCTCCAAATTATATACGGGTAAGGTGCAGACTGCATTGGTGTCAACAATCGCCTCAGACCCTTTTTATCCCTCGTCTATAGCCGAGTATGGCTTTTCCTTTCATCCCAGTGCTGTTTCACGCTCAAATTTTAGCATAGGTAAAGAAAGTTTGAGCATGAAACATTAATCTCTTCCTCGGACGTGATTTATACTGTCAATTAACTTAATAGTTGAATTCACAGTTGCCCTTCCTGCAAATGGGGTTGAGAAATTAATTATTTTAAATTTTAGTGAAATTCACAGCTAATTTGTTTTTTAGCTTGACAACTAATATGATACTTTATAGTTTATTTACTGCCAGTTTTTTTCTCATGTTACTGAGGAAAACCATAAAAATTTGTAATGATTAAGAGCAAGGGTTTTCAGTAGTGATAAATTATACCAAATCAGCGTTAAAAACTCTGGTCAGACTCGCCGATTGAAACCGCTACTACACAAACTTTCCTCCCTCTCTAAGAGACTAAAGAATAAGGATGTTCGCCGTATTTCTGAGTGGCGTGTTGGTCGCTCGCCAACTCCTTGGCTTTATTGGGGATGTTCATTAAATCCACCTAATCAAAGTTTCAGCAAAAGCACTATAGCACTTCTGGTGTAACAGCGCGGTACGCTTGGTAATCGGTAATCGGGAAAAAGGGCGAGCGACTCAGCATAGTTCAAGAAAACACTACAACTTTAATCAAAATTGCCAACACCGATCAAATCTTAGCTACTCTCAACGGCGTACCAGCTAATCTCATTACTTAACAAAAATTTCTCATAATTGAATTTTGTTTGTAGATCGTAATCGGCGCTTGAAACCGCGTTTCTACAAACGAACTCTACCTGTGCACACTAAAAAATAAGGGAATATTAAAGCCGAATTTAGTATTAGACATCTGTAGGCACAAGGCATTGCCGTGTCCCGCCCCTGGAACTTATATCATTGCGATATCTTTACATTGCGATCGCAACCCTTGATTTAAGGAAACAGTTGCGTAAATCATGTTATCATAGCTTCACTCAGAGAGTTTCGATAGAAATGGAAAGGAACGCCAAATGTTAAAAAAACGTTTAAGTAATAGAAATTGGCCCAGAATTGCGAAGCGGTATGCTTGGCAGTGTATCGCCTTCAGTCTGTCTTTAATTTTCATTTTTGGTGGCTACAGATTGCCAGAGGCTGTAGGACAGCAAACACCGACAGCAAACTACAAAACTTTTACCGATTGGTGTGTCAATAAAGCTAAGTTGAATCCAGAGGCTAGACGCACTGTTGATGTGTTGTTGGGGCAAGTTGTAACTAATGAGTGCGAGCCAGCTAACCAAAAGCTTTCAAGTCTCGCTGAAATCAAGCTCATAGACAATGAAATATCAGACATTACACCGCTGAAATCTCTGACTAACCTCACTTACCTCGATCTCAACTTCAATCCAATATCAGACATTACACCGCTGAAATCTCTGACTAACCTCACGCACCTCGGACTTAGCGTCAATAAAATATCAGACATTACACCGCTGAAATCTCTGACTAACCTCACGTACCTCGATCTGGGCTTCAATAACATATCAGACATTACACCGCTGAAATCTCTGACTAACCTCACGCACCTCGATCTCAGAATCAATAACATATCAGACATTACACCGCTGAAATCTCTGACTAACCTCACGCACCTCGATGTGGACTTCAATAAAATATCCGACATTACACCGCTGAAATCTCTGACTAACCTCACGCACCTCGATGTGGACTTCAATAAAATATCCGACATTACACCGCTGAAATCTCTGACTAACCTCACGCACCTCGATCTCAGAATCAATAAAATATCAGACACTACACCGCTGAAATCTCTGACTAACCTCACGAACCTCGACCTCAGCCGCAATCAAATATCAGACATTACACCGCTGACATCTTTGACTAACCTCACTTCCCTAGATCTGAGCGATAATCAAATATCAGACTTTACATCGCTGACATCTCTGACTAACCTCACTGGGTTCGAGATCAGGGGCAATCGGCGTTGCTGATTCACGGTATGAATCAACTTTTTGCTTAAAGTTACAAAACTCACCCTCAAGCGGGTTTATAGCAATGGAGAAATCTTGAATTCATACCTTTATTCAGCAACGCCGGGCAATCAAATATCAGACATTACACCGCTGACATCTCTGACTAACCTCGCGAACCTCAGACTCGACTTCAATCAAATATCAGACGTTACACCGCTGACATCTCTAACTAACCTAATGTTCTGACCGCTGACATCAGGAAACTCAATGCTAACGCAATAGTTTTCTAACACAGAATTCATAATTAAATTGCACTGCCTTTTCATTCATCTCAGTCCTAGACGCAGGGATAGTCAGAAACCTGGTTTTTTAGGAAAATATTTCGTTGTAGCCCGAAGATTACATAAAAAACCCGGTTTCTTTAGTCCTATGCGTAAGTCCTGTCATCTTTTAAAACCCGTCAACACTCCATAAATCGCCCAAATAGCCATCGCCCGCAAATAGTGACTCGCCCGAAAAGTTCCCCCCGCCGTAATCGCTTCCGGCGTGCGAAACTGCAACCCGTTGTCATAAATCTGTTTCACCACCGCATCCGTCAATTTAAACGCTTTCTCCTCCATCCCCATCTGTACCAAAAAAGCCGCCAACCCAAAATTAATCCCCGTCCAAACTTCCAAAGGATGAGTTGCATTGGGATTTTCCGGCGCACCGTTCAGCATCACCCCATTCGCCGCACCGAACTCGCCGTCGTTGAATTTCAAAAAGCAAGAATTGTACACTGTTTCTAAAGCAATGACTGCACATTCCGGCGGCACAATATCCGGCAATCCTAACAGTTTGGCGTAAAATTGACCGCACAATTGGTCTGCCATCACCACTTCCGATTTACTCTCGCTGTCCAAACGGTAATATTGACCGTTCCACAGTTTTTCTTGATAGTTCGGTCTTGCTTGTTCCAGCCAACTGCGATACAATGCTATCTGTGCTTGAGGGTTAGGAATTATCTGCGGTGTAGCTTCTTTCAGTATTTCGCCGATCGCGATCGCAGCCTCCAGCGCAGCCAACCACAAACCCCCGCAATACGCACTTATCCCCCGCATTTGCCAGTCATCAAACGTCTGATCCGGTGCTCCCGAATTCTCAGGAATTCCGTCCCCATCCTCATCAAAAGTTTTCAGATAAGCCAAAGCCTCAACAATTGCCGGCCAACACTCTTGCAGAAACTCACAATCTGTGCCGCCAGTCAACAGGAAATCCCGATAAACTTGCAACACAAAATCGCAAGGCAAATCCTTCCACAAATTGCAATCTTGATAGCTAGTGTAATTGGTTTTCTCCCAAGGATGTTCGTTAGGAGCCCCCAAATCGTGCGGCGTCGCCCCGACAGCTTTTCTAATAGCCGAAGCTTGATTCCAGCCAATAATTCTCGGCGTATCGTCTCCGGCAGAAATTGCCCTAGCGAAGGCTAAAACTACCGACTTTTCCAAATCCGGCCACAGCATCAACAAAGCAAAAGAACCGTAAAGCCGCACGTCCAAACTTTCGTACCAGCGGTAATCAATGCACTCCAAAACTCCAAATTGACCCTTCGGATCGCGTTCGTCAGCCGCACTCCAAAGCGTACCGCCGCCAGTTAAGATGTACAACTCGTTAAACAAAGCCATTTTAAAACTGTCTGACAAATCTTTCCGTTCTAAAATTGGTTTTTGCCAAGCTTCAATATTTTCGCGCCAAGTATCCGAATGCTTCATCGCCGTGCGAATAATCGGCCAAGCATTTTTGCCGTTGCGCCCGAAGAAATCCGTATAGCGGCGGTAGTACCAAACTCCCGATGCAAACTCAGTAACGGGCAAATCCCAAGCTATAATAAAGGGGATTTTGCGAGTTTTTCCCGGTCGAATAGTAAAGCGAACTGCGATCGCACAAGCCAACTGTTCTCCTGCTGCTGCGGCTGTCTCGTCTCTGTCATCCAACAAGAAACCTTCAGCAGAAAAGTGTCGCCAAATATCGTCGCCATTCCCCGCCGGGTTCCAGCGAGTTTGATAGAATACTTCTACCGCCGGATTAGTAATAGTTGCGATCGCCCACTGTCCGTCCCCCTCTTGCGGTTCGTCCTCAGCAGTCAACCGCGTCATCACGCAACCGATTCGGTGAAAATCTTCCACCAACAAATTCAAATTTCCGGCACTTTCTCCCCACCGGGGTTGATAGTCATAAAATGGACTGCCATCATCGCGCACCTTCACTTTCGGCGACTTGTTGGCATTAGTAAACCAACCGACAATATTCTCCCAAGTCAGCATGATGCTGAGAGTAATCGGCGCATCTGTAGGATTGTGCGCCACCCATTCAAACATGGCAACTGGGTAACTGCTTTCCTGATAATTGTTGGGCAAAATTGGCGAAAATTGCTCGCAGCTTAATTGAGCATGAAACACATTTTCGTATACAAACCAACTGCGCGGATACAAAGCATGATAAGTCCCCGAAGATTGAAATTTTTCCTTCTCTTCCCTTCTTCCGTCTGCCTTCAGAATTCCATCCGTTACATCCGTTACATCCGTTACAGAATCCGTTGCCGAACTTCCTTCTTTTGGATACCATTTCCAACTAGATAAACTGCCATCGGTAGGCGGTTCAGTGGACAGTGCAAAAGCTTGTTTCTTGCCTTGAGTTTCTTCAAAAACGCTGAACTGACAAGCGGGCAAACTGCGAAAAATGTGCTCGCCGCCGTCAATGTGCCAGAGGTTGAAGTCGCCCCGGGGCGATCGCCCGATGCAGCCGGCACCGAACCCGCCCAGAGGCATTCCGTGCCAGGGGCCGTCGTCGAGATTGCTTGCGTAGCGGACTGTATAGGGATTCTCCCAACCGAGGCCGATGGGACGTTTCCAGGTGTGGGGAGGGATGTTTGGATTGGATGTGCGATCGTTATTCATGTCAATCAATCGATTTTAGATTAGGGAGAGAGGATTGTCCGCAGTTGCGGGAGAACTTTCTGAAAGTCTAATCGAGCTTCCAGCTTGCGATCCGAGTTTAATCGAGGCACAAGCTAGTTTAATCTGAGCTTGATGCAAGATTCAGTATTCCATAAGCAATACTTCTCCACCACCATACATATTGATCGGCAGTTAGAGTTACAGTATGTGTCGCTAGATTTGTTATATCTAAAGCAGGACAATACTCTAAGAGAACTTTGGTAGTCTGCCTATTAGATTCTGAATTAATAGTTAATAATCCATCACCAAGTGATGAGTAATGGTGATAGGGAGCTTTTTTCAAAATAATTTTTTCCAAATAGAAATAGCTATCTAACAGCAGAGCGATATCATCATCTATCCATAGGTATATACCACCCTCAAATTGCTCTAGCATCACTCCACATAAAAATATACGTTCGTATCCCTTATCTAATAATTTTTCTCTTAAGTGGCGATAATTTAGCTGTGGCAAAGTTAAAAGAGGTAAGGAGGTGAAACTTGCTTTGATCTTGGTTGTTTGACAATTCATAATACATAGTGTGCCTAAGTAAGCCCTGCGTTTTTTTCACCGGAATCGAAAACCAAAACGCAGTGTATTTTTGTAAAATAAACGGTTAAGAGTGAGCCCTAAAAAACTTTATTCCTTCACCTCAGCAAATCCCAAATCAGTTCCTTTCCCCGCGTGAACCAAAGCCAACTTTTCGTAACGCTTAGCGTGTTCCACCAACTCCGCAGCTTCTTCCTCAGAGACATCCCGCAGGGGTTTGGCAGGCACTCCGGCAACTAGCGTGTGAGGGGGAACGTCCTTGGTGACAACGGCCCCTGCACCGACGACCGAGCCTGTTCCCACCCTGACTCCGTCCAGGACGATCGCCCCAATCCCGATCAGGCAGCCCCGTTCAATGTAAGCTGAGTGAATCACGGCTCGGTGTCCCACTGTCACGAAATCTTCCAAAACAGTCGGTTTCCCCGGATCGCCGTGCAGAATTGCTCCATCTTGGATATTGGTACATGAGCCGATCGCAATTCGCTCTACATCCGCCCGCACCACCGCCCCGTACCAGATACTAGCGCCCGCTGCCACCTCTACCCTGCCGATGACAACAGCGCCTTCAGCGACAAAAGCCGCTTGGGACAGATCCGGCCTGGGCCAATAGGAAGGAAGTGCAGACAGAGGTTCGTTGAGATTGCTCATTTGTTGGTCGATCGTTATACTTCTAGCAGATTAGCTGGTTGTTGATACGGGATATAATAAAAGTATTTGGGACTTTTGCAGAGAAAATATGCTGGGACGCAAATAAATGATTGAAGTTGCCTTGCAATACCCGATGTTTGGCCCGGAAATTCAGTGTCCCCACTGTCGCCAAACAATTCCGGCTCTAACGCTGACGGATACCTATTTGTGTCCGCGTCACGGGGCATTTGAGGCAGATCCAAAAACGGGGGAACTGGTTCACCTTCAGTCTGGGCGGCACTGGCGCCGCTGGGAGGGTGAATGGTATCGCCAGCACACCCACCCGGACGGGATTCGGTTTGAAATTCACGAAGCGCTCGATCGACTTTATACTCAAGGCTACCGAGCAACTCGCGTGATCGTTGCCCAACGCTATCGCGACTTAATCAGCGCTTATTTGGAACGCAGCACGCCTTGGCGCGGTCAAGCGGAATCGCCCCGACCGAGACTGTACGGTTTGCCTGTGGATTTTAGTCCCGATCCCCAAGAAGACCCTTGTTGGGAAGTGATTAATTTTGATTTGGAAAAAGAGCCGGGAGTTCCGATTAGATATCCCTATTTTCGGTTGTTTGAATAGTCCGTTGACAGTTGATAGTTGGCAGTTGGCAGTTGGCAGTTGATAGTTGATAGTTGATAGTTGATAGTTGGCAGTTGGCACTTATTATCTATCCTATGTTATTTGTCACCCACTACGAATAAATTAATAAACTAATAAACTAATAAACTAATAACTACTGCCAACTGACAACTGCCAACTGCCAACTGACAACTGCCAACTGCCAACTGCCAACTGCCAACTGCCAACTGCCAACTATCAACTGCCAACTGCCAACTGACAAAATCAAATGCACCACGCCTCGATTCGCACTGCTAACATTCACCGGGCGATCGCCTTTTACGAACAGTTGGGATTTACTGTGAGCGATCGCTTTACTACTGGTTACACTCTAGCCTGTTGGATGGAAGGTCTCAACGGACGCATCGAACTAATTCAAATCCCGGAACCAAAACCCGCACCGGATGCTTTCGGAGACGAGCATTATGTTGGATATTATCATTTATCTTTCGATTTAACTGAGGCGACAACTGACTTGCCTAGCTGGTTGCAGTCTCTCAAAGAACGGTTTGAGGAAGCTGCTAAAGACCAATCAAACCAGTTTCAAGCTTTGAAAGTTTTATTAGAACCGACTCAACAGGCGATCGGGCAAAATGTTTACGAAGTAGCTTTTATTGCCGATACTGATGGTTTGCCTTTAGAATTTATCCGGCGGCTTAATTAGTTAATAGGTCGTGGCTATTGACCAAGACTTTCAAAGGTGGTACCGGCCACGCGATCGATCGGTGGGCTCGATCCCAAATCTCAAATCGAAAATCCTTGCGTCCCCCGAATTTATCCCTGGGGTCAATCGCGCAATCGCGCAATCGCGCAATCGCGCAATCGCGCAATCGAATGACCAAGACTTTCAAAGGTGGTACCCGCCACGCGATCGATCGGTGGGCTCGATCCCAAATCTCAAATCGAAAATCCTTGCGTCCCCCGAATTTATCTCGCGCAAGTCAATCCAAAATCTAAAATCTAAAATCTAAAATCGAATGACCGATCGACAGTTGATACAATGATAGATATTCTAAATCTGTGTTGACGATGAACGTTATTCTTGCCATACCAGAAGACCTACAAACCTATATTGAATCTCAAATTCAGGCGGGGGCTTATGCAAGTGCGGTGGAGTATTTTCTAGCTTTGGTGCAGCAAGATCGCCAGCGAAAACAGGCACAAGCCAAGTTAGAAAATTTGTTGCAAGAGGGTTTAGACTCAGATAGCGAACCCGTGACGGCTGCATACTGGGAGAATTTGCGAGCATCGGTGTTCGGTGGCGATTCGCAACAGACATGAGTTATCAGTTAATTGTCAAAAATCGCGCTACTCAAGATCTCAGGCAACAAGCAAACTATATTTTGGTCAATGGGAATGCTCGTGCTGCTGAGCGATTTCTGGAGTTAGCTGAAGCTACTTTTGCCAAATTAGCGACGATACCAGGCATGGGGAAGGTCGTGCGATTGGTTTCTTCTCGAATGGGGGAAATTCGTCAGTGGCGAATTAAGGATTTTCAGGATTATCTCATCTTTTACCGAATTCAGGACGATCGGGTGGAAATTCTTCGGGTTTTGCATGGTGCTAGGGATTTGGAAGATATTTTATCGAACCTCAATGAAGAGGTTTAACCTCGTGCTGCCCGATTGCCGATCGATCCGATCGTAGAAGCTCGATCGCTTTCCTCACGATCGCCGAGAATTGAGAATAGTTATTATTTTAATTAGTTCTCACAGTCACTACCAATTTAAGAATATTCTTCTAAAAAATAGCTATATTTTGAGTTCAAAATCTAGTATATTGTCTTTTTAACCTATATAATATGAACGTCTATTCATACTATCAGGCGTTAGCCCAAACCCAGCAAACACCATGCAAAAAGCTAAATCCAGGGATTCCGGCTGCTGTAGTTGCAGTCATGACGACCGCGATCGCAGCCATGAGAATCATAACCACAACGACCACGGCCACAACCACGACCACGACCACGACCACGGGAACGGAGATTTCAACCTCAAGCAAGAATTGGTTCCTGTGATATTGGTTGTTGTACTATTTGTCGGCGGTTTAATTTTTGAAGAAAAACTCCACAACACGCCCTATTCTATAGGTGAATATCTGGTTTTCATCCCAGCCTATCTTTTAAGCGGATGGAATGTTTTAACCAGTGCGGGTCGCAATATTCTGCGAGGTCGATTTTTTGATGAAAATTTCTTAATGACTGTAGCAACACTCGGCGCTGTCGCTATTCACAAACTCCCTGAAGCAGTCGGGGTGATGTTGTTTTTCAAAATCGGAGAACTTTTTCAAGAATTTGCGATCGGGCGATCGCGTCAATCGATCAAATCGCTTTTAGAAATTCGCCCAGATTATGCCAACCTCAAGGACAACGGCGACATCAAAAAAGTTTCGCCAGAAACCGTAGCCGTCGGCGATATCATCCTTGTCAAACCGGGAGAAAAAATTCCCTTAGACGGGGAAATTATCGACGGCAACTCTCAGATTGACACATCTGCACTCACTGGAGAATCAGTACCTCGAACCGTGAAAGTTGGAGAAACAGTTTTAGCAGGAACAATTAACCAGACAGGAGTTCTCACCGTCAAAGTTACCAAACTCTTCGGCGAATCTTCAATCTCCCGAATTCTGGAATTAGTAGAAAATGCCAGAAGCAAAAAAGCTGAAACTGAGAAATTTATCACCAAATTTGCCAGTTACTACACGCCTTTTGTAGTATTTGCCTCGCTAGCAGTGGCTTTAATTCCGCCTTTGTTGATTTCAGGAGCAACTAATGCCGATCGCTTTTTATGGGTTTACCGCGCCCTTGTCTTGTTAGTTATTTCCTGTCCTTGCGGATTGGTGATTAGCATTCCTCTGGGATACTTTGGGGGAATTGGCGGTGCAGCCAAGCGCGGTATTTTGGTTAAAGGCTCGACTTTTCTAGATAGCCTGACAGCAGTCAAGACAGTGGTTTTGGACAAAACAGGAACTCTGACAAAAGGAGTTTTTAAAGTAGCACAAATTGTGCCTCATAATGGTTTTTCCCAAACAGAGTTAATGGCAATAGCGGCTAAGGTAGAATCTCAATCCAATCACCCAGTCGCGAAATCTATTCTGGAAGCTTACGGCGGAAAAGTAGATTCATCGGATGTAAAATCTTACGAAGAAATAGCGGGACACGGCATCCGAGCCAAATTAAATAATCAAATTGTGCTGGCGGGAAATGACCGTTTGCTGCACCGAGAAAACATTGCTCACGATCTCTGCAATGCTGAAGGTACGATCGTGCATTTAGCGGTAGACAACCGCTACGCTGGCTATATTTTGATTGCTGACGAGCTTAAGGAAGACGCAGTACAGGCTATTCGCAACCTCAAAAAATTAGGAGTTGAGCGAATCGTGATGCTCACAGGAGACAATCAAGCTGTAGCCGATAGTGTTGCGAAAAAGCTCGGTTTAGATTCCTATGTAGCCGAGTTATTACCCGAAGGAAAAGTCGAGGCGATCGAAAAATTAATCGGTCAATCTAAAAAAGGCGATAAAATTGTCTTTGTCGGGGACGGAATTAATGATGCACCAGTGCTTGCTAGAGCTGATGTTGGCATAGCGATGGGGGGTTTGGGCTCCGATGCGGCGATCGAAACCGCCGATGTTGTGATTATGTCAGATGCACCGTCAAAGGTGGCCCAAGCCATCCAAATTGCCCGAAAAACTCACAATATTGTCTGGCAAAATATCATTTTTGCCATGTTAGTTAAAGGCATATTTATTGCTTTGGGTGCTTTTGGTTTAGCGACAATGTGGGAAGCTGTTTTTGCGGATGTTGGGGTAGCTTTAGCAGCTATTTTCAATGCGACTAGAGTTTTGAAATAGGGAGTTTTTAGGGTAGTCATTGCCCACATTATCCCACAATTGAGACACAGATTATGAGGTTAAAAATATTATGCAACGTCAACGTTCTCTGCCTTGGATTTACCGATATTCCCGCCCAATTATGGCAGGAATTGCAACTGTTGGTGCAGCGATAACTGCCTATCTAACAGCGGTCAAGTTATCCAACGGAACGGCAGTTTGTCCGATCGCAGGCTGCGACATCGTGCTTTCGAGTCCCTATGCCTATGTCTTTGGTTTGCCTCTTTCTTTGTTCGGTTTTTTGGGCTATTTGAGCATGATAGTTTTTGCCGTAGTTCCGCTATTTGTCAATCCCGCAGAACAGAAGAGTCTCCGCTCTAAGTTAGAGTCTTGGACGGGACTGTTGCTATTTGCTGGTAGCACGGCGATGACGATTTTCAGCGGTTATCTGATGTATGTACTGGCTGTTGATATCAAAGCCGCTTGTATTTATTGTATTGCCTCTGCTTTATTTGCAACTAGCTTGTTTGTCTTAGCATTAATCGGTCGCGAATGGGATGATATCGGACAACTATTTTTCATAGGAATTCTGGTGTCTGTGTTAGTGTCGATTTCTTCTTTGGCTCTTTATGCCGATGTGAATAATCTCGGTACAGCTAAGGAGACTAGCATGAATACTACAACATCTTCCGGTACTTCGGAAATTGCTTTAGCGCAACATTTAAAAAGAGTGGGAGCTAAAATGTACGGCTCTTTTACTTGCGAGCATTGTCAAATGCAGAAGGAAAGTTTTGGCAAAGAGGCGGCTCGCATTATCAATTATATCGAGTGCAATCCTCAAGGGAAAAATGCGAGGCGCGATCTTTGCGAAGCTGCGAAGATTCAGGGGACTCCTACTTGGGAAATTAACGGTAAGTTTTACCAAGGGCAAAAATCGTTGCAGGAGTTAGCGGATTTATCTGGCTATCAGGGAACTCGCGAATTTAAAAATCTTTCAAATTAAGATTTTTGATTTATTGCTTTTTGCCGATCGACCTCATCGTAGTCGATCGCCCGCACCTCGGTTCAACCTCAAAATATACACAACTTAATCTATACGGTGACTCCCCCGGATTTCGATCTGACCGATCGCATTCCGCTACCTTCGCGAGATTATGAAAACAATATGAAAAGGATTGAACCGTAAAACAAATGACTGATTCGGAGAACAAACCCAGCCTTCCAGAAGTCCACCGCAGCATTCCCATTCCCAACAGCAAAGGTTTCTGGCGTAAAATGCTGGCCTACGCAGGGCCTGGATATTTGGTTTCAGTGGGTTATATGGACCCGGGAAACTGGGCGACTGACTTGGCGGGGGGAGCAAAATTTGGCTATGCGCTATTAAGCGTGATTTTGCTATCTAATTTGATGGCAATTTTGCTGCAATCACTCTGCGTGCGTTTGGGAGTGGCAACGGGACGAGATTTGGCACAAGCTTGTCGAGATTATTTCAGTCCGCGAGTCAGTTTTTTGCTGTGGATACTTTGTGAAATTGGTATTGCTGCTTGCGATTTAGCCGAACTTGTTGGAAGTGCGATCGGACTGCAATTGCTATTTGGCATTCCCTTAGTTTGGGGAGTGTGCATTACTGCGCTAGATGTGATAATGCTGTTATTTTTACAAGGGAAAGGCTTTCGTTATATTGAAGCTTTGATAATTACAATTATTGCAATTATTGGCGGTTGTTTTATTGCCGAAATATTTTTTGCCAAACCAGATGCCGGAGGAGTTTTACTCGGTTATGTTCCCAGCCTAGAGATTTTGCAAAATCCGGGAATGCTTTATATTGCGGTTGGTATTTTAGGGGCAACTGTGATGCCGCACAATCTCTACCTGAATTCGTCGATCGTGCAAACTCGCGCTTGGCAATAAACTGCAGATCAAAAATGGGAAGCAATTAAATTTGGCACAATTGATTCTACCGTAGCGCTGTCAATAGCTTTGTTTATTAATTCAGCTATTCTGATTTTATCTGCTGCCAGCTTTCACTTTTCCGGCTATCAAGAAGTAGCAGAAATTCAAGATGCTTACAAACTGCTTTCTCCAGTGCTGGGCGTGGGTTCTGCCAGTGCAATTTTTGCCTTTGCTTTATTGGCTTCGGGGCAGAATTCAACCTTGACTGCAACTCTAGCAGGACAGATTGTGATGGAAGGGTTTCTAAATTTTCGACTGCGACCTTGGTTGCGGCGCTTGCTGACTCGACTGATTGCAATTGTGCCGGCTTTGGTCGTAATTATCTTGTTTGGGGAAGGCAGTACAACTAATTTACTGGTTTTCAGTCAAGTGATTCTCAGTTTGCAATTACCCTTTGCAGCAATTCCCTTGGTAATGTTTACCTCAAACCTACGCTTAATGGCAGAGTTTGTGAATCCATTTTGGCTCAAAGCAGTAGCTTGGTTCGTGGCTGATATTATAGTAGGATTAAATAGTTGGCTGCTATTGCAAACTCTTTTCTAGCAATTGGCAATTATAGTCCAGCCCCCGCAAGGGGGAAGTTTTGTCTGACAATTTACACTGCGAATCCTTAGCCACCAGACTCAGTTGTCTCAAAAGGCTGTCGGAAGTCTTTTCCCACAATAAATCGCGTAGAATTTAGAGGATAAGTCTTCACATAAACCAGACAACCAGTTGCCGACGACGGACTGTAGGGAGAATTGGGTGAATACCGCAGCCAACTACCAGTTGGGTAATCTCCTAACTCATCACTCCAAGCGCCTTCGATGACAAAGATTTCTTTCACCTCAGATTCAACTACGTTCGACAAGGCTGTACCGGGTTGCCAGCGTTCCACCCAAACTTTTTCAGGAAAACCTTCTTGTTCGTAAAGTGGCTTTACTTCAATTTGGGGAATAATACCGGGCTGCCAGGACAACTCGTAAATATTGGTTTTCACCCGCTGGCGAGTGGTTCCACCATGTTGCCGCAATTTAACAAATGTCAGGCAACCTTCATCGCTATAAGGGCGATGGATAAACCCTTCGGGATTGAGCATATAAGATCCTGGGGGATACACGCCGGTTTCATCAGCGAAGTTACCCTGGAGTACCAAAATTTCTTCTCCACCCGGGTGTCCGTGCAGCGGGAAAAAGCCACCCGGATCGAAGCGAGTCAGCATGGTGACGGGATGATCTTGAACGTTATCGTCGGACTCAAAGGCACCAAACCAGATGCCCGTAAAAGTGGTCTGATGCCAGGTTAGCGATGACTGCAAGACCGCGGCTCGACTGGATACGTCGTTGTGAATAGGTTGAGGTTGCCACTCAAGTTGAGAAGACATAATTCTTGAAATTTAAGATGAATTTAAGGTTGATTTAAGATTAATTCGCGATTGTCTGTATCCTGGTTAGGATAACCAATATACAGGAATGGTGCCATATTTTCTTGCCGATCGCCTATTGCCTATTTATAATGTTTCGCCAGTTCGATCGTTTTATCTAGCAATATACCGCCCACAGGATCTGTGCCACAGGAGTCTGAGACGTGTAAGGCGATATCCAGGGCAAAACCCACCTTGCCATCCAATAGCGCAAAAGCCCAAAGACTCACGTAGTCGCGCAAACTAGCATCAACTAATTTGAGGTGTTCTAGGGTTCTGAAATATCTGGCTTCAGCGGCTGTCGGACTCCCCGGTAATGATTCGATTTGTTGCTGGTCGAGTTGACTGGAGAGGGCTTTCCGGGTACTCTGCATCACCCTAGGAAAACTCTGAAAGTTGAGACTCGACAGCCAAAAACCTTCCTCAGTTAAAGCTTTATGAACTACATCGAACGTGTTTTCTCCGTTATAGAAAGCTATAATTCCTGGTTCGACATCGATCGCTAACATCCGATCTCTGACTGATTTATCGATACTCAAAAATATATCTAAATCCCGACCTTGAGAATCGAGTTTTAACCAATCAATTCCATGAACTTTCAGCTCTCCAATGACTTCATCCAACCGTGTTGCAGGTAATTCCACGCGGCTCTCAACTTCAAATGTTTCTGTAAAGCTATACTGCTGGCAGTTCTCGTTGGGTAGAAGCGTACTCGAACAGAAGGGATAGGAAGTTAGGAAAAATTTGACCTGACTAGAGGAATCATCGGTTACGATTTTTTTGACTATGGTAAATTTTTGGAAATTCCAAGAATTTTCCTCATTCAATTCCCTAGAATCTGGATCGAAGCCGATGTAGTAGGAAAACGGAGCAATTTCCTGCCAGATGCGGTGAGGTTCGCCTGATGCACCGATATCAACTAGAACAAAATTAGTCTCTTTGAAAATGGCAATTTCCGACAGTAATTCTTGAAACATTGCGTCGCTTTACCCGATCGAATAGTTGGCTTTAGCCATTAAACATCAAAGTCGCGGATATAGCAATCCTATCAATAGCGATCGACTGTCAGTTGTCAGCAATCGGCTGAGGTTCTTCCTGAATTCTGGGGAGAACCAAGTCCAGATAAGCTGTGTTGCATCTAGATTGCCTATGGTATTAGAGAGGGAGAGGGGGAGAGGGGAAGAAGGGGAGAGAGGGAGAGAGGGAGAGGGGGAGAGGGGGAGAGGGGGAGAGGGGGAGAGGATTTGACGATTTTCGATCGGGACTCGAAATATACAATTTAAATGCACAACAGCTTATCTCTCGTCTGGCAACAGATACGAGTCTTGTGGGCCTTGTCAAACCTGGTTGGGTGCGATCGAAACAAATCGGAAGCTGGAGGCTTAGCGGCATCGAGAGAGGCCGACGAGACGGTAATATCGGCTTCATATTGTTTCCGGTTGCACGGGAATTATATAGAGAAGACCGCGAGAGCAATATTAATTCCGATGCTACCGGATTTGATATCAGCAGTCATTTGGCAATCACCATCAATCACCAAGAACTAATCCATAAAAACAAAACCCGCCGGTGCGGGTTTCATCTTAAAGCTAATTGTTAATAATTTACGGTTTCAACTACTTCTGAGGAACAAGAGCCTCATTACCAGCAACGGGACGGGGAGACGAAGCGGTAGTTCGCAAAAGTGCGATCGCCTGCGCGTAGCAAGGATCGTCCTTAGTCGCCACCAACATCGGTTTGTTAGCTAATTTCAGCTTTTGTTCGTCGGTGACTTCCACCTTAATATCGGGAGTAACCCCCTTGTGGCTGATATCCGTACCGTTGGGAGTATAGTAGTGAGCGATCGTCACCGCCAATCCCGAACCGTCAGCCAAAGAATGCACCGACTGCACCAAAGCTTTGCCAAAAGTTTGGCCGCCCATCACAGTTGCGCGCTTGTTATCCTTCAGAGCACCGGCCAAAATCTCGCTGGCGCTGGCCGAGTTGTCGTCCACCAGCACCACCAAAGGCTTGTCAGTGATTGCAGTGCGGTTGGCGCGCATTTCCTGAGAATCGCCCGCGCGATCGACTGTGCGGACGATCGCCCCAGTATCCATCCACATCCGAGCGATATCAATGCTCACTCGCAGCAAGCCGCCGGGATTCCCCCGCAAATCCAACACAAAAGCGTCAGCTTTCTGATCCGAGAGCTTTTTAATCGCCGCCTGCATTTGTTCGCCCGCGTGGGAACTAAACTCTTGCAAGCGGATGTAACCGACATTCTGACCGCCTTCTTTCTTGAGGCTGTAGCGAACCGCTGCCACCTCAATTCTCGCCCTAGTCAGAGTGATATCAAACTCGCTTTTGCCCTCGCGAGCAATCCGCAGCGTGACTTTCGTGCCTTCAGCGCCCCGAATTATCTGAGCCGCATCCGAGACAGTCATGCCTTTGGTAGCTTTGCCGTCAATCACCAAAATCGTATCGCCCGCTTGAATCCCTGCCTTCAGGGCCGGGGAATTTTCCATCGGCTCGACTACAGTAATCGCTTTGGTTTTCTCGTTTTCTTCCAGCCTCATCCCCACCCCTGTCAGTTCCCCGGAGGTTTGATTCGTCAGCGCTTCGTACTGCTTCGGGTCCATGAAGCGCGTGTAGGGGTCGTTTAATTTCTCTAGGGCTTTGCGGAGGGCGGTGTAGGCAGCTTCGCGAGAGGTATAATTTTTGCTGAGCAATTCTTGGCGGGTGACTTGCCAATCAGTCTTGTTAAAGCTGCCATCAACATACTCTCGGTTCACAATTTGCCAAGCTTCGTCTAAGACAGCTTTGGGGCTATCTTGAAGCTCGGCGCGGACTGATTGACTCAGGCCGGGAACGAGTAAAGATATCGAAGCGGTTGTTGCCATCGCCCCAGTAAACAGGGCTGCCTGTAATTTAGAAAAGCGTCTGCGGGCTTGATTCATTGAATTTGGCTCAATTCGATTTTAGATTTTTGATTTGAGATTTTATATTGCTAAAAAATCTCAAACTACTACTTAAACTATTGCGTGGAGGCTCCACCATCCCTTTGGACAGTTTAACGAGATTCATAGTCGATCGCCAACCAATTATTACTCTCTTTCAATAAACTTAATTTTAAACTTGGATTTGAAAGTGCCGTGGAAGCTAAAATCGAACAATTTTCGCGTAAGTGGTTGAGCCTGCTCGTTAATGGAATTATCGGTCTAGCAGCGCTGGCGGGGGTCGTCGCCATGCAGTCTAGCGGGCAGTTGGGGGGAATGTCCCCTGTTGGGGTTCAGGAGCAAAAGTCGCTCTCTGCAATGTCTGCTGCCAGTTTCAAGCAAGAAGCGCAGCAAGAAGCCCTGCGGCTGAGAATGATCAAAAATCTCCCTAGTTTTGGATTTGATAATTTAATTGCAGATTGGACATTTCTCAAATTTTTGCAGTATTTTGGCGACGACGAAGCGCGAGATGTGACGGGCTACGAGCTGAGCCAAGATTATTTTGACATAGTGACGCAGCGCGACCCGCGGTGGGCTGACATCTACCTGTTTCTTTCCACAGCTATTTCTTTTTATCAAGGAAAGCCTGAAACTGCTGTTAACTTGATAGAGCGCGGTACTAGAGCCCTTGCCCTTTCGCCGCAACTTCATTCCCAATCGTGGATAGTGTGGCGAACTAAAGGTCTTGATGAGTTGCTGCTGTTGGGGGATATTCCAGAGTCAATTAACTCTCACGAAATGGCCGCTGATTGGGTGGAAAAAACGCCGGAAGGGCAGAAATTGGCGCAGGCGTTTCGAGCAACTGCTGAGTATTTGCGCCGAGATCCCGATAGCGTGCAGGTGCGGTTTACTGCTTGGAGCACAGTTTATGCTCAAACAACTGATAAGTTGGTGCGAATGAGGGCGAAACAAGCTCTTGTCAAGTTGGGAGCTCAGGTGCAAAAAGATAAGGATGGAAACGAGAGTTTTATTTTGCCCCCTCGAAAATAGTTAACTGTTGACTGTTGACTGTGGACTGTTGACTTTAATTCCCCAATCTAAAATCTAAAATCTAAAATCAGCTTGAGTTAGTTCGCGCCATTCACCGGGTTTGAGACCTTCCAGACGCAAATGCCCGATCGCGCACCTGACCAGCCGCAGCGTCGGAAACCCTACTGCTGCGGTCATCCTGCGGACTTGGCGGTTGCGGCCTTCTGTGAGGGTCATTTCCAGCCAAGCTGTGGGCACGTTTTTGCGAAATCTAATCGGCGGTTCGCGGGGCGGCAAAGGAGGTTCTTCTAACAATAATTGCACTTTTGCCGATCGAGTCCGATAATCTTGAATTGTGACACCTGCCTGCAAAGCGGCGATCGCACTTGCATCGGGAATTCGTTCAACTTGCACCCAGTAAGTGCGGGGATGAGCGAATTTCGGGTCACTGAGGCGGTGCTGCATTTGTCCGTCATCGGTTAGCAGCAACAAACCTTCACTATCGCGATCGAGCCTTCCCACCGCATAAATGTTAGGAATAGGAATATAGTCTTTGAGAGTGCTGCGTTTAGTTTCGCTGGAGTTGTCAGTAAATTGAGTTAAAACGTCGTAGGGTTTATAAAATAGAATGTAACGATAGGGCATGACAAATTAAAAAATAAAAATGTACTAATGTCAATAAATTTGTATGGGCGGGTTTCACCAACAATAATTGCCTAAAACTCACAATCTCAAAAACCCGCCCCCACCCAACGTCAAACCACTTTCTATCTCTCTTCTCTCCTCTGCGCCCTCTGCGCCCTCTGCGGTTCATAAAAAAATAAATCTTATTAACCAACGATTCAAACCTGCTATAAAATATTGAGCCTTTAACACCCTCGCAAATCTCAACTACCCAATTTTACCATGTCCGAAGCCACACACCGCGTTTGCATCGTCTTAGGAACTCGCCCGGAAGCGATTAAACTAGCCCCAGTAATTCAACTCTTCAAAAGTTCGCCAACCTTTGACACCCAAGTAATTTTAACCGGCCAGCACCGAGAAATGGTCGAGCAAGTAATGCAAATGTTCGATCTAAAAGCCGATCGGGATTTAGCAATTATGCAGCACCAGCAAACCTTGACAGATATTACATCCCGGAGTTTGCAGGGTTTGGAAGCATTGTTTAAAGAATTGCAGCCCGAAATCGTGTTAGTTCAGGGCGATACAACGACAGCGTTTGCCGCTGCTTTGGCTGCATTTTACCAAAAAATACCCGTAGGTCACGTAGAAGCCGGATTGCGGACAGACGACGTGTTCAATCCTTACCCCGAAGAGGCTAACAGACGGTTGATTTCTCAGCTCACAAGGCTGCATTTTGCCCCAACAGAGCTAGCTGCGGAGAATTTAGGGCGATCGGGAGTTTGGGGAGAAATTCACCGTACAGGCAACACAGTCATCGATGCTTTGCTTTCTGTCGCCAAACGCGAACCAGAATGCAACATTCCCAATTTAGATTGGAGCAAATATCGCACTATCTTAGCCACAGTTCACCGCCGCGAAAATTGGGGCGAACCCTTACAAGGAATTGCTCGCGCCTTTCTCCAAATCTTAGATAAATTTCCCGATACAGCCTTGCTCTTACCTTTACACCGAAATCCTACTGTAAGAGAACCTTTGCAAGCTCTTTTGGGCGACAACCCAAGAGTATTTTTAACTGAACCTTTAGATTACGCAGAATTAGTAGGAGCGATTCAGAGATGTCAT
Source organism: Microcoleus sp. F8-C3 (assembly GCA_036704825.1). Lineage (GTDB taxonomy): Bacteria > Cyanobacteriota > Cyanobacteriia > Cyanobacteriales > Microcoleaceae > Microcoleus. The sequence goes on along the minus strand of JAUBSN010000036.1, from coordinate 42,013 downwards.
TTAATCCTCACAGATTCCGGCGGCTTGCAAGAGGAAGCACCTAGTTTGGGCAAGCCAGTTTTAGTATTGCGAGAAACCACAGAAAGACCAGAAGCAATTTCCGCAGGAACCGCTAAACTTGTGGGTACGAATTCTGATACAATTTTCACAGCAGCGGCAGAATTGCTCAGCAATTCCGCAGCTTACAACGCAATGGCAATGGCAATTAATCCCTTTGGTGACGGTTTGGCAGCGTCGCGGATTTTGAAAATTGTAGCAAAGTATTTTAGTGAGAAGACAGTTGACAATTGACGGTTGACAGTGAGTCTAAAAACTGAAAACCCATTCTCAAGTATTTGTTAGCTGAGTCCGATCTATGGGAATCTCAATCACAAACTTCGTGCCTTTGCCCAGGGTGGAATCACACCAGAGTTTTCCTCCATGCTTTTCCTTCACTACCTGATAGCTAATGGATAAGCCTAATCCTGTCCCCTTGCCTACGGGTTTAGTAGTGAAGAAGGGATCGAATAGGCGCGATCGCGCTTTCTCTGGAATGCCCGTACCGTTATCGGCGATCGCAATCTGCACCCACTGTTTTTTTGTTTTGGTAGTCTTAATCCAAATCCGATTCGGTTGGTCAACCATATCCTGAAAACTACGTCCTTCATTGCTCTCTTCCAAAGCATCGATCGCATTTGATAGCAAGTTCATAAACACCTGATTAAGTTGACCTGCATAGCATTCTACCAACGGTAACTCGCCATATTGTCTGACTACTTCAATGGTTGGGCGTTCTGGCTGGGCTTGCAGGCGATGTTCTAAAATCATCAAGGTGTTATCAATGCCTTCATGGATATCGACAGCCTTGAATTCTGAGTGATCCAGACGAGAAAAGCTACGCAACGAAACCACAATGTCCCGAATGCGAGCGCTGCCCACTTTCATGGACTTAAGAATCTTAGCGAGATCCTCTTTTAAGTAGTTTAGATCCACATCGTCTAGGTCATCTTGAAGTGATGGGGACGGGTTGGGATAGTGGTGTTGATAGGCATCTAGTAATCGCAGCAAGTCATGGATGTGATCGTTGAGATGAGACAGGTTGCCGTAGATAAAGCTGACTGGGTTGTTGATTTCGTGCGCTATCCCTGCCACCATTTGCCCCAGTGCCGACATTTTTTCGTTATGCACCATCTGACTCTGGGTGCGGTGCAGTTCTTCAAGGGTACTCTCTAGTTGTTGCACCTGTAGGCTCAGTTGCCGATCGCGAATGGTAATCTGTTCTGCCATAGTATTAAATCCCTGAGCCAAAAGCCCCACTTCATCCTGACTGTCAACCCGAATACAAAGGCCTAAATTGCCTGTGGCTAATTCCTGGGTTGCCTCAGTCAGTCTTTGTATGCGATGACTCAGAGTTTGGGTCAGACGGAAACCTCCGATCGTCACAACTGCGATCAGGACACTTCCCAATAGACCAAAGCCGCCCACCACAAACCATAAATGCTGTTCTGCTTCGTCTATTTCCTTAGCAGACTTGAGTAAAGCAATTTTGAGAGTTGCCCCATCAAAACTTTGTAATTCAATTGTTGCGATCAGGTATTCTTCACCAGCAATCCTGATTTTGGTGGGCAACCCGTCTGGCTGTCGAAATTGCCAAGGTCGATCGCGCGGAAGTGGCAAAGTAGCCGCCGTCACCCTCTCGCCGTCAAAAGCCACCAAATCTATGGATGTGTCGCCGCGAATCGACTTTAGCGCTGTGTCGTCAATGGCCAATCCCGCAACCAAACCAGCTAGCATCTTTTGAGATGATTTGATTGATATTAACCCAATCATGGAAGCCGGAGCCCAGTTTTCTGCCAGGAGAATTCCAGGTAACTCTAGTCCGGTTCGGGCGGCACGGTTCACAGAGCCATCCTGCAATCTCGCCTGTCTGATTGCTCCCAACTGTGAAGACACTAAGACTTGACCATCAGCGTCAACTATTCTGATCAAATCCAGTTTAAAACCCGCTTGGAGTGGTAATACTGTCCGCAGCAATAAAGGGCGATCGCCCTTTATTACTGCTCTGATGACATCATTATTTTCACTCACCGAACGGGCTTTCACACGGAGTGATTCTTGCCTTTGCTTTAGAGATTCCCGCAGCATACTAGCCAGATCCACGATCTCCTTTCGCGCCATTTGTTCTAAGTTGTTTCTAGCAAAATAACCAAAACCCAAGGTTCCGACAGTCCATAGACTCAGAAATGCCAACAACAGAGGCGATAACAACTTGACGGAAACGGGTAAGCGCGCGTATCTGGATTGGATTGGCACAGCTCTTAATTCTTGGCGGATTCGGTCACGGAAATAAAGCCAGACTGCTCCATCGCGTTGATTCCTGGCGGACTAGAGATGTATTGAATTAGCGCTTGGGTAGCCTCGGTCGGTTTTTTGTGCCACAGAATTGAAATTGTCCGAACCATCGGATACTTGCCCGCTTTGACATTTTCTCGTGTTGGTTCAACCCCGTTGAGGCTGAGACGGTTGACAGGTAGTTTATCGGAAATGGCGTGAGCCAGGGAAAAGGTACCGATGCTGTAAGGAGTGCTTTGAATTGCCTCGATCAATTCCCCTTCTTTCCGAAATACTACTGCTTCTAATGAATTTTTTAAATCTGCTCCTAGGTAATATTTCCGCAAGAGCCGCTTGGCAGATTCATCTTCTGGGCGATCGAGCAGTACAATTTTAGCATCGGTTCCTCCGAGTTCCTTCCAGTTGGTGATAGTGCCGCTATAAATGCCTTTGATGTCTTCAGTAGTGAGGTTTTTCACCCCTGTGACGCTGGGATGAGTGGCAACTAAAAGGGCATCATTGGCAACCTCACGAGACTCTAAGGTGCCATCATTTTCTTCTGGCTTTAACGTTTTCGAGATTACACCTAGATCGACTAATGTCTGTTTAACCCCATCAATTATATTTTCAGACTGCCCCGGTTCTAGCTGGGTAATTTTGACGTTTTTTGCGGTAGCTTCGTAGTTAGTTTGCAGCACCTTAATCAGACCCAACGTGCTGCTTGACCCCCCAACTTTGATGGAGGTTTGGGTTTGCGTTGCCCCCGTCGTGGGCGCTGTTGTGGTGGTGGCACTGCTGGTCGTCGTACTGCAACTGGGCAGCCCTAGGAGGGCGATCGCACTTAAAGCTAGCGTAAGTAAATTCTGTTTCATGTTCAAATTCCTATGATCCTACGCTATTAAAGATGATCTGGGTACTCAAAAATCGAGTTTTTGAGTATTTTATCGCGATCGCAACTCGCTCAATAATTTTTGATTTTTTATCAAAAAAAATTTGATATCTCACGGTTGATTTCACCCCTCCTAAATTTTATGCTAAATAATTAAAATTTGCAATGAGTCGAGCGCCACGTTTTGTGATGCTGTTTGATATGAATGATTGGCGACCGCATCATACTTATGAGAAATGCGATCGCATACAATGCAGCCCGATCGATTTAAAATTACTGTAACAGCTCAATCGGGAAGCTTTTATCCTGACTAATTTATCTTAATTGCCAGTTACAGATGAGTTTTTTTTGTTGACCTTCATAGATCGATTTGCGAGGTAAAACGACTAAAATCCAAAATCATTTGATTTAGGTGAGTTTCGGTACAGTCGCTAAGAATGTTGGCTTTGTCAGTTAGATATTTTTAAGGAGAGGGAACTGGTGGCGCAAAATTGCTGCTACCTCTATAACCGGATAAAATAGCCAGTTTTTCCAAAGATTGCCGGCCCGTGTAATATTTCCCCCGAATTTCCCAAGTGGGATAAGCTTTAATATTGGCAGCTTTGCACAAATCCGGTTGAGCGTTTTTGCCTCTGGGATCGCACTCTATGTAAGTAATGGCGGTAAATGCTTCTTTGCCGAAAAGTTCTTGTTGCGTGTGACAGTGAGGACACCAGTAAGCACCGTACATTCTAGCTTTGATGGTCTGCAAATGGGTTGCTAAACCTATTTGATCCGGCACGGATTCACTGCGAATAGGTGGCGCTTCTTGTTCGGTAACAGGCTGTGCGGAAGGGGGAGGCGGAGGGAGGGTTTGTGCTAATTTTTGAGTGGATTTGTTGCTGAAACTGAACTGTGCAATTCTTCCGTCTGCTTTGGTAGTGACGAAAATCCCCAAAGTCAGGAAAAGTGCGATCGCACAAAAGTTGAATTTGCTTACTCTCATCTTGGATTTCATCTTGAATTTACTAGGATTTCGCGAGCTTGATTCATAGCCTCTACAGCATTGTTTACCACAAAGATGTTAAATTGTGCTAAACCTTGAAAAAAAAGTTGACTTTCACGGCTGTGATTTAACAATATAACTTGTTTGTTAGCTTTGAGGGCGAGGGCAATTTCCGAAGCAGTACCGGTTCCCATACCGCAGGCAATTATTACGTCTGAAGAAAGAACGTTAATGTTATTTCTGGCGTTTCCCATATCGGTGACAATGGCAATATCTACAGCTTCAGAAATGCCGCGAGTGTCATTTCCCGGAAGGACGCCGACTGTTAAACCGTTAGCTGATTTTGCTCCTTTGTTGGCGGCATCCATGACGCCGACATTTCTGCCGCCAGTTAGCAATATCCATCCTGCTTCGGCGATGAGTTGTCCGAGTTGATAGGCGTTTTCTAAGTCGGTTGAGGTGGCACTTTCGCCGGGGCCCATGATGCCAACGATGATTTTTTTCATAGTTTTGGGGTGAATATGGTGTTATTAATACTTGCGAGTTTTTTGCACTATCTACGAATGTATGTTATCATATAAATAGTGGGTTAATAAAAACCGCTTTTAAAACAACTAACTTTCTGAAGCTTCCTAGTATTTTTACTATGAAAGAGCAAACATTTAAACTAGATGAATCTCAGATAAAATTTTTAGAACTCTGTCAAAACTATGGATTTAAAGACCCTAGTGAATTGGTTAGAATAGCAATTCAACGCTTGGAATTAGCGTTAGAAACCGAGCAGTTGAAAGAATCGGCGATGCTCTATGCGGAAGTCTATGCAGAAGAGACAGAGTTACAGGAATTGGCGGAGTTAGGTTTAGAAGAATGGCCGAAGGAATAAAACTGAAACGGGGGCTAATTATTGAAGTCAATCTTGACCCTACTAGGGGTTCGGAAACGGGAAAAATTAGACCTTGCATTATTGTGACTAACAATACTTATAATGAGAGAGTTCCCATAATTCAGGTGGTTCCAATTACTGCTTGGAGTGAAAAAAAAGCCAAGATTAGAAGTAATGTGGAGATTGAGCCTTCAGAAGCAAATAGATTAACAAAAAAATCTCTGGCAGATTGTTTGCAAACGCGCCCTATAGATTATTTTTCTCGCTTGGTGGATATCCGAGGTGAAGTTGAGCCAGAGGTTTTACTAAAAATCGATCGAGCTCTGAGAATTGTGTTTGCTTTGTAATTTTTCAACTTTTTAAAGAAGGAATTATGGGCGAGATCCTTTCTGGATATGGGTGAGAAAGAGATCTCAATCTTTTTTAACCGCAGATGGACGCAGATTAACGCAGATGCAGGAAGGGATCTCGCCATGATTGATGAATTATGGGCCAGATAGTTTCTGAGTCTGGGTAAAAAAGGGATTTGGCTCTTCCCAATTTATTATAAAATTACACGTTGTGTGAGACTTGACAAAAAATGGCAAAATCTGCCATAATAAGATAACGAGTTAAATGAGGTAAGTAATACCCGTGACAAGTATGAATATTTCTCTGCCTGACTCAATGCGAACTTATATAGAAGAACAGGTAGCCCAAGGGGGTTATAGTACAGCTAGCGAGTATTTTCGTGAGTTAATTCGCCAAGACCAAAAACGTAAAGCTTCAGAACGTTTGGAAGCGATGTTATTAGAGGGCTTGGAATCTGGAAATCCTACAGCGATGACTGAGGAAGATTGGATGGAGATTCGTCAAGCTGTGCGATCGCGTATTTCCGAGAATCAGGGGTTGCAGGGAGAAAAATGACCTCGCTCCAAAAACGTCCGCAAGTTATCCGTGATTTGATTGAATTAGCCACTTACATTGCGGAAGATAACATGGATGCTTCCGATCGCTTTCTGGTCGCGGCGGAAGAAACTTTTCAACAATTAGCCCAAACGCCAAAAATAGGAAAACGCTGTCAATTTTCTCATCCTAATTTAATCGATGTGCGACAACAAGCTATTAAAGGTTTTAGAAGATATCTGATTTTCTACCGTCTCATAGACTCAGGGGTAGAAATCTTGCGCGTGATTCACGGGGCACGGGACATCGAAGATATTTTTGATAATGTTGATGAGAATGAGTAAATCTTTACTCTTGAGGTGGGAAGTTGAAGAGCGATCGCCTTTCTGAATTATTAGAAAGGGCGATCGCTCTTTTTTAACCGCAGGTAGTAGAACTATTTAAAGCTTATGACTTACTAAAAGCAATAAAAACTACACCTTGAAGGCCGTTGAAGTATACATCTAACTGATCCTTAGTCATCTCCACAGGACCACCTCGGTACATTGGGTCAGCAACTATGTAGTTGCCGTCTGAAGTACGACCTAAAATTGCATTTAAGTGTTCGACATCACCATCACCAGTCGAGGAATAATTGGGAAATTGTTGTCTCCACAATTCACCATAATAACCATTTGCAATCACTGGTTTTCCTTCAGAAAGTTTTTGGTTCAAGGTTTTCCAATCAGATCCATATTCATAATCACCTCCAGAGTTCTTAATGCCCGTCTCGATCTGCTCCCCGCTTGTCCATGATTCCTGGTAATAGTTCTGATCGCGATCTAGATCGAGAATTTTGATCCCTTCGCGTGTAGAGACAGAAGGATGCTCGGGATTCATCAAGTAGCGAGCATGATCGATACTTGTCTCAATAGTGATTCCAGGTTGCTCTAGTCCAAGCATTTTACGAATAATCGCCAAGCTGGTTGGTCCACAATTGTTACTGCCGTTCGGACCGTTGGGATTATAAATTGGGTGGTTAAACTGAAGTTTGAAGAAAGACGTTGCCTGTGCTGCACTGCTAGGCAAACCGTTAATAAGACTACCAGGTTTAGGCGTAGAAGACGGCGGTATTGTATTAGAAGTACCATTTCCTTCCTCATAAGCCATAGCCTTACTACCATTCCAGTAAATGTGACCGTGTTCAAAGTATTGGATGATATTTCCATTTCCCAATCCTTTTTCCTCACTCTTCGGAGCGCCCAGCCAGCCTTCCAATCCACCTGTTTTCAAGTATGTCTGACGGATGCCTCCGTAAAGGGGGAATGTGCCATTTGCACTGCTGACGATCGAACCATTCTCAAATAGCTGATAGCTCGCACCATTATAGTTGGTGACATCTGAAATCGGATTGCCTAAAGTGCCCTGATAGTTCTGGAAAACCGGATAGAAATTGCCACTAATTGTGTGTCCGTTGAGATTAATTGAACTGGGCGGTAGTGGATCGGGGTTCTGAATTGGGTCGGGATTTTGAATTGGGTCGGGATTTTGAACTGGATCGGGATTTTGAACTGGATCGGGGTTCTGAATTGGGTCGGGGTTCTGAATTGGGTCGGGATTTTGAACTGGTGCGGATACCTCTGTGGGAATCTGAATTTCCTGCCCAGCAAAAATCTCATCTGGATTAGGAATCTGGTTATGTTGAGCAATAAAGTTGTAAGCATCTGGAGAACTGTCACCCATTGTGTCGAGTGCAATTTGACTCAGAGTGTCTCCATACTGAATGGTGTAAGACACCCAATCATAATATTTGCCATTGCCATTAAACTGATCTGCAGTGGCCCTTTCTAAGGGTGTCACCAACCCTTCTAAACCCCAAGTTGTAGGATTCGAGAAAAGTGCAGGAATATAAGCTTGCGGCGCTGTTTCCTTCGCCAATTCCACAGCTTTATTGAAATTCACCACCCCAAAACCCGTTTCTTCATCCCATCCGGGTGCCTTCAAATCGATCGCACTTCCGGTCAAAATGTCAATCACTTGGGTAGCATTCAAATCGGGATTACTCTCCCAAACCTTAGACGCCATCCCCGCCGCCTTAGCCGCGGATGCCGAAGTTCCCGCCATCGTGCCTAAATCATCACCAACTGTCGATAAAGTCGGATTATCGATCGCACCTCCGGGCACTAAAATATCCAAACCATAGCCGTAGCTGGAATAATCCGATCGCCCAAATCCATCCGACGAACCAACCGTGATAATATTCTCAAACTCCTGGGAAGATTGACCCAAAACCGACATCACACCGCCGTCATTCCCAGCCGCTACAACTAACAGCACTCCACTTTGACGCGCATTTTCTAAAGCAGCACGCTCTCTCGGTGTAAACTCGTAGCGAGTGGTAATGCTGCCATCAGCATTTTTCTGAGTTAAATCGAGGGGAAGAAGGGCGATCGCATTCTTCTGCTTTTGTGCTTTCGCTTCACTTACAAAATCAGTTAAAGCTAAATCCCATTCCCCAGAACCAATTGCCCGACTTAGATAAACATTCGCTTTATCGTTGTAACCATCAATACCTTGATCGTTGCCTTGAATTGCACTCACTAAACCCCAGCTAAATGTGCCGTGTTCGTTACCTGTACCGGCCGTAAATAAAGGATTGCTGTCTTTGTCAATGCGATCGCGCCCCAATGTCACTTTAGAGTAATCCAAATCGGGATTGTTCGTCGCAAACCCAGTATCGATGATGCCGATAAATGCGCGATTTTCTGGCGGCGAACTAATCGGTAAATCGGGTTCAACAGGCGGTTCAGAGTCGATCGGCTGCGGCAGATCGTCGATCGGCTCAAGTCCAACTAGAGGAGGTTCTGGGGCGATCGTAGGCGGTTGCACGGGTGGTGTTGGAGGGGTCGGCAGCGTTGCTACAGGCGGTGTTGTCGCAACAGGCAGCGTTGTCACAGGCGGCGTTGTCTCAATCGGTGGCGCTACAGCTACAGGTGGTTTTGTCTCCACAGGCGGTTTTGTCTCAATCGGTGGCGTTTCCACAGGCGGCGCGACAGCCACAGGCGGTTTTGTCTCCACAGGTGGCGTTTCCACAGCAACCGGCGGTTTTGTCTCAATCGGTGGCGTTTCCACAGGCGGTTCCACAGCAACCGGCGGTTTTGTCTCCACAGGTGGGGTTTCCACAGGCGGTTCCACAGCAACCGGCGGTTTTGTCTCAATCGGTGGTGTTTCCACAGGCGGTTCCACAGCAACCGGCGGTTTTGTCTCCACAGGTGGTGTTTCCACAGGCGGTTCCACAGCAACCGGCGGTTTTGTCTCAATCGGTGGTGTTTCCACAGGCGGCGCGACAGCCACAGGCGGTTTTGTCTCCACAGGTGGCGTTGTTACGGGTGGCGTTGTTGCAACAGGCGGTTTTGTCTCAATCGGTGGCGTTTCCACAGGCGGCGGTTCCACAACCGGCTGCTTTGATTTGACATAATCGATCAATTGCTTGCCACCATCAAGTTTAGTCCAATCCTTATTTGGATCGATCACTTTCTCTATTGCCGGTGCTTTGCCCGTCGCACCTGTTAAATTGAAAACCAAATCGTTGTAATCTTTATCTGAACCCTGATCTACCCGCTGATCTTCCATTGCAAATGCCTTGCCATTACCAGTGACATCTGCTACTTGACCGTACAACCAAGCATCATCTGGATTAGTGCTAGATAATGATAGCAGCGGGCGTTTGTCACCGCCGCCACCGGGATTATTAAACACATCTTGCACAGTACCATTTGGCACTAGCATCACCGCAAAAGCCTCTCCCGGTTGCATCCCAAATGTTTTCGGCCCGCTGTACTGCCCCTGGTTATAATTTGCTTCTCCTAAACTGCCATTAAATACTGGATTTGCACCTTCATTGGGATCGGAAATTACTACGTGACCAAAGGTAGAATTGGTCAAGGATCGTCTTGCTGCTTCTTTGATAAATTCCTCAGAACCAGGGGTGAATTTCTCCATTCCCAGCACGCTGAAAATGGCAACTTCACCTTGATAATTGCCGCCGTCGTGCAGCCAGTCAAAACCAACTTGTCCCGTGGAATCTGTAGCGAAAAAGCCGGAGTCTACCCCTAAACCTGTCAGCGGGTCAACTTTGCCGTCTGGGGTTAAACTAACTTGATAATTTGTATCGCCCGAAGGTGCGGAAATTTTGAGTGCATAATTGATTGCGCCCAAATTATCGATGCTAAAAGTTCCTGAATTTGTGCCGTTGGTTTCGATATCTTTGACGACTTTTCCCTGACTGTCGAGGAGTTGCATCCCGACAATGGAACTAAATCCTTCAGCCGTAACTCGAAAGCTGCCTGTATTCAGCCGATTAAAACGATAGGTGTCTGTGGGGTCAGTTTTACCTGCGAAGTCGATGGAGAAATAGTTGTCGTTTAGATTGCCGATCGATATATTAGACATTTTGCACCTTGATTGAGTCGATAACTTTGGGCTGATATTTATCTATCTGAAGTGCGTCGGAGTTTTTATGCGTTTTGTAATATAACTTCACAAAGAGTGTGGGGTTAACTCGCTGAACTTCCATCGCTACTTATTTATCTGGAGTAAGTTTTAGTTTTTATGCAAAGTTTCAGTCTTTGTAGCATAACTTTACACAAACTACCGGGAATCAAGGTTTTACATCCACCTCACACTCAGGGAGATGGATATAATTGCGATTGGCTGATGCCTGTTCTCCCTATTGTGGTAAAATCTGATGCTGAGAATACCTTTGCAGAATTTGGTATTTTCTCATGCCTCTCGGGTCGCCTGCTGCTTGATTAAGAACTAACAAAAAAAACACCGCGAATAAAATTGTCTCCCAACCAAAAGGTGCCGGCTTCGGTTCTTCTTTGGGTTGATCTGTAACCGACTCGACGTTGACTTTGATGTCGAGTTTGCCCTCAATCACTTTGCCTTTGAATATTCCATCGCTGGCAACACCTTTAAATAACATTGGATTAGTTTGTTCTGCTGACATTGTGGTTATCCTTGTGTTGGTAGATTATGAAAAAAAATTCAATGAAGGGCCAGATCCTTTATAAATCTGGCGTATAAATGGCGCCAGATTCAGACAATCAGCAATCAGCCCGACATAAAATCAGAATTTTTTTGAGCAATGTGTCGGCCAATTCCTTGGAGTTTGGACAATCCCGTCCTTTTCCAAAAAGAGTAAATAGTCTGTGTCTTGATATTTAACTGTCGGGCGATGACTGCCATTTTTTCTGGCGACTGCTGCAAAAACAATCTTTGAACAATAATTTGACAGTTGCAGTCGGGACGGTTCCGAGGATAACAATTCCGCAGTTCGTATTCTGGATCTCGATCGATGTATTTTACGATCGCCCTTGCTACAGCTTGTTTTTCTTGTCTCTCAATCCGTTCGATTTCCACCTCCAAACCATCTAAATAGTCATTGTAAAATCCGCTGCGTTCTAAAGCATCTAAATCTAAGGACAGCTCTTTTTGATTTTTGGTAGTATGTAAATCGTGAATTCGATACCTGAGATGACCGTTAACCCAAGTGACGAGACTAGCTTGAATCGGAGAACGTTGGGGATGAAACTTGTGAAGGTTCTTGTCTAACCATTCCCAAGTTTTATTCTGGGCTTCATAATAATAGGGATGAGAACTTTTTGACAATTTTGGCAAACTTTGCAGTTGCCGAAACAATCGATCGACCAATTTTCGACGCTGCGGATTATCCCGTGATAGCAAGCAGATATTTAAAATTAGCTGACATAACCGCTCGTCTTTGGGAGTGCGATCGGAATATTGTTCCAGTGCCAACCTCAATTTATCTATGCGATCCATAATCACCCTCCTCAAAGAAGTGTATGCAAATCGAACTGAATTAAAAAATTTCTCAAAAGCCAGTCAAGGACGGGCTTTTTGACTTACCCCACTTACAATAAAGGATTAAATTAACCCAAGCAAATTTTTCCAAGGTGGCTGAAACCTTGGTATAATGGCGGTTAGCAGCTTGGGAAAGCATAAACCTTGCAATTTAACCTTGGGAGTCCCAAGGTTTGTCAAACCTTTTTCTGGATTCGCTCATGCAGAACAATAGTGGTCGGAATCTTAACTGGAAGAAAGGTAAAGAGAGTGCAAAGCTATTAATTGAAGTTTTACACTGCTTTACTGACGGGGATTTGGAAAAATTTAATAATTGTGAAAGCCTTCAAAAATATATCAATACTCGTTGGGAAGGAACTCACCTGTGGGTGAAAAAGACAAGGCTACAGGATCTGGTTGAGCTGACACAGAAATGGGGTAAAACCTTAGACAAAGAACAAATCCGCAATGCCCTTCACTGTCTGAAACAATTGAACATCATGGAAGACCAGCGGGGCGTAACGAATTCCAAAACAATTACTGGGTCGGACAAATGGTGTTTTGTTCTGAAGTTTCACTCTCAATGTAAGGAAGAAAATCGGGATTGGCTATTTGGAAAAGAAGAGACACAGGGAGAATGGGAACGCCGGAAAGTCAAACAGCCAGAGATTCCTAAATCCAGCCCTATTCAAGATCCAATAACCCCTTTAGGTTTGGCGAAGGATGCTAACAATCGGGGCTTTAACTTAAAACAAGCTGGAGAATTAGTTGAAGCTAGAAAAGAATTAGAGCTAGCTATTAAAATTAACCCTGACAATGGAGCAAGTTACTATACTTTGGGAGTGATGTATGAGGAAGCCGGGAAAGTCGATCTGGCTATGAAACTGTATCAGGATGCAGCATTCCTAGGGTTGGCTGCTGCTTACTGCAAGTTGGGCCGTTTGTATATCATTGAATATAAAGATTTGCGAAAATCAGTTGAAAAAATAAGGAACGGTTTAAAGCTGCTGGAAACTGAGAAAGTTGAGTATGACAAAATAGTCAAAGCAGGGTTGTTAACTTACCTTGCTTGGGCTTGGAAGGAACAAGGATGCTATGAAGAAGCTTTGGACAAGTTGCAAGATGCTGTTAAACTACAGAAAGATCGGGGTTTAACTTATGGCATCATGGCCCAAGTGCAAGAAAATCTGGGGAATGATGCAGAAGTTGTGAAATCTTGGAAAAACTGTCTGAAATATGCTAAGTCCGATGAGCCAGATGAAGAATTTTATATTGGTAAGGCTCGTCAGCGTCTGAAGCAATTAGGTGGTTCTAATTAAATGTAAAATGCGTGAAGCGTAGCTATCCCGTAGGGAATCGCGCGGTGAGATACCCGAATTCTTAAAGAATTCGGGTATCGGGTAATTGTGTTTTTTAGGTGGATTTACTTAAGTGCGATCGCACTTGTTTGAGATTTAGCCTTAATCAAGGACAGGGGTATTCATTCCCATCTCGATCCTTACAAATTCGGGGTATCATGTTATTCGTAGCTGACCCAAGAGCGATTCGATCGATTGAAGTGCCTGAAACTGCGGCTAGTACCAAAGTTATGTTGCCGAGTGCGATCGAGCCAATCAGGAGAGGTGAAATCAAGACTTTGCAATTCATTTTTGTGTCTCCAAGCTAACTAGATTTACGATCGCTAGATTAGGGAGGCATGAATATTACTTGCGATATGACTAGATATGACAGGTGTCATACTTTTTGGAAATTTCAACTTATTGAGGACTTACGCACGAGTGTTTAGAAACCGGGTTTTTTTACGAAAATACTTGATTGTAGACGACTGATTCGGTAAAAAACCCGGTTTCTTGGCCCCTAGCATAAGTCCTGTTATTTTTTTACAGAGTCGCTGACATGAACAGAAAAGAATTGGAAGAATTAGCAGAAAAAAACTGGTATCTAGAAGACCTATACAAAGCTTTGGGTCAAGCAAAAAAAACTTACAAGCAAACAGAAAAAGCCCAAAGCATTACTCCCAATGATAAAGACAATCTGCACGGCATACTTGCTAGAAAAAAATCTTCAGAAATTGCAATTATTTATAATAAAAGCTACGGTCAAACCAAAAATGAGTTATCAGATCGTCTTTATAAATATATTAGGAATCTTCTCAGATACGAGCAATCTCTGGATATTGAATCCATCGATATTCCCGATCGATTGGCAGAACGAGGATTCAAAAGAGACTCTTCTCAAGAGCATAGAGAAACCGATCGGGTTTGGTGGCGCATTACGATCGAGCTTGACAATCCAGACAACTTGCAATTACAAGCAATTGTCAAGCGCCTCGGCTCGGCTCTAGAAAAACCTTTGATAGTACAGAAAATAGAGCAAGGCAGTACATTGCTGGCTTTTGAAAGCGATCGATCGGAATACGATCGCATAGAAGAACTTTACAGATCGGGTCGCCTAGATGAATTATTAAAAGTGACAGTTAGCGATTTAGGACAAGTTCCGCAGAGTTCGCTGCTAATTTATGTGAGACAAATGTATGAAAATATCTTTGGTGAAGGCTATCAGCCAGTAGGCTTGATATTGACTCGCGGTCAACGCAATCGATGGCGAGGGCAGAACCCAAAAAATTTAGAATCTGTAGCAAGAGCAAAACAGATTAATTTGGGTGCAAATCAATCCGTTAATTTGACGATTGAACTGACACCAAAAGACGAAGAAATTGATACTCAAATATGGCTCCATCCATCAGGCGATGCAGTTTACCTGCCAGTTGGTTTACAAATAACAGTTTTAGATGAATTCGGAAATTCGATTCCTCAATTGCACAAACAAACTGGCAGTACAGATAACGCTGTTTTACTCACCTTTAGCGTTGAACCGGGAGAAAGATTTAGTGTTAAACTCCTTCTGGGAGATGCCAGCGTCACAGAAACTTTTTAATAATTAAAAATCGCCGCGCCACCAATGAAAAAACAAGTCATCCTCACTATCATGGAAGGAAGTTTTGAGCAAGGATTTCCGGTTAACTTGGAAATTCGAGAAGATCTAACGCCATTTAGCTTAATCTGGGGAGATGTTGGCAGACTGCCAGCCCTAGGCGATATTGAGATTCTTGATTCCTTGAAGGATTGGCAGTCAAATTTTGCAAGGAATAATGATGGCTGCATATCGCGCATCAAAGTTCAAGGGGAAGGAGCGAAAGTATTTAACAAACAAGCGGCAGAAAACCTGGCATCCAACATCAATCAATGGCTCAATTCCAGCGAAAAATCCTGGAGAAAAATACTGGATGGATTGCAGCAGCACTTGCAACCCAACGATGAGATTAGAGTTATTTTGCAAACAGACGATGCTAACTTGCGGAGACTACCTTGGCCGGCCTGGAATTTCTTTTCTGAAACTTATCATTATTCAGAAATTTCTCTGAGTACCTTAACTGTTAAACCGCCAAGCTTTAAAAAATCTGACTGTCGGAAATCAGCGGTAAGAATTTTAGCAGTATTTGGCAATACAGACGGGATTAATATTGGCTTTGACCGTCAAGTATTAGATAATTTAGCTGAACGCGGTGCCGAAATTACACCTTTAACCAAGCCCAAAAAAGCCGAATTGCTGGAGTATTTGCGAGACAAACAAGGGTGGCACATTTTCTTTTTTGCAGGTCACAGTTCAACCCTACCAGACGGTCAAATTGGTGAGTTTGATATCAGCGATTCTGAGAGTATCAGTATTGACGACTTGAAAAATGCCATGAAAATTGCGATCGCCAAAGGATTGCAGTTAGCAATTTTCAACTCCTGCGACGGCTTGGGGATAGCCAACCAGCTAGCCAAATTGTACTTACCCCAAAGTATTGTCATGCGGGAAGTAGTAGCAGACGAAGCCGCACAAAAATTCTTGCAGGATTTTCTCACAGCATTTGCCAATAACCAATCTTTGTACGCAGCAGTTGGGGAAGCGCGGCGAAAGTTGGAAGATGCTAAAAATAAACTATTGCCTGGTATTAGCTGGCTGCCAGTAATTTGTCAAAACCCCGCTGTTGAACCGCTAATTTGGAAACAACTTCTCAATTGGAAATGCCTGCACACTCTCAAAGATCATTCAGATGTTGTTAAGTCCGTCGCCATTAGTCCCAATCAAAACATTATTGCCAGCGGCAGTTTGGACAAAAACATAAAACTTTGGAACCTTTGTACAGGAGAATTACTCCACACCTTCACCGGACATAGCAGCGCCGTAATTGCTGTTGCTTTCAGCCCCGACGGAAAAACTCTTGCCAGTGCCAGCAATCACGAGTTATTTGACGGCAGCATCAAGTTGTGGGACGTAGCAAATAAGAAATTTAAACAAAGTCTGGGAAATACCTTGGTAGCCCTGCGGACAAGCTGTTTAGCTTTCAGTCCCGACGAACAAACCCTCGCTAACGGTCACATTGGCAGTACAGTTATTGGTGCTACAATTGATATCTGGAATCTCAAAAAAAGTAAAATAGAAAAAACTCTTTGGGGACACGTTTGGGAAGTTAATTCCCTTGCCTTTAGCAAGGACGGACGCATTTTAGTTAGTGGCGGTTTAGATGGTGCAGTTAAAATCTGGAATTGGTACAAACAAGAGTTGCTGCACACTCTCAATCGACCAGTAGATTTTTTCGGTGCCGTAGCCTCTTGGTTCGATTCTTCTGTTGGGATAATTTGTTGTGTTGCGATTAGCCCGGACGGTAAAATAGTCGCAGCTAGCGGTTTACAACAGCCAATTAAACTGTGGAATACTGAAAATGGCAGACTGCTGCGTACCTTCACAGAACACTCAGATAGTGTTTATACTCTTGCCTTTAGCCCCGATGGTGAAACTCTCGCCAGCGGCGGTGGTGACAACACAATTCGGATTTGGAATTTTCACACAGGAGAGTTGTTGGAAACTCTGGAACATCTCGCTCCAGTCCAGTCTGTTGTTTTCAGTTATGATGGCAAAACTTTGGTCAGCGGGAGTGCGGATACTGTAAAAATTTGGCGCGTTCCTGTTTAAGTCAGGACTTACCCACTCCAACAAAGAAACCGGGTTTTTTACCTAATCTCTCAGTTACAACTGACATCTTGCAGCAATATCAATAAGTGGATTTTTCGTGGGGTCGGGCGGGTTTATAGAACCTATTTGCAAGCTTTAAGGCTGTTGGCGAACCCGCCCCTACGGCTAATTGAGAATGGTGCAATATCTCAGTTACAACGCGTATTTTCGTAAACAAACCCGGTTTCTGAGGCCCCATTCGCGGTTTCCAAGCGCAAGTCAGCTAAAAAATCTCCCCAACAATCATTCCCGCCAACAATACAAATCCCACCCAAACATTTTGGCGGAAGATTTGACCGTAAACCGGCTTGGGAATGTCATTCTTTCGGAGTTGACTGTACTGCAAAAGCCACAAAATTGCCGCCGCACAAATTGCCATCCAAAAACCAACGTGCAAGTGCAGATTAATTCCCATTGCTACTAACAAACCGACTGTACCAACAAAGAAAAAACCCACAGCACTAGCAGCATAATCCCCGAAAAATATCGCGCTGGAATTCACCCCCAAACGCAAATCATCTTCCCGATCGCTCATCGCATAAACTGTATCAAATCCTAACGTCCACAGCACGACTGCACCCCACAGCAACCAAGTCGCTAATTCTAGTTCTCCAACGGCGGCGCTCCAACTAATTAAAACTGCAAAACCCCAGGCAATTGATAGCACTAATTGCGGCACTGGAAAGAATCTTTTGGCTAGCGGATAGCAGATAATTACTGGTACGGCGGCGACGCACAGCCAGAAACTTAAAGGATTGAGATAAAAAGCGAGAATTGCCGCACAAGCAAAGGAAATTAATGCAACTCCTATTCCAGTTTGCACGGTGAGGGCGCGGGATGCTAGGGGGCGCGATCGCGTTCTTTCTACTTCGGGATCTATATCGCGATCCCACAAGTCGTTGATGACGCATCCCGCCGCACTCGTGGCTAAGGTACCCAACACAATCACTCCCACCAATGCTGTCGGCGGTTTCCCATCTGCTGCTAAAAAAACCGCCCAGAGGGCTGGAATCATTAAAATTAGCCTTCCTGCTGGTTTGTCCCATCTCAAAAGCCTCACGACGGTTAGCAAGGTGGATTCGGGTTGGCGATCGGGCTCTTTAAGCATTTTAATTTTAGATTTTAGGTTTTTAACATTAAATTTTATCAAATTTTAAGCACAATCACCTACTATCTCTGTTGGCGATCGCACTTGGGCAGGAATTAAAAACAGGTGAAAGTCTTGCCCAGTCAGCATTTTTCGATTTTTGCTAATTTAATAGAATGCCTAACTGGATTCGTGAAATAATCATAAATATCTGTCAACCCCCAGACACTCCAATGGTTAATTCACTTGCTGCTGCGGAGTCAAATCGCATTATTGCTGCTATTGATATGGGTACTAACTCGTTTCACATGGTGGTGGCGCGCATCGATCCGAAATTGCCGGCGTTTACGATTATTGCTAGAGAAAAAGATACGGTTCGGTTGGGCGATTGCGAGGTAAAAACAGGGTGCTTGAAGTCCGAGGTTATGGAAAGGGCGATCGCCACTCTGAGCCGCTTTCAAGATATTGCTAAAACTTTTAATGCTGAACAAATTATCGCTGTTGCTACGAGTGCTGTTCGAGAAGCCCCTAACGGGCGGGATTTTCTGAAACAAGTTGCTGAAGAATTAGACCTGAATGTGAGTTTAATTTCCGGTCAGGAAGAAGCGCGGAGAATTTATCTCGGCGTTCTTTCTGGTATGGAGTTTAACAATGAGTCGCAGGTGATTATTGATATTGGCGGCGGTTCTACTGAGTTGATTTTAGGAGACAGTTCTGAGTCTCGCTGTCTCACCAGTACAAAAATTGGTGCTGTGCGCTTAACAGGAGAATTTGTCAAAAGCGACCCCATTAGCAGGGAGGAGTTTGCTTATTTGCAAGCTTATATTCGGATTTCGCTGGAAAGACCGATCGACGAATTGCGATCTCAATTCAAGGCTGGCGAACCTCTGCGCTTGATCGGCACTGCTGGAACCATCGAAACTCTGGCTGCAATTAACGCTCGCGAAAAGTTGGGAACTGTTCCGAGTCCGCTAGCCGGATATCAGTTAAGTTTAAAAGATTTGCGCGATTTAGTCAATCGCTTTCGCAAACTTTCTTATGCTGAAAGGTTGGCAATTCCTGGAATGTCGGACAAGCGGGCGGAAATTATTCTGACAGGCGCTTTGATTTTGCAGGAAGCTATGACACTATTAGGAATTGAATCGCTGACTGTTTGCGATCGCTCTTTACGAGAAGGCGTAATTGTTGACTGGATGCTGGCGCACGGTTTAATTGAAAACCGCTTGCGCTATCAAGGTTCAATCCGCCAGCGCAGCATTCACCACATGGCTGACAAATATCAAGTCAATTTAGAACAAAGCGAAAGAACCGCAGCATTTGCGCTTAATTTATTCGACCAAACTCAAGGAATTCTGCACAATTGGGGAACCGAAGAACGCGAGTTGCTGTGGGCTGCCGCGATTCTGCACAACTGCGGTTTGTACGTCAGTCATTCGGCGCACCACAAGCATTCTTACTATTTAATTCGCAATGGTGAGTTATTGGGATACACTGAAACTGAAATTGAAGTAATTGCCAACTTGGCACGCTATCACCGAAAAAGTCCTCCGAAAAAAAAGCACGAAAATTTTGTAGCTCTCACGAAAAAATACCGGGAAGTAGTTAGTAAACTGCATCCTTTTCTGCGGTTAGCTGTGGCTTTAGATAGGCGGCAAGTTGGGGCTATTGCTGATTTTAAATGCGAACACCGCCCGGAAGTTCGAGAGTTTCATTTGCGGCTGCAACCGCTCAATCCCGAAGACGATTGCGCTTTGGAACTGTGGAGTTTGGATTATAAAAAGCCGTGTTTTGAAGATGAGTACAATCTCAAATTAGTGGCAACTTTGGAACAGACTCTGGTTCCGGTTTAAATACAAACTGGAAACGATAAACTGTAGGGTGCGAAGTACGCACCCTACAGTTTCAACTTAACCCCAAGTCTAGTACCAATATTGTGCTTAACTCCATACTCCTCCCGATCGCCCTAGCCTGCCTTCTGAAAGCAGCAGGGATTAATTTTAGAATGGTTAATCGATCGGACATGATATTAGTTATCATTCTGATACAATTGGATTCGATATTATCTCAGGGCTGTTTCATTCTCACCAAAAAACTCATCTTTATGAGGAGATGGGGGGAGAGGGGGATGGGGAGAAGGGCAGTATAAGGGATGACTCAAAAGCTCAAAAATTAATCACTCTCTTGAAGAGGGCTTTTCTCCCCATCTCCCCCTCTCCCCCTCTCCCCATCTCCCCCTCTCCCCCTCTCCCCCTCTCCCCATCAACCGAGAATGAAACAGCCCTGGATATTATCTACAAACCAGGTAGCCCAATTACTGTAAAATCCTGTTGAGTGATGAGATTAGCTGGAACGCCCTTGAGGCTAGCTAAGATTTGATCTGTGTTGGCAATTTTGATAAAAGTTGTAGTGTTTTCTTCAACTATGCTGAGTCGATCGACCGTTAACCCTCCCGTCAAAACTAATAAATCTTCACCTTGCGTAAAATCAGCGATGACATCGCCGCTTTCTCCCGCAGTCAAGAAAAAGTAATCGCGCCCGCTTCCCCCTTGCAGCGTATCGTTTCCGAAGTCTCCCGTCAACCAGTCGTCGCCACTTCCCCCAATCAAAGTATCATCACCCTTACCCGCGTACAGAGTATCGCTACCGTCACCGCCGCACAGTCGATCGGCATCTTGATTACCATAAATTAGATCGCTGCCGCTGCCACCGCACAAATAATCTTGTTGACTGCTAGCATCCGTCGCGATATTGTCAATATCTCCGAAAATAGTATCCTCGCCGTCGCCGCCGCAGATGGTGTCATTTCCCAAATCTCCAAACAGCAAATCATTGCCAGAATCGCCGCAAATTATATCGTTATCTTTACCGCCGTGTAAGCTATCATTGTCTTCGCCACCAGCAACAGTATCTTCGCTTTCTTGCCCGTACAAAACGTCGTTGCCGTTATTGCCAAAAAGCAAATCTTTTCCTGTCAAGTCACCCTCAGACGCATCAGAAGTGCCGCCAAATAAACTGTCATTACCTTCATCGCCAAGTAGGGTATCATTGTCTTTGTCGCCCCAAACTACGTCATTATCTTTGCCTGCGATCGCCACATCACGATCTTTACCCGCATAAATAATGTCATTCCCAGCGTGGCAGACGAGATAGTCGTTATTTTCGTTGCCAAAAATGGTGTCGCTGTCTGCATCCGCGCCCACAGCAACTGGGCTAGGAAAGCCGCCGTAAATATTGTCGTTACCGAGAAAGCCATTTAGCAAGTCGCTGCCGTTGAAACCGTTGATGATGTCATTAATATCGCTGCCGGTTAGAGTATCTTTACCGTCTGTACCGTTAAGGATATTTTCAGGGATATTCGGGCCGGGAATGGAAGTGCGATCGGGTAAAGTGATTCGATCGCACATACAGTCTTCCGAAACAGCAGGAATTAGGGCTGGTGTGGGGGTTTCGGTTGTCGGAGATGTGGTAGGGGCGATCGAATTCTGATTGGCGATCGGCGTTTCCCCAGGTTTAGCCGTCGGAATTGGAGTTTCCGCAGATATCGGAATTGGCGTTGGAATCGGTGTCGGAGTTTCAGCAGGCGTGGGAGTTTCCGCAGGAATTGGCGTCGGAATTGGTGTCGGAGTTTCCGCAGGAATTGGCGTCGCTGTCGGAATTGGCGTCGGAGTTGGAGTTTCCGCAGGAATTGGCGTCGGAATTGGTGTCGGAGTTTCCGCAGGAATTGGCGTCGCTGTCGGAATTGGTGTCGGAGTTGGAGTTTCCGCAGGAATTGGCGTCGGAATTGGTGTCGGAGTTGGAGTTTCCGCAGGAATTGGCGTCGGAATTGGTGTCGGAGTTTCCGCAGGAATTGGCGTCGGAATTGGCGTCGGTGTCGGAGTTGGAATTTCCGCAGGCGTGGGCGTCGGTGTCGGAGTTGGAATTTCCGCAGGCGTGGGCGTCGGAATTGGCGTCGGAGTTGGCGTCGGTGTCGGAATTGGAGTTTCCGCAGGAGTTGGCGTCGGTGTCGGAATTGGAGTTTCCGCAGGAGTTGGCGTCGGTGTCGGAATTGGAGTTTCCGCAGGAGTTGGCGTCGGTGTGGGTGTGGGAATTGGAGTTTCCGCAGGAGTTGGCGTCGGTGTGGGAATTGGAGTTTCCGCAGGTGTCGGAGTCGGAGTTGGTGTCGGAGTTTCCGCAGGCGTCGGAGTCGGAGTTGGTGTTGTATCTACAATAGTCAAAACAGCACTAGAAATCGCTCCTAAATCGGCTCCGTTAGTGGGATTATTCAGAGTTAAATTAACAGTTTCATCCTCTTCTATCTCTGAATCATCAACAATTGGAATCGTGAAAGTTTGAGCAGTTTCGCCAATGCCAAAATTTAAATTTCCCGATGTCTGGTTATAGTCACTACCAGCATTAGCGGTTCCATTAGTTGTACTGTAACTGACAGTAGCCACATTAGTAGCATCAGTGCGAGTAACGGTGATTGTGGCAAACTGACCGTTTTCATTAACGCTGTAAGTGGCGTTGCTGAAGTTAAATGTGCCTGGATTGGTGAGGTTGATAATGAACGATTGGGTGTCAGAAGTATCGATACCGTCGTTATCTATACCGCCATTATCTCTCAGGTTTAGAGTGATATTAGCACTGCCGATCGCCCCCGGCAACGGTGTAAAGGTTAGCGTCCCCACCGAGTCGATCGCAGGTTGTACACTAAACAAAGCAGCATTATCATTCCCTACCACTTGAAAAGCGACAGTTTGTCCTGATTCGTTGGCCGGGCCTGGAGAAATCGCAGTCGCCCATCCGGGGATGGTTTGTGGTCCCGAGTTGCTGCTGAGAGTGCGATCGACTCCTTTGACAAACGAAGGTGGATCGTTGACTGGATTAACTGCGATCGAACTTGTTAAACTATTACTGCTAAACGGCGTTGTTCCCCCGGTAACAGAAGCATTGACGCCCGCAGTACCGTTACCCACTCCGTTACTTCCATCCCACGCCCGAAAAGTAATTGTTGGTTCGCTTCCTGGGGTGGTGTAATAGTCTGGGTTGGGTACAAAGCGGACTCTCGCAGGCGTTTGCAGGGAAACCCGCGTCAGGTTGATGTTAGCTTGGGCTGAGGTACTGCCGTCACCGAGGAATAGAAAATTAGGAGTTTCGTAAGGATCTATCTGGTCGCTAAATCCTGAATAGTCGCGCAGCGGGCCGGTTAGTATGATATCGCTGCCATCGGAAAGAAAGTAATTGTCACCTTGAACTCTGAGAGTGTAGTTAGTAGCAATATTGGTGTTATAACCAAAATTTTCTGCTGCCAAAAATAAGCCGTTGGTTTGTCCGCCTGGGTTGGGAGTAATGCCGTCGCCTTGTGCAAAGATATTGCCAGAAGTTGCAGATAGCTGCTGAAAACCGATTTCAATGGCTTTGCGATCGCTAGTAACGGCAACAATGCTAAAACCAGCTTGATTTTGATTAGTGCGGGATTCCGAGATAATTTGGAGATTAAAAGATAAGCTAAAGCCTGTAGTGCGATCAAGCGGTGGAAATGACGGATTTAAAGGATTATTTGTATAGCCAGCATAAATGCTATTAGCAACAGTGCTGTTTAAATTAACTCCATTACCGTTAAAAAATTCGGAAGCTGTAGCGGTAGGAGAAGCAAGATTTGAGTTAGTCAAAGACAGCCAATTTTGAGCTGTGGGAGTGTTACCCAGTAAGCCATTATAAAGAGGAGTCGGGCCGAGAACTGTTGCTGAACTTTCCGACACTACACCGAAATCTTTCCAAGTATTGCCGTCTGTTGAAAATTGCCAGTTACCGTTAGTATTGTCGGCAGCGGTGACTGCGACACCCAAAGGATCGCCATTAGCGTCACTTCCTAACTCGCTAGTGATGTTAAAAATACTAAAGCCTGTGTTAGCTGCGCTGGGTATATCTTCATTAATTGCGATCGGCGCATTAACATTAGGAACTGCCAAAGTCGGAGCAATGTTAACCTGTCGGTTGCGGAGACTGTTAATATAAATAGTGTTAATTCCGCCGTTGGGTAAACCCAAGGAGCCGGGACTATTTATACCATAACTAGCCGTTCTGTTGATGCCACCAATATCGCTCAAAAACTCGACATTACTCCCGTTGATGGGTGATGGAATTTGCACCTTAGCTGCACTTCCAAATACCCCTAATCCAGTCGTCGGCCACGCCAGGGAATCAACAGAAGTAATTCCCGCACTGCTAGTATCTACCCAAACAATATCTGAGGCAGCAAAATCCCCGCCGAAAGCGTTAGTTACGAATAAGACATTATTGAGATAAGTACCGCCAGCACCGTTATTTATCAGCAGTTGAATGTTCCAATCAGCATCATTTCCGCTGGCAACGGGGTTGTACGTAATATCATTACTAGGAATGACACCTGAACCGCCGATCGCAATTATTGTTCCTGCCTTGAATACAGGAGCAATACTCGCCATGTTCCTGAACTGATAAGCAGAAAATTTCTGTGCTGTTGCACCGCTTGAATCGCCTACAAAAAAACTTTGAAGTTGAGCTATTGTTATATCTTCGGTCAACAGCAGTTCCACATACTCATTCCCCTGGAATTGCCCATTGCGCCGGAATTCGTTAATAATTATCTGTCCCATTTAGATGCACCTAAATTTGAGATGATTATGTATTTGTTGTCAACTACTGTTACTGTTTTACAAACAATATAAATTTAGTTGGCGTAATTATACTGTCAGTAGTGTTTCAGTATTATTGCCTAATTCCGGTAAAAATTAGTACGAAAATAATATCTTGACAGCTTAGCAGTGTCAAGCAAAAGCTTGTATTATTTGTCGATCGCACTCTTGGACGCAAAAAGTGATTTGATATCAATTCCGGTACAGCAAAATCTCTGCACTCTCTGCCAGCGATCGCGACCAACGCTGCAATTGCATAGCATAAGTTTTTAAATTTGTCAAGTTTAGATCGATCGCCCCTAGCTGCAAACTCGCGGCGCGGCCGTGGGAGATAATATGAATGCTTTTGATATTGCTGCGACTCGCTAGCGCGGTCGTGATTTGTGCTACTCCATCCCGCGCCGCATCGAGGATAATTACTTCTGTCCGCATTGCAATACCGTTGCGGAGAGTTTGGCGATCGGGAAGGGCAGAGTCGAGAAAGGCGATCGCACTCACAACTGAACTGCTAACATTTGGCACAATACACCTCTGGTTAGATGACCGTAGAAAAATTAAGATATATAAAAATTAGCAAACTCACACATTAAATGTCATGAGTAAAATTAAAATTAAAGACGAATGAGACTAATAGACCTATTGCAAAAAAAATCTATGTTACAATTAAAGATTTTGAGTTTTAGACCCACGAAGCTCACTCATAATTGTAAAGTGCTGATATAACCTACCATCTGCTCCACTTAAGCCAAACCCTTAATTATAGAATAAAATTATTTTGCAAGAGGTCTAATTTTCCGTAAACCTGCAACAGAGGCATCTTGATAGGGGCGGATCGAGCCAATAATTCCTTTAAAAAACCGATAATTCAGGTACAAAAACCGCCTTTTTAAGGTTCGATCACCAAAAGTTCTTCAGCAACCAATCCTTTCTGAATTGCGAGAACAGCAGCTTGAGTGCGATCGCGCACTTCTAACTTTTGCAAAATCGCGTGCACGTGAACTCGCACTGTCCCCGGAGCAATGTACAATATTTGAGCAATTTCCTGATTGCTTTTCCCCGCCGCAACTAAAGCTAATATTTCCTGTTCTCGCTTCGTCAGCGGATTTTCCAAAACTTCTGATTTTGAACCAACTTTCACAGGTTCAGAATTAGCAAAAACCGCCCGAATTTCCGCAGTTGCCGCCTGATCCCACCACGAAGCACCCGCTGCTACCGATCGAATTGCCCAAACCAAAGTTTCCGCAGCAATTCCCTTGAGGCAATATCCCTGAGCTCCCGCTGCAATTAATCTTTCAATTAAGGATTTTTGGGAATGAGATGTTAAAATTAAAACTGGAATTACTGGATGTCGCTCTTTAATTTGGCGGCACGCTTCAATACCCCCAATTCCAGGCAAACCGACATCGAGAACTACCACATCTGGTAAGTGTTCCTGAGTCAGTTCTACTGCTGTTTCGCCATCTTCTGCCTCGGCAATTACTTGCAAGCAACTTTCTTGCTGCAACCGCGTTTGCAGGCCCAACCGAAACAGTTCGTCGTCTTCAACTAAGAGAATTCGCAAGGGATAAGCTGGTTTCATTTCTGTGGGATAGCAGGGAGTCGGAATCCAAATAAAGCACCGTGTGGCAAGTTATTTTCTGCCCAAATTATACCGCCGTGCGCGTCAATAATTTGGCGAGATAAGTACAATCCTAATCCCGACCCTTTGGCTTGCCGGTCGCTGTGTCCTTGATAAAAACGCTCGAACAAGTGGGGCAGTTCATCGGCGGTAATTCCCAACCCGCTATCGATAACTTTCACCACCTGATAACTCGAATTAGATTCCATAACAATTTCTACTTTGCCACCGCGAGGAGAATGGTTAATGCCGTTTGTTAGCAAATTAACAAAAACGCGCTGGAGTTGCACAGCATCGCCATTTACCCACAAAGAGCGGCGGAAATCTGACTCTCCGTAACTCATATTAATGTAAACCCGGCGCGCCGCCGATAAATGGATGAGTGTTGCAATTACTTCTTCTGCCAATGCTACTAAATTTACGGGAGCAAGTTGCAGTTTTAAACCTTCGGCATCGTTGCGGTAAACATCCAGCAGCGTTTCTACTAATTGTAGAGACATTTGGTGCGATCGCGCCATTGTTTCGAGAACTTTTTGCTGACTGGCGGTGACATTCCCAAATTTTGCTGACCCAAAAGCTTTAATTGTTTCAATCGCCCCCAGCATCGGCGTTTTCAAGTCGTGACTCAAAGTAGAGACAAAATCTTCTCGGATGCTTGCCAGCCGCTGCTGCGACTGCAACTCAGCTTTAGCGATCGCGATCGTCTCTTGGTACTGCTGGTTGCGATCGCTCAAATATCCCGTCACCCCTAAAGCCATGACTGCGATCGATCTATTTGCTACAGTTGCTAGGGCGATCGCTTCTCCAGGAGGAACAAACAAATTTAACAGCATCAAAGCTGCCGATACCAGCGTAATTTGCAACTTACCCAACCGACTCAAGCGCGAATTTGCCAGCAAAATCGGCCCTGTGTACAAATACCCAAACAGATACTCCGACGGCGTAGAAAATTCCAGCGCGATGACAATACCGAATAAAATGGCGATCGACCACCTTCCGCGCAAATACTTCTCTTGAAATACGAGTCTTTTTTTAATGATTGATAAGCTTTCAAACATCATCAGTTAATCCATATTAAAATAACCAGTCCCAGACGCACTGATGGTCAGAAACCGGGTTTTTTACGAAAATAATCGACTCTAGCCTTTAATCCCGCTAAAAATCCGGTTTCTTTGCTTGGAGTGCGTAAATCCTGAAATATTCAGTACATTGTCGCGCAAAAAACAGCGTTTAGACAGCATCTATACCTGCAATTATAGATTTTTAACAGCATCTAAACAGTCACCTATCAGTAAAAGTATGGCAGACAAGCATAAATTATAAACAGTAATTTATACCAGAAGACTAATTATCAAAACTTCCCAACTTCAGTAGAGTAATAACTAAACAAGAAACTTTCAACTCAGTTATGCTCCAAGGATTAATTCAAATTGCATTAACCCTAATCATTTTAATCGCGATCGCGCCTGTCTTCGGCAACTACATGGCGCGAGTGTACATGGGACAACCAACCATTCTCGACCCCGCTATTAAACCCCTCGAACAACTCATCTATAAAGCCAGCAACATCCGGTCGTTAGATTCCATGACAGGTTGGCAATATGCGCGATCGCTACTCTACAGCAATGCAGCAATGGGCATATTTGTGTTTATAATTTTCATGCTTCAGGGAGTGCTGCCTTTAAATCCTACCAGCCTAAGTACCCCAACCTGGGATACTGCGCTGCACACAACTATTTCATTCCTCACAAATACCGACCAACAGCATTACTCCGGCGAGACAACATTCACTTATCTATCCCAGTTAACCCTGGGATTTTTAATGTTTACCTCAGCAGCTACAGGTTTAGCAGTAGGCATTGCATTTATCCGGGGATTGATCGGCCGTCCATTGGGCAACTTTTACATCGATTTAATTCAATCAATCACCAGGATTCTGCTGCCCCTTTCTTTAATTATTGCCTTGTTGTTGCTAATTTCAGGAGTGCCGGAAACCTTAACAGGCCCGGCAGTAGCCCGTACCTTAGAAGGCGGCACGCAAGTAATTGCTCGCGGCCCAGTTGCTCACTTTGAAAGCATCAAACAACTGGGAGAAAATGGCGGCGGATTTTTTGCCATTAACTCGGCTCATCCCTTTGAAAATCCCAACCCTTTTACCAACCTGCTGGAAACACTAGCAATGGTTTCCATACCAGCAGCACTCATTCACACCTACGGCAGATTTGCCAACAACAAAAAACAGGGATGGCTGATTTTTTGGATGGTATTTGGCATCTATATTGTCTTGATTGGCATTGCAGCATTTGGCGAGTACGGCGGCAACCCTCAAATTAATAATTTACTGGGTTCGCAGCAGCCAAATTTAGAAGGCAAAGAAGTTAGGTTTGGCTGGGCCGAGACTGCACTGTGGGCGGTGACTACGACTGGCACAATGTGCGGCGCGGTCAACGGGATGCACGATTCTTTAATGCCTCCCGGTGGTTTTGCTACTTTGTTTAATTTGTTTCTGCAAATCGTTTGGGGCGGACAGGGAACGGGAACGGCTTACTTATTTATCTACTCGATTTTGAGCGTATTTCTCACCGGATTGATGGTGGGGAGAACGCCGGAATTTTTGGGACGAAAAATAGAAAAACGGGAAATTGTTTTAGCCAGCGTTGTTTTGTTAATTCACCCGATCGCAGTTTTAATCCCCGGTGCAATTACCCTCGCCTTTACCGACAGTTTGAGCGGCATCAGCAACCCGGGATTTCACGGCATTTCCCAGGTGATGTACGAATACGCTTCGGCGGCGGCTAACAACGGTTCTGGTTTTGAAGGATTGGCAGACTCTCAACCCGCGCCGACAGGACTTTGGTGGAATTTAAGCACCTGTTTCAGCCTGCTGTTGGGGCGCTACGTTCCAATTATTGCCCTGCTGCTTTTAGCTGACAGCATGACCAACAAACAACTGGTTCCCGAAACAACAGGCACTCTCAGAACCGATTCAGTTTTGTTCACCAGCGTCACCGCAGGAGTAATCTTAATTCTGGGCGCGCTGACATTTTTCCCAGTTCTAGCTTTAGGGCCAATTGCCGAAGGATATGAAATTAGCAGCGGCAAATTTGAACCCACACCGATAACTGCACCGCCTTTAGCAACGCCTTCGCCTTTAGCAACACCTTCGCCTTTAGCAACACCTTCGCCTGAAGCGACAACGCCGACACCAAACAGCGGACAGTAGATGTAGATTGCATTAAGTAATGCAGCGACAATAAACTGCTGTTGCTGGCAACAATCCCAAATCTAAAATCCCAAATCGCAAATCCCAAATCTAAAATCTAAAATCTAAAATCTAAAATCGACATGGCTTCTTCCAATACCCCTGATTCCCCAAAAAAACCTGCTAGAGGTTCTCGCGACTCTCGAAAACACACACCAAAAGCAAATACAAAAGGTCTTTATCAAAGAGCTTTTAAACAAGCTTTTGTTAAGCTAAACCCGCGGGTAATGCTGAAAAATCCGGTGATGTTTGTGGTGTGGGTTGGCACAATTGTGACTGCATTATTAACGATCGACCCCACGCTGTTCGGCCCGGTTCCCGGCGAAAATCAGAGAGTTTTCAACGGTTTAGTCACGTTAATTTTGTTCTTCACTTTGGTATTTGCTAATTTTGCCGAAGCGGTGGCGGAAGGGCGCGGGAAAGCGCAAGCAGATGCCCTGCGATCGACCAAAGCCGACACAACAGCCCGCAAACTCCTACCAGACGGTTCAATTCAAGAAGTTAGTTCGACATCCCTGAGACGCGGCGACCAAATTAAAGTGATCGCAGGCGATGTCATTCCCGCCGACGGGGAAGTGATCGCAGGTGTCGCATCTGTAGACGAATCTGCGATCACCGGCGAATCGGCACCGGTGCTCAAGGAACCGGGTTCGGACATCGCCAGTTCCGTTACCGGCGGTACGCGCATCCTTTCCGACGAACTGACGCTGCGGGTGATGGCCGACCCCGGCAAGGGGTTTTTGGACAGGATGATCGCGCTGGTAGAGGGCGCAGAACGATCGAAAACGCCGAACGAGATCGCGCTAACTGTGCTGCTGGCAGTGCTGACTCTGGTGTTTTTGATTGTGGTTTCGACGATTCCGCCCGTGGGAAATTACGTGAAAACCCCTGTGGGCGTGGTGACGCTGATTTCGCTGCTGGTGGCGCTGATTCCAACAACCATTGGAGGTTTGCTGAGCGCGATCGGCATTGCGGGGATGGATCGCGTCGCTCAGTTTAACGTGATAGCGACATCTGGACGCGCCGTGGAGGCTTGCGGCGACGTGAATACGCTGATTTTGGACAAAACGGGGACGATCACGCTGGGGAACCGTTTAGCCGAGGAGTTCATTCCGGTAAACGGTCACTCGCTGCAGGAGGTTGCGAGTGTAGCCCTTGCTGCTAGCCTGTTTGACGATACTCCAGAGGGAAAGTCGATCGTCCGTTTGGCTCAAAATTTGGGCGCACAGGTGGAGTTCGATCGCACCAACGCCACGGGGCTTGATTTTTCCGCAAAAACGCGGATGTCTGGCACGGATTTGCCCGACGGGACGGAGGTTCGCAAGGGTGCGGTGGATGCGGTGAAGGGTTTTGTGCGATCGCGCGGCGGCAATTTCGGGCCGGATCTCGATGAAGCTTACGAGCGAGTTTCCCGCTTGGGAGGCACACCTTTAGCTGTTTGTCAAGGCAGCGACACCTACGGCATTATCTATTTAAAAGATGTCATCAAACCGGGAATTCGCGATCGGTTTGACCAACTGCGAAAAATGGGAATTCGCACCATTATGCTCACCGGAGATAACCGAATTACAGCATCAGTAATTGCCGATGAAGCAGGGGTTGACGACTTCATTGCCGAAGCAACTCCCGAGGACAAAATCGACGTAATTCGCAAACAACAAGCCGAGGGCAAATTAGTCGCAATGACAGGAGACGGAACCAACGACGCACCCGCACTAGCGCAAGCAAACGTAGGACTCGCGATGAATTCGGGAACCCAAGCCGCGAAAGAAGCTGCAAACATGGTGGACTTAGATTCTGACCCTACCAAACTAATTGACTTAGTGACAATCGGCAAACAATTGCTGATTACTCGCGGCGCCCTGACCACATTTTCCCTAGCCAACGATATCGCTAAATATTTTGCAATTATTCCAGCCATGTTTGCCCCCGTCGGCGCATTAAACGTCATGGGTTTAGCCAGCGGTCAATCTGCGGTTTTGTCGGCATTAGTTTACAATGCTTTGATTATTCCCGCTTTAATTCCCCTAGCATTAACCGGGGTTAAATTTCGACCGCTGACCGCCAACCAACTGTTGCAGCGGAACATTTTAATCTACGGATTGGGCGGGGCCGTTGCGCCGTTTATTGCCATCAAAATTATTGATGTTTTGATTGCCGCCGTTGGGTTAGCATAGAAGAAGTTCGGCAACGGATTCGCTCCACGAATGTAACGGATGGAATGACCTATGAACCCTCAACTTTTGGACAAACCAGTCAGTGAAAGTAACCAATGCTTCACGCTTTACGATGTGAGTTGGGAGAAATTTGAAGCAATAGAAGCAGCTTTAGAAGATTTTCCGCGCATACGCTTAGCCTACCTCAACGGAACTTTAGATATTATGACTCCACTTTCCGACGAACACGAAGATGGTAAGACCACTATTCGGAAGTTACTTGAGGTTTATCTTGAAGAAAAAAGCATTCGGTTTTATGCCAGAGGGAGCAAGACTATTGGCAATATAAGATTAGGTGGCAGAAAAGAACCAGATGAGTCTTATAACTTGCAGACTAAGAAAGATATCCCCGACTTGGTAATAGAAGTAGTCGTTACCAGCGGCGGGGTGAATGTTCTAGAAATTTACAAGCGGGTCAAGGTTCCCGAAGTGTGGTTTTGGCGAAAAGGCACGCTTTCCATCTATCACTTGCGGGAACAGGAACAGGAATACGAACAAATAGAGCAAAGCAAATTGCTGCCAGAATTGGATTTAGCTTTGTTTGTTCGCTGTGCCAATATTCCCGATCAGTACGATGCAGTTGTTGAGTTTCGCAACGCACTGCGCGCTCAAAAAACTGAAAATTAACCTAACACTATTGACCGCATTTAGTACCGCGAATCAGAGTAACTATGAAAAGTAAAAATTTGCTGAATGATGTTTTGCCGAGGGATTTTCAAGAAACCGTTGAGTTAGCACAAATGCTTTGGCAGCGCCACCCAATCCCGGTGCAGCTATTTCTGGTCATGTGCTTTAACTTGATAATTGCACCGGCTGTTTATGCGGCTGCGGATGAAGGTTTGACGAAAAAAGCTGCGTGGGGTTTAAGTCTTTTGGGTTTGGTGATTGTCGGGCTCGCAGTTTATTTGTTTGTCGTGATTTTTCAGCCGGAAAGATTTTAGGTCAATTATGTCCCGTCGAGCAACTGCAATTTTTGTAGGGGCGGGTTCACCAACCATACCTGCCAACAATCTCCAATCCCAAAAACCCGCCCCGACCGAGATATTATGGTTAATCGATCGGAAATGATGTCAATTATGTAGGGTGTGCCCACAAGCACCTTACGATATAGGTAGCGTGTCAAACAACTTTTTGCATCCAGCACTTTCATCAAAAAACAATTAGTTAATTGAGGTAATTTATGAGAGAATTAATCAGAGCAATTCGCGTGACTTTAGTTTTGTGGGGAATTACAGCAATTATTTACCCTTTAATCTTGCTAGTAATCGGTCAAATTGCCTTCAACTCCCAGGCAAACGGCAGCTTAATTACTGAGCAAGGAGTTGTCGTGGGTTCGTCGTTAATTGGCCAACCTTTCTCATCAGAAAGATATTTTTGGAGCCGCCCCAGCACCACAAATTACAGCAGCTTTTCGACAGAAGATTATGACCCCACAAAGGGAGAAAATTCCAGTCAAAGAACAGGTGTTTCGGGAGCTAGCAACCTGGCTCCCAGCAACTCGGATCTGCTGAAGCGAGGTAATGAAAAAGATGGTTTTCAGGGGGTGCAAGTTGAATTAGACCGCCTCAACAAAGCTGGTATCAAACCGACTGCTGATTTAGTCTACACCTCTGGTTCTAGCCTCGATCCCCACATTAGCGTAGAGGCAGCTCGATCGCAAATTCAGCGGATAGCAACAGTGCGATCGCTCAATGTCAATCAAGTAGAAATGTTGGTAGCTAAAAATACAGAGGGCAGATTTCTCGGCATTTTTGGCGAACCGGGAGTTAACGTCCTCAAACTGAATTTGGCTCTCGAAGCTATACAATAGTTGACAGTGAGTAGTCAGTAGTCAGTAGTCATTAGTCATTAGTCATTAGTTATCTGTTACTTGTTATTTGTAGCAACTGACAACTGCTTTCCTGTCAACTGACAACTGCTTTCCTGTCAACTGCCAACAGCCAACAGCCAACAGCCAACTGCCAACAGCCAACTGACAACCGCCAACTGCCAACTGACAACCGCCAACTGACAACAGCCAACTGCCAACTGACAACAGCCAACTGACAACTCAGCTATGATTCACTCTAGCGAACTTACCAACAATCCAGACGCGGTTTACGCCCAACCGAACCGCACTTACGATCGCACCCCCCGCCGGGGAAAGCACAAAATATTTATCGGCATGGCCCCGGGTGTCGGCAAAACTTTCCGAATGCTGGAAGAAGGGCATCGACTCAAATCTGAAGGCATAGATGTGGTAATTGGACTGTTAGAAACTCACGGGCGGAAAGAGACAGCAGCTAAGGCCGAGGGACTAGAAATAGTGCCTAAAAAACAAATGCGGCGCGGGGAAAAAATGCTCGCAGAAATGGATACGGATGCTGTTATAGAACGCCGTCCTCAATTAGCATTAATAGACGAACTGGCTCATACAAATATTCCGGGTTCTCTGCGAGAAAAGCGATATCAAGATGTTGAAGAAATTCTCAATGCTGGGATAGATGTTTTCTCTACTCTCAACATTCAACACATAGAAAGTCTCAACGATTTAGTAGCTCGAATTACCGGAGTTGTAGTGCGAGAGCGAGTGCCCGATCGCGTTCTCGAAGATGCTGACGAAATAGTCGTTGTCGATGTTACGCCGGAAACTTTAGAAGAAAGGTTGCTAGAAGGCAAAATTTATGCTCCCGAAAA
Source organism: Microcoleus sp. F8-C3 (assembly GCA_036704825.1). Taxonomy (GTDB): domain Bacteria; phylum Cyanobacteriota; class Cyanobacteriia; order Cyanobacteriales; family Microcoleaceae; genus Microcoleus. The sequence continues at coordinate 7,641 of JAUBSN010000036.1, read as the reverse complement.
AATTGAACAATCTTTAGAAAACTTTTTCCAGCGCCGTCATTTAATTGCTTTGCGAGAACTCGCCCTACGAGAAGTCGCAGACAATGTGGAAGACGATGCAGCAACTTTAAAAGGTCAATCTTGCAACATTCACGAACGAGTTTTAGCGTGCATCTCGACCTATCCGAATTCCTTGCAACTGCTGCGGCGGGGCGCGAGGATTGCTAGCTACATGAATGCCCCGTTTTATGCTGTGTTTGTCAACGATCCAGACAGATTTTTAACAAAAGCAGAAAGCTTGCACGTTGAAACTTGTGAGAAACTGTGTCAAGAATTTAACGGGCAATTTTTGCGGGTAAACGGCACTAATATAGCGAAAGCGATTTCGGAGGTAGCTAAACAGTATCGCATTACTCAAATTGTGATCGGCGAAAGCCAGCAATCCCGCTGGAAATTGCTGCTGCGGGGTTCTTTGACTCAACAGTTAGTGCGATCGCTCAAACACGTAGACTTGCACATCATCGCTACCGAAAAAAGTCAGTAGTCAGCAGTCAGCAGTCAGTTGTCAGTAGTTGTCAGTTGTTAGTCATTTAGCATAACAACTGCAACTTTTGGAGGATAGGTGAATCTAGCGGGCGGTGGATGCCCCAGAATCTTTTATCTGTAAAAATCGCACTTGGTAAACCTGATTAAAAGTGCGATCGCTATGGTGGATGATTACATTCTCAACTTGCTAGTTATTGGCATCCTCCTGCTGACCGTTACCTTGGGTTCCGGATGGATTTCAGGATTGCCGGTGTCTTATGCCTTAATTTATCTAATTGTCGGTATCGGATTGGGGCCCTACGGCGTCAAGCTGATTGACTTGCGTCCCGAAGCTCAATTTTTAGAAAGACTCACAGAATTTGTAGTTATTGTTTCTCTGTTCAGTTGCGGCTTAAAAATGAATCGCCCGCTGCAATTTTGGGCGTGGAACTCCACAGCGCGGCTGATCGGTTTTTTAATGCCAATTTCTATTTTGGCGGTCGCCGCTGTCAGTCATTGGTTTGTAAAATTAGATTGGGGTCCGGCGATTTTACTGGGAGCAATTCTCGCTCCCACCGATCCTGTTTTAGCATCAGAAGTTCAGTTAGCAAATATAGACGATCGCGATGAATTGCGCTTTGGTTTAACATCCGAAGGCGGTTTAAACGATGCTTTAGCTTTTCCCTTCGTTTATTTCGGCATTTATGCGCTAAAAGATAGCAACTGGCCGAATTGGTTTTCGCAGTGGGTAGCAGTTGACTTGATTTGGGCGATCGCCACAGGTATCGTTATGGGAATTGTAGTAGCTAAAGCCGTCACTTGGATCGATCGCCAACTCCAACACTATAGACCGGCCGATCAATTAATGGAAGATTTCATTGCCCTCAGCACAATTCTGCTGACCTATTCCCTCACAGAAGTAGTCAACGGCTACGGATTTCTCGCCGTTTTTGTAGCAGGAATTGTCGTGCAGCGGAGTTACCGCAACCCAGAAAAGCCGCTTTCCCAACTGCACTTTACCGAGCGCATAGAAAAGTTAATGGAAGTAGGAACTATTTTACTATTAGGTTCGCTTTTGCGCCTAGAGCCTATGTTGGCTTATGGAGGATACTCCCTCTTGGTAGCTGGATTGTTGATTTTTTTGATTCGGCCTGTGGGAGCTTGGATCAGTACGGTCGGCAGTCCTTTGCATCCCGCCAGCCGCTGGCTGTACGGTTGGTTTGGCATTCGCGGCGTCGGTTCTATCTATTATCTTACCTATACTTTTGGTAAAGGTTTGGAAGGCGAAACCGCCGAAATAATTGCCTGGATTACCTTTACAACCATCGTGATATCTGTGATTTTGCACGGCATTACTTCCACCCCGTTAATGAACTGGTACGAACGCAGAATCAAACCTGATGTACCGGATTTAATTTAATTCAGTAAGGTGCGTGACTTTAATAGTCTTGGACGCAACTGTCACACAACAATCGACTTGTAGGGTGCGTCAGGCGAAGTTCTCTAACGGCGATCGGGAATTTCGGAAGCTGACGCACCTTACTATATAATCTAAAATCGACTTGTAGGGTGCGTCATCGATTTTAGATTTTAGATTTTGGATTTTGGATTGACTTGCGCGAGACAAGTTCGGGGGACGCAAGGATTTTAGATTTTAGATTTTGGATCGATCCCACCGATCGATCGCGTGGCGGGTACCACCTGTGAAATTCTTGGTCAGCCGAAGTTCTCTAGGGACACCGAAAGAAAAGAAGATGATAATTTTTTGGATTGCTATCATATAAACGTTCGCCGAATCAAACATGGATAGATTTGAATTTCAGCTAGCAATGCTGCAAAAAGGAGCAGAGGAACTAGAGAAAAAAATAGCTAACTTCACAACAATTATGATGCAATTAAAAACTGCCGCAATTACCATTTGGGTAGGGTTGATTGGTTGGGTTTTTACAAGCAAAATAGCTGCGTTGGTTCCCCTAGGATACGTTATAATTTTTGGTTTCTGGTTTTTAGAAGCTACCTACTGGAAGGTGCAATTTTATTACATACAAAGAGTCAATGCAGTTACCCAATTCTTGAATGATGAAAGGGCATTAGATGAAAGTTTTAATACTTTTTCTATACCGGAAGGTCTTGTTCACCCGCTCGGTTCATTAAAAACAATTAAAATGCCTTCTTTAGGTCGAGCTATGTGCGCTCCATCAATCTATATTTTTTATACCTTTTTGTTTGTTGTTAATTCGATCGTTTGGTTGATAACTCTGAAAACAGCCCTATAACTGGGGCTGTAGGGTGCGTCAGGTGAATTTCTAGAATGATTATTGAGGGTTTAAAAATCTGACGCACCTTACTAATTGTGACTATTTCCAATTTCAAAAGGACACGACTATGCAGTCCTTCTCCGCAGCTAAACAGGTTTCACCCCAACTAATAAAGCGAGTTCCCGCCACTTCCAATAACAGTCTGCATCGGTAAAACCAAGTTCTCTAAACCAGCGCAATTGCGTTTCCACATCCAGCAATTTATTAGACGGATCGTCTGGATCGTTGCTAATACCCAGCGCCTCTCGAAATTTCTGATGCAAAGCCGGAGTTGCTGACGCTACGTGCTCCAAATTGCAAAAGATGCCTCCCGGTTCCAAAAGATCGAAAATCTCGGCGTAAAGCGAACGTTTGCGATCGTCCTCTACATGGTGAATTGCAAAACTAGAAACAACCGCATCAAATCGGCCCAAATCCGGTAGCGATTCATCAAAATTGTGCTCGATTACCGTGACATTTGGATCGCCTGCAAAGCGAGTTCGGGCTTTTTCCAGCATTGTCGGCGAAAAGTCGATCGCCACACATTCAACATTTGGTCGATCGCACTTAAGCAGACCCAGCAACCGCCCGTCTCCCGTACCCACATCCAGAATTCGCTTAACATTTTTGGGCACTTCCTCCAACAAAACCGCTTCACCTTCTGTGCGGTGGGGAATGCGATCGGCTTTAGCAAGATACCACAAAGCGTGTGCCGCCGAAGTCCAAAGATTCACTTGACTCATAAATTTTCAACTCTCATAAACCTCGCCATTTTTGCGAGTAAAAATCCAACCATTATCGCTAGCTTTCGCAATTAGATCGTCATCGGGATATTCAGCACTATCTCCCGGAGTGCGATCGCCAATTTCCAGATAAACAACATCAGCATTCGTGCGGTTAACCAAATGATGCCCGTCAGCATCACCCGCCCGAAAACCCGCCGCCATACCCGGTTGCAGCACTTCCTCCCCCGAATTAGAAATCAAAGTTACTTCCCCTTCCAGAACATAGACTAACTCATCTTGCCGGGTATGCCAATGCCGTAGAGCTGAACAACTTCCCGGCGCCAGCCTCACCAAATTCACCCCAAAATTCTGCAATCCGGCAGCATCGCCCAAGCGTTTTTTAACTCTCCCCGCAACCGCAGATTTAAATTCTTGGGGATAATTAGAGCCTGTACGTTCCGGCACATTTTCAGGATTGACAATCATAAGGACTACCAAAATTACCTCTCTCAGTTTAACACTTGTTTATTTTTTTATATGGTAATTTTTGCGAATTATAGTTTTTCATAACTCATGCCCAAAAATGTTTGACGCGCTACTTATAGCGGTAAGGTGCAGCCTTACACCCGACATAATGGCGGTGCTGCGTCCGGGATTGTTTTTAATAGAATGCCCTCGCTATACTAATTTTTTTGATAAGATTTAATGCTCGCTCAGTAAATCCATAAAAAGGCAACAGCTAATGTTAAAACAGTCAGCGGTAGACCAAACCGTAAATGTTCCCCAAAAGACAACTGATAGCCGAGTTTAGCGACAGCCTCAGCAACAATTAAATTAGCAACGGAACCCAACAGAGTGAGATTACCCGCCAATGTTGAAACAGAGGCCAGTAACAACCAATTTTTTCGATCTGGATGAGGAATTAAATGTTGCAATAGCAGCACTGCCGGAACATTAGACACTAAATTTGAAAGCAAAGCCGTCACCCCCAATATGCTCAAAGGAGTGCCAACTAATCCTGTAAATAAACTTAATATTCCTAACTTCTCTACTCCTTGAGTAACCACAAACAGTCCAGCAAACATCACCAACAAATCCCAGTCTATTTTATTTAAAATGCGATCGGGTTTGACTCGTCTGGTGACAAACAGTAAACCTGCCGCTACTAAAGTAGCTTCAGACGGCGGTACACCGATTAAAAATGCTACTAATAATCCTCCAGTTATTAAGAGACTTTTAGTTAATAAAGGTTGGAAAACACGGTAGCGCAAAGGAGTTTCAATTAAACAAGGCTTGGTAGAGCGAACTTCAGGATAGAGCCACCACAGTAAGCCGATCTGTATTAGCAGACTTACCAATGCAATCGGAGTCAACGCTTTGGCAAAGTCTAGATAGCTAATACCCGAAAACGAGCCGATCAAAATATTTTGAGGATTGCCGCTCAAGGTAGCAACCGAACCCAGATTAGTTGCTCCGGCTAAGGCAAGTAAGTAGGGAATAGGATTTAGGGTAAGAGCTTGGGTTAAACCTAAAATTAAAGGAGTAAGAATTAGGGCAACGGTATCGTTGAGAAAAAAAGCAGATAGTATCCCGCTTCCAAATGTTAAAACAATTAGTAAACTGAATGGACTCCGGGTAAAGCGCATCACTGTAGCAATCGCTAATTGAAAAAAACCTGAGCCAGCCAGGTTAGCACTAATCACCATCATACTGAACAGAAAAATCAGCGTTTTATAGTCGATCGCACTCCAAGCTTCTTTCAGGTCTAAAACTCCCAACGCCATCAGTAACGATGACCCAACTATCGCAATACTGGCTCGATTCATCCGTAAACCTGGCAGATAGCCCAAACCTAAGCCGATGTATGTTAGTCCAATTACGATGAATCTGAAAAAACTCATGATGCAAAATTTAGCAAGTTTAACAAAAAATCGAACTTGGTCTGCATATCACGATTAAATAATGCGATTGTGGGTCACAAAAGCTGCGTGCAAAAACCCATGCCACTCTAAAATTATGTGAGCTAGACATAGTGCAAAAAGCTATATCTAGCTATACTTTTCGATCCGTATTTGCCTGCCACCACCAAACCCTAAATTATGCCCTTCACAGGAGGCAAATAGGGGTTTGCTGGGTCAAAAGATACAGATTGTCCATCTACCGTCAAGCCAGTAGCTTGTAAAACCTGACCGTAACTGTTGGTAGTTCCAAAACCCTCAGCCTTTACTCGCCCTCCCGCCTTAGCCAGACTTAGTAACTGCATTCCGACGTGAGGCGGGAACTTCACTTGAGCGCCACTAGACAGGATAACGCCATTGAGCTCTCCCCGATGTCCTACCAACCATTGCTGGGCTGTTCCTTCTACAGATAAGTTACTGTAGTTGCCTGGCAAGGGAGGCTGGGGGGGAAAGGCAGGAGGCTGCTTTACTAAAGTTTGGTTGGTTTGAGAATTAGTAATGCTGTTGGCTTTTACCTCTGGGCCGAAGCGAGTGGAAACGCCAGGAGTCCCAGAAACACTCACGCCAACACCAGGGGCAATCATCCCCACTAAGCTGTCTCCCATATGAGGCGGAAATTTCACTTGTAAGCCATTACTCAGCAAGACTCCATCTACTTTACCTTCAGGGTTGAGAAGATACTGCTGTACTTGTCCGGTAAAAGTGCTTTCATCGGCTTTGGGATGAGGCTGAGGTGGAAATGCCATCGGGCGGTTGGGCTTAATCTGAGCGTTCTCTAGCTTGGCTTCTGGGTTGCGTTTGGCTAGAGTGAAATTACTGGCAAGAGTGTTGTAAACTCCAAAACCCAACACAGCAAGTAGGGCTCCACAGATACCGCTGGTTAAGATGAGCTTTAGCCTTTTTTTGTGCTCTCGAGCTTGAATTTGCTTGGCTTTGAGCTGCTCTAAAGCTTGTTGAATCCACTCTGGTGGAATTTGTACCTCAGCCCCAGCTTGCATAAGTTCTGACAAGGAATAATATTGATTTTCCTTGGCATATAACTCAGCAGCAAGAGCAAAAACATCTGGAGCGATTTCTTGGGAAATGCGAGGTTCTGACTTGTTCATAACACGGACTGAACGGAATTCAGGCGATAACTAAAACTTGGTAGTGCAAACATCGTGCCAAATGTATTCCCAGCAGTTCGAGCAAATGGCTGGATGTTTGCACGCTTTGAGTCGGATTACTTTCCCGGTGATGAGGAAAAGTTGTGCGATCGACTTGGCACGGTTTTTGCACTAGCAATCTTAACTACCTGCAAACGAAGCACATCGCATATTACCAGGAGGCCTCTATCAAAGCATTAAATCCCACAAACTTGGTCAAAAAAGTGACTGTTCTGTTAGGAGTTGCTGCTGCTAGTTCCCCAATCAGTTTCCCAGTCTTGGCACAGCTCAATCCGAACCCCAGTATCTTTAACGAGCCTCCCTATAATGGTTCCCGGTGTCCCAGACCCGATTCTGGGCGAAGTCTGCGACCAGCCGAGTGCGGCCCGCCAGGCCGTTACCGTCAAGCAATCTACGGTGGGCCACCAGCTTTCGGCCGAGGCCCTGGTAAAGGTAAAGGTCGTCATCGCCGATCGATTGATGCTCCCGCGCCCCCTCGCGGGCCCGCAGGCAGGCAACCTCCAGCTTACAACCCACCGGCAGGCAGTAGGCAAAACTACAGCCCGCCGCCAATTCCTGCGCCCAACGGCCAACCAAACTACAGCCCGCCGCCAATTCCTGCGCCCAACGGCCAACCAAGCTACAGCCCGCAACCAATTCCGGTGCCGGTTCCTCCGCCAAACTAAGGGTTGTTCGCGGTTCGCGGTTGATTCTTGATTCCTCCGTTTCTATGAACCGCCAACTGCAAACCAAAAAGGACAAACCCCAAACGAAGCGATTGACAGATTTGATATGGGGGCGATCGAGTTCGATCGCCCCAATCAAATCTTTCTGTTTTCAAAGAAAGCAGCGCCAATATCATCAGGAAAACCAATGCCACAAAAGCGACAACCCAGCAAAAAGAGCCTGCGAGCCCTCGATTTCTTGAATATATTCCTAGAGCGCCAGTCCAGTAAAAGAGGTTGACAAAAAACCTCAAATAGGGTGTACCCAAACGGCTCACAATGCGCCA
>JAUBSN010000035.1:0-78371 GCA_036704825.1 Microcoleus sp. F8-C3 | reverse complement strand
GTCTGCTTTTTCCCTCATCTGACTACATTACCATATTTCTCGGCTCTTGATGAACTTTTTTTGACCTGAATCCTTACCTTGTGACTTATTGATGCCTTCTCTTATTCCTCAATCAAAGACCTGAATCCTTACTTTTATTCTTTCTATTCTGGGGTCGCTCAAATTGGCAAAATATTCTAAAAAACAGGCTTTTAATATATTCACCGCAGGCAATGAATCTGTTTGTTTTGGTTGGTGATTTAAAGTTTGACTAAAACCTTTTGCCATTAATAGCATCCATAAACTACAATAACTGCATTAAAATTTATTTTAGTTTAACTGTAGCATATTATGGGTTCAAATTAAGATGCGTTTACCCTGGAGCGTAAAGCCAGGATTAGGCAGCAGTTAAATCTGTCTGTCTCTCCTAGTTTACTTGTGTGACATTTTCGTAATTTGTTACCAATGGGAAGACATTGGTAAGGAAGATTTGGAGGCAGATCCTCCAAATTATTTTCTCCTTTTAATACATGCTGTGCCTCCTCCAAAAGTCTGCCCCGGATCTGCCTGGGAACGAGGAAAATAGTCATTGGTCATGCGTTAATTGCTACTAACTAATAACTAATAACTAATTAGCCTTTTTTTACAGCTTCTGGAACACTGCGAACATCGGCAGATACATCGACAGCAAAATTGAACCTACGATACCACCGACGACCACAATCATCAGAGGTTCTAGCATACTGGTAAGTCCTTTTACTGCTTCCTCCACTTCCGTTTCGTAGAAAGCGCCAACTTTCATCAGCATTTTGTCAAGTTCCCCTGTCTCCTCGCCAATTGCCATCATTTGAATGGCCAAAGACGGAAAAACAGCTTGTTCTTGCAAAGCAATACTGATCATGCCGCCGCTTTGAATTTCCTGTCTGGCATATTCGATCGCATTAGATATCGCCTGATTCCCCGCCACATCTCGCACAATTTCCAAAGAATTGAGAATCGGCACGCCCGATCGCGTCAGCGACCCAAATATCACGCAAAACCGAGCCACAGCCGATTTTTCGATCAAATCTCCAAAAACAGGCAATTTCATGGAAATCTTATCTATTTGCAGGCGACCTACGGGAGTTTTGTAGTACATATCGAAGGCAATTTTGAGCGCTATAATCACCCCAATAACTGTCACCTGTTGGATCGGAGGCCAAGCCGTACAAAATGCACTAATTCCCAACATCATAACCGTAAAAGCTGGCAAATCTGCACCAATATCCTTAAATATTTTAGCGAAAGTTGGCAGCAAGAATATGGTCATTGCGAAAAAAATCACGATCGCAATAAAGAGCACCGTCTTCGGATAAGACATAGCCGAATTAATTTCGGATTCCGTCTTGTGATTTTTTTCCATCATCACCGCCAGACGGTCTAGGGTTTCATCTAGCACCCCGCCGACTTCTCCCGCCGCCACCATACTGATAAACAGTTGGTCAAAAACATCAGGAAACTTAGCCATCGCCTCTGCCAAGTTTATCCCTTCCTGCACGTCAGCATTCATGCTCCTGAGCGCTCGTTTCAGCTTAGCATTAGAACACTGCTCGTGCAGCACGGAAAGGCATCTAACGATCGCCACCCCTGCATTAAACATAGCCGCAAACTGACGAGCAAAAATAGCCATATCCTTAACAGTAAGACTGGTAAGGTTATACTCAATTTGCTCTTGAATCTTACTGAAATCAAAGCCACCTTTCGGTTTTTCGCGAATAACGTTGGTAGCCACAGCTCACCTCTGAAAATTTATTAAAAGTTATGACTCATCAGTCATCAGTCATTAATTCAGCCTGCTGACTCCTAACTAATGACTGCTGACGGAATTAATGAGCTTTTACCGGGGCGCCACCAACTGGTGCCGGGCCGATCAAGCGTTCGAGTTCGTCAGCCTTAGAAGCCTTGCCCATTGCCGCTTCCCAAGTGATTTTACCGCTCTTGTAAAGTTCAGCGAGGGCCATTTCCATCGTCCTCATGCCCAGTTTCGCCCCCATTTGGATTTGGGAGTAAATCATTGGAGTTTTGCCCTCCCGGATCAAGTTAGCCATAGCTGGAGTATTCACCATGATTTCCATAGCGCAGCAGCGGCCGCCCCCAATTTTCACAACCAAATTTTGGCTGCAAATTCCCACCAAAGAGTTAGACACCTGGGCGCGAACTTGGGGTTGTTGAATGGGCGGGAACACGTCCAAAATCCGATCGATCGTTGCAGCCGCCGAATTAGTGTGCAGCGTTCCCATCACCATGTGACCTGTTTCTGCCGCCGAAATTGCCAGACCGATCGTTTCCAAGTCCCGCATTTCCCCCACCAGAATTACATCAGGATCTTCGCGCAACGCAGCTTTGAGCGCATTAGCAAAGCTCTTAGTATCTTCGCCCTTTTGGCGCTGGTGAAACAAACTCTTGATATTAGGAAACACATATTCGATCGGATCTTCAACTGTTAGAATATGTTCCGCCCGCGTCCGGTTGACCAGATCCAACAAAGCCGCCATCGTAGTAGTTTTCCCGGAACCCGTTTGTCCCGTCACCAACAGCATACCCCTAGGTCTTTCCGTCATATCCCGCAAAACCTGCGGCACGCCTAAAGCATCTGCATTAGGGATCTTAGAAGCCAGAGCCCGCATGCAAGCAGCCCAAGCACCCCGCTCCCGGTAGACATTGACGCGGAACCGAGCCAATCCCCGAACGCCGTAAGCGCAGTCTAGTTCCCACTCCATTTCCAACTGCTTGCGCTGCATATTGTTGAGCATTTGGAAAATCAGGATCTGCACTTCCTCAGCAGACAGAATGTCGCCGTATTGCGTCTGAGGAGTTAGCTTACCGCTGACTCGGAAGAATATAGGCGCGCCCGCTTGGATGTGTATGTCCGAACCCCCTTGCTCTACCAGGGACTCCAGTACGTCTTCAATCATCAGACCCATAGATACCTCTCCTCGATCGAATTGATAGTTATTGACCAATCTAGCTCAGTTAACAGTCAACAGTTAACTGCTGAATCAATCCAAAAATCGCGGCGTCAAGCAGTACGGACAATCCAGCATCTCCGGCTTCAATTCTGCCCGACAAGTTTTGCAGGTAAGTCCCTGCTTGCGTTTGGCCTTCAGTTCAGCCTCCAGGCCCGAGTCTGTAAATGTCACTCGCTCGACTTCTTCAAAAGTAGTCGCGCCTTCCCGCACCAACTGCAAGCTGTAAGCCAACAAGGTTTTCATCCCTTCTTCTACTGCTGCTTCCTTAATTTGCTCTGTGGGAGCTCCTTGAGTGATCAAAGTTTGAAGCCGCTCAGTATTTTTCAGGAACTCGTAAACCCCTACCCGTCCTTTGTAGCCCAGGCCGCCGCACTTGGTACAGAGTTGCTCGCGTTCTGCTAGTTGCTTCCTTTCCTCCACCGGGACAACGTTAGCCCTGTTTACAGTCAGATCGATTTCTTGAGAAGCCGACAGACCGTACCGGCCGAGTTCTTCAGCGGTAGGCTGGTAAGGAATGCAGCATTTGTCACAAACGCGCCGCATCAGACGCTGAGCCAACACCCCTAACAGAGCCGCCGAAACCATGAAGGGTTCTACGCCCATTTCGTCCAAACGGGCGATCGCCCCGGCCGCATCGTTCGTGTGCAGCGTCGTCAGCACCAAGTGTCCCGTCAAAGCAGCTTCCAGAGCCGTTTTTGCCGTTTCTTTGTCCCGCGTTTCCCCCACCAGCAGCACGTCAGGGTCTTGCCGCAAAAACGCCCGCAGAATGTTGGAAAAAGTCAAGTCTTTTTCCCGAATTACCTGACATTGGGTAATCCCCGGCAAAGCATATTCGATCGGGTCTTCCGCCGTACTGATATTAATCCCCGGATCGTTGCGTTCCGCCAGAATCGAGTAGAGAGAAGTTGACTTGCCCGAACCAGTCGGCCCCGTCACCAAAATCAGTCCGAACGGCCGACTAGCAGTCTCTCGCACTAAAGCCAGAGTTTCCTGGTCGGAGATTAACAAACCCAAACCCAACTGAGTGCTGGAACTGTCCAAAATCCGCAGCACGATTTTTTCGCCGTACCGCGAAGGCAAGCTGTTCACCCGGAAATCCACCGTGCGTCCCTCAAATACCCGGCGGATGCGGCCGTCTTGAGCTTGTCGGCGTTCGGCAATATCCAGGTTGGCAATAATCTTGAAACGAGCCGTAATCGATGCGACTACCTGCTTGGGAAACCGGAAATACTCTTGCAGCACCCCGTCTTTCCGCATCCGAATCCGCATGAACTCTTCTTGAGGTTCTACGTGGATGTCAGAGACCTTTTCTGACAAAGCTTTAGCCAAAATGATATTGACCGCCTTAATTACCGGAGCGGCCTCAGCATCGTCCAAGGTGTTAGCTAGGTCTTCTTGGTCGGCACTCTCCTCTTCTAGCGAGAGTTCGCCAAAATCTCCCTCCCCTAAATCCATCTTTCTCTGCTTTTCGGCTGCTGCCATTTTGGCTGCTACCTTAACTTGGTCCTCTTGATAGGCCGAAGTTATGTCTTGATAGTCGTCTGGCGTAATCACCCGTCGCTGCAAAGCCAAACCGTGAGGCTGTAAAATTCGCCGCAAATCTTCTATGGCGTTGAGGTTGTCGGGATCTACCATTGCTACTAAAACCGCCACAGGCTCAGTTTCAGTCTTCGCTACGGGTAAAAACCGACCTTGGTGACAAATGTCGATCGAAATCTTCAACGCATCGAGCATCAGTCCGAGTTGCTCGTTAGACATTTCGCTCATCTCCGGGTCAAATGCTTCAACGCCGTAGACTATCTTCCGTTCAAACATCTGCTGCTTCTTGTAAAGTCGCAGCAATTCTGGAGGCAACGGCTGCCCGGTAAGTGCTTCTAATACCTCAGTCAACCGCTTGCCGGACTTCTGGCTTTCAATTTGAGCTTGCTTGACTTGCTCGCTGTTGACGTAACCCGACTGAATCATCTTGGTGAGAGCCGGAGTAAATTGGCTCAGAGCAACTAGGGATGTGGAGCGAGGCGGGGATGTGCTAGTCATAAAAAACACTCAATAGGTGGGAAACTCAGTCACAAAGAGTGCTGAGAGGAAAACCAACGCGGGGTTAAAACTCCCGTATTTTTTGCTTGTCGATCGGCTATCATTTTCTCGATCGATCCCTATCTGTCAAGTGTAAGCTCGCAGTCCCCTCTAAGCTTCGTCCACAAATTGACGAGACGTTGGAGAGATTTGCCGGTGCTTGCAATCACATTTTGTTCGTTGAGTGCTAAGTTGCTTGCTTACCTGATTAACTTGCGGGATACTCTCGTTATAGCCTCAGGGCATATCACTTGGGGATTCCCCGTACCGGGAGAGAAAAGCGGGGCGGGGTGTGCCCCCTTCCCAGGCTCATTCTATTTTCCCAAATTGTTTGCTCAAATTACACCGTCCGTGGTGGCGCGCTTAGCTGTACTAAATTAAAGAAGACCTATGTTATGTGATGATAGCTTTTACGAAAGCCTCGATCGCCCTTGTGAAATATATTTTGATTAATTATCTGCGATCGGTCACTGCCCGATCGTCGGCTGCATGAGCCCCAGGGCAAATTTTGAGCAACTCTAGTTTCGGGGGTCACTAAATATTACTTTGATTCTACCCTGCTGTCCGAACCTTTGTGACGTAAGGTTGACGGTTCAAAAATCTTGGGAAGAGCCAAATTAGATATCAATCGTATTTACAGATGAGCACCTCAGCGAGACCAAGTAATCGGGAGCATCTCAATGAAAGCAGCCCAGCTAGAAATTGGATTTTTGAGGCTCTCTTGCTGCGATGATCTCTTGCTGCGATGCAGGAGGAAAGAGTCAGAAGGAAGGAGCCAGAAGAAGTGTTTTTACAAATATGAGACGATCCCAACTAATCTCTCTCCTTTGGCTGGCAAAAATGCGATACTTCAAGCGACTTCGGCGGTCTTGAATCAGAAAAACCACAGCCCCAATTCGGATCTAAATTAAGAACTTACTATCTGAGTTACACAAGCACACAGCTAACTACTTAGTCACTCCATACAAATTCCTTTTTATCCCCACTTGCGAAACTCAGCAAATGGTAAAAAAAATGCCAGCCTCAGCCCTCAGATTGCAACTAAAGCAGCCAGACCGAGGATAACTTTAAGTCACTATCCTTTTAAGTAAACCTTGAAAAATCAAGCAGCCGAAGTGGGAAATTTTGTAGTAGACTTAACAGCAGAATATACTTATAAAAATTGTTGTAAATGCGATCGCGTTAATTAAAAATGAGGAACCAACAAACGTTGGGTTGGCGCCAATGGGACTATAATTATACGCAAATATCTAAACGGGCATTTGAATATTTTATGGAAAGCTTTGAGCAATGTCTCCAGAGCTGGAGAGATTTCCTCTTTTCACATTGTGCCATACACAGTCAATTCTAGTCCTCTAGATTTACCGGGTTAACTGTATCTGCTAGAATTGATAGGGTTCTGTCGCGCAGCTTTTATGATTGACGAGGAAAAACAGCAAGATCAAGATCCTAACTCAACAGGGGAAACGACCCCAGAGGGTTCGCCAATGGAAAGTGAAAATCCGGCGGCATCAGGAAACTCGAACGAATCGGCGGATTGGGAGCTCGAACTTGCTCGAGCTTATCAAAGTGCTCAGGGCGATCGCACCCCAGCAAACCCATCGGGGCCTACCGTCACCGGCAGTTCAACCAACAGTCCGACTGCAGACGCGGCGGAGCCTTGGAAGAAGGAAGTGGCGCAAGTAACCGAGGAAAAAGAGGCTTTAAAAACTCAGTTGCAAGCCGCATCCGCTCAACTAGAAGAACTGAAAAATCAAAATCTCCGCCTAGCAGCAGATTTTGAGAACTTCCGCAGGCGCACCCAAAAAGAAAAAGAAGAACTAGATTTACAGGCAAGGTGTCTCACGATCAAACCCCTGTTGCCGGTAATTGACAATTTCGAGCGCGCTCGATCGCACATCAAGCCGCAAACCGACGGCGAAATGAACATTCACAAAAGCTACCAAAGCGTTTACAAGCAAATGGTAGATAGCCTCAAGCAAATCGGGGTTTCTCCGATGCGCCCCGAAGGCGAACAGTTTGACCCCAACCTCCACGAAGCTCTGCTGAGCGAGCCAACTGACGAACACGAGGAAGGAACAATTATCCAAGAACTAGAACGCGGCTACATTCTGGGCGATCGCGTCTTGCGCCACGCCAAAGTGAAAGTTGCAGCGGCTGGGCTATCTGTGGTAGCCTCAGATGAAAATCCCGATAGTTCGGAAGGTTAATCGGGATAAAAGCTACTGCATTCCTCAAAGTCACTGACCCCCGAAGAGAGTTCGGGGGTTCCAAGGTGGCAGACTCACCTTAATTTCTTAATTAAAGATGACTAAAAACAGGTCAGCGCTTTTTCAAAAAATTCTGAAAAATGTTTTTACCCGTCTTTGATATTGCCTGGTTGACATCAAGTTTATTCCTACAAATCTAGTCGGGTGATGCTTGTTTGAACAAGCTGAGTCGTTTTTCTTCCCCCAACCTGTAGTTGGAGGTTTCCAAACATCCCACAAAGTTTTATGAGGCGCTATGGGAAAAATTATTGGAATTGACTTAGGCACAACTAACAGTTGCGTAGCTGTGTTAGAAGGCGGTAAACCCGTCGTGATCGCCAATTCCGAGGGTGGCCGCACAACTCCGAGCATAGTAGGATTCGGCAAGGCGGGCGATCGCTTAGTAGGTCAATTGGCAAAGCGGCAAGCTGTAACTAATGCTGTAAATACTGTCTACAGCATCAAACGATTTATCGGACGGCGGTGGGACGACACGGAAGAAGAACGAGCCCGGACTCCCTATACCTGCATAAAAGGCAAAGACGATACCGTTAACGTCCAAATTCGGAACAAGGTTCACACTCCCCAAGAAATCTCGGCAATGGTACTCCAAAAGCTCAAGCAAGATGCTGAAGCTTATTTGGGACAAACTGTTACCCAAGCCGTGATTACAGTGCCAGCCTACTTCACAGACGCCCAGCGGCAAGCTACCAAAGACGCCGGTACGATCGCGGGGCTAGAAGTCCTGCGGATCGTCAACGAACCGACGGCGGCAGCACTTTCCTACGGGCTGGACAAACAAAATATAGAACAGAAAATCTTAGTTTTTGACCTGGGCGGCGGTACTTTCGACGTTTCGATCCTGCAACTGGGAGACGGAATTTTTGAAGTCAACGCTACCTCCGGCAACAACCATCTCGGAGGAGATGACTTTGACGACTGCATAGTCCAGTGGCTGGTAGAAGCTTTTCGGACTCAAGAAGGCAGTGACCTCTCACAAGACAAAATGGCCTTGCAGCGCCTCCGAGAAGCTGCGGAAAAAGCGAAAATCGAACTTTCCAACCGGGAATCCACCTCAATCAATTTGCCCTTTATCTCCTCTGACGACAAAGGGCCCAAGCATTTGGAAATGGAACTTTCTAAAGCTCAGTTTGAAAAACTGGTGGCTCATTTGGTGCAAGCGACGATCGATCCGGTGACTCAAGCCCTCAAAGACGCAAGTTTGACCCCCAAAGACATAGACAGAATTATTTTAGTCGGAGGCTCAACCCGGATTCCGGCAGTTCAAAAGGCAATTAGCAAGTATTTTGGGGGCATTTCTCCCGATAAATCCGTCAATCCCGACGAAGCTGTAGCCGTAGGCGCGGCAATTCAAGCCGGGGTTTTGGGCGGTGAAGTTAAAGACTTGCTGCTGCTGGACGTGACGCCCCTCTCCCTGGGACTGGAAACCTTGGGCGGGGTGTTCACCAAAGTAATCGAGCGCAATACAACTATTCCCACGAGCCGATCGCAAATGTACAGCACGGCGACAGACGGGCAAACCTCGGTAGAAATTCACGTACTCCAAGGCGAGCGGGCATTGGTTAAAGACAATAAAAGTCTCGGCAAGTTCCTGCTCAAAGGCATTCCCCCAGCCCCCCGCGGCGTACCTCAAATCGAAGTTACCTTTGAAATCGATGCCAACGGGATTCTCAAAGTTGCCGCTGAAGACAAGGGAACCGGAAAAGAACAAAGCATCCAAATTTCCAATACAGGGGGATTGAGCGAAACCGAAGTCGAGCGGATGCGACAAGAAGCCGAACTTTACGCCGACGAAGACATCAAGCGCGCTCTACTCGTCGAACTCAAAAATCAAGCTGACTCCCTCGTCTATAATTGTGGTGTAACTTTAAAAACCAACGCGCAACTGCTGAGCGACGACCTCAAGGCCGAAGCGGAAACAGCCGCAGCAGCCTTGCGGGCAGCGATGACTAACCCGGACATCACAGTCGAGGAACTCACGCCCGCAATCGAATCTTTCAAGCAACTGCTATACTCGCTCGGTACCGCAGTCTACGACCAAGCCCGCAGCGGGGTAGCCCCGTCAGGAGCTGTTGTTGAAAGGGAGATGATGTCAGAAGTAAAATCATCAGAACCAGAAGATGTTAAAGCGGACGACGACAGCATTTTGCTGACAGAAGAGCCGCAGGCGGCGCCCCAAGCTCCGCCGGAACCAAAGCCGGAACCAAACCCGGAACCAAAGCCGGAATCAAAGCCGGAGCGACAGTCAAAACGACAGTCAAATCCACAGTCAAAACCAAAACAGAAGGTTCCCGAACCAGAAGTTGATGATATGAATCCTTTCCTTTAAAACAGAAAAGCTAAAAATTAAAAGTTAAAAATTAACAATGAAAGTTTTTGATTTTTAATCTGTAATTTCAGGAAAGGTCGCCCGTTTCTTTTTCGTACACTTTTTGTTATTTACCTCCAGGCAAGCAGCTTTATGGCCGGTGATTACTATGAAATATTAGGCGTTTCTCGCAGCGCAGACAAAGAAGAAATTAAGCGTGCTTACCGCCGTCTAGCTCGCAAGTACCATCCAGATGTCAACAAAGAACCCGGTGCCGAAGAGCGGTTTAAAGAAATTAACCGCGCCTACGAGGTACTCTCGGAACCGGAAACCCGCGCCCGTTTCGACCGGTTCGGCGAAGCAGGCGTCAGCGGCGGAGGCGCACCTGGTTTCCAAGACTTTGGTGACAGCTTTGCCGATATTTTTGAAAGCTTCTTTCAGGGCTTTCAGGGAGGGGTCGGCGGCCAACAACAAGGTCGCAGGCGCAGCGGACCGGTGCGCGGAGACGATTTACGCCTCGATTTGCGGCTGGATTTTCGAGAAGCAGTGTTTGGTGGGGACAAAGAACTCCGCATCAAGCATCTAGAAACCTGCGAAACTTGCACCGGGACTGGCGCCAAACCGGGAACTAGACCGCAAACCTGCTCGACTTGTAACGGCAGCGGTCAAGTGCGACGCGCTACCCGCACTCCTTTCGGCAGCTTTACTCAAGTTTCAGTTTGCCCCACTTGTAACGGCACCGGGCAAGTGATTGAGGACAAGTGCGAAACTTGTGGCGGCCGCGGCCAGAAAGAAGTGATGAAAAAGCTGAAAATCACAATTCCGGCTGGGGTTGACAACGGTACTCGCTTGCGCGTTTCCAATGAAGGGGATGCCGGCAAACTGGGCGGGCCGCCCGGTGACCTTTACGTGTTCTTGGCTGTGAATGAAGACCCGCAATTTAAGCGGGAGGGCACTAACGTTAGCTCGGAAGTTAAGATTAGTTATTTGCAAGCAATTTTGGGGTGCCGATTGGAAGTTGAAACGGTAGACGGGCCGACGGAATTGTTGATTCCTAGCGGAACTCAAGCAAATACTGTTTTGACTTTGGAGAAAAAAGGGGTGCCTCGGTTGGGAAATCCAGTCAGTCGCGGCGATCATTTGATTACGGTGTCTATAGAGATTCCCACTAAGGTGACGGCTGAGGAACGGGAATTGCTGATGCAGCTTGCTAAACTGAAGGGCGATCGTACCGGTAAAGGCGGCTTGGAAGGATTTCTGGGCAATTTGTTTCAGAAATAAGCAATTTTTGACACCAATTGGTGTCAAATTTTCCTGTTTCAGCATTCCCCGGCAATTTGTTTTAGTATCTGTCAAAAAATTGTGTGCAATTGCTCACAAACATCTCAGGTGGGAGGCTTTCCGGGCATTCGGTTTCAGCAGCGCTCAAAAAAGTGAGCGCAATGGCGCTCATTTTTTCCTGAAATAATAATCTGTGTCTAATTGGACACAAAATTTGAGATTCTCCAGTTTCCAGGCAACTTGTTTAAAAAACAAAGGCTTTCAGGATTTGAGATTGCCAAAAACATTATGAATTCAACATCGAAAATTGAAAATCCCAAATCCCCAGATTCCAAAATCGATCTGCGGGGTACTCCGTGTCCTCTGAATTTTGTCCGCACTAAACTGCGCTTGGAGCAAATGGCACCGGGTGCTGTTTTGGAGGTGTGGCTGGACGCTGGGGAGCCGATCGAACAAGTGCCCGACAGTCTCAAAATGGAAGGCTACCAGATTCTCGAAACGCAATTTGTCGCGGATGAGCCGGAGTCGGGCTTTTTTGCAATGAAAGTGCAGCGCCCAGAAAACAAGGAAGCAGGATGAGCCTGAATTCGCTCTCGATCGTCGGTACTGTAATTGCTGTTCAGGCTAACTTCTACCAAGTGAGGTTAGATCCCGAAGTCTCCATTGACGGGAAAAATCCTCTCCTCGCTGATTCTCCGACTCTCCTGTGCACTCGCCGCACTAGACTCAAAAAAATTGGCCAACAGGTGATGGTGGGCGATCGCGTGCTGGTAGAGGAACCGGACTGGACTGACCGCCGGGGAGCAATTTCTGAAGTCTTCCCGCGCCAAACAGAACTCAACCGCCCGCCTGTAGCTAATGCCGATCGCATTCTCCTGGTTTTTGCCCTCGCTGAACCAGACTTAGACCCCGCATCATTAACTCGGTTTTTAGTCAAGGCAGAATCTACAGGTTTAGAGGTGAGTTTGTGCCTGAACAAATGCGATTTGGTCACGCCCCAAGAATTGGAACAGTGGCGCGATCGGCTTTCAGGCTGGGGCTACGAACCAATGTTTATTAGCGTCCGCAACGGCGCAGCCGTCCAGGAATCCACCGAAAAAAGTAAAAATGAAGTTTCTGTCAGAGAACCAGATTACCATAACTTAAAGGAGAAAATAGACGGGTCGAGCGTGACTTTTGAGAATAATCCCCTACTTGCAAATTCGGTCGATCGGTTGGCTCCGTTAAATCCCCTACATAGCCCGTTGCCGAACTTTCTTCTGCATCACTTACAAGGGAAAATAACGGTAATTTGTGGCCCTTCTGGGGTGGGCAAGTCCAGCTTGATCAACCAACTGATCCCGGCCCTGAATCTGCGAGTGAACGCTGTTTCCGGCAAACTCGGCCGCGGCCGCCACACGACTCGCCACGTAGAACTCTTTGAACTCCCCGGCGGCGGACTTTTGGCAGATACTCCGGGCTTTAATCAGCCGGCACTCGAATGCGACCCGTCCGAGTTAGCTGCATATTTCCCAGAAGCGCGTCAGAGGCTGGCTTTGGGTAGCTGCCAGTTTAGCGACTGTTCGCACAGAGACGAGCCTAACTGTGTGGTGCGGGGCGGTTGGGAGCGCTATGAGTATTACTTGCAGTTTCTCGAAGAGGCGATCGTCCGCCAGCAACAAGAGCAAAACTCTAGTAGCGCCGAGGCGAGCTTGAAGCAGCAAACCAAGTCGGATGGTACGCAGCATTACGAACCGAAGCTGCAAACTAAAAAATATCGCCGCTCTTCCCGCCGCCTTCAACACCAGTCACTCCAAGATATGTGTCAAGACTTAGACCAATTGTGAGAAAGTCACCGCCCATCGCCCGCAGGCACTAGAAAACAGTACCAATACTTACCCAGAAACCGGGTTTCCTCGACGAAAATACTTGGTTGCACCCCGAGGGTCTCTTCGCAAAATCGGCTTTCTTTACTCGCGGGTGCGTAAGTCCTGAGTACATTAATAGCTAAAATTAAATGGCCTTAGATTTGTTAAAAAAAGTAGAACAGAAGCAAAAGTTAGCGGGTACTGCAGGAGCAAAAATATTGTGAATATTCAAGAACTGTTTCAAAAAGGCGGCCCCGCCATGTGGCCCCTGTTGGTGTTATCGATTCTATCTTTGAGCACAATTATCGAGCGCTTGTGGTTTTGGGCGAGCCTCCTGAGCAAAGAAAAGCAGATAGTTAACCGGATTCTTGATGCTGCTCGCAGCGATTGGGGGGCGGCTAACGAGATTGCCAGACAAGCAAACCGACAGCCGATCGGGCGATTTCTTTATGCACCCCTGCGGCTCTACAATCCCGAACCAGATTTGTTTCGACTCGCACTTGAAGCAGCAGCCGATGAAGAGTTGGCTTCGATGCGGCGCGGTGACAAAATCTTAGAAGCTACGATCGCTCTAGCCCCTTTGCTGGGCTTGCTGGGAACAGTTCTGGGCTTGATTAACTCGCTCAGTTCTATCCGTCTGGGCGACATCGGGACGGCGGCAACAACTGGCGTAACTTTGGGGATTAGCGAGGCGCTGATCACCACTGCTACTGGGATGGTAGTAGCAATTTTTACCTTGGCGTTTTATCGGATATTTCAAGCTTTTTTGTTCAACCAGACAAAAATATTTCGCAAAGCTGGAAATGAACTGGAATTGCTTTACAGGCAATACTGGCCTGCTGCTAATGCTAAGGGTCGATCGCCCGGTGCAGAATACAGCAATTCTTCCTTTGCTTCCGATGGTTTGAACAGGCGTTCTCTCAATTCTCAAGAATCGGCAGAAAGGAACCGGGAGCCGAAATTAAAAGGTTCAGATCCGGCAGAAGATTCACCTTCTAATAATTAAAACTCCACAGAACTGATGAAGATTAATCTAGATACTCCTGCTGAAGAGGCTCGGATTGAACTGGTGCCTTTAATTGACGTGATATTTTGCATTCTGACGTTTTTTCTGCTGGCGGCTCTGCAACTGACTCGCCAGCAAGCAATTAATGTCGATTTGCCTAAAGCGAAGACGGGACAAACACAGATGCGAGAGATGCTGATTGTCAGCATTGACGATTTCGGGCAAACTTATATCGACCAATTGCCTGTTAATTACCAACAGCTCGATCGAGTTTTAAAGAGTTTCCAAAGTAAAAATCCTGCGGGGTTGATGGTGCTGTACGCTCCTCAAAATGCTAGATATGCCAAAGTTGTCGAGGTTTTAGACAAATTGAGAGAGGTAGGCGGCGATAGAGTTGCCCTGGCAACTCTTCCTAGTTCGGCTTCCTCCCCATTGCCAAATCCCTCGCTTCCCAATTCTGGCATTCCTGCAGCACCTGCGATCGGCAATTCCGGTCAACCCCAGCAGTCTCCTTTGGCTCCGGGGCAGCAGCAGCTCAATCCAAATCAGTTTCCATCTCCTCTCCCTGCTCCCGGGCCGCAGCAGTTCAATCCGAATCAGTTTCAATCCCCTCTCCCAGCTCCCGGGCAGCCTAGCAACTCTGGGGCAAATCAGGGCATTCCTCCTGTTTCGCCTGCACCCGCTGCTCCCAATTTAAGACCCGGAGCGGTTACTCCACCGCAAAATGTCGGGCCCTCGAATTAGTTATAAGGAAGAAGGTTCGGCAACGGATTGTGTAACGGATGTAACGGATGTAACGGATGTCAGTCCGATGTCCGTCGGAAGAAGGGAGAAGGAAGAAGGGAGAACAGAGAAATAGAAATTTTCCCAATCTCCCCCTCTCCCCCTCTCCCCCTCTCCCAGAGAATCCCCGCCGGATTTGGTATAAAGGGCTTCAATTATTTTGGTTCGTACTGAGCCTTTTTTCTCTTCACAACTAGATACATTTGTATATGCCTGCGGAAGGAACTTTTGCAGGCATTTCGCCATCATTATCACTAAGTTATTTCCTGGGACAGATGGTAATTTTGTCAAATGATTGTTACCTTTTGTAATATAGACTCAACCCAGATGGGCTATCGGTCATCCCGAAACAAACGGTCGATCGCTGAAACAACTTACAAATCAGGTTAATCCAGGTGTTCACTTTTAAGTCACCTTTACTTAAAGAGGAGTCAAAGTCATGAGCCAACCAGCAGAATTGTCTTTGGAACAGCAATTTAGCCTGTGTTCCTTCAAAACACAGGTAAGTGACATGAGCCGCGAACAAGCTCAGGAGTTTTTGGTCAAGCTTTACGAGCAAATGATGCTACGAGAAACCATGTACCGCCATTTTCTGAAACACCACTGGGGTTTAGAACCTAACCCAGGCGTTGAGTAACCAAGAGTCGCAGTCGGCGACCTCCGTCTCTTACTCACTTCCCTCATGCGGAAAGGAGTTGGGGGTGATGGGGCGTCACTCGAAGGCAGAAGCTAGAAGACCTGTATAGAGACTTGAGGAAAATAGGACAGTTTCTTTGTGAATTTCACTCGAATTGGGGAGTCGAGCTCAGAACTTTGTCGATCGACACCACCGGAGAGTGCAAAGATAATTTATCGCGCCTCGACTCAAAAATGAGATAACTATTAATTAATAGTAAGTGTTAATTTTTTAACCAATTAAATTTTTAACAAATTCAATATATTTGTGTTTGTTTGCAGCGGATGAGGTTTGACAACAATGGCGCTAGTCGGACATCTGAGCGCGACCTCCGACTAGCAAAACCTTCAGTTTTTACATCAAATCCCTAGAACTGGCAACTGTGGACTCTAGACAGAGTTATTCTGGCTGACGTTCCAGAGTCGCCTCCATTGTACTGGTCAAGTAATGACCGGACATGATGCCACTAGATTGGTAGTAGCGGTTGTCATCAACCCGGTGAAGGGTATCAAAACCTGTCCGCCGCTGGCGTTCGTCTCCCAATACCCAATAACGCTGGACGATCGACTGGGGAGCAATCCAACCTTCGCCCTCGACGCGGCCGAGTTCGCTGTGTTGGAGTACAAAAGTATACTGCCGTTCATCGCTGTTGAGGTGTCCTCGGTACTGCAAAACAATCTCTTCGCGATCGCCTCCAGGAAACACCAGTTTCGTCACCATACTGAACCAATCTGTTCGGTTCCAGCTCACTAAAGTTTTGCCTTTAACCGTAATTGGCACGCCATTGCGCTCAATCCAGCTTCCTTCGAGCGTCCATTGGCCAGATTCCATTAAAAACGTGTGAGCCACAGTGCTGTTCCTATGCTTTTGCTGCTGGCTACAATGCTGGTGCAACAACGCACAGCCGTTGTCCCTCAGACTCTATGCTATCACGCCCAACTGTGCCAACAAGAGTTAATTTCCCCTAAAAGTACCGGTGCCCGCGCCCCAGTAACTTGAGGTAGATTGCCGGGAATGCCCCGAACCCGCCATGCTGCTAAAACCGCGAAAGCGATCGCCTCTTTAAAATCTACATTCAAGCCTGCCTCAGAAGTAGTCAACACTTGCACTGGGTGCAATTGAGATTGCAATCGGCGTTTTAAGTAGAGATTGTGGCTGCCACCCCCGCACAGTAAAACTAGATCGGGCATAGCCGGTAAAAAAGTTTGGTAACTGTGAACGATCGAGGCTGCAGTCAGTTCTGTCAGAGTAGCCAGCACGTCAGCAGGACTGAGGTTGTAACCTTGGGCCTCGACCAAACACCTGTCAAAATAGTCTACACCAAATAACTCTCGCCCCGTTGATTTCGGCGGTGCTTGGCGGAAGAACTCTGATGCGAGCCAATCATCGACTAAAGCTTGACAGGGAGTTCCCGATGCCGCCCAAGCTCCACCTTCGTCGATCGTCTTAGTGCCACCTGAGAAGTGCTGCACTGCCAAATCCAAGAGGGAATTCCCCGGGCCTGTATCCCAGCCCCATATGCCTTCCCCAAGACTCAAAATTTCTGACTCGTCCTGGTTTTCCCTTTTTCCCGTGGCCGGAAGATAGGTAACATTGCCAATTCCGCCTAGATTTTGGATGCAGAGGCTGCGGTTCGGTTCTGCCAGCAGGCAGGCATCAACTATTGACACTAAGGGTGCTCCTTGACCGCCTGCTGCTATGTCTGCCGATCGAAAGTTACTCACAGTAGTAATGCCTGTCAATTCCGCAATTAGCGCGCCCCGCCCGAGTTGCAAGCTGTAGCCCATTAACGCACCGGCGCTGTCTTTCTGGGCTTTCCCAGCAGGTCGGTGGTAGACGGTTTGACCGTGAGAGCCGATTAATTCGGCTTTATCATATTCTGCTTGAATTGTCAATGCCGCCGTGGCAAATTCTTGGGCGATGGCATCATCTAATTCTGCTAGTTCAGCCATTGACAAAGCCGAGCCGCTGCAAACCGAGAGAATTTGCGATCGCAAGTTAGCAGGATAAGGGAAAGTGTTGCCGGCCACCAATTGCACTTTCAAGTCTGTGTGGGAACCGACGACATCCACCAAAGCAGCATCAATGCCATCCACCGACGTGCCGCTGATCAAACCGATAACGCGAGTCATTCTATTTTAGATTTTAGATTTTAGATTTTAGATTTTAGATTTTTCGATTTTAGATGGTCGGGCGCGATCGGGCGATCGGATATTATTTGAGGTCGATCGTCACGATCGCCACAGTAATATTATCGCGTCCACCTTTGTCCTTAGCTGCTTGAATTAAAGCATTTGCAGCGCCCTCGCAGGCGCGAATTGACTTCAGATTAGATTTTAGATTTTAGATTTTAGATTTTTCGATTTTAGATGGTCGGGTGCGATCGGGCGATCGGATATTATTTGAGGTCGATCGTCACGATCACCACAGTAATATTATCGCGTCCACCTTTATCCTTAGCTGCTTGAATTAAAGCATTTGCAGCGCCCTCGCAGGCGCGAATCGACTTCAGAGGCGAAGCTATCAAAGGATCGGAAAGTTCTTCAGTCAAGCCATCGCTGCACAGCAGCAAGCGATCCCCAGGCTGCACGTCCACCGGCAAAATATCTATCTCCCGCAAATCATCGCGGCCCAAACACTGGGACAAAACGTGACGCCAAGGATGAGTGCGAGCCTGGTCGGGAGTTAGGGCCTTTCTTTTCACAGCCTGAGCCACCCAAGTCTGGTCTTCAGTAATCTGTTGCAAGCGAGATCCGTGCAGTCGGTACAAACGAGAGTCCCCGATATTAGCGCACCAAGGCCGGCCCTCATCCCTAAACATTAGAACCACAGCCGTAGTTCCCATATCAGCACGCTCCGGGTGGTCGAGCTGATCCGTCAAAATTGCTTGATTGGCAATTAAAAAAGCCTTTTCCAACAACAGCGGAGAATCCTCTGGCCCTTCCCAATGTTCGAGCAAATAAGATTGAATCGCCTGAGTCGCAATCCGGCTGGCTTCTTGACCTCCGGCGTGTCCTCCCATTCCATCGGCCACTATGAAAAATCGCCCGTCAGAGTCTATGTAGTACGAATCCTGATTTACGGAACGAACTAGCCCTGTGTCTGTCTTGCCTGCGAAAGAGCGTTTCATAGATTGGGTGATTGGACTCATCGAACTTGAAAGTTTGATTTAATTGGGTGCTATGTTTTCTTCCAAAACTTAAATCCCGAACAGGAGTTAAAATTTCTGTCGCCCACGATCGCGAGTTTTGGAAAAACTGCACTTCCTTGACCTCATATTGTAGATCGTATGATGGTAATCCCATCGTAAAATTTTGGTAAATCCAGTAAATTCAGCAGCACCTGCAAAAAAACTGGATTTATACCCAAAATCCGAGGTTTTGCTGGCGAAAAACCCCCTGGCTGCCTGGGTTTTTCGCTTCAAAGCGCGTAAGTCTTGTAAACTTCAGCAATCTGCGGTCAGCCAGCCAAAACTTAACATTCGATGTCAAATTTGGGCTGGCGAGAAATCTCAAACCTGAAATTTCAAATCCCAAATTGCACAATTATGACATCCTGTCTAAACGATCGATCCGTTTGAACAAACGCAGCATAGCAAACCCTGCAACCGCGGCCAGCACTGCCACAGCGACAGCCGGCCAGACTTGATTGCTGACAAACAAAATAGTCGCCGACAAAGTAAAAGCACTCATTGCCAAAGCATAATTCGTACCCATTTGAGCGCTGCTCATGCGACGCAGCAAGCGCTCTGTTTCGGCAGAACGGACGCGAATCCGCAAATCTCCCTGTTCGAGTTTGTCAATAGTCTCCTCAATCCGGCGGGGCAAACCCAAAGCAGTAGAACTCACCTGAGCCGCCTGACGGCCGATTTCGTTAAAAATGCTGCTACTTGTATCAGGGCCATTTCCATTACTCATAAGCTGCATGGCAAAAGGTTGTGCCACCTCCATAAAGTTGAACTCGGGATCTAAGCCTCTGCCCACCCCTTCGATGGTGGAAAAAGCTCGCATTACAAAAGTAAAGGTAGCTGGGAAGCGGAAAGGTTGGTTGTAGGCAATATCGTAAAGGTCGTCGGTAATCGCGCTCACAGACTGAGTTTCAAAAGGCTTGTCCATGAAGTTGTCCAGCATGTACTGGATGCTGCGGCGCACCGGACTCATATCACCCGTAGGCACCAAAGCTCCCAACTCGATCAGAGAATCCATAATCCGCTGTCCATCCTTGGAAGCAATGCCGTAAAGCGTCTCCATCAGTCCTTCGCGGACGTTCGACTGAATTTGACCCATCATGCCGAAATCGTAAAAAATCAGAGAACCCTCAGCACTAACAGCGATGTTGCCGGGGTGTGGGTCAGCGTGGAAAAAGCCGTCATTGAGCAACTGGCGCAAATAAGCTTTTGCACCTAACTGAGCGATTAATTTACGATCGATACCAGCCGCTTCCAAAGCTTCGTAGTGGCTGATTTTAATTCCCGGCAGGTATTCCAAGGTCAGCACTCGCGGAGCAGCGTACCGCCAATAAACCTTTGGCACCCGCACCCAGTCACAGTTGCTAAAATTGCGGCGAAAAGTATCAGCATTGCGACCTTCATGGAGATAGTCAATTTCCAGCCACAGAATCCGACAGCATTCCTCATAAATCCCCATCCAATCTCGGCCGTAGCCCCACTTAGGATGGTTTTGAAAGTAGCGGGCAATTCCCTTAAGAATTTGCAAATCTATCTCGAACAGCTTCCGCAGTCCCGGGCGCTGCACCTTGACTACTACTTCCTGGCCCGAATGCAGTTGAGCTTTGTGTACCTGACCCAGACTTGCAGCGGCCAGGGGCACCGGGTCAAAGCTGCGGTAGAGTTCAAGAACTGTCTTGCCCAAATCTTGCTCGACAATTACCTCTAACTGCTCGTAGCTAAAAGCAGGCACTTTATCTTGCAGCTTAGAAAGTTCCTCAACAAACTCTGCCGGGAACAAATCGGCGCGGGTGGAAAATAATTGCCCAACTTTGATGAAAGTAGGGCCCAAATCCAAGAGTGTTTCTCGCACCCAGATAGCTTGAAAGCGGCGTCTGGCAACTTTCTTTTCTTCTGTCACGCCTCCCCAGTAGCTCCAATTTTTGCTGTCGAGCCAGAGGGAAGCCAGCCAGAGCAAGACAAAGGTCCAAATGTCGAAGAAGCGCCGCTTCCGGGAATATTTTTCGCGATTCCAGCGATAAGCTTTACTTTTGTAGGATTTACTAGCAGTTTTTGGCTCATCGGCTTCGCCAGTGTGCTTGGGGGAGCGCTGGCGATTAATAGAGTCATCAAGGAGAGCAGACACTTGGGTTCCCAAATTGCTTATTTTATGTTTTTGCTTTGATTGGAAGTAGGAGCGCAGGAGCGCAAAGCAATGCGCTCGCGTAGTAAATAATAGTTGTGGTCGAATCGTCGAGCGCTAGGGCAAAGTGCTGCGGTAGCGCTGCAATTGGGATCGCACCAGAGCCACTTCGGCGCGCAGCTCGTCAATAGTCGCTTGCAAATCTGCCGGATGGATGTCTTGAATGGTGGTGTTGCTTGCAGTGCCAGTTCTGGTCTGCATCGCCTCCTCCGAAGCTCTATTTGCCCGTTCCACAACTCGATCGGTGAACT
The DNA here is from genome assembly GCA_036704825.1 of Microcoleus sp. F8-C3. Taxonomy (GTDB): domain Bacteria; phylum Cyanobacteriota; class Cyanobacteriia; order Cyanobacteriales; family Microcoleaceae; genus Microcoleus. The sequence goes on along the minus strand of JAUBSN010000035.1, from coordinate 57,517 downwards.
GTCGCAGGCGTTCTCTTTGGTCTGCGTCAAATTTGCCGAGTTCAGAGAAAGCGTTGGTTGCTGCGCTTTCTAATTGCTCGTACAGTGCTTCGGCAAGTGCTCTGCCTACAAAAAAAGCATGAACTGGGGGTTTACTCATAAAAAATCTCTGTGCGCTTCCGCAACAAATTATAACTTGCTTGTCCCCGATGATGCTTGCTCCCAAAGGAAGGAGTTTTGGGGGAATTGACACTCCCACCCCGAGTGTCGGAAATGGGATTGTTGAGAGTTAGAACAGTCTAACGCGCCACGGCTTAGCCCAAAATCCTCGCTTGCACTGGATCGAATTCGAGGTTGGGGTTGCTTTGTACCAAAATGTTTGCAGCTTGGCAGTATTAATAGGCGACCTCACACTACTTCAGAGCCGCGCACATATTTTAACATAATTTAAATCAAAATAGAACGCAGTCATGCCTTTTTTTTTCTGGCATATGGATGGCAGAGGGAATAGGAAATATACCATAAACTTAGACGGCGACTGTTGAATTTTTTAGCTTCTACGGAAGTTTTTGGAAGATAGTAATTGGCTAGGTATGGCTTTATTATCTCAACTACTGAGCGGATATTTGCTGACTCATAAAACCAAGTGTTTGTCTGCACTTTTAACCAACAAAAACCATACTAATTTGTCGCAGGTTCGGGAAAAGGCACTGCGGGATCTGCCACAGGGGGTGGTGAATCAGGTGCGATCGAACTATCTGAATTGTTGCCGCTGTCGCTTGGTATCGCAGGCTCGGGCGATCGATCGATCGGCGACGCTACTACTGGCGACGGGGATTCCGACGAAGGCACGGTTTCAGCGCTAGCACTCCCAGGGGCAGGCGAGGCGGGCGAGGCGGGCGGTTCTGGCGGCAGGGGCGCAACTTCCGGTACTGGTGCCGCTTCTGGTTGGGGATCTGGCTCGATTTCGGTTTGAAGCTCTGGAATAGGGGACTCAGAAGGCTCCTCTGCGGGTTCGGGCGTCGGCGATGGCTCCGGTTCCGCTTCGGGCTCTGGGGCGGGAGTTTCCGGGCTTGAGGAGTCAGAAGGTTCGGCGCTAGTTTCTGATGGCTCGTCGATCTGTTCGGGAATGTTGCTGCTGTCTAAGGGGGGTTTGGGAAGCTTGTTGAGTTCGATCGGGTAGAGAGGGCTGCTTTCGACAGACGGCTGCCCGAACATCGGCCCTGACAAATCGCGGGATTTGAGCAAGTCTTCGAGAGATGGGAAGGATTCTATTTTGGGACGATTGCTGAGACTGGTGCTGTTGTAGTGCCATGCTAGGTCAAAACCCATCCAGCCTGCAATTGCAGCCGTTACGACAAACGCCAGAAAAGTCAACTGCGGCGGGGGAGGTGCGGGCAATCTTAGACTTTGCTTGCTTTTTCTTTTTACTGATACTCGCTCTGTTTCTTGCAGCATGGTGAGCCAATTTTCCACTGTGTGAGGGCGGTTGTGGGGGTCGATTTCGAGTCCCTGAAGGATGGCTCGCTCGATTCCCGGGCTGAGGTTGGGCTGAAATTGCCGCAACTCAGTCAAGGGAATGCGATCGCGCAGGGGTGCTGCTACGGGCGCCACGCCGGAGAGCAAGTAGTAGAGGGTGGCTGCGCTCGCGTAGATGTCAGTGGCCGGTGTACAATTACCCTCATAGAGGTATTGTTCGATCGGCGCATACCCTGGGGAGAGCAAGTTTGTGTGGGTTTGTTTGGTGCTGGCGGTAAAGTCGCGGGCAATTCCGAAATCTATTAACATTACTACGTGAGAATCGGCTCGCCGGATAATATTTTCTGGCTTGATATCTCCGTGCAGCAATCCGCTGTGGTGAACTGTACTTAAGGCTGAGGCTATTTGCCGAATATAGTGCAGGGCCAGGGCTTCTGGCAACGGTCGATCGGTTTCGACTATTTGGGCGAGAGTTTGCCCCGGAATGTAGTCCATTGCGATAAAACACTGTCCGGCTTCTTCAAAAAAGTCGATTACCCTGACTATGTTGGGATGCTGACACCGCGACAGGCGTTGGGCTTCGGCAATAAACTGCTGCTGAAATTGGGCAGATTCTGGGTGTTGGCGCAGACTTTCGTTGAGGGTTTTGAGTACGACGGTTTGGTTTAAATGGGTGTGGATAGCTCGGTAAGTGATGCCGAACCCTCCTATGCCTAAAGTCGCGTTAATTGTGTATTTGCCCTGTTGCAGGACTGTTGCTGGCGCTAAGTTCATCTTCAGTTGATGCCGTTTCCCAAACTATGCTACCGCCTTTGGGTTATTTCGCAGAGTTAGGGGTGAGGTTCGATCGAGCGGCGCCCTAGTTTGAGCTTTAGCTCTGCGCTATATCTTTAATCTTTGCATCCCCACGTCATTTTATCTGTAGTAGATATTCTGAAACTTAACGCTCCGGCTTTCCCATCATAAAAATCCCGCTCTTGTGGAACGGGAAAGCCATCAGGGTGCATCTATAATATCTGACTCTAACTTATGGGGCGTACAACCCCTCTTTGCTTTAGCAAGTCCTTAAAATTAATCGCTTTTTGTAAAAATTTAGGGTTTGTATTGACTTGCGATCAATTTCATGGTATGTAAAATTGCGGCATCGCGATCTTGAGCTTGGGGAATTGAGACTTTCAGATATGAAAACCCGCTCGATTCTTAAATAGATCGAGATTCTGGCATTCAAAGGCATTGTCGCGGATGCTTTTACCCGTGCGATCGTGTTTCACCACCATGTCTTTTTCAAACTTACCGGAAATTTTGCTAAAAGCCCCGTCCTTATAGGACGGCTTTAATTGATTGCCGACTTTTGTTTTAATAGTTTAGTTTTGTCAATATGTATTTTTAAAATTGCCTTGCATTCTATTTTAATAAATAGTTCTACAATGATACTATACCACAGCTAGAATAACTGCCGATAAAGATGAGATACCAAGCTCAAACGACTAGTCCCAAAACAATAATGGTGAGCCGGTACAGAAAACCACGAAAAACACAGCTAGGATAATTAACGCAAGCCAACACCAGAAAAGTAAATTCTTGAAAGTTAAAAATGTACCGTTCGGGCTTAATCTAGAGACAGCAAATGGCTCAAACCTTGTAAAAAAAGGCTGCAAGCATTCTCCAGACATTGGTAGCCCAGAGCCATAAATGCTTCAATCGCTGTTCGCGTTACACACCAATGCCGTCCGGCAAGCTCAAGTGCTGCCCTTCGGGGAACTTGAGCTTCAGTTGTCACCAATGGGGTCTTCCTGGTAACGAGAAGCGATCCATTAGCAATTAGCAGCAATTAATAATTACTTATTTTTGGGTTTGAAAATGTCTGTTAAACAATCACATTACGAGACTTTACTAGCAGAGTACAGCGAATCTTCGGCCGCGATCGCCCTGCTGAAAAAATATCGGGTTTACATGGAAATGATTCCGAGTATCCGCCGCGCCCATGAGAGTTTAATCACAATTCCTTTGCCAATTGCGCGCTTGCGGGACGGGGTTTCTTATGCTGGAAGTGGGGGCACTAGCATATCGCCCGGACAGGCAGTTTGTTTGCCCTGCGATTTGGCGATTTTGATGTGCGATCCTGAATGGAAAGTTAAAATTGGAGTGGAAATTTTGATTTTCATTCATCGTCCGGGCGAAGAGTTTTCTGAGTTGCTCGGTCGCTGGCGGCAGTCTCAGGTTTGGCTGGATCAAGGTTACGAATGGGTGATGCCGCAGCGCTACAGACATATTTACAGCGATGAAGCTGAGGCTGTTCATCCGCTATTTGTTTTGTTTGAGGAAACGCCGGAACTGATTCAACGGGGTTTGATGGCGGCTGGTTTGCCGTTTGTGATAGAAAGTTTCGACTCTGGGATTGAGGAAGTAGAGGAGGAAGAGTTTCTCAGTAGCGGGGAACTGGGGAGTATTGGAGAAGAAAGTTTGGATTTGTAGGGTGGGTGCGATCGCATATAGCCATCGTATTGCTTGATGTAGAGTAGATTTTTTTCAAGGAACCGCAGAGGACGCTCTGGGCCGAGAGAAACAGAAAAGAGAGAAATATTGATGTTTGCGAATCCCGAATCGGGTTGTTATGTGCAGATATTCAAAAATATTTTGGGTGGATAAAGGAATGTTTATGTTCCCCCGATATTCATGGAGTAAATCTAAAATATCAAACCTAAAATCGAATGACCCCTCTAGCTGGGCGGTAAACGTTAGCTTTCATACTGGTTGTGTCACCTAATGTAAAGGTGTGGGTTGAGATTTTGCCCTCCAGCATGATATCATCAGGCTGTTCTATTTGGTTTGTTAATTAGATTGGCTTTTAATATAGAATTTACTAAATGAACCGCAGAGAACGCAGACACCACAGAGGGGAGAGAAAGAGCAAATTAGAAATTTATTGATATGAGTGCAGTTTGCTAGTAAACGGGAGCTATTGAGATGAAATTGTTAAAATTATGGCGTTTGGTTTTATTAAGTATAGTTTTTGGGATGGCTGTAATTTTATCAAATTGCGCCACGCCCTCAAACACGGTTAGCAATAATTCTCCAACTGTGCCAACTCCTGCTGCGGTTCCGGCTGGGGCTTTAGTTTACGGTGCGGGCGGGCAGCCGGTCAATCTGGAACCGGGAAATATTACTGACGGGAATTCAGTTATTGTTATCGACCAAATTTACAATCGCTTGACTGATTTTAAACCGGGAACTGTGGAACTCGAGCCGAGTCTCGCTACTGAATGGTCAAGTTCTACAGATGGCAAAACTTGGACTTTTAAGTTGCGTTCGGGGGTAAAGTTTCACGACGGTACGGATTTTGATGCGGAAGCTGTTAAGTTTAATGTGGATCGCTGGTGGGATGCGAAAAATCCTAACGGTTATCGAGAAACTGGCAAGACTTATCAAATTTGGAAAGATTTTTTCGGTGGCTTTAAGGGAGATAAAAATTCCCTGGTAAAAGATGTGGCAGTTGTTGATAAGTCTACAATTAAGTTTGTTTTAAATCAACCTTTTGCTGCTTTTCCCTCGGCGATTGGGTCTGGTTATTTCGGGATGGCGAGTCCGGCGGCGGTGAAGAAAGCGGGTGCTAAGTACGGCACTCCGGGGTTGCAGGCGGTGGGTACGGGGCCTTTTGTGTTTCAGGAATGGCGATCGGGCGATCGCATTATCTTAGCAAAAAATCCAAATTATTGGAAAACTGGCACGCCAAAAGTCAATCAATTGGTAATTCGTTTTGTTGACGATCCGGCGGCGAGATTGGCTCAATTGAGAGCAGGACAACTTGATTTTACGGTAGATTTAACGCCGGATCAATTGAAAGAGGTTCAAGGAGATCCTAATTTAGAAACTGTTGTGCGACCTTCTTTTAATGTCGGTTATTTAGCGTTAAATCCGAGTTACGAACCTTTGTCAAAACCGGAAGTGAGGCGGGCGATCGCCCAAACAATTAACAAGCCAGCAATAGTCCAAGCTTTCTGGGGAGAACTCGGAAAACACGATTCGCAATTTATCCCGCCTGCGCTGAATTGGGCGGCATCCGATCGAGTTAAAGATTATGAATTTAACCCGCAGCAAGCTAAAGCAATTCTCGCGAAAGCCGGTTATCCGAACGGTTTTGATTTGGATTTGTGGTATATGCCCGTTAGCCGTCCCTATTTTCCCACGCCGAAGCCGATCGCTGAGGCTTTGGCGGCGGATTTGAGCGCGATCGGGATTCGGGTCAAATTGCTGACAAAGGATTGGTCTGCTTATTTAGCCGATCGGCTTAAACCTCCGGGATTTCAATCTTTTATGATGGGTTGGACTGGAGATTACGGCGACCCGGACAATTTTTATTATCCTCACTTCGGGCCTGGTTCCACGGCGGATTTGGGAAATTGGAAAAATCCGAAAGTTCTGGAACTTTTGGATCGGGGGAGGGCGACTGGGGATAAAGCAGCTAGGGCGAAAATTTATGCGGAAGTTAGCGAGATTTTGCACGGGGAAGCTGTGCGTTTGCCGATCGTACATTCGCAGCCGCTTTTAGGGAAACGCAAGAATATTCAAGGTTGGATTCCGAGTCCTTTAGGTTCGGAGTCTTTTGAGGAAGTTAGTCATTAGTCATTGTATTAAATATTATTTGTAAAATCCGCCCAAAAAATGTTACACTAGACACAAGTCTCAGTTAAATGCTCTCTAATAGAACTATGCAACTTACTGGACAGCGATACTACTCGATCGAGGAATATTTGGCACTAGAGGAGGCTGCTGACTACAAAAGCGAATACATTGATGGTGAAATATTTCCTATGGCCGGTGGCTCTACTAATCACAATCAAATAGCGCTCAACTTCAGTACCGAACTAAATTTCGCATTCAAAAAACTTGACTATCGAGTGTTTATGAGTGATGTCCGCTTGTGGATACCCAAGAAGCGCATCTATACCTATCCCGATGTGATGGTAGTGATTGGAAAGCCGCAGTATTATAATAACCGCACGGATACGATTACCAATCCCAGAGTAATTATTGAGGTTTTGTCAGCTTCAACTAAAGGATACGATCGCAGCAAAAAGTTTGAAGCATACCGCACGATTCCCACTGTTGAGGAATACTTATTGCTCGACCAAACTCGGAGATATATCGAACATTTTTCTAAGACGGATAATAAACGATGGTCGTTTGCTGAGTACAATGAATTGGATGAGGCGATTGCGCTTTCTTCGGTATCCTTTGAAATTTCTGTTGCAGATATCTATAATAAGGTAAATTTTGAAGAGGTAGATGCAGAAATTGCACCCGAAGTTGGAGAAGTTTAAGGTAGTGCAGATTCCCAATTTTTTAAGGTGTTGGTGAGCTAGAGAGCTGAACTAGCGCCAGATAAGCTGTTTCATACGCCATCCACCACCAATTAGCTGGTTGTTGACGAATATTTATTAAAAAAAATGATTAATTATATTGCTAAACGTTTGCTAGGATTGCTCCCAGTTATTTTGGGAATCACTCTCCTAGTATTTATGTTTTTGCACTTGATACCTGGAGATCCGGCTACAGTTCTGTTGGGAGAACGGGGAACTCCCGAACAGGTGGAAATTTTGAGAGCGAGATTAGGTCTGAATCAGCCTTTGCCTTTGCAATATTTGGCTTTTTTATGGAGTTTGATCCGCTTGGATTTGGGAAATAGCATTATTAGCGGTATTCCGATAATTGATGAAATTAGAAGTCGCTGGCCTGCTACTTTTGAACTGTCTGTGGTGGCGATGTTGGCGGCACTTTTTATCGGAATTCCGGCGGGGATTTTGGCTGCCGTTCGGAAAAATAGCTGGCCGGACAATCTCGCGATGACCTGTTCGTTAATTGGCGTATCTTTGCCAGTTTATTGGTTGGGATTGATGTTGATTTATTTGTTTGCTGTTTATCTGAAATGGCTGCCTCCTAGCGGGCGGATCAGTGTAGATTTGGGGTTTGGTTTTAAGTCGATTACGGGTGTTTATGTTTTGGATGCTTTGCTGAGGTGGGATTTGGCGGCTTTGCGGGATGCGATCGCCCATTTAATCTTGCCAGCTTTGACTTTAGGTACTATTCCCCTAGCGATTATAGCTCGCATCACTCGTTCTGCGATGCTGGAAGTGCTTTCTCAAGATTACATCCGCACTGCGAGGGCAAAAGGATTGCCGGAATATTGGGTGATTTTGAAACACGCTTTGAAAAATGCGTTTTTGCCGATCGTCACAACTATCGGTTTGCAGTTCGGCACTCTTTTAAGTGGCGCTATTCTGACTGAAACAATTTTCTCGTGGCCGGGAATTGGTTCTTGGATTTACATCGGTATTCTGACGCGGGATTACCCCATTGTCCAAGGAGGAGTAATTTTTGTGTCTGTGACTTTTGTACTGATTAATCTGGCGGTTGATATTTCCTATGCTTTTTTCGATCCGAGAATCCAGTACCGTTAATTAAAAGGGGAGTTCAACAGAAAATGCTTGTTTAACATCCGGCTGTAACAGGTAGTAAATGCTAGCGGCTGCAAAACCCAGAGTTAAAAAATTGACTGCTGCACCTGCGCTGCCAAACATTTTGGCAATTTGCGCGAGAATGGCGACGACATGGATAATTAATGTTCCTGTCCAAGCCCAACTTTTGAGTTGAAACAAACCCCAACTTAAGATTAACGAAATAATTCCGATAATTAGAGCGATCGCCGCAAAAATTGCAATGAAGCCGCCGATGACAGTCCCAACTCTCGCCCCGCCGACAGCCGCACCGAGACCGCCAAAAATTCCAGCAAAAAGTAAGATGAACAAGCCGTCAAGGAGGCTGAATACGCCGCTAATTAGCTGCAAGATGGCCAGAACTGTAACGCTTTGAGGACGATTCATTATTTTGATTTTCCATTTTTAACGGATTTGAAAAATATTTTAACCTGTTGTGGTGACAGGGCGGATGTGTATTCAGGACTTACGCACCGCTACCCGTGAAACCGGGTTTATGAGCATAAGTGTGTCCATACTGTGCCGTTACGAGATTCGCAGTGACCGATCCCGCTGCGATCGCTAACACGAGTCCGCAATCACCTAGTGACAAGCGAATTTCACAGGTGGTACCCGCCACGCGATCGATCGGTGGAATCAATCGAAAGCATCGAAAATCTAAAATCCTCAAGAAAGAGAATTTATCCGTGGGGTCGCCTCTAAAATCTCAAATCTAAAATCTCAAATCGCGCAATCGAATGACGGTCGATCGCCTCCTGTCAGATCCGCCTTTGTCGCTGCTGAGGAGCGCGCTCTTAGATCCCAAAAATGATATTATTTACTAAAATATATTTTAATTTGCCAGCAGCCGGGAGCGATTCTGTTTAGACCCACTTCTTTTAGCTGAAAAAACTTAACATTATTTAACAAGTTGCAAAAATTAGCTATAATTGTTTACAGGTGCTGGTTCGGGAACTTTTTATAAATCACCCGATCGGATGAGTCTGAAAGACGATGCCAAGCATCAGCAAAAATTTTACCTTTAAGGTAATCCTGAGATTAAATTAGGTGAGTCGGTATGATCGTTAGCCCTAAAAAGGAAACTGCTCAGGTCAAGGTGGAAGATACTCAGACTGTAGACACCAAGGCCGCAGAGACCAAAATTGCAGATAACAAAACCGCCCAAAAGCAGTCTCCAAAGAAACCCGCGCGCAAACCGCAGCGGTGGGCGATTGGGTTGGTTGCAGCCGGGTTGCTAGCTGTACCGACCACCATATATATAGCAAAAAGTCGATCGCAGCCCAAAGTAGATGCGATCGCCACTATGACAGTGCCGGTGGAAGCGCAAAACCTCACGGTGCGGATCACGTCGAGCGGCACGGTGCAGCCCGTACAGCGCGTGAATCTCAGCCCCAAAGGCTCCGGCAGGATCGCAGAATTATTTGTGGAACAGGGCGATAAAGTCGAAGCAGGACAAATCGTGGCCCGCATGGAAAGCCGCGATGTAGAAGCTCAACTCCAGCAAGCTAAAGCCCGCGAAGCCAGCGCGCGAGCAAGACTGGCCAAAATTGAAGCAGGAAATCGATCGGAAGACATCGCCAGCGCCCGAGCGCGCTTAGAGCAAGCCGAAGCCAGTCTCGCGCAACTCCAAGCCGGCAGCCGCGTGGAAGAAGTTGCAGGAGCCAGAGCTCGCTTGCAGCAAACTCAAGCAAACTTGCAGCGACTGCAAGCGGGCAGCCGCGTTGAAGAAGTCAGCCAAGCGCGAGCTCGTTTAGCCCAAGCTCAAGCTCGTTTAGCAGATGCTCAAACCGGCAGTGTCAAACAAGAAATTGCCCAAGCACAAACGCAAATTGACTCGAGTAAAGCCCAAGCCGAACTAACCGCTCAACGGGTGGAACGCAATCGACCGCTAGTAGAAGAAGGTGCTCTGGCTAAAGATAAACTGGATGAATTAATTAAAGAAAATCGCACTGCCCAAGCTAAATTAATAGAATCTCAAAGACGCCTGCAACAACTGCAAGAAAGTCGGGAGTCGCAAATTCAGCAACTGCAAGCTGCTGTGCAAGTCGAGCAGCAAGCATTGAAGCAATTGCAAAACGGCACGCGCTCGGAAGAAATTGCAAGAGCCGAAGCAGAAGTTGCCGAAGCAAAAAGCAAATTAGCGCAAGTAGAAAACGGCAACCGTCCAGAAGAAATCGCCAAAGCCGAAGCAGCAGTTGCTGAAGCAAAAAGCCAATTGGCCGCACAAGAAAACGGTTCTCGCCCGGAAGAAATAGCTCAAGCTCGAGCTGAATTAGCCGAAGCTCAAGCTCAAGTCCGCTTTCAAGAAGTGCAGTTAGAAGATACGAAAGTTCGCGCTCCTTTTGCTGGAGTTATTACCCAAAGATACGCCATTCAAGGAGCTTTTGTAACTCCCGCAACTTCGGCCTCGGAAGCTACTTCGGCAACTTCGACATCGATTGTGGCTTTAGCTAGAGATGTGGAAGTTTTGGCGAAAGTCCCGGAGGCTGATATCAGTCAAATTAAACCGGGCCAAGAAGTTGAAATAGTCGCCGATGCTTATCCAGATAAAGTGTTTAAAGGCCGCGTTAAATTAATTGCGCCGGAAGCTGTTAAGGAACGGGACGTGACGCTATTTCAAGTGCGAGTTGCCATTGATACGGGCAAAGATTCGCTGCAATCGGGGATGAATGTAGATTTGAGATTTGTCGGTCAAAAGCTGAGCAATGCTTTAGTTGTACCTACGGTGGCAATTGTTACTAATAAAGGTCAAACGGGTGTGCTAGTTCCCGATGAGAAACAACAGCCGAAGTTTAAAGCTGTTACTGTTGGATCGACTATTGGCAACAAGATTCAGATTTTAGAGGGTGCCGCAGCGGGCGATCGCGTTTTTACCGAACTTCCTCAAGGGAAAAAACTGGAGGATATTATCAAGAATCAGAAGTAGTCAGTTGGCAGTTGGCAGTAGTCAGTTGTAAGTTGGCAGTTGTAAGTTGTAAGTTGACAAAGGTCATTCGTGTAGGATTTTCGCACAGGTTTTGAGAAACCGGGTTTTTTCGATAATACTTGGTTGCAAGCAGTAGATTAGACAAAAAACCCGGTTTCTTTGGTTTTGATGAGTAAGTCCTGCAATCCAAAATCCAAAATCTAAAATCGAATTATGGATATTGTTGAAAGCGTCAAAATGGCCGTCACAACTTTGATGGCTAACAAGCTTCGCAGCACCTTGACGATGTTAGGAATTATCATCGGCAATGCTTCTGTGATTTCTATGATCGGTATCGGCGAAGGAGCTCAAACATTTATCGAGGGACAAGTTAACTCTCTGGGTTCAAACTTGTTATTTATTATTCCCGGCAGTCCTGAAGCGCAAACCCGCCCGGTGATTCCGCCCCAGACTTTAGTAGTGGAAGATGCAGAGGCGATCGCATCTCAAGTTCCTTCTGTCCAAGAAGTCGCACCAACTCTCAATGACAGTCAACTCGTTACCTACCGCAACAAAAATGTCTCATCTTCGATTGTCGGAACTACCCCAGAATTTCTAACAGTCAGAAGCTTTGATGTTGGTCAAGGTCGTTTTTTAAGCAAATTAGATTTAGAAAGACAAGAAAATGTAGTAGCTTTAGGATCGGAAGCAGCAGAACAATTGTTTGGCAATACACAGCCAGTCGGTCAATACATCCGCATCAAAAACTCTAGTTTTCAAGTGATTGGTGTCATGCAAGCCAAAGGTTCTAGTTTTGGCGACAATCAAGATATGAATGTTTATTTGCCGCTGACAACAATGGCAAATCGGATCGTAGGTCGCTCGTCTCCCTACGGTACAAAAGTAACGTTTATTTCGGTTGCTATCAAGGATGAAACTATGATGCAAGCAGCCCAATTTCAAATAGAAAACTTGCTCAGGTTGCGTCACAAAATTACTAAGGAGGATGATTTTACCGTCCGCAACCAGAAAGATTTAATGAATACTTTGGGCAGCATTACTGGTGCTTTGACCTTGATGTTGGCTTTCGTGGCGGCAATTTCGCTGTTTGTCGGCGGCATCGGGATTATGAATATCATGCTGGTTTCTGTTACTGAACGGACGAAGGAAATTGGATTGAGAAAGGCGATCGGAGCTTCTCAGCAAGATATCCTAATTCAGTTTATGATCGAGTCTGTGATTTTGTCAGCGGCAGGCGGGGCGATCGGTACTGGATTCGGTATCGGCGGCGTGCTTTTAGTAGGTGCTTTTACTCCCCTGCAAGCTAGTGTTTCTCCAATGGCGATCGCACTTGCAGTCGGTGTTTCCGGCAGCATCGGCTTATTTTTCGGCATCGTACCTGCAAAACAAGCTGCTAAATTAGACCCGATTGTGGCATTGAGAAGTGCTTAATTAGTTTGTTGACGGTTGACTGTTCACGGTTGACTGTTATAAAAATAACTAATAAGTCATATAGCAATTCTAAATCATTTGTGAATTTCTTACTCCCTCCCCTTAGTAAGGGGAGGGTTGGGGTGGGGTAAAAAATTTACGCCTCCTGCAAGGATTCCCATAACTCATAATTAATAACTCATAACTAATAACTCATAACAAAGTATGAATTTTATTGAAAGTGTAAAAATGGCCGGTCAAACGCTGCTAGCCAACAAAACTCGCAGCAGTTTAACAATGATCGGCATGATTGTCGGCAACGCCTCAGTAATTGCCATGATTGGAATTGGAGAAGGAGCTCAAAAATTTGTAGCAGGACAAGTTCAATCCCTCGGTACAAATGTATTGATAGTTAGACCCGGAGTTCCCAACGCGAGGCGAAGTTCGATCGCAAGTGCGCCTCAAACACTGATAGTAGAAGATGCTAAGGCGATCGCAACTCAAGTCCCCTCCGTTCAAGGCGTGTCAGCAGAACTTAACAGTTCAGAAATAGTTCGCTACAGCAACAAAAATGTTTCTGCTCTAATTTTTGGCACGATTCCAGAATTTCTAGAAGTCAGAAGTTTTGAAATGGCAAAAGGGCAGTTTTTGACCGAACTAGATGTTAAGGAAAGTAACCAAGTTGTGGTTCTAGGTTCAGAATTAGCGGAGAAACTTTTTGGCAATACAAATCCCTTGGGCGAACAGATACGTATCCAAAATGTCAGCCTCAAAGTAATTGGAGTATTGGCGCCCAAAGGCACATCTTTTGGTACGAATTACGATAACTCGGCCGCAGTGCCGATCGCCACAATGGCCAACCGCATTGTCGGGCGGAAATCTCCCTACGGTTTAGCTGTCACGTCGATATTTATTTCGATTAAAGATGAATTGCAAATGGACGCGGCGCAATTTCAAGTAGAAAACTTGCTGAGACTGCGGCACAAAGTTACCACCGAAGATGACTTTACAGTGAGAAATCAAAAAGATTTAATGGCAACAATGGGTGCGATTTCTGGGGCTCTGACACTTATGTTAACTGCTGTTGCCAGCATTTCTCTGTTGGTAGGCGGCATTGGGATTATGAACATTATGCTTGTGTCCGTTAGCGAACGCACTCAGGAAATCGGGCTCAGAAAGGCGATCGGCGCATCCCAACAAGATATCTTATTTCAATTTATTGTCGAAGCTGTAATTTTATCCGCCGCCGGAGGGATAGTCGGTACTTGCGTAGGTGTCGGCGGTATCTTGCTTGTAGGTAATTTGACGCCCTTGCAAGCTGGAATATCACCCGTGGCGATCGCCCTTGCTGTCAGTGTATCCGGTGCAGTCGGCCTCTTCTTCGGCGTCGTCCCCGCCCGCCAAGCCGCCAAACTAGACCCGATCGCAGCTTTGAGAAGTGCTTAATCAATATATACTTATTCAGTTCACAATCCGCACCTTTTATGCTGGTAAAAATTATCTTGCTCTCAAGATAAAAAACAACTGTTTTTTTATAAAAAATTAACAACCTTGCAGTATCCAATGCAGTTTCAATGTCTGTATTTTTACGTATATTAAAAGCGCAAAACTTCATTAAAAGCTCGTTAAATATTAGATAAAGCTTGGTTTTGGCATTTACTTATCAACCAGAAAGTTTAATACTATTAAATCAGGGGTAAACACACCTAAGCATCTACAGACGATACGAACCTTTGCCCTTTAATCAAAATATCCAATAAATAAACATGGCATCCCTGACCCCTAGTCCTGAATTTGACTATCTTGAAGGAACCACCCAACCAGACAGATTTAACGGATTGGATGGCAACGACATAATTTATGCCAACAGCGGAGACGACTATCTCGAAGGCAATGCAGGCAAAGACAAAATCTGCGGCGATCGAGGTAACGATACGATTGTTGGTGGTACCAACGACGATATCATCTGGGGAGGCAAAGGCAGCGATCTAATTGCTGGCGATTCGGGCAACGACATCATCTACGCGGGCGCAGGTAGCGATACCGTCAGCGGTGGCACGGGCGATGATATATTTGCCATTGCTAAAGGCAGCGGAGACCCAACTGTAGCTGCCGCCGACTACATCGCCGACTTCGGCAACGGCAATGACAAAATTCGATTGCTAGACGGCCTCAGCTTTGAAGATTTAAACATCCAGCAAGGCACCGGTGTCAACAGCAACAGTACCGTAATTCAAGACAAACTCACGGGCGAGTATTTAGCAGTCTTGCAAGGAGTTAACAGCAACACGATCGACCGCGACCAATTCACAAATCAGCTATCGGGAAACCCTGTCATCGAGTGGAACGGAGTCATGCTGAATGCAGTGCGGACAGGCAACACAGCGCCTCCCCTCGCGTCCCGCAACATGGCAATGGTTCACGCAGCCATTCACGATGCTGTTAACTCCATCAGCAAAAAATACACCTCTTACCTCGTGGAAATAGACCCACCAGCAGGCACATCAGCAGAAGCTGCTACCGCCGCAGCCGCCCACCGCGTCTTAGTCAGCGTCTACCCAGCGCAAGCAGCCACATTCAACGAAGCATACGCATCGTCTTTAGCTAAAATTACCGACGGCAAAGCCAAACAAGACGGGATTGCCCTCGGACAGCAAGTTGCCGACCAAATTATCAGTTCGCGGAGTACAGACGGCATCACGAAAGTAGTGCAGTACACCCCCAAAACCGACCCCGGTAGCTGGGTGCCGACTCCCCCCGCCCTTGCCGCCGCGCTGGCGCCACAGTGGGCAGAAGTTACTCCCTTTGCCATGACTAGCGGTTCTCAGTTCCGCCCGGCCGGCCCGCCCGCCCTTGAAAGCGCCCAGTACGCAGAGGAAGTTAACTACGTCAAAGAAATCGGCAAAAGTGACAGCCTCACGCGCACCCCAGACCAAACAGTCATCGCCAAATTCTGGGCCAACGGCGCTGGGACGTTTACGCCTCCGGGCCACTGGAACCAAATCGCCGAAGAAACAGCGACTCTCACCGGCCAATCCTTAGAAGATACCGCGCGCTTGTTCGCCCTGCTAAACTTTGCCCTCGCCGATGCAGCTATTAGCTGCTGGGATGCTAAGTACCAGTACAATTTGTGGCGGCCGGTGACAGCTATCCGCCAAGCTGACACAGACAACAACCCGAACACGACAGCCGACCCCCTATGGACTCCGCTGATAACTACTCCGCCGTTCCCTGAGTACACGTCGGGCCACAGTACCTTTAGCGGTGCAGCCGATGCCGTTATAAGTTCTGTATTTGGTTCGGATTACGGCTTTGCCGATCGGGGAGACAGGAGTGTCAACACTTTGCGAACCTACGAGAACTTCAGCGAAGCGGCAGATGAATCGGGCATGAGTCGCCTTTACGGAGGCATCCATTTCATGAGTGCTAATGTAAACGGTTTGAGTGCGGGTAGAAATGTGGGGAATTATGTTGTCCAGAATTTCTTAAAGGCTTAGGAAAGTCGGGGGGGGTTTACAAGATTATGGGTTTGAGTTTACATCTTTCATCATTTTCAAGAACGGGCAAGATGCCCGTTCCACAAGAAATCAATTTTGTTGTGGAACGGGCATCTTACCGTTCCACAAGATGCCTGTTCCACAAGAAATCAACTCTTTGTGGAACAGGCCGGAAAGCCTGTTCCTAATTATTCCAGCAATTCTACAGTGCCGAGATACCCGTCTACTCGCACTTTTTGACCGTCTCGCAAGCGAGTTGTAGCTTCAGAAATATTCATAACTGCGGGAATTTTGTACTCGCGAGCAATAATTGCTCCGTGAGATAGTTGGCCGCCAACTTCGGCGATAATTGCTGTTGCTCCTAATAGCAGCGGTGCCCAACCTGCATCGGTGTAAGGAACTACTGCGATCGCACTTTCTCCTAAATCTGTACTCGCGGTGCGGCAAATCTTGACAAAGCCTTCGACACGACCAATACTTGCGGGAATTCCCTGCATGATATTAGTTGCAGATGTTGCGGAGTCGATCGACCTTTTCTGAGAATTTGGCAGCAAATTCCCGTAGACTACAGGGGGAATCGGGCGATCGCGATCGGCTTTTAACTGTTGGCGCCTTTGGCTAATTGTATCCTGAAAAGAAACACTCGCCCCGCTGCGAATCCACTCCTGAATTTCCCCAAATTCCAGATAAAAAATATCCCCGCTTTCCTGAAACACCTGCATAGCCAATCCGCCAGCTTCAATCTCCAAAAAAGTCCAGCGCAGGTGAGCCAACAACCGCGCGTAAATTTCGCTAATTTCGTTTTTGACGATCGCTCTTGCCTGACATTTATCTAGCCGCCACTTCTGCCCAAAAGTCAAGCATAATTTCCGCTTTTCGACTAAATTAGTTTCGGCTTTTTGAGCCATAGTTATTAGCAGTTTTTGGTAAATTTCCGGCTGTTCTCGCCAAGTAGGAACAGCAATATCCGTTCCCACTTCGCTCAAATATCCGTAAATATCAAGCCACTTTTCAAAATCAGCTTGTAAAGCCGGAGTTTCCGAAAATGTCCGTGCTAAATGTGCGACTGAAACAGTTTCGTCAGGTTGCGAAACAGCAGCTTGGCGCAATTTCTGAGCCAACTGCTGTAAAGCTCGCACCGAAGCAATTTCAGGAGCGCTATCATTGGCCAGCCATTCATCGTCAACGCGAAAAATTGCCTTGCGAATAGCCAGCCCGATCGGTCCTAATATATTGTAGTAAGTAATCGGTTTCAGCCACTCCTGAATTTGCTCGGCTCTCTCCAACAATTCCGACAAATATTGATAATTGGGCATTGGGCATTGGGCATTGGGCATTGGGCATTGGGCATTGTTACTACTGCCAACTGCCCACTGCCAACTGTCAACTGACAACTGACAACTGCCAACTGACTTCTCCAGACTTTGCAGTGCCGGGAGGAAAATCGAAGTACGATCGCCCTTAAATTCTGCATTCAGCGCCCTTTCTCGCTGCACCAGACGCCACAAACCGGGCAAAGAAGGCAAAATCTTCCCCAAAGGCGGCTTGCCCATTTTTTGCCCTCTCAGCAAAAATTCCAAACCCTGCTCCGGCAATCCCATCATCCGAAAGATTTCGCCCAACAAAGTCGCATTAAAATAAGCGTGAGAACCCAGCAAAGTTGCCGTTTCATTAAAGTTTAAGCCGAGCGCGCGATCGCCCAAAACCACCTTGAATATTTCTCCCCAAACCCCGCAAGTCAGCGGTCGGTTAATCGACCAAGTTAGCGGGCGAATTGCACCGGGAATCACTTCTGCTGCAATAGTTCGCGTCCAGAATGGCTGCAAATTAGTAATCGGACGGCTTTGCAAAATCCAAACTTTTTCACCGTCCCAACTCCACTCAATATCCTGCGGGATTCCGTGAAAAAATGCTTCAATTGCTTGCGCTTGTTTTACCAACTCTGCTATAATCGATTGAGGAATAATTGAATTACTTTGAAGTTCATTTAATTCTTTTTCTAATAATTCAGGTTTACTAAAATTAATTTCTAAGTGAACCGGAGTACATTGTCCGCCGACAACAGCTTCGGCTCCTCCCGGTAAAGCTTCTATAATTACCTGGGAACCGCCATCTAAAGGATTGCGACTGAACATGACTCCCGCAATTTGGCTTTCAATATAAGGCTGAATCAATACAGCCATTTGGGTATCGGGCAATTGTCGCTGTCGGCGGTAAGCAACAGCTTCGGAAGTCCAATAAGACTGGCGGCAGCGATTAATTGCATCAAGTAATTCTGCTTCAGTGAAAACAGGCCCAATGGTTTGATATTGTCCGGCCGCTGAACTCTTATCGCCATCTTCTCCCACAGCAGAAGAACGCACAATCATTCGATTTGGGATTTGGGATTTTAGAGTTTGAATGAAAGCATTGGGAATTGACAATTCATCACTATTTCCTCGATGCCCGATGCCCGATGCTTCGACTTTGCTCAGCACAAGTGCCCGATGCCCAATGCCCGATTCATTCAATAATATCCAACCATTAGGTACATTAAAATTGGCTCGTTTCAGTTGAGACAATTTAGCAGATTTATCGCCGCAAATTGCAGCATCTAACGAATCATTAAGAGAAAACAATTGCTCGGATTTAGATAAAGCCATATCATCACCTTGACTGAAATTAATTGCTGCTAACAAAAAAGCTAATCCTGCTGCTGCTAAAAATTCGGGCAAAGATTGTCGCCACACCCAAACCCAAATAGGAGTACACAGACACCCGCAACGGGAAGCAAATAGTCTTGCCCGATCGCCCTTACCCCACCACCGCTGTGCCAAACCCCACACCAGCAGCCCCCAAATACCCGATGAAACAGCCACCGGCGGCGAAAATACCAAAAGACCCCAAACAGCGTTTGTCACCCCTCCACCTCGGGCGATCGCATATCTGCCCGCAACTAGCGGAATTAACAGCGCGATCGCGATCTCCGGTGCATCGGGGAAGCAAAATCGCCCCGCCAGCACCGGTACAATACCCCTGGCAATTTCCGCCAACACCGCAGCAATTCCCGCTAATTTCCCCCCGTGAACAAAAGCTGCGGACACCCCCACATTCCCCGTGCCCAGCGCCCTCAAATCTCGGCGGGTAAAGACTCGCACCGCCCATCCCGTTAGCGGTAAAGCACCCAAGCTGAAACTAGCAGCCAACAGCAATGCTATTGTCCCCAACGGCATAAAATCAGCTCTCCTATTTTCAACCTCTGAACATTATGACGGCAATTCTGTCAATTTTTCTGTCTTCCGATATATCAACCAGACGGCATTAGCACTTAAGATAATGTAACAGTAGAGTAAATAAGGATTTAGCTTAATGATAGATATCAGCTTGACCGCTCCCATAGGAGTTCTTGTTGCACCCATCAAGCGAGTAGCGATCGATCTGCTGATGCAGCAGCCAGTGCCGGAATCAAGTGTCAGCTTGAGCGCTCCAATAGCAGTTCTTGGTGTTGGCTTTGTTGCCGCAGTTACGATCGGGTCGATCGCCTGGTATAACTCCAAGCGTCCCCCCGGTTGGGAAGCTAAAGAACGCCCTGATTTTGTACCAAAAATTAATAAAGACGATTTGACTGCTGATGTTTCTGACTCCAAAGGTAAATAAAACAAAGTTTCTTTAGAGGCATAAAAGCTGGACTTGTGCATTAATGAGAAAACTCGGTCATTGCCAGTTGTCATTGCCAGCCGCAGCGTGGCAATTTCAATGGTTCGCCTTTTCATTTTTGGCGCAAGTCCTCTAATTTTCAAATCCCCAATCCCCAATCTAAAATATCGGTAAGGTGGGTAAGCTGTGTTGCATCTAGATTGCCTATGGTATTAGAGAGGGAGAAGGGGAGAGGATTTGACGATTTTCGATCGGGACTCGAAATATACAATTTAAATGCACAACAGCTTAACAAGCATCCTGCATATACAGGGCTTACGAAAAAATTAAGTATTTTTACACGATACATATAGCGTAAGGTGCACCATAACCACCCTACATATACAGGACTTACGAAAAAAGTAATTTTACACAATTAAATACAGTAAGGTGCGTCCCGCGCACCTAGAGATTCCCCTTTCAATACAGATAGAGAATTTCTGCCTAAGTCTTGTGAATATAGTGTAGGGACTATTCAGAAAAAGCCCCTACAAATTGGCTATTCCGCGCCAGTTATGCTTGCTTATTTTTGCAGCGGATTGAGTTTCGTAACCGAACTTTCCTTGGCATCTTCAGCGCTATCTTTGAGGAAACCAGAAGCATCCTTAACGGCTGCGCCTACTCTTTCTAAAATATTGGCATCGGTTTCCCTGTGTCCGTCTGGCGCTTCCAACAGAGTTTTATCTCCGCCGAGTTGGGGTTCAAACTTGTCAGTTTCCATCGGTGCAGAACCCGGATAAAGCAGCTTTGAGGAATTAGACTCAGCGTTAGTTGCAGCCAGCAGACGATCGCCTGCGATCGACAAATCAGCCCGATTCTTTTCTGCTTTAGCAGGCTATTGATTGACTTTAGGGTCAGTAGACATTTGATAATTCGTATATCCATCACCACCGGCCTTGTGGGGGTTATTCATTCCTCCCATTTGAACGGGAGGATTCTCAGGCCGAGCACCTCGAACATCGCCAGAATTACAAGCGGTGCTGGTAAACAGCAGCACACCTGCCATAAATACAGTCAAAAATTGAGTCAAAAATTGACCGATATGCAGTCTTTTAAAAAAAGCAGTTACAGTGTCCACTAAATTTTTCCATTTTTTTACTACTACCTGTCTAGATTAAAAATCAACTCCCCATGCCTACCTCTAGCGGTAGTAATATTTTGATGCGCGTTGGTACGGGATTTTTTATAACTTTAGAGGGATTTCATAAACTGCGGAGATTTTTCCAAAGCCAAGCATAATGGTAGGGTGCGCCAGTTCCAATAGTTGTTGAACATCAAGAGCTTTTTTGTATCTGACACACCCTAAATCCTGCTAATCAGGGAATTTTTCGACTTTCGCTTCAGCTTGCACAGTCACCACGCCAGCTTCCACATTTAGCTGCTGAATTCGCAGGGACATTCCCTCAAGTTCAAAATTTCGCAAGTTTAAAACTTCCCCAGCTTTGTCTGCCAAAGCTTGAGTTAACTCCGGCGAAAATTCCTTGTTTTCGGGATACTCAACATCCTGAAGAGAAATTGCCCAGCCACCCGCTGCGATCAGAGGTTTTGCTGTGAAATAAATCTTTTCAGTTGAGTCAGTTTCCCGCACCAATACCTCAGCATTTAAAGCGATTTTTCCGGTTAGCAATTGGCACTCAATAGTTTGAACGTCTATTGTCTGCTGTTGTCCCTCAACAGTAACTTGTAAGTTTTTCAGTTTCCTGCTGATGTATTCGGAATTAAAAGCGCGGTTGATATCGCTTTCGGTTAAAACTGCGCGCGCCCCACCGAAGGCAGGCCCGTTCAGTTCAATTTTGCCAAACATAGCGGTCAGGGGATTGACAGCAATATCCTTGACGTGAATTTGCAATTCTTCCACGCGCAAATCTTGTTGCATTACCAATCCTTTTCCTTCAACGGCAACGGCCTCTACTTCTCCCTGGGCTAGCTGGCCAGGATCGGTGTCAACAGTGACAGACAAAGTTTCGGATTCGTCTAATTTGCTAGCAATAGCAATCTCTGCCACTTTGTCGATCGCCTGTTCCCCTAAACTCCTATTTTGTTGAAGCACGCTTGGAATTCCTAATAATATAGATTTCCAAATAGTAGTTAATACCTAATTGATTTAGCGTCTTCCTCTCGGAAGGTTTCTCATATAAAAAAAACTCAGCAAAAGACAGAGGGTTTCTACAAAGTTGCTAAAATTAGCAAGCTGGTTGCTAGGCACACTCTACATTGACTATCAAGCATCCAGGATACAAGCCCACGGATGAATCCGTGGGGTCAATGCTTCAATTCTCAAATCTCCAATCTCAAATCGCGCAATCGATTGACTCGGTTGCGAAGCGGGGAAAAATCAAAAACTCGGATTTTTGCCCAAAGTTTTTTCTAGAAGTTCGATCGCCCGCTACAATAAGTAAGAGCCGGCACCGCTTTTTGCAATGAATTCAGAATCAACTCTCGCTAGACTACAAGCTACACTTCCCGACGGAAAACTGCCTTCTAGCTACGGGGTATACTTCAAAAACACCCTAGTAGCCCTGTGTCACGCCCTAGAAGACCACATTTTGCAAACTAGCGGCGGGGACAAGAACGAACTCAAACCCCTAGTTTTGGTGACGTTTCAGCAGGGTAAATGGTATTTGCAGGAAGCCGATCGCTACCTAGATATTGCTAATGCCTCTCGGCGCGTTGTCATCGGTGCAGTAGCCGACAGCGGTTTCGCTACCCACAAAACCGGGCAATTAGAAAATGTATCTTTAATAAATCTCGATGAGATTGACCCTTTAATCCAAGAATGGAATTTAATCATCCTCGCCCCGACATACAAAGCAATGGTGCTTTGCCGCGAACTTTCAGACCAGGAATACTTGCCCGATGGCAAGCCTGAAGTAGATACAGAACGAAAGTTCTACGGTTTGTGGTCGTTTGACCAGTCTTTGGTGTCGGCTGCAGCAGAAATTTTTATAGAACAGACGCGACATTACAACTCTCCCCTGGCCGACAGTTTGCTGGAAATGTACCGCGAAATCCAGGCAACCGTCGGCCCGCCCTTGGCAGACATTAGCGGTGTGGTATCGCGGATAGTTGCTTACCTGCAAAGTTCTCAGCAGCAAATGGTAGCAATTAACCGCCAAACCCGCGAGTTGTGGGAATTGGAAGGTCAAGCTTTGCGCGTCAGCCGCAATTTGAACGCTAACAAACTTCAAGCTTTTCTGCGGATGGCCCAGCGCGTGGACGAACGCGATACCTCCAATCCTACAGCGTCTTTGCAGGTGGCGGCTTTGTCGGAAACTTTAGGTCAACTGCTGGATTTGCCGGCTTTGCAGTTGCGGAGGCTGCGGCTGGCTGGATTGCTATTTCGAGTCGGCTTAGTTTCTGCCCCGAATGAGGTGTTCGATCGCACTCCCGATACTTTCGACCCAGCAACTTTCTCCTTTTGGCGCGATCGCAGTTTCATCGGTTCCCAACTGCTGCAAGCAATGCCAGAACTAGCACCTGTTGCGGAAATTGTCAAGCACCAACTCGAATATTGGGACGGCAGCGGCAGACCAGAGGGTTTGCGAGCCGAAACCATACCCGTTGCTTCGCGGATTTTGGGGTTGGTCGCTGATTTTCAAGAATTGACTCAACCGCGCGGCTCACGTCCGGCTTTGAGTTTGAGCGAAGCTTTGGAACAGTGCCGCGAACTGTCGGGCACTCGCTTCGATCCGGCTTTGGTGGAAACTCTCAGCAACGTCGTC
Source organism: Microcoleus sp. F8-C3 (assembly GCA_036704825.1). Classification (GTDB taxonomy): domain Bacteria; phylum Cyanobacteriota; class Cyanobacteriia; order Cyanobacteriales; family Microcoleaceae; genus Microcoleus. The sequence goes on along the minus strand of JAUBSN010000035.1, from coordinate 34,335 downwards.
AGACTGGCAGAAATGGGTTTGATGCAGTTACCAACTCGCCCCAGCCAACTGCCTAACGTGTGGTTGGAGGATTTGGGCGATCGAACGACCGCGGCTGCTCCGGCATTATAAAATAACTGGACGGTTGACAGTTGACAGTTGACAGTTGACTGTTGACTGTTAACCAACAACTGACAACCAACAACAGACAACGGACTAATGACTAATGACCTCGAAGCCATACGCAAAGGCAAAATTTTGATGTTGGCCGGCACTGATTTAGCCGGCAAAGACTTAGCGGGAGCGGATCTCGCCGGTGCTGACTTGTCTCAAGCCAACTTGAGTGGAGTTCATCTCGCCGGTGCTAACTTGCAGCGGGCCGTATTGCGAGCCAACCTCCGAGGCGCTGACTTGAGCGGCGCCAACCTGCGAGGCGCAGATTTTCGCAATGCCGATTTGCGGGGAGCTACCTTCGCTAACGCTTTAGTCCGCGACGCAAGTTTTGGGGGTGCTTTTTTGACGGGGGCCTACATCGGCAATTTGGATTTGAGCGGTGTCGATTTGCGCGGCGCTGATTTGCGGGGCGCTGCTTTGGCTAGGGCAATTTTGCACTCCGCCGATTTGAGCCATGCTAATTTGTCCGGCGCAGATTTGTCGGGCGCTGACTTGGAAGAAGCTATCCTCAATGGCGCCGTACTGCGCGGCGCTAACCTGACGGGGGCTAATTTGCTTTGCGCCGCGATCGAACAAACCCTTTGGGATGGAGCCGTGCTCGATCGCGCCTGTCTTCAAGGCACCCCCCTGAGCCTTTAAATTTCAACAATATTGTTTTGAAGACAGACAAAAAAACAAGATATGCTTATAGACTGAATAAGCACAAGCGATTTTTACATTTCTTAATAAAGGGTTATAATGGCGACTGTAGATGAGCAAACGAATAAATGGTAGCAGCTTTGTTTAGCAGTACTTCATTTCAAGGTCAAAGTGGCGATCGCCTTGTTAGTAAAGTAGCAGGAGCTGCGATCGCAGCCTTATTCAAGCGTTCTGAAAAGGCCGAAGCCAACATCCGAGTCGAACCCGTAGCCAAACTCTTGCAGGGAAGCATCGACGGTTTCGACTTCATTGGCAAAGGTATGTTGATGTACAACGGCCTCCGCATAGAAGTGATGGAACTCTACCTGCAAGCAGTCTCCATTGATTTTGGAGCAATTTTTGCAGGTCAAGTCAAATTGCGGCAGCCTACCCAGGCCAATATGCGAGTAGTCTTAAGTCGATCGGATTTAACCACCTCATTCAATACACCTTTTGTAGTTGAAAAACTCCAAAAGCTGAAGTATCAAGAGCAATCTCTGCACTTTCACAACACTGAAGTCAGCTTCGGAACCGACAAATCAATTCGGCTTCAGTCCGAAATTACCGTAGGCGATGCCAGCGAACCGGTCAAAATAGATATTACTGCTCAATTGCAAGTAGAAGACCGACGCAAAATCCAATTTGTCAGCGTTAGTTACGGCGGTGACGGGCAAGCAGTAGACTTGGGTCAAGCTATAATTGCCCATGTAAATAACTTGCTAGACTTAGACAAATTTGCCTTAGAAGGCACTCAACTGCGAGTAGACCGCTGCCGAGTTCAGAACGACGAGTTGGTTTTCTACGGTTGGGCTGGTATCGAACAGTTCCCCAAAGGCAAGCGCTAAACCTCATCAGGCTGAGGTTTGCCAAGCCATCTAGTTCGGAAAAAGAGCATTTTTCAGTTAGCAAACAACCCGCACCTGTGGGTTTTGCTTGAGATGTTATATCTAGTCCGGTCGATTACCCTTCATCAGGTAGGGGATCCCCTCACCAAAAATATCTGCCAACAATCGACCATCTCAAAAACCCGCCCGGCCGGGATATTATGGTCAATCGATCGGACTAGATATGAGATAGGAGGAAAAATCTCAGATATCAAATCTCACATCTAAAGTTGATCGACGCAAAATCAGCACTGAGGTTGATTCGAGCAGACAAATTATTTTGATATATTTAAATAATAAATTAAACCACCCTCAAGAATAAAGATGCTCGGATTTTATTTATTTTGTATCTACGTCGCAGTCTTGTCCGTGTTGGTTGGGCCGAGTCACCGCCGGTCTGAGAAATGGTGGGTAGAAATTGTCACCGAGTTGCCCCACTGTACCTACTATTTTGGTCCCTTCGACACCGACAAAGAAGCTTCCAGCCATACTCCAGGCTACATCGAAGACTTGGAAAGCGAGGGAGCTAAAAGGGTTAGTATCCGCATCAAACGGTGTCAGCCTTCGCATCTTACCATCTGCGAAGAAGAACTCTCAGAAACTGTAGCGATTTAAGGAAGTTGAGTTTTGAGTTAACTCAAACCTCAACAATAATATAAACACACTCTTCTTCTAGTCCTTACCTTGCGGACTTTGTATGTCTAGCAGGGACTTAAAGCCACTCAGGCTAAAACTCTTCTCCACCAAAAGGCTGAATTTTAGACAGCAGCTACTCTCAAAAATTACCTGCGTCAAATCAGCACTGAGGACGATCCGATGGCTCCCGTTGCGTTGATAAATTGAGAATAGTAAAAACTACTTAAGTATTCCCAGAGGTAAAAATGTTTGAAATCTCTATGTTGGGTATGTTTTTCACTGCTTTTTGGCTGCTAGCTCAACCTGCTAGCAGCACTCGACGCGACGAATGGTGGGTAGAAGTTGATACAGATTCGCCAAAGCGTACCTATTACTTTGGGCCCTATAACAGCAGAGAGGAAGCTTCCGACAGATCGACCGGCTACATCCGAGACCTGGAGAAAAAAGGAGCTAAAAAAATTACCATCAACCTTAAACAAGGTAGCCAACCTACTCAGCTAAGAGCTAGTGAAGAGTCTTGAGAAGGTTGGAAAATGCAAATCACTGGCGAAGAAAAGTTAACTTGTTAACAGGGTTATTTTCAAATGAGATCGCGCTGGCATACAGTAGGGACACAACAATGCTGTGTCCCGAATAAATAGCGAACAAAAAATCTTATTTGCGTCCGAGAAATTCACGCTTATTCAAAGCACCATCTGATTGAGATTGCTGCGAGGATTAAAAGTGCGATTTGCTTTGATTTTTTCATAGCATTCGCGTTCTACACTGCTAATTTCTTTCGGTGGCACGATCGCAATTTTTACCAACAAATCAGTCCGCTCGTTTTTCTTGGGTTTCGGCCATCCTTTGCCCCGCAACCGCAAAGACTGACCAGAACGAATCCCCGCTGGAACTTTCACAGTGATCGTACCTTCAGGCGCCGGGACTTCCATTGAAGCTCCCAACACCGCTTCGTCGGGAGTTATCGGGACTTCGCAGACTAAATTCTCTCCCTCAAACTGGAAGAAAGCGTGAGGCAAAACTTCTAATTTTAGGTACAAATCTCCCTGCTGCTTCGTGTACGGGTCAACTTGACCTTTGCCTTTTATCCGAATTTTGCTGCCGGTTTTCACTCCTGCTGGAATCGAAACTTCGCCCGTGGCGACTCGCTTAGAGGTTCCGCGAAATGCTTCCCCCAGAGTCAGGGAAATCACCACCTCGGTGTCGAAAGAGTTCCCTTGGCTGCGGTTTTCGTACCCCGCAAAATCTTCAAATCCGCCAAAACCGGTGGACCCGCCACTGCTGGTGCGGTAGTTGCTGTAATTCCACTTGGCGTTGCGACCACTGCCCGGACTGCTACCTGCACGACCTAGCAAGGCATTGATAAATTCGTCAAAACTGCCGTACTGGCTGAAGTCAACGCCGCCAAAGTCTACAGTCGTACTGCCCCCGCCGGGCCACCCGCCTGGAGTTGTGGCAGCTTGCTTCCAGTATTGACCGTATTGATCGTATTTTTTGCGTTTTTCTGGGTCTGATAGCACTTCGTAAGCTTCGTTTACTTCTTTAAAACGAGCTTCGGCTTCTTTGTTGCCGGGGTTCATGTCCGGGTGGTATTTGCGGGCTAGTTTGCGGAAAGTTTTTTTAATTTCGTCTGAACTGGCAGTTTTGTTGAGTCCCAAAATAGCGTAATAGTCTTTAAAATCTGTTGCAGCCATTAAGCAATCCCCTCTTTATTACTTGTTATTTGTTAGTTGTTAGTTGTTAGAAAGAATAAATCCCAAATTAGCCGCAGGATGGCGAATTAGTTTAATGCCAGAAGCCGAAGTGCCTGCGGCATCTCATTCAAATTATAGGTTATCAAAGGTTGGGACTCGATCGAGTTCGGTTGTTGCTTGGCGTTCGATCGCAATTTCCGCACTCCGCTGCTGTTTAAGATTTTATAGCATTCGGCTCTCTGGTATCCCAGGGAGCCGGAGCAGCCGCCTCTAGAAATGCTTGTGGCATTCGACAGCAAAAACAATGCTTTCATCAATTAAGAACGTCCTTACCCTATATGCCGTTGCTATACCTGTGAGCTTTGAGACGGTGAAACTGCTGCGGCGAAAAGTTTTGGGAAGTTATGAGGCTTAGGGCTTTTGGGAGGTGGCAGCCCGGTTTAGGTGAGGCGGGGAAAGCTGCTGCTGTCGCGGGCGCGAGACCGGGAGGGTTGACTGCTGCGGACGATCGATTGTTTTTGCTCTTTTTTTCCGGGGCGCGGTGCGATGGCTACGCCCCGGCTTACCCCTACTAACTTCTTGATATGAGCTTTATCTCCCATCCAAATCTTAGCAGCTTTTCCTCACCAAGTTCTGCCAAATCTGGTGTCTGAATTGTGACTGTATAATACCCTAAATTGCCCCGTTCTTGCACAAAATTTCTCAAGATTTTTTATTCACCCCAGACCTGTGCTATCAAATTTTATTTTGACAACCTCTGAATAGATTTAAATCCAAGTATTATAACATAATTTCTACCCTGTCTGTTAGCTACATCACACTCTTTTCTAAAACATTAAGATAGGATAGTAGAGCGATCGGCTTTTAACGCTAGTAGGGTGCTAACATTATGAATTATTTGCTAAGTTGGCCTTGCGGCTGCTGCGACGATTGGAAAGATAGTTCCGAGAGTTCTGTTTTACTCAGAAACGGGCAGCGCATTTGTCAGTCGTGCTACCAGCGCAAATACAAAAATCAGAAGCTATTCGCCAGACGCAGGCGATCGGACATATCTGTATCACGGCAGACAGTAACAGAGACAGTCGCTTAATAATGCGCGAGCCTTTAAACAAAGCCAAGTATTTCGACAACCTCGCATCAGCGGTGGGAATTAATAATCTACAAAAAAAAGAATGAATTTCGTCATCAGTCATCAGTCATCGGTCATTGGTGCTCTGTCACTAATTTACTGATTTATCATCCCTCACTTGCTCAGAGGTAACAGATGTTAAATTAAAAAACTAATGACTGACGACTAATGACTAATGACTAATAACTAAATGATAGTTCCATCAGGAATCGTGGCATTTTTCAGAACGACTACAATGCCGCTGCGGATGTAAAAACCTTGGTTTTCGCGGTTGGCTTCTTCCACTCGGTCTTTATTAATTATTTGAACATTGCGGCCGATGCGGGCATTTTTATCCACAATCGCGCGGCGAATTGTAGTATCTGCACCGATGCCCAGGGCGACGCCACCGCTGTCCAAACTCGAATGCCGTTCGGCGTCGGGTTCGTAGAAGTCAGCACCCATTACCAGGGTGTCTTGAATCGTACATCCAGCTTCAATGCGCGATCGAACTCCCAACACAGAATGGTCTATCCGGCACTCTTTGAGAATGCAGCCTTCAGCAATAATCGACTCCGTCACGTGAGTATCTAACAGCTTAGTCGGCGGCAAGAAACGCGGGCGAGTGTAAATCGGAGCCTTTTCATCGTAAAAACTGAAAGGCGGCTGAGGCTGTTTTGTCAGAGCCAAGTTAGCATCGTAAAAAGCCTCAATAGTTCCGATATCTTCCCAATAATCGTCAAACAAATAAGCTTGAACGTTGTGGTCTTTTGCATTATTCGGAATAATCTCTTTACCAAAATCAGTTTGGGTGGGAGATTCTTTCAGAAGTTTAATCAGAACTTCTTTTTTGAAGACGTAAATCCCCATCGAAGCAATGTAAGGACTTTCCTGAGCCTGCTGCGCTGTCAGTCCCAGTTTAGTAGTATCCACCTGCATTTGTTTGAGCGCATCGCCTTTGGGCTTTTCGCTGAAAGAAACAATGCGGCCGCTGTCGTCGATTTTCATCAAACCGAAATCTGAGGCCCGCTTCTCGTCCATAGGCAAAACCGAGAGGGTGATATCGGCGTTGGTTTCGCGGTGTCTGTGCACAAACTTCTGGTAGTCCATGCGATATAAGTGATCGCCCGAAAGAATCAAGTATTCGTCAACGTCCCACTCTTCTAGCAGCCAAAGATATTGGCGAACTGCGTCCGCTGTCCCTTGAAACCAGTTGGGGTTTTCCTGAGTTTGCTGGGCGGCGAGCACCTCGGCAAATCCGTCGGTGAAGCCGGAAAAGTTGTAGGTGCGAGCGATGTGGCGGTTGAGGGATGCCGAGTTGAATTGCGTGAGGACGTAAATTTTGACTATTTCCGAGTTGATGCAGTTGCTGACAGGAATATCGATGAGGCGATATTTGCCGGCGAGGGGAACTGCGGGTTTGGCTCGCAGTTTGGTTAGGGGGTAAAGGCGGGTGCCTACACCGCCACCGAGGATGATGGCTAAGACTTTTTTCAAGGAACTTTCTCCCTAGGGTCGATTAACTCTCCAAGTACAGTGTCGGATGGTGAGGGCTTCTTGACAAGGGGGGGGAGCAAGGAAGTTTTGAGTTTTGAGTGATGAGTTGAGTCGCTTACGCAGAAACCGGGTTGTTTAATCCAAATACTTCTTCCCACCCTGAATAAGAGTTAAAAAACCCGGTTGATGAGAGTTAGAGTGCGTCCGCGACTGGAGTTAGGAGTTGTGAGTTGTGAGTTAAAATACCCATCAATCCATAATGGATATTTAAAAAAGTTTTGAGTTGCGAGTTAAAATACCCTTCAATAAATAAAGGCAGTTTAAGGAAAGAATAAGGTTCGGGGTTTGGGCTTTTAATTACAAGTTTCTTGGGTTAATTCCCCCTGCTGGCAATTTCTCCATCCAGGCTCGTGGCGCTGTTGTTATTTTTCAAGGCTGGTCGATCGCGCCGTGTCGCGCACAGATGGCCCTTTGGGTTCGGGTTTGAGCTCGTTCTTTTTGGTGGCGTTCCTGTTGTGTGAGTTTGTCGGACTCCACAGCAGTCAAGAAGCGCCGCCCGCTGGGACGAGAAATTTCTAGGTAGAGTCTGTTTTCAATCTGAGACTGACTGCAAATTTGTGTAATATTTTACAATTTTGTCGATCGACAGCATTGGATAAAATGTCTATTCTCTACCAAAAGCTAGATCCCCTACAAACCTCTGCTGCTGTAGCCTAAAGCGTAAAAGCGAGCAAAAGTGTATGCAAATTCAAACACCGGACTGGGTTAAACACGCCGTATTCTACCAAATATTCCCCGATCGCTTCGCCAAAAGCAAACAGCCCCGCAAACGCCTGCTGCAAAACTTCATGTGGGAAGAATGGCACGAGAGCCCCACCCTCCAAGGCTACAAAGGCGGGGACTTGTGGGGCGTGATGGAACAGCTAGACTACTTGCAAGACTTAGGCATTAACGCAATTTACTTCACGCCCATATTTCAGTCGGCCAGCAATCACCGCTACCATACCCACGACTACTATCAAGTCGATCCCATGTTGGGCGGCAATCCGGCTTTTAAAGAGCTTCTAGACGCCGCTCACGATCGCAACATCAAAATCGTCCTCGACGGCGTATTCAACCACGCCAGCCGCGGCTTTTTCTTCTTTCACGACATCCTCGAAAACGGCCCCCATTCTCCTTGGCTGGATTGGTTTAAAATAGAAGGCTGGCCGCTATCCGCCTACGACGGCAATTTTCCTGCTAACTATGCCGGTTGGGACGGGAATCGAGCACTTCCTGAATTCAATCACGACAATCCAGAAGTGCGAGAATACATCATGGAAATCGCCGAATATTGGATTAAATTCGGCATCGACGGCTGGCGGCTGGACGTTCCTTTTGAAATTAAAAGCCCGGGATTTTGGCAGGAATTTCGCGATCGAGTTAAAGCAATTAATCCCGAAGCTTACATTGTCGGCGAAGTCTGGGAAGATGCGAGAGAATGGCTCGACGGTACTCAATTTGACGGGGTAATGAATTATCTTTTTGCAGGGCCGACAATTGCTTTTGCAGCGGGCGACAGGGTAGATTTAGCTCAAATAGAAGGCCGTTCTTACCATCCCTATCCGGCGCTTTTTGCTAAACAGTACGGCGAAAAAATTAAACACGTTTTGGAACTTTACCCGTGGCAGATACAGCTAACTCAACTTAATTTGTTGGCCAGTCACGATACAGCTAGGTTGTTGTCAATTGCTGGAGGCGATAAAGCTAGCGTCGAACTAGCTACTTTGCTGCTGTTAACTTTTCCCGGAGCTCCCAGCATTTACTACGGCGATGAAGTAGGTTTGCCCGGCGCTCTCGATCCCGATTCTCGCCGCGGTTTTCCCTTAGAATCTCACTGGGAACTTGATGTTTTAGATTATCACAAGCAGTTGATAGCTTTGCGCCACAAATATGCTGCCCTCCGTACAGGATCGTACCAAATTCTGTTTACTGAGGGAACGGTTTACGTTTTTGCCAGAATTTTGGGGGATGAGGAAATAGTTGTTGCTGTCAATGTGGCGACAGAAGAAGCTAATATTAGCTTTGAGGCAGCTAATTTGAAATCTCCTCATGATAAATTGCTGTATGGAAAAGGCGAGTTTGTTTGGAAAGGTGACGGGGAAACTCGACATTTAGAATTGATGCTGCCGGCACGATCGGGCTTGATTTTAGGTTAGGATAATTAGTTGAAAATGTAGGTAATCGGCTCCCCGCAGGCCGACATTTATCGGTGTAAGGTGCGCGCCCGACATTTATCGGTGTAAGGTGCGTACCCCGACATTTATCGGTGATTTGTGCCGCTTATTGTAAATTTATTAGAATTTATTATAGGTATCAGGTGCGCCTAGCGTACCCGACATTTATCAGCGAAAACACAAGTTTTATTCTGCTGCAACCATTGCTGGTATTAGCACCGAATCAATGATATGAATGACGCCATTGTCGGCAAGAATATCTGAAGTGAGAACTTGAGCATCATTCACTTTAATGCCCTCAGAAGTATCAATTCCCACCACAGAACCTTTCACTGTTTCAGGAGAAGTTAACTCCAGCAAATTCTCAGTTAGTACCTCGCCAAACAGAATGTGATAAGTCAGAATTTTCTCGATCTTGGGTATGTCTTCCCGCCAAGAGGTAATAGTGTTCGCAGGAATTTTGGCAAATGCCTCGTCAGTTGGTGCTAAGACGGTGTAGGGGCCCGGACTTTGCAATAAATCTAACAAACCAGCCGCTTCAATAACAGTCACGAGTGTTTTGAAAGAGCCGGCATTGTTGGCAGTCTGGACAATATCAGCCATGATGTTTTTAGGGAGTACAAATAGCAGAAAATAAATCTGGGGAGGCGATCGTTTTAGCAATTTACAAATAGCAGAAAATGAATCGGAGGGCTGATGATTATTTTACTCATTGTAAGTTATTTGGGTTGTCGCGCCCGATCGACCCGCACGATCGACCTTTTTGGCTTATACTTGGGTCGCCTCCTCCCCCTTGCGGAAAAACTGCTTTAAAATCTCTCCGGGATCTCTGTCCCAGGTGTCGATATGTTCGTAAATTAAGCCGTCTTTATCCAGTTTATAAGTAGAGTAGCCGTTAAAAAAAATCCGAGCTTTCCAGGGAACCCGCAGTGTGCCGCGAACAGTCCAATTTGCAACAATAGTATCAGGGGCTGTCTGACCTGCGTCGTGCAGGTCGAAGTAAATCTCGCTAAAGAATAGCTGCCCGTGAAATCGCAGAGTCCAAAAGATAATGCGATAGTTGATTTTTCCTTTAAATTTGTTAACAGGGTCTTGAAAATAAACATCTTTTGTGTAGATGTCGTAGGAGATGTCTTTCTCAAACAGCGTCGGGAGATCCGCTTTCAGAGTGTCTACTGCTTGTTCTACCTGGATTTGATATTCTATCGCGCTCAAACTACCACCTTGTGACAGTATTAATTTATAACTTTAAATGAATAATCTCGATCGGCAGCGGGAGGAGAAAAAAATTGAGACTTCATCCAGCTCTAATCTTACCTCTAATTATATTGTCGGCGTCGGCCTTTCTGCTGGCCCGGACTTGCGACATCGAAACCTTGGCACAGATTTGACAGAACACCCCCACTCCTCTGACATTCTCTCAGAAATCAACAGCGGTAAGCTGTTGATGGTAGATAGCCGTCGCCGGAACGGCCTAATTTTGATTAAACGTTTCCACGCGGAGTTTGCCGGGCCTGGGGCTGCCGTTGGGGGCGCTTTTGATGTTGACTCTCAGCAGGCGATTCCCGTCGGCGATTTTTGTTTGGTTTGCCCTCAATCTCCCGAAGAAATACAGAAAGCTTTTGGAATTCGGCGGCAGTGGGTGCGGTTAATGGAACAGTTAACGGCAAAACCGATAGCTTTGGAACGCGCACAAATGGTTTTAACTCAGTTTGAACAATATTTGGATTGGGAAACGGTGGCACAAATTCCCGATGAAGCTTTGGCACTTTTGGTAGGCGTATTTCCCCAAACCATTCGGGCGGCGCGACAGATTGATAATTAAACATGGCCTGGTAATTTGCTTGAAATCATACCATTTTTCAGGGGTTTTGTCAATTAAAAATCGCTGCGATTCGATCGACTGTTCGCTGATTTTCCTCCGGGCTACCCACCGTAATTCGCAAACCTCCTCCAGTATGCCTAATTAAAGTCCCTCGATCTTTTAGCTGCTGCATGATTTGTTTGTGTTCTTGTTCGGCAGATTCGCCCTCACCAGCTTTCACCCGCAGGTAAACGAAGTTAGCCGCACTCGGCCAAACTTGCAATTTTTGATGCTGAGTTAGCGCTGCAATTAATTTCGCTCTTTCTGATAGAGTTTCGGGAATAGTTGCTAGCAATAACTGCCGCTGCGCTAAAGCTAACTCTGCTGCAGTTTGCGAGAAACTGGGAAGGTTGTATGGGAGGCGGATTTTTTCTAAGGTTGCTGTGAGTTCGGGATGGGCGATCGCATATCCGACTCTCATTGATGCCAATCGAAAAGCTTTGGAAAATGTCCGCAAAATTATCCAATTCGGATGCTGTTGTAAATTTGCAGCTAACGTATTTTGGCTGAATTCAAAATAAGCTTCGTCAATTACTACTAATATTTCTGACGGCAAACTTTCCAGCCATTCTATTTCATCTGCTGTCAAAGCATTGGCTGTGGGGGAATTGGGATGAACGACAAAGACGGCGCGCACGGGGGGATTTTGATTTTGGTAGATCGCCCTTTTAGCCGCCTCGATATCGATTTCAAAATTCTCCTCTTTCCGCTGAACACTCGCAACGGGAATGCCGAGGGTTTGGGCGATTATTCCATACATCGAAAAGGTGGGATTCGCTACCAAAATAGAGCCTGTACCGCCTAAACAAGTAGCTATTAAGATGGATCTAATTAGTTCGTCGGAACCGTTGCCAACAGAAATATTGTCGCCTGTAATGGCGGTTTTTGGAAGTGTAACCCCCCCTAGCCCGGGGATTGTGATTGATTCATTGACGTATTGGGCGATCGCCTCTTTGAGTGCTGCGTGGCCTCCGTCGGGATAGCGATTTGTCTCAATTAATTGCTGGTAACTCCAAGCTAGCTTTTTTTTTAATTCCTCTGGTAAGTCGTAGGGGCATTCGTTGGTATCGAGGCGATCGATCGCACTTTCCGAGTGCGCTGGTTCTCCTGATGTGCCGCCCGGATGGGGAGTGTATGCGGTAAGTTCGGCTAAATCTTTTCGGATAAAGGGAAGCATGGTATAATTTACGAATTTTTATTTTAGATAATCTGCTTACAAGCATCTGAACTTAGCATAGAGCTTGTTCTATCTCGAAAGCAAGAGGAGAGGGGGATTTAGTTTCTGTCGATCGATTGATGCGTCGGCTGCTGCAAATTGATTACTTTGATAAAGTAACTCCTGATATTTGGAGACCGAGTATGAAAGTCAAGCCTTCCGATATATCTAAAAATACTGCGGCTACCTTGATAGCTTTGAGTTTGGCTGTTCTCCCTTCAGCTATGCCTGCCTCAGCTCAAACGGAGTCAGCTCCGGCCCAGAACAATACTGATTCTAATGGAGTTGTTCTAGACAGAACTCCTTTTCAAGAAAGCAAAAACGACAACAATCATTGGGGTGCTTTGGGTTTGTTGGGCATCCTCGGTTTGGCGAATCTGTTTCGCAAGGATGAACCCAAACGCTACCGCGATCCGATGGGAGAATAATTTTTCAAATGTCGATCCTCTTCGTTGGCGTAGCCCCCGTAGGGGCGGGTTCCGCTAACGCACAAGCCAAAAACCAAATCAACAGTCGTGGATTCAGAAACCTGGTTTCTTCTTACGGAAAGACTGGATTATTGCCTTTAATCCGAGCAAAAAAACCGGTTTCTTTGATATTAATGGGCATTTTTGCCACAAAGTTTATTCAATCGCGCCACAAAGCAATGCCACCCAACAAACCGCTCACGTTGGGTACTATTTTAACCTGCGGCGGTAACTCAACAGCAATCTTTTTAGTATTACCGCCGCCGATGTAAATGCGATCGCAGTTAAATAGATTTTGTAGAGAGGCTAGTGCTTTTTCCAGGCGGCGATTCCATCTTTTGGAACCCACTGTATCTAATGCCAAGCGACCTAATTGCTGTTCGTAAGTTTCCCCTTTGCGAAACGGGTGATGCCCGAGTTCCAAATTAGGCACCAAGATACCATCAACAAATAAGGCAGAACCGAAACCTGTGCCAAGGGTAATTACTAATTCTACCCCCGTCCCAGCAATTGCTCCCAATCCTTGAATATCGGCATCGTTCGCCACTCGCACAGGTTTTCCCAAGCGATCTTTGAGAGTAGTTTGTAAGTCAAAATCTATCCAAGACGGATCTAAATTCACTGCGGTTTTGATGACGCCTAGACGCACGACACCTGGAAAACCGACGGATACTCGGTCAAATTCGCCTTGTCCGCTGGCTAAAGAGGCGATCGCCTCTAATACGGGTTCCGGTTTCGGCGGTTGAGGCGTTTCTAAACGGCTGCGTTCCGTTTGGGGTTCGCCTTCATTGTCCAACACCATAACTTTGATGCCGCTTCCGCCAATATCAACGGCTAGGGTGCGAGTCGATCGATCTTGTTCAGTCATTTGATTTTTGAGACTTGCAAGTTGGTCAAATTTTAATGTTTGAATTGGCAAAACTTTTGAATCGCTTCCCAAATTTCCGCTAGGACATTTCCCAAAGAATGATCGTCTTCTAATTCGATTAATTGCACCCAGGGACGGTTAGCGGCAAAATTTCTGCTAGCTTGAATCGGTATTATTGTATCATGCTTGCCGTGAAGAATTAACGTAGGCACTGAACGCATTAATTTTTGTTCGGGGTATTGAGCCATATCTGCCACAAACTGATAATTCAGCGGCAGATAACGCTGTTCGCCGTAGTGGTAAACCTGCAAATATTTCTCAGACTGCCACTTTTCTAACTGTTGCTGTCCCAACAGCGGCAGCCAGTGGGAGATAAATTCAAAAGCTGGCGCTAACAAAACTATTTGCTTTACTGACAATTGTCGCTGGGCCAACCAAGCCGCTGTCAGTCCCCCAAAACTCGACCCTATTATGGTGACTCCCCCTAGATTTTTTAAATTGTCTGTGGGAGATTGGGAGGATTGAGTTTGCAAAAATCCTGTTTCTATTTGGTTTAGTTGGCGGGTGAGAGTGAGACCCGAAAAATCGTTTTGATTGAGATCGGGAGTTTTTAGGTCAATTCCTAGGTAAGAAAAGCGATCTCGGAAATATTTAGCCTTAGCTGAATAGGGACTTGAAGCAAATCCGTGTAAATAAATGTAACTTGAGTCGTTCTTTAGATTCATCCAGAAAATTTTATGAGACTTCCCAACTAATTATTTTAACTTAATATGATTTATTAAATAAAAAATACAAATTAAGTAGATGAACTTATATACTGATTGTCCGAATAAATCAAGCACTGCCACGTATTTAAATTGCTGCGTTGTTAGACTGCTTTTCCCAAGAGACAAAGCTATCGCATAGATTTGAGAAAAGTTAGGTTTTTCGATGCAGGCGTTTATTGATGTCTACCTGCTTGCAGTAAATCGCAGAGTGCGTGTTGCACACCCTGCGATTCATTCAAAATTACTCGTCAATTACTGCGGTTTTTGACCGTTTTGCATCCTATTTCTAGCAGTTTGTCGGCGCTGCTGCATCAGTTGAGCTAATTGGCTGCGCTGTTCGGCAGTGAGAACTTCTCGCATTGCGAGTGTACTTTCAAATTGCACCTCTTCCAACTGCTGCCTCAGACCGATTATTTGACGGTGTTTTTCCCGTATTTCGCTGGCATTTGCAGTGCCGGACATCATCGTTTCCAATTCTTGTCTGGCTTGGCGGACTGCTTGCATCCGCTGGGAAACTTGGTCTTTGTACCGATCGCGAACTGCCTGCATTTGCTGCTTTTGGTCGGCACTTAAATTTAGTTGCTCAAACATCCCACCTTCCTTGCCAGCCGGTCGATTGGGACGCTGATTTTGGGCAATTGTTTCCGGTTCTAAGGGATTAGGAACTGCTATTGCTGCGGCTGTGCTGCCGAGAGTCAGCATTAAAACGGCTAGGGCAGAAATGCGACGAATTGACATGAAAATTACCTCTTTGATATTACTTATTTGTTGGCGGTTGACTGTCAGTACCAGGGCTGACAGTCAACCAGTCTGTTTGCGAGCGATCGGTCATACTTTCTTGGGGAGAATCATGAAGCACACCCTCCCAGTTAGTAACTAAAAATGCTTCTAACTGAGCTGTTTCCTTATCTGGCAATTGTGCAGTATGAAACGGACGGTAGCCAGACCAAAAAACTAGCATGCTAGCAGCAATCGCAGACGATAAAGCCCACTTAGAAACAGAGGATATTTTTAAGTTATCAGACTTGGATGAGGCACTTAATCGCGTTTTTTTGCGGTTGGCTTCAGGGAAAACACTCGCCTGACTACTTTCGATTGCTGCTAGAATTTTTAGCTGTAAATCTGGTGCAGCTTCAGGAATATTTGGGCGATGTTGCTTCAAGAAATTAACTAACTCTTGGTCGCTGCTTTGGTTATTCATAGCTCGCTGACACCTTCTTTTTGCAAAAATTGCCGCAGAGAATTTCGGGCATAAAACACGCGAGATTTGACAGTACCCGCAGGCAGTCCCAAAATTTGGGCTACTTCTTTTTGCGGGATGTCTTCTAAGTCGTGCAGCACTAATATGCTGCGGTGTTCAAAGCTCAATTGCTCCAGTCCCCGCTGCACTAAATCTTGATAGTGCAACTTCATCAAGTCCGATGTGTTATCTTTGAGAATAACCCCATCCATTACTTCTTGATTTTTGAGCTGGGAGTCAAAAGAATGCTGTTTAGCAAATGCTTGTCTTTGGTCGGAAGCCACATTCCAAGTGATTCGATAAAGCCAAGTAGAAAAGTTTTCCTGGTGCTTGAGTTTGGGCAATCCTTTCCAGACTCGCAGGAATACTTCTTGCGCTAAATCGTCAAGAAGCGACGGGCCGCAGAGTTGATAAAGGGTTGACCTGACTTTGTGTTGGTAGCGTTGGTAAAGGTAGCGAAAGCAAGTGCGATCGCCCTTGAGACACTCAGCAACTAAGTCCGAGTCGGAACAGTCATCGGTTAAAACATTGGCTGACACAGCTAACACCTGTGAAGTCTCCCCCAGCAGTTCGTTATCTGAAGTGTTTAGACAGGGCGATCGCAAAAAAGGTTCAAATCATTTAAAATTTTATTTTGAGCATGAATCCGCTTGGGGTGGAAAACTGCACGAATGTCAGCAATAGGCACTCCGGCCGGTTCGACAAAAACTTAATTTTCTTGTTGGCCGTCGATCCTAGCCCGCCCATAGCAGGCTTCCCGGCCGGTTCGACAAAAACTTAATTTTTTTGTGGGCCGTAGGGTTGAGTATAGCGACCAGTCCCCAATATCAGTTCTAACTATTTACAGCATTTTTCCAATAAGTATAAGTTTCTAAAGCGATACTTTTTTTGTCTTCCTTATATATCTCATCTAAACATTTGAAAAGAGCTAAAGCGTAATTTTTCAATCCCAACTCTGTCAAACTTGTGAGAATCCTAGTCAGCCGCAGGTAGTTGTGATTAAATTGTTCAATCCACTCTCTTTTTCTTGACAAATATTCTGCCGATTTGGCAATTACTATTTCTGCGTTTTCGCCTTCGCAGCATTCCAGCCCGTAAAATGCCAGCATGACTTTTAGAGATTTGACTAAACGACTTCTCAACTCTTCACTTGTTCTAAAAGCTTGAATTACCTCATCATTTAAAGTAGGAGCACTGGAATTAAAGCGACTCTTTTCTCTCAGGGGAAACAGCCATTGAATGTAATTGTGCACCGATTCCAGCTTCTGGTAATCCCACAACCAAATATCCTCGATCGCCCGACCTTGCGAATCCGGCTGCTGACCGAGATAGAATGCTAAAATTTTGTTTTGTTTGGTTGATTCACTCATTAATAAGTTGTGTTGTATCTAAATTGTGTTTTTGGGCGGGCGGGACGCCCACCCCACAACCAGAAAATTTAATTTTTGTGTGGAACAGGCATCCTGCCTGTTATTCAAAATAGTTTTTTTGAGTCGGTTTTAACCGAATGCAAGCTATTAGCCAGGGACTTAAACCCCTGGCTGCTTCGCCCTGTTTACCGCAAAGTAACAAACTCTTCAGCAGTCGATGGGTGAATGCCAATAGTCGCGTCGAAGTCTTTCTTCGTAGCTCCCATATTAACAGCGATCGCCATTCCTTGAATAATCTCGCCCGCGTCTTTCCCCACCATGTGCACGCCCAAAACTCTGTCAGTATTAGTTTCAACAACTAACTTGACAAAAGTCTTTTCATCTGCACCTGTCAAAGAATGAAACATCGGTCTAAACTTAGCTGTATAGCACTTAATTGATTCGGGAAACTTAGCTTTAGCTTCCTCTTCTGTTAAGCCAACTGTAGCTGCTTCCGGCTGCGAAAATACTGCTGATGCAACATTTTCGTGACTGATCGCTCTCGGATTGTTCCCAAATTCTGTATCGGCAAAAGCGCGTCCTTCAGCGATCGCAACTGGGGTTAAATTGATCCGGTTCGTGCAATCTCCGACTGCAAAAATGTGCGGCTGGCTGGTGCGGCTGTCTTTGGTAACTGCGATCGCACCTTTATCGGTTTCTACTCCCGCATTTTCTAAACCCAATTTTTCCAAGTTGGGCAAGCGCCCGGTAGCGGACAAAAGCGCGTCTACTATTAGCGTTCCTTCTGATTTTCCCGACAGCGTTAATTTTAAACCTTCTGGGGTTTTCTCAATTTGTTCTATCGAGCTTTCTGTCAAAAATTCAACTCCGTGCTTAATCATTCCTTCTTGCACGTTGGTGCGAATTTCTTCGTCGAAGTAGTTCAGAATTCGATCGCGCCGGATGATTTGAGTTACTTGGCTTCCCAACCCGTTCATGATGCAGGCAAATTCGACGCCGATGTAGCCGCCACCCCAAATTGCCAACCGTTTTGGCTGCTCTTTTAGCAAGAAGATTTCGCGGGAGGTAATCGCGTGTTCGATACCGGGAATGTCGATGCGATGGGCTTCTGAGCCGACAGCGATTAAAATTTTGGCGGCGGTGATTTTTCTGTCACCAACTTCGACAGTGTGGGGGTCGATAAATTTAGCGTATCCTGAAATTAATTCTACTCCAGCTTTTTCCAGAAGGCTGATGTGCAGTTTGCTGAGTCGGCGCACTTCTGTGTCTACGGTGGTGACGAGTTTTTCCCAGTCGAAGCTGCTTTCTACTGGACTCCAACCGTAGCCGATCGCATCTTCATAAAGGTGCGAAAATGTTGAGGCGTAAACCATCAGTTTTTTTGGAACACAGCCGCGAATTACGCAGGTTCCGCCTACTAAATCATTTTCGGCGATCGCCACTTTTGCTCCGTAGGATGCTGCTCGCTTGGAACTCGCCAATCCGCCGGAACCTGCACCTATCACAAACAAGTCGTAATCGTATGTCATAATTGTGTTACCAATAATCTCTAACTTACCAAGTTTACGCTTAACTTTTCTTAATCATAGCTCAAAAATTTTGCCTTTGAGTCCTTTTGAGCGCTACATACACAGCTATTTGAAGGGTAAAACAACGGGGGGACGAGTCGGTCTTTGGCTGTCCGATAGCCCCGGAATGTTATGTGCGATCGAAAGTTTAACAGTATCAGAGCAGGTAGCGTTACTCCACCCTACCTGCTTACTGGTATTGTCAGCTTCGTTAACTCTGCTCCGGTTGTGACTCGGTAGATTGAGCTGGCTCTGTATTCTGCTCCTTTGATGCTTTATCATCTGGTTTTTGGATTTGCTTGAGATGAATCTCATTCACCTGATTGATAAAGTTTTCTATTGCCATTTTTGTCATTTGTTGGTGTTGGGCTTCGTCGCCTACATCGTAGCAGCGATAAGCCGGAGTCACTCCTAATACAAATTTCTCCTGTTCCGCTTCTAACAATTCCACAGTCGTGTTAGCTGCAATCCAATTCTCCTGAAAAGGAAAGGAGGTAACTATACTGGCTACTATGGAGGCGACAGCGGGACAAATTACGGGCAGCCACTTGAGCAAAGATTGACCTGGTTCCAATTTGTCTACCAACACTAAAATTGGTGTGACTCCCGATAAAACAACGGTTGCCAATTGGAAAGTATAGTAAATATTTCTCGAAGTCTCTCGAGTTTTTTTATAATCGTCAATCAACTCCTGGGAATATCGTAAAGCCTTTTCTCTCACCGGGGTGATCGGATTGTTATCCGAAACGTTATCCGGGTTTAAGAGATAATTATATAGTTCAGCTTTTCTTCGGATCTCTAACTGATTAGCGCTATTCCTAGACTTTTGAGCCAATTGTCTGTTGGTCAGGAACAGAAAAATAAAACTAGACAGAAAAACAGATCCCAAAATAAAGATAAGTTGATTGTCTAGAAAAACTCTGGTCAGGATGCAGGCACCCACAAAAGCGGCTATGGATACATACTCAACAAGTTTCAGGAAAGATAACGTTTGTGGACTCGATGAGACTGTATTGGAAATTTCGGTCTGGTTTGTATCGGCAGAAGTAGTCATTGCTTTGTAGTTAGTTTGGCGATCGGCACAAGTTTAGCCTATTGGGGTTGCTATTTCAAGCAAGCCCTGTCAAGGTGGTGAAGAAGACCCTCAAACCCATGAAAATTGGTTGCGGGCGATCGTTAAATCTGATTCTTTTAACAGGTGATTACCAACAATAGTTCGGACAATATTTTATTGGCTAACGTAGAATAACGGTTCAAGGCGATTCGGCAATCGAGCTACCAACGGAAAATCGAGGGTTTCAGACGCTCGGTCAAAAAACAGTCTGAACTATTGTACCAAAATAAAAGCAGATCGACTAATCACTGGCTTGTTGTTAGACTTAGAGATCGTTATCTTTGAATAGTCCATGCGATCGCCTCTACTTGAGTTGGTAGATTTTTTTTTGATTCCGACTGTACCTCCACGTCGGGTCAAAGTATTGACTGTGACTTGAAGATAGAGATTCTGTTCATTAGCGTCGAAACAGCAGTCACTCCTGCCACGAAAACTGATGGGAAGTGTTAGCTTAGTAGTTAGTTGTGTCGATCGCACAAAAAAAAATGCCTGAACTACAAACCGATACATACCAAGACCTCGACCCGCAAGTCCTCTCAAAACCCGTCATTGTCGGTCTGGAAGATGTAACAAAAGTTTACGGGGTGGACGACCTGGAAGTTCGCGCCTTAAACGGCGTCAGCTTGACCGTAAGACAAGGAGAATATTGCTCCATTATGGGCGCGTCGGGTTCCGGCAAATCCACAGCTATGAATATTATCGGCTGTCTCGATCGACCTACGAGCGGCAGTTACTACTTAGACGGCGTAGATGTCGCCCAAATGCCCGAAGGAGAATTAGCCGGAATTCGCAATTTAAAATTAGGTTTTGTCTTCCAACAATTTCACCTGTTGCCTCAATTGACAGCCTTAGAAAATGTCATGTTACCGATGGTTTATGCCGGCATTCCCACATCAGAAAGGCGCGAACGGGCAGTAGAGGCTTTAACAAAAGTAGGTCTGGAAAGTCGGCTGCAAAACAGACCGAATCAACTCTCAGGAGGACAGCAGCAGCGGGTAGCCATCGCCAGGGCTATTGTCAACCGTCCCGTGGTGTTGCTGGCTGATGAACCTACAGGTGCATTGGATACAAAAACTACTCAAGAAGTAATGGATATTTTTACAGAATTCAACGAAAGCGGCATGACTGTTGTTATGGTAACGCACGAACCCGAAGTAGCGCGCCAAACTCGCCGCGTTGTCTGGTTCCGGGACGGTAAAGTTATTCACAACAATCTCAACCCGGAAGAGCTTTCACACGCGGTATTTTAGTATAACAGTCCGCGAAAAGTGAAAAAAAATTGGCGATTGAAATCGCTTCTAGACAAACGAAGTCCACTCCAAGCGGACTGAAGAATCAAGAGGGTATGAGTCTTATGTAAGAGGAGTTTAGCTATTAGACAGGGGTTTGCAACCCCTGGCGGACTAATAGACAAAACACCCGATATCTGCTTAATGAAAAGCACTGGGAAAAGCTTCCCAAACTCGATCGACAAAATCTCTAAGTTGCCGAGATGCCATCGCACCATCCTTTGTCTCGGAGTCCAGAGAGTGCAACTGGGTCAACAGCGAAATTACCTCAGTATCTAAAGCCGCCCGAAACAAGCTCCCCGGCCAAAGCAAATCAGCACCATCCCGCAAATCGGATAAAGTGTATTCTGCCGATAAATCCTTCCCCGACACCGATACAACCAACATCAAAGGGCGTACCCAACAAACTTGACGTGCCTCAACTACTTGGATCACCTCTGAATGCAGGCACGCATCTCCACATTCTAAACTGACAATTTGACCCGGCTTAAAGTTCAAAGCACAATCCATTAATGCTCACACTTAATACAGACATAACAAAGCAGCCAAATAAGTGCTGCATCTCTCCACAGCACCGGAAAAAATTATATCATAATTCCTTCTTCCTTCTTCCTTCTATCCTTTACATCCGTTACATAATCAGTTGCCGAACTTCCTTCTTCCTTCTATCCTTTACATCCGTTACATCCGTGGAGCGAATCCGCTGCCGAACTTCCTTCTTCTCAACTTTCATCAAGCTTTTTAAGAGCCTTTTCGAGCTGGGCACTCAACAATCGTGCTTCTTTTTTACCACCGCCACCATTAGCATAATCCGCCACGGAAATCGCAGCACCGATCGCAATTTTTACCTGAGAGCCCCATCGAGGAATGCGCGGGCGATAGCGGATACTCATCGGTAAAATTTTTACTCCCAAACCCGGTTTGCTCAACTCTGCTTGCATTGCCAAACGAGCCAATCCAGGCTTAATCGGGTGAACTTCGCCATCCTGAAAAATGCCGCCTTCGGGAAAAATCACCAACATCTGCTTGTCGAGGAGAAGTTCCACGCCGTAACGGAGACTGCTAATTGCTGGATGCTTGATATCCACAGCAAACCCGCCTAAATTTCTGATGAACCAACCTTGCAGTCCTTTCACTTCATCAGCAGTTACCATAAACCGCAAATCGCGTCCAGTCACCATCTGTCCCGTTGAATAGGGCATCATCAGGGCATCCCACCGGGAACGGTGTGTAGGGGCTAAGATGACAGGCCCTTCTTTCGGCAAGTGCTCCTGTCCGGTGATCTCAATCTTGCCAAAATGAAACGGTAGGACAACATAGTGACCTAGCGGATAGAGCAAGGAGGTTAACCAAGGAGAAACGCGAGAGGTATTAGATACTACCTTGGCAGGCATTGGCTTCATTAGAGATGATTTACTCGACTCAACGGCGATCGTGGCGGTGTGGGGCATAGCAATTAAGCTGCTCTCTCGATATCTAAAGTCTAAA
Source organism: Microcoleus sp. F8-C3 (assembly GCA_036704825.1). Taxonomy (GTDB): domain Bacteria; phylum Cyanobacteriota; class Cyanobacteriia; order Cyanobacteriales; family Microcoleaceae; genus Microcoleus. The sequence continues at coordinate 12,218 of JAUBSN010000035.1, read as the reverse complement.
GTAAGTGAGTGGACAAATCTTTAGTTTTTGGGTCGGGACACTTTTGCTATTGGCCTTGTAAAGAGCGATCGCGCCCACAAGAGATAATCTCTAACAGGCAAAACCTCAGCCAACCGCACAGCACTAATACAGAGCAGTCGGCCGCCTGGAAAGCTCGATCGGGCAATTACGGATCTATTATTTCAGCTAAAGGGTCAATTTCGATTAAACCTCGTCCCGAAGAAAGTAAAAAATTTTACCTCTTAACTTTTCCGGCGCCCTTCAAACCAAGAAAGCAACTGCTCGCGGCAAACAGACTCCATAATACCGCCGAGCACCTCTAAGCGGTGACACGAATGGGCGCTATCTGGAATATTAGCCGCAGTCCGAATCGTGCCAGTTTTCGGGTCATCTGCTCCGTATACCAGCAGACCGATCCGAGCTTGGACGATCGCGCCAGCGCACATCGGGCAAGGTTCCAGCGTCACGTAGAGCGTGCATTGGTTAAGATGCCAGTCTTGCAAAACTTTGCCAGCAGCCCGCAAAGCCAAGATTTCAGCGTGAGCAGTCGGATCGCAATCTCGCTCTCGCCGATTTTGCGCTTCGGCAATCAATTTGCCAGTACCGTCAACAATTGCAGCACCCACAGGTACTTCACCAGCATCACCGGCTGCTTGCGCCAATTCCACAGCCCTAGCCATCCAGCGTTTGTGAATAAAATAAGTAGTCTCGCCAACAGACAACGGCTCAGCTTTACAATTCACGTCATACCTAAGTAACAGAAAAACTTAAGATCGATAAATAAAGTTACATTACAGCTTAATCGAGAGTCTTTAATTATGGACACCAGTACGATTACCACTGAAATTGTCGAGCTGTTGTGCCGCATTAGCCGGCAAAAGCTGCGCGAACAAGATATCACTCCTTTGGTAGTGTTTCTGACTGCTCTGATTTCCATCCTGCGCGGAGTGATGATTATAGACAGGACGATCGCAGTTGAAGAAGAAGAACGGCTGCAAAAGACTCTCAAAGCCTTTGCCAGCGGCGACAGCGATCGGGTAGAACTCATTCAGCGCATTGTCAAAGGAGTATCCAAACAGCAGGTTTACTTCAACCCCACGGAATTGCTAACCCTGACAGCTTGGTTCTCAGAATCTGAAAAACTGTTGCTCATCGGTTCTGGCTACGAAATGTCAGCGGCAGACGGACACATCGACCTGCGGGAGCAAATGTACTTACAGTCGATCGCAAATCGGCTCGGCCTCGACTCCAGACACATTGCAGTCCTAGACACTTTATTTACGAAAGAAGGAACCCTCGACTCAGAAGCTTTTGCCGAAGTTCAAGCTTTACTCGATCCCAGCGAATTCGAGTCCCGCGAACCGGTATTTGGCAAAGCAGCAAAACACTTGCTGAGTATTTTACTCCGCAAATAATCCAGCGCATATAAATTTTGGGGCAGTAAAAGTAGTCAGAGGATTGCGAGGATTTGACCCTGTGTCCATTTGAGATGGGAATTGGGCGCTCTTACCCTCAAAAACCGGGTTGTTTAACCCCTACCAATAGCGCTGCACGGCGTATGTCGATCGAAAACCCGGTTTCGGCCTAAGTCCCGCTTTATTTTTTTTGGCAACAGTCGATCGACCCATGTATTCCATTGAACCGAAAGCCTCTAAAATCTAAAAGCGACTTGTCGCTGCCTTGATTGACTCAGCTCAATCTCAAATCTCAAATTGATTCGATTATGCAAATTGAATGGCAAACCGCCAAAACCTACGAAGACATTCTCTATCACAAAAGCGGCGGCACCGCCAAAATTACCATCAATCGACCTCACAAACGGAACGCTTTCCGTCCCAAAACCGTGCAGGAACTGTGCGATGCCTTTACTGATGCCCGCGAAGACACAAAAATCGGCGTAGTCCTTTTCACCGGTGCGGGGCCTCATACAGACGGCAAATACGCCTTTTGCGCCGGCGGCGACCAAAGCGTGCGGGGTACGGCGGGATATGTAGACGAAGGTGGCATACCCCGGTTGAACGTACTCGACTTGCAGAAGTTGATTCGATCTATGCCGAAAGTTGTAATTGCTTTAGTTGCAGGCTACGCAATTGGAGGCGGTCACGTTCTGCACTTAATTTGCGACTTGACGATCGCTGCTGACAATGCTATTTTCGGACAGACCGGCCCCAAAGTCGGCAGTTTCGACGGTGGTTTTGGAGCTAGCTATCTCGCCAGAGTAGTCGGCCAGAAAAAAGCCCGAGAAATTTGGTTTTTGTGCCGCCAGTACAGCGCGCAGCAAGCCCTAGAAATGGGTTTAGTCAACTGCGTCGTGCCCGTCGAACAACTCGAACTAGAAGGGATTGAGTGGGCGGCGGAAATTCTCGAAAAAAGTCCGATCGCGATTCGCTGCTTGAAATCCGCTTTTAATGCCGACTGCGACGGTCAAGCCGGTTTGCAAGAACTGGCGGGAAATGCCACTTTGCTGTACTATATGACCCAGGAGGGCGCAGAAGGCAAACAAGCCTTTTTAGAAAAACGGCAACCTGATTTTAGTCAATATCCTTGGCTGCCATAGCTGGATGGAGAAATCAGTTTTTTTGTTCGCTCATCTGAAAGTTAGGTCCTGCTGATTTTTCTGAGTTAGTCAAGCTAAATGCACCCGATCGTCCAAAAGTGTCAATGTTGATACCAGTTCTCAAAAAGAATGAAACTGCTTTGCCAGATCCAAACCATGATAACGATCGGTGATTTACCAATCGCAAATCGCAAATCGAAAATGGTATGAGCAGGGCAGCCGACTAACTAGACCGAGACTGCTGCTGCCGATTTTTCGGTTAACGTTGTGCCTGTAAGCTGGCAGGCATTGCGCTCGCAAAGAGTGACCGCGGCATCCTGCAGCGTCAGAGTCGATTCTTGCCAGATCCCAACTTCTTCTATGTTTTCCCAAGAAGACCTAAAAGGCGAAACCGCTAAAGCACAAGATTTCCAGTGACTTTGAACCGGTCCGCCCAGTAAAGCGCAAACACCCCCCCGCCTGCCCTCAGGGGTATAGTGACGGCAGTGACCGCAAGCTGAGGTTAAAGGTACAGTTAATGAGGTTTGCATAAAAGTTCTTAGGGAAATCATTTTCATCTCTAATTCTCCTTGGTAGAGCTAGCAGGTTTTAGAGCATCGCAGCCTTTATGCTGTCTGGGTTGTAGCGATCCCCGGAGCATAATTAAATTTTATAATTTATTTATAATCTCGTTATATATAGAAACAATTAGCTCGGTGCTTGCTCATTGTATAGGTAAAAACAAAGGTTAAAAGTTTATAAAGCCGTTAGGGATCAAGAAAAAGTACAAATGCCCCACCAGTATGAGAGGTTACAAATAACCGGTAGCTGAGAATACCAAAATTGGCTGAGAGTTTAGGTAAGCTGCCTCCGGGACACAGCAACAATTAATTCTTAAAATGAAAATGAAAAGATAACAGCAGGCGATCGGGCCCCTGTTGCATTGACGCCAAAAGTAGCTAATCATAAAATAGGCAAGTTTTCAAGCTTCTTGTTTATCCCTAAAATCAACACATTAAAATTAATTCAGAGGCGGTAGGAGTTTTGCTAATGAGTAAGCGTTCTTCAGTTGAATCCCCAAATCATCAATCCTCTTCAACCCCAATCAAGCCTGCTTTGCAAGCAGTCCTGGGGAGTCTAGATGTAAACCTAGAAGCAGAACTGACAACATACAGAAGGCACAGGCGGCGCGCCGAACAGTGGGTGTCGCCCTCAGTGCGTACCGGCAAGCAAACAGCCACAACCGAGCAACAGCTAGCCCAAAATTTGGCGCCGGAGACGGCGGAGGAAACCCAGCAGCCACTATCGCTGCCCCTATCCCTTGCTGGCACTCAGGGCGATGCCCCGCTAGCAACTACTAGGGGCGGCACAAAATTATCTAGCAGTGCCTTTGCACCCAACAATTATCTCGAATCAAGCGAAAAACTGATCGAAAGTTTGGACGATTCAAAAGCCGAGCCTGCAGTAGAACGCAGTTTGGCCGCCAGTTTGTTAACCCCCTTGGGACTGAGTTCGATGCTGCTGTTTTTGCTGTCGTGCACAGCTTTGGGCTACGCAGTCAGGTACCCGTCAAATCTAGTGAAGATGGCCGGCCTGAACCGTTTGCTCGATCGCACCTCACCCTCTCCCGACAGTCCCGCCTCTACTGCCATCTCAGATACCGGCAGCAAGGAACTGCCGAAAGCTCCAAATCTGGTATCCAAGGAATTTGTCGAGCTAGATTTGAGCACTCTCAGCAATGTCCAGCCGACAGTCAGCCCGATTCCTTCCCCATCACCAAAAGCATCAATCCCACCAACCCCGCCAGCGCCTCCGGGCCCGGGCGCGGCTGTGCCGATTCCTACAGAAGACGGCAACCCGGCCAGAGGCAGGGAACAAGGACTCAACAATCTGAGCACGGCTTTGCTTCCCACTCCCAGCCCCAGCGCCGCGCAGCCTGTGCCGACACTGCCGACACTGCCTCCAACAGCCTCCCCAGCCCAGCCTGCCGCCGCATCCCCGGCGACAGCATCCCCAGCGGCTGCATCCCCAGCCGCATCCCCGCTGGGAAGGCCTGCACGGGCGGCCGACGGTTTCTATTACGTTGTCACCGATTACACCGACGAAAAATCGCTGCAGCAAGCCAGAAAAGCAGTTCCCGATGCCTACGTGCGGAACTTCTCAAAAGGTGTCAAGATCCAAATGGGGGCTTTGAACGATGCTGCCTCAGCAGAACGTTTGGTAAAAGAACTCCAAGAAAAAGGGGTGAAGCCACAATACTATCAACCCTAAATTAGGCAAAGACAATTAAACTAACGATCGGGGAGTAGGTTGGGCCGAGGCACGAACCCTCGGTTTCGCTTCACCCAACATTTGCTCAGTTTTGATGGTAATGCTCGCGCCATACCCATCCTAAAAATAATCATGATGACCTAACTAAAAGGAAATTAAAATTTAAAAATTAAAAAGACGATTGAGGAGTTTTCATTTTTAGTTTTTAATTCTGATTTCTCTGTCTTAATTCTCAAGTTGAAAATCGGGAGACTGGCAAAATGGGATTATTCGATCGCCTATGGCGAGTGATTCGAGCCAATATTAACAGTTTGGTCGGGGCAGCAGAAGACCCAGAAAAAATTCTGGAACAGGCTGTAATGGATATGCAGGAAGATTTGGTGCAGCTCAGACAAGCTGTGGCAGGAGCGATTGCAGCTCAAAAACGCACTGAACGCCAGTGCTCCCAAGCTGAGTCTACAGCAGCAGAATGGCATCAGCGGGCGCAGCTAGCTTTGCAAAAAGGCGAGGAAAATTTGGCGCGGGAAGCTCTGACGCGCAAGAAGTCTTATCAAGAAACGGCAACGGCGATGAAAGCCAGTCTCGCACAACAGAACGCTGTTGTGACTAAACTAAAAGAAAATATGCGGGCGCTCGAAAGTAAAATTTCCGAGGCAAAATCTAAAAAAGATATGTACATTGCCCGAGCTCGATCGGCCGCATCGTCGGAAAGGCTGCAAGAAATGATGGGCAATCTCAGTACCGGCAGCACTTTGAGCGCCTTTGAACGGATGGAAGAGAAAGTCATGCAGCTAGAAGCTCGTTCCGAAGCAATCGCAGAACTTGGAACTAATGATTTAGAAAAGAAGTTTCTCTCTCTCGAAGCTGCCGACGATGTGGATACCGAGTTGGCGGCGATGAAAGCACAAATGCTTCCGGGCAACAATACACCCAAATTGCCGTCGAGCGAGCCGCCCGCATCCTGAACCCCAAGCAGCAGAACAAGAGTCGGGACGAGCAAAAACTTTTCAACAGCCTAGCTAGAGATGGCTCGAAGCCTGTTGGGGAATTCCCGGATCGAAGTTAAACTCATATAGATAGGTGCATGAATAAGCTTGCCTGCATCACTTTACTCGATCGCTTTAAACTGGATTTATCTGTCTGCAAAAATTGCCAAAAACTAAATCTCACTAAAAATCTGACAAGAGTGAATTTCACAACAGCGGGCTAGGGCTATCAAGCCTGCTTTCCGCCTACTTCGTACACCTCACCCAGGAAAAATAGCATTATGGGATTATTTGACCGCATTAGCCGAGTCGTCAAAGCCAATCTTAACGATCTGGTCAACAAAGCTGAAGACCCGGAAAAGATTTTAGAACAGTCCGTTACGGATATGCAGGAAGACTTGGTGCAGTTGCGTCAGGCAGTTGCCAGCGCGATCGCCACTCAAAAGCGCACCCAGACTCAGTACAATCAAGCTGAATCTCAGTCTAACCAGTGGCAGCAGCGCGCTCAGCTAGCCCTGCAAAAAGGAGACGAGACTTTGGCCAGGGAAGCGCTGGTTCGCAAAAAGTCTCACGCTGAAACGGCGGCTACGCTGAAAGCCAGTCTGGATCAGCAATCGGCTCAGGTGGAAACTCTCAAGCGCAACTTGATCGGTTTGGAGAGCAAAATTTCCGAAGCTAAGACTAAGAAGGATATGCTCAAGGCGAGGATATCCGCTGCTAAGGCTCAGGAACAGCTCAACAATACCATTGGCACCTTGAACACTGGCAGTTCAATGGCAGCTTTCGATCGCATGGAAGAAAAAGTTTTGCAGATTGAAGCTCGCGCGGGAGCTTCCGCAGAATTGGCCGCCGGCAGCAGCAATTTAGAGGAACAGTTCCGCTTGCTCGAAAGCGGCGGGGATGTTGACGACGAGTTGGCTCAGATGAAAGCTCAACTGACCGGGGGTTCTGTGTCTCAAGGTCAATTGCCGGCAGCGGGTAAAACAGCAGCAGCTAGTAGCTCGGAGTCGAGTCCGGTGATTGACGCTGAGTTGGAAGAATTGCGATCGCAGCTCAATAAAATGTAGTAATCTCTATCAAAATTTACCTATTTATCAGATCGCAGGTTTGATAGAATGCTCCGCCGACCTACAGGGCTAGCTTGGGAGGTCGGAGTTTTTTTTGTAAGTTTTAATCCACAAAACATGACTTGTGTCAACTATCTTTATATTGACTTAAGGAATTAACTCTTTAAAAAGTGATAGAGTAATTTTATTCCTGGCAAGAGGGCTAGCTTGGGAGTTCAGAGTTTTTTTCAGTAATTGTTAAGTACACAAAACAAGACTGCTGTCAACTATCTTTATATTGACTTAAGGAATTAACTCTTTAAAAAGTGATTGAGTAATTTTATTCCTTGCAATTGCCTCGACCTCGCCCGCTCGTAAGTGTAAATAACTATCAAATATGGCTAATCTGTCATGCCCGTGCAATTTTCTAGAGGCTTTTGTAAAATCAAGTTTTTCAAGGCATTAGCACTTGGTTTTTCAATTGCAGCTATTTGCCCCGCACTGCTATCAGCTCTAAGTGTTGGCGAGTCGATGGTTGTTACCGATTCAGGGGTGCAAGCGCCAATTTTGCAAGATAATTTACCGTCTCAATTCAAACTAAATCAAGAAACAGCAGACGATCGCGATCGGCTTCGTGATTTATACTCGGGTTCAGAATTAGATAGAGACACTAAAGAGCAAGAAAATAGCATCCCAGAGTTCGATCCATTGACCCAAAGTGAGGCGGCAGAAACTCTCTCTCAATTGCCTAGCCGAGGAGAAAACAGACACGAATTTCCGATTCCCAGCCCGCGGCTGCAAAATCCGCCTCCTCTCCCATAACCCGCGCGGCCAGCGCCCTTGATTTCAGGCGAACAGCTTTTGCCACCTGCTGTTCCCGCGCCGGCACAGCCTGCTGAATTGCTAACATTGCGGGTACGGCAAAAGTCGCTCGATTTGAAGTAGTTGACAGTTGACTTACCGCGAGCCGATCGTGCAAAATCCGAGAAGATAAATCGCCATCGGTATTGGTACCGGCAAGCGAGAAAGCGGTACATCTTTGCTGGGAAAGGATTTTCCGCTGTCGCCGGAAGCAGATAATCGGGGTAGAAATCCGGTTGCGGTGCTGAGGCTGTTCCAGGATTTTACTCAGAGGGGCGAAATGTGGAATGCTCGCGGAGGCTGGGGAATTCCTTTGATTGATATTAAGTTGAGCAACAGGAGTTTACAATAGCGCGGGCTGTATTTTTCTGTGTAATTCAAACCTTTTTAGGAAAGCAGTCGTTTTGCCCTTGGCGGAACTGAGCAATTCCGCTATATAGTAATAAGTATCATTTGGCACTCTTGTGTAGCTGCCAAGAGTGCATTTTACTGATAATCTTTAAATTAAACTATGTCTAAGGTGCGGTTGCTGCTTATAAGTTCTTTTGCTTCCGGTTTTGGGCTTTGCTCAATCATTTTGGCGATGTTTACGATGACTTCCCGGCTGTCGTTTACGTCTTTTTTTACATTTCTTTTAACTTTGGTTTTTTTTGGAATTAATCTGCTTTTTGCTTTGCATTATTATACATCGCTTACTAAGCAATTGAGTGTTAAAAATAAAAGGAAAGCGAGAATTTAGCGGTTGTGAAGCAGAAGCGCAAAAAGGCATAGAGAGTTCTTTATGGAATTTGAAGGGCATCCAGAAAACGCCTCTGGGTTGAGACAATTATCTAGCTGTAGGTCATAATTATTTAAAGTCTAATTATTTAGGAGGTGCGATCGTGGTTATAACTCAAACAAACCCGCCAAATCTTCCAGATGGGACAAAGACTCGCTTTACTCCAGATGAATACCGGGCGATGGAGGAAACAGCCTAAGAACGTCACGAATACTGTAACGGAGAGATTGTCGCTATGCCAGGAGGTTCCCCCGCTCACAGCCGTATTAACGTAGACATTACGACTTTTCTTAACATGGCTGTGCGAGACACAAATTTTCAAATCTATAACGGCGATCTGCGAATTTGGATTCCTAGTTTCAATCATGGAACTTATCCCGATGTTATGGTAATTGATGGCGAACCGGAATTCAATGGCGATCGCACGGATGAAATTCTCAATCCTTTACTGATTGTTGAGGTTCTTTCGCCCTCTACTGAAGGCTGCGGTCGATGTGAGAAGTTCCGAAAATATCGCTCTCTTGCTAGCTTTTGTGAATATTTGCTGGTTAGTCAAGCTGAACCCTATATTGAGCAATATTATAATGGCGATCGCCAAAGTAGCGATCGCTGGCAATGGCAAGTGTACGATGGGATCGATCGGGCGATCGTCCTGCACAGTTTAAATCCTGCACAGTTTAAATATAGAACTTCCGATGTCGGAAGTCTACCGCCGGATTAATTTTTAAGGGCTATTTTTAGAGTTTGAAATGGATTGTATTTAACTAGAAATATCAGTTTAGGAGAAAGCTATGGCTACTCTAATTCAAAACGCAACGGAAAACCAACTTGAAACCCTAGCGGAGCAAAAAATCTGGACTGATGCCGAGTTCATGGCACTCAACCGAGATGGACACCGGTATGAGATTGTAAATGGAGAACTAATTGACATGGGAAATTCTGGTGCAAAACACGGTTATGTTGCCGTTATTTTGAGTGCAGCCTTGTTTAACTGCGTATCAACGCGAAAATTAGGCGCAATTTTCGATTCCAGCATTGCTTTTAAGATGAAATCAGGAAACAAGCGATCGCCCGATGTTTCCTTCATGGCAAAAGAACGCCTGAAAGGGCTAGACGATCTCCCCGATGGCTTCCTAGAAGGTGCGCCGGATCTTGCCGTAGAAATCCTTTCTCCTGGCAATACAGTGGCAGAAATTCACGACAAACTCGTAGAATATTTCGAGAATGGGGCGCGTTTAGTCTGGGTGATTCATCCTCAAGAACAGTATGTGTTAGTTTATCGATCGTCCCAAGAACCGGATCGCCTCCTCAAGTCTACTCAATGCCTAGATGGCGAAGAAATCGTCCCCGGCTTTACTCTTCCGATTGCGGAGTTATTTCAAAAACTGGCTTTTTAATGAAAGTGGGATGTAATATATCTAAATGGCTAGGTAAATTTTGGATATTAATTTTGATAATTGCGATAATGAACAAGGCTTTAATAAAAAATGTAGTTAGTAAAATATTCAAACAAAAGTGTTCTTATGAAAATTAAATCTATCAATTTAAAGTATTTTAAGAAATTTAGAAATCTAGAATTATTAGAGGAATTTACCGATCCAGAAACTGGATTGGCACGAGACATTATAGTTTTAATAGGGATGAATGGGGCGGGAAAAACAAGTATCTTACAGGCAATAGCCGCAACACTGGGAGTGGCAACAGGAGGGAGGTTGCAGAAACTTCCTGACTTAGAATGGGCAGGATTTAACTATGAATTGCTGGGGAGTAATTGGGGCAAGTTTGAACCAGAGGTTACTCTACAAGTACAATTTTCGTCTCAAGAGATCCAGGCGGTTCGTGAGTTCCAACAAAAATTGCAAGATTTAGGTCACAATTTACCAGTTCCTCCTGCTGACAAACATATTGTAGATCTTAGATGGCAAGGTGAGAGCGTTCAAGCAAACACTGCGAATGAATTGTTTCAATTTAAAGGACGGGAATATGCTAAACGACTCGTTCGATCTGAAGGCTTTCAGGTGTTTGAGCGAGTTGGTACGATTTTTTGGTACACAGAGCAGAGAAATTCAACCAGCTTAACTACTGAAAATCCGGATGGAAAAAAAGTTGAAATTACCTATGATACTCTACGCGATCGCCTTTCAAAGTGGCGGCAGTTTCATCAGGATGTTGAGAAGAAAAGAATTCAGCAATTCCGCCTTGGACAGAAGGACATATATGCTGAAATTGAGCAAGCTTATAAAGCTGTTTTTCCAGAACGTGGCTTTGAGGGGCCTGTTCCGCGAGAAGGGATCGATGACATTTTGAGCGAACCCTGGTTTTATCTATACTACGATAAAAGCAACCTGTATGAGATTTCTGAGATGTCTGGGGGCGAACGCGCTATATTTCCGATGCTGGTGGACTTTGCTAATTGGAATATTCATAATTCGGTGATCTTGATTGATGAAATTGAGTTGCACTTACATCCACCACTGCAACAAGCATTGTTGAGAGCTTTGCCTAAGTTAGGCAAAAATAATCAATTTATCATTACAACTCATTCTGATTACATAGAGCAGCTAGTACCAGAAGCACACATTGTTCGTTTGGATGTGTAACTATGAGTGTTATTAGCAGTGGAAAAATAATTTTTTGTGAAGGGAAACCAAGCAGCTTAGACTATAGATTGCTTAATAGAGTAGTCGAGAGCCTACCACGTGATAGATGCACAATTGTCCCTGCAGGTAGTAAGTTTACATTCTCAATCTTTGCCGAAGGCTACTTTTCAGAGAAGGGAGCGGTTAATCAGAAATACATCGTTTTTCGCGATCGGGATTTCGATGTTCAGCCAACTCCTAACTGCGGATTACTCCAACTAGATAATAGATCGGGTAATAAACCTGTGGTTTTAAGTTATCGCACTTGTGTTGAAAATTATCTCTTAGATGCTGATTTGATTCACACCTATTGGACAGAAAAGTACAATGAAAAGCAGGAAAATCCAACAACTTCTACGTGGGGACATCAAAATTCACCAGGAGTCGATCGCATTTCAGAATCTATTGAAACTAGCGCCAGGAACCTGCAACATTACCAAGCTGTAAGATGGGCATTGGGTGACTTGGTGAACATGAGTACAGCACGACAACAACTCAAAACTACATGGAAGGAGAAAGGTAAACTCCCTGACTCATTAATTTTGTAAGACTGCCAATATCAAGCGTTAGAATTAGTTAATCAATTTAGACTGGCAGTTCAATCAGTTACACCGGAACAATTTGAAGATAACCTTGTTTCTTATCAACAACGGTTTAACCAAGAATTATTTTGGAGAGAGAAGCAATACTTAATCTGGTTTAATGGCAAGGATATTCAGAAGCAAATACAGAAACAAGACTCTAAATTCATTTCTCTAACTAATTTTTTCAATTGGGCAATTCCTCAGCTTGACATTAATCAGTATCCCGATATTATCGAATTAAGGACAAAAATAGAGCAGCTATAGCAGAAGAAAGAAGAAAGAAGGAAGCAGGAAGAAGAAGGTCTCTAAAAATATATTTTCCCCAAACAAAAAGCGCCCCTATTACTAGGGGCGCTTTTTGTGATTAATCAAAAGCTAAAACTTAGCCATTGATAGAAGGAGCAACCAAAGCCACGGGAGTAGTTTCAACAGCAGCCAAGTCGAGAGGGAAGTTGTGAGCATTGCGCTCGTGCATGACTTCCATACCCAGGTTAGCGCGGTTGATGACATCAGCCCA
>JAUBSN010000034.1:0-80648 GCA_036704825.1 Microcoleus sp. F8-C3 | reverse complement strand
TAATTAATCCGAAACACCTCAAAAACTGGTTTACTAATTGCTGTTACTGTACCTCATAACATCTGGAAGTGCTGTAACTTAATTAATGCAGTTTAGATGTCGAACAGCTTAAAGCCTAAAACCCAGGGACAACTGGCGGTGCAGATGGATGAGTTGTGGTCCTTCGTGAACGATCGAGGGAACAAGCAGTGGGTGTGGCAAGCCAAAAGGATGTCGCAACCCGTAAAATTGTCGGTTGCTATATCGGCGAGCGTTCGCTTGGATGCTGGAATGGCATTATGGGCATCGCTGCCACCTGTGTACCGACAATGTGCCGTCATCTATACCGACTACTGGCAGGCCTATGAAACAGCACTGCGCGAGCAAACGTCCGAAAAGCCGTAGGTAAGGAGAGTGGATTGACCAGTTACATAGAACGATTCAATAACACGAAAGCGGCAACGAGTGCCACGGCTGGTAAGAAAGACATTATCGTTCTCTAAAAAGTTAGACAATCACATTGGCGCAATCTGGAATTTCATCCATCACTACAATGCACTGATTCGTTCTGAACCTTCGAGTTGTTGGACAGGTCTGCTTTTTCTCTATCCTTTACTAAAGAGGACTACCAAAAATCAGCTCCGATCCTCGCAGTATTTCCAGAAGCGGCCAACTTGCTCAACCAGTTAAAAGCGCGGCGCAAAAAGTCTAAGGCAGACTTGGGAGACGTGGAGGCAATTTTAGAAATACTTCGGTCCTGACCGATCGCCCGCTTGGTGGGGTGAAGTTAAGACAAAAGTGGTATATACCGCAGTGGTGCATATACCGCTGCTGATAAAACTGCACGTGTGGCTAAAGAAGCGGAAAGCATCAAAGCCTTGTGGGGTAAGGGAAGTACGGAGAGGGTGGGATTTGAACCCACGTTAGAGTTACCCCTAAAGTAGATTTCGAGTCTGCCTATTTAAGGGCGCTACCCCTTGCACGATAAGGGTTGTGCGAAACTCGACTCAAATAAATGCTGTTTGTATACCATTTTCGTATACCATTCTTGGGTAGAATTAATCTCAGTTTGGAGAGGGAAGTATGTACCCAGCGGCAAATTCTGAGTTTCGGTGGCTCAATCTTCAGGTGCAGCGGCACCGAGTCAGGCCCTACTACGCAGCGCGCTTGCATCAGAGATTTGGGCGATCGACTATCGGACTCGGTTCTGACGAATTTACAGCCCTGGTGATGGCGCGCAAGCTTGACGGCGAAATACAGCGACTGGTTGACGCCGCCGAAATAATTGATTTGGAGTATCTGCGAACTTTTGTTGAGGAATTAAAGCCGCTATTAGCAAGTAGCAACAAAGCTTCTCTGCGTATAGTTCGCAAAGACGAACTTTCACTGCTGTGGAAAAAGTATGTTGACTTTCACCAAGCGCTAGGTGCGTGGGAACAAACTTACATCAACAATGAAATTACCCATGTTTCTAGACTGCTAGAAAAATGCCCGTTCAAGCGATTGGAGGATAAGTCAGAGATTCTTCAGTGGATACTTAATGATACAAAACGCTCTGCTGCTACCTCGAAAAAACGCTTCATGCACTTAACAGCAGCAGTTGACTGGAACAGCAAACAGGGTAATATACCTCGCAAGTGGGGTATCGAATATCGCGATGTGTTGGGGTCGGTCAAAATTAGCGGCAAGAAAAAAGAGAAAAAAGAGATTGACGTGTACGCGGTTGACGAAGTTTACCGCATCCTAAATGCTCTTAAAGATGATACTCACTCTCGGTTTAAGGGCAAGCACAGTCAATATTACAAGTACGTTTACTTTCTTTGGTTGACTGGTTGCCGTCCCAGTGAAGCAATCGCTCTCAAGTGGAATAACGTCAATATTGCGAAAAGAATCATAACTTTTTGCGAGGCACAGGTACTGACCTCTGGTGGCAAGATTGTTTCAAAAGAGGGTACTAAAACAGAGTTTGTGCGGACTTTTCCCGTCAATCAAGAATTGCAACTTTTGCTTGAGTCAATCCCGCACCGAGAGGGTTTTGTGTTTACCAATGAGATGGGAAAACCTATCAGTCAGGCTGCTTTAAATGTTGTCTGGAAAACTTTGCTTAAGAATCTTGAGATGCGATATCGCATTCCGTACAATCTCAGGCATACGATGATTTCGTACCACGCTAATAATGACTTTCCTATTCAAAAGTTAGCTAAGCTTGTGGGGAATTCGCCGGAAGTTATTATGCAGCACTATTTGCATTTTGATATTGAGCGGATTAGTTTGCCGGGTGTGTTGCGAGAGGCTGATATGGGGTGAATATTCCTGTTTTCTGTGACTCGCTACTTGGGCTGTGATGCGAAACAAAACTTTACAGTCCCTGTGTTGACAAGGGATTGTAAGTCTGCAATCGTGAGTAACTAAGGAAGATTGATGCGCGACTGAGTAGCGATTGGACCCGCTAGCCAAGTCACGACTTCCCCAAACGTTCGTGTTCAACGGTTGGAGCCGATAAATTATGACATTTTTAGACGATTGTCTTTGCGGACGATCGCAATTGTTTACGTTTGTTGACGAGTCAACCGACAAAATTGTCCTTGACCGCAAAACTTTCGAGCAAATCCTTGATTTTGTAAATCACAGCACTGATATCTTGGCGCGTATTCGTTCCAATGAAATTTTTCTTCATTCTCTAGGGACTTATTTGTCTGAGTTCGATAGTTTGGATGATGTGGGGCTTCTTAAAGCTTCTTTATTATTGTGTGCTTGGGATGAAAATGTCTCCTGTGATTTCAAGCAACTGTCAGAGGAATTAAATGAAGCTGCAGTAATTACTTCAGTTGTTTGGGCTGCTAGTCGATTAGGGGGTCTTAACTGTGACTAAGCCCCTCGTTAGCTACCGCCGTATCGACCAACTCAAGGCGATCGCCTTTGATTGTGGGTTTACCAATGAAGACGCCAAACAGTTTGGAAAACTCAGCAAAACTGCCACATGGGAAGCACTACTGGAACTGTACCTTGTTGACGGTCAGACGCTAGACAGCTTGCTAGACAAACCACTAGATAGTGTAGACGTTGTAGACGCTACTGTAGACACGATACCTGACTTGCTTCATGTAGACAGTGCTGATGTAGACAGTGTAGACATCTTTGATTGGACTAACGACGGTTCGTGTCCGGTGTGCAGTTTCAGTCGCCAGACTTCCACCAGCTTTTTAGACTGGGTTGACTTCGGGCAACTCGTCGCGCTCGTACTCGCATCGGCGGGAGTGTTTGTGCTGGCAATGAGTCTTTGGCGACAAATCAACCCCCTGAATTTATTTCCCCCAGTCCGCGTAAACATTCAAATTGGAGCTTCAAAATAATGGGAACCATGACCCGACTGTTTGGTGGCGACAGTAGCGATGCCATCAGCCACAAGAGCGAGAAGTTAACCGCTCCGACTGATGCCAGCGTAATTACGCCACTCAATCCCGGCAAGTTTGCCAGCATCCGTACCGTTCCCGTTGCAGACACTCCGCGATATTTCACGGCCGAAGAAGCCGATGCCGTGAAAGAGCTAGCGAAAGAAAAGACCGAAGGTGCCCGTCACAGCAAGCGAGCTTACAAGGCGATGACCAAGATTGAGGAAGCCGATGCAAA
The DNA here is from genome assembly GCA_036704825.1 of Microcoleus sp. F8-C3. Taxonomy (GTDB): domain Bacteria; phylum Cyanobacteriota; class Cyanobacteriia; order Cyanobacteriales; family Microcoleaceae; genus Microcoleus. The sequence goes on along the minus strand of JAUBSN010000034.1, from coordinate 77,039 downwards.
AGTCCACAAGGAGCACCGCAAGTACGAAAAAAGCGTAGCTGACAACGAACTCAAGAAAAAACGTGCCGATGTTGGATTAGCCAAGCACTTGCACGGCTTGCGCCCCGGATACGCTCGCTTGGGCTATGGACTTGAGAAAGCCGAAACCGACGCTACAGCAAGGATTGAAGCCATAAAAGCTAAACTTCTCGGAGGTAGCGGTCAATGATAAAGGCGATCGCTTTGGGCAACTCATTTTTGCTTACGGCGATTGCCTCCAGCCTTTTGTGCTGGCTGGCATCGCTGCACCCTTCCCTACTTCAATTTGTGCAGGCACTGTTCACTCTCAAGTTGATACTTTCGACTGCTGCTTGGCTTCTGGATGACGCAATTATTGCCATCCTGAAAATCGATTTATTGCAATTTAGATTTCGGCTGATTGCCAGTACAGTCGGCGCTTTGGTCGGTGTGGGGGTAATGCTGTGTCGCTCCTAAAAATGTCTGTGCTTTCACTCTCTGGCGTTACTCTGTGGCTGCTACCGCCGTTCGTTTTTAGTCGGAAAATTCCCCTGCACAATTTCATGCAGGGCATCGCCCTGGTGTCGGGTTTTGCCTGCTGTTTTGAGGCGCGTAAAGGTGCTTTGAAGTTGGCTAAAGTTGAGGAATTTGAGGCATTAAAACAAGCTGCAATCGATAGTGATATGGTGCATGAAATTAGTACATCCGTGTACGTTTCCGAGGAAAGTAGGAAGAAGGAAGCGGAAGCTATTCTCGCAAGTTCAGATGATGATGTGGAGGGGGCGCGTAAAGCGCTGGAAGCAATGTATACCAACGACTTGCAGGCTGAAGCTTCCACTTCCGAACATCCCGATTACCCTATATATTTGGAAGTTCGCAAGTCAATGGAAGCGGGTAAGTCTGTAACTTGGATTGTTGAGAATGTTCTCAAAATGGGAGGGCGCAAATTTGCTGATGGCAAAGCCAAACTAGAAACACTTTTGCAGCAATTTGAAGGGGAGCAAAAATGACAAATATTTCACTAGCAGCGATGCGACTGACTGGAACTAAATCAGAGATTGGAGCTACCTTATCTGTCTTGGGAGGTTTCGGTTTCACTTGGAAAAATAACGGTCAGTATTACCCCCAAAGAAACGAGGCGAATAAGTTCGCTTTTTACTTGTACGACTTGCAAGTGTCTCGAGCTGAACCGACAACGCCAATGCTGCAAAACGATGAACCACAACCGCGCCCTGGTGACATGGTGTTGGGTGGCAAAAAGCGATCGAATCAAACTTGAGGTAAGATTCAAGACAAGTAAAACAGTCCTAGCCCCGCAAGGGTGGCCCTAGAAACAAGGGTGCTCTAGGTTATCTGTTAAGACCAAATAGGCAATTGGTGGAGTCCCAGGCTGTGGCGACGCAGCTTAATCCATAGGCGACTCTCGGCCGAATTGACCGAGAAAAAGCTTTGGAATCAGAAAGAGTAGGCGCAAGATGTTCGGCTTGAGCGGGTTTTTGAAATATCCTTAAGCAAATTTCTGCGGGAATCTTTCCAAAGTAGAGTCATGCGGGAGGGCGGATCTAAGCAGAGTCCGGGAAACTGGCAGCTACGCACAGCTGCGCGTACCGAAAACGCAACACACCAATCAAACCAGGCTAAAGGAACCCATCGGTACGGGGAAATTCGGCCTTTATCACCATGATTTTTGGTGACTTAAGGCTGGTTCCAACTTTTAGCTATCTCTCAAAACCCACAAAAACCAAAAAACCGCTGCCTTCAATTGGAACCTGACGTGCAACGGCTTTTTGAAACTTATAAACATTCAACCTGTCCAAAGGACGGGCTAAATCCATGTACGACAATTCTACTCCGATCAGCGGTCAAGTTACAAGCACCCGTGGCAATCTTGTCAAAGTTTCAAAGTCTAACCCTTGTCCGCACTGTGGCAAGCCTGACTGGTGCTACTCCATAGGCGAGTTGTCAGTCTGCAACCGTGACCAACCGCCCGCTACTGGTTGGGAGCGGACAAGTAAAGCTGACCAAGATGGTCACTTCTTTTACGCTCCAGTCCAAGAAAAGAAAGCCGTCCGCCCCGCCCAAACTCGCTACTGGGAATATCCAGACCGCGACGGTTCCCCACTTGTCAGGGTGCGTCGGATTGATTTTGGTGATGGCCGCAAGAAAGATATCAAGCAGCAGCACTGGGACAAAGACAAGAATAACTGGGTGATGGGGCTGGGTAACGTTCAACGTGCCAGCATCCCGATTTATCGCCGTGCCGATGTTCAAAAGGCGATCGCAAACGGTGACTACATTTTCATCGTTGACGGCGAGCAGTGTGCCGATGCTCTTTGGGATTTAGGTTTGGCCGCTACCACCAGCATCGGCGGCGCTGGAAAATGGCGAATCACTGACACAAGCGATTTACAGGGTGGGAAGGTTGTTATTTGTCCTGACCGTGACATACCAGGGGTTGAGGATGCGGCGAAAATTTCCGAACACTTCCCAGAGGCAATGTGGTTGTATCCTTTTCCAAAATCCAAAGCTTGGGAAAATTTACATGATAGTCAGGGCTTAGATATTGCTGACTGGATCGAGCAAGAAAAATTATTCCCCAATCAAATCAGGGCGGCGATCGGAGAAAAGAAAGTTTTTGAAGCCCCCCCTAAGCAGACGCAAAAAGTTGTCAGCCATCCAAAATTTGAAGCCCCCACCCTCTCCGACCTAGCAACCAAAATTGAACAATTGCTTGAGTCAGATTTGAGGAAGTCGCAGCTTCAAATCAAAATCTCAGAATTGGCTCAGACTTACCGTCTCCCCTCCTCTGAGGTTTGGAAAATTTATCGCGCTCGTGAGGAAGAGCTAGAGCAAGAATCCTACCAAGAAGACACAGCGGCCGAAGTTGCCCGGTTACTTTCTGCCCAAAAATCAGGGCTTGAACTGGCAGAGATTTTGCCCCCAGGACTCGCAGCACCTATCAAAGAATTAGCGGGGCGGTTAAACCTAAAACCCGAATGTTACCTAGTGGCTGGTCTGAGTCAAGTTTCCAGCCTGTTCAAGGTTGGAACAGAGGTACTGTTGCGACGCGATACCGATTACCGCTGCACCCCTAACTACTTCGCAGGTATCGTTGCTGAGTCTTCACAAAAGAAATCGCCGATTATGCGAGCAATGATTGAGCGGCCAATGAAGGTTTTGCGAGACAAAGCACGAGATGAGTACCAAAAAGCCCTCGCTAACTATGAAGCGGAATACAAGGAGTGGAAGGCAGCAGGGAAAGACAAAGGACTTCCCCCCAAGGAACCTCGGCAACGGCTTTACTCGTTCTCTAAGTCCACAGGTGAGGGTATTTTGTATCAGGTAGCCGAATTCCCTGACCAAGCCCTGATGTACCGATGCGACGAACTCGCGGGTTTGTTCAAGTCTGCCAACCAATACCGGGGGGGCAAAGGTAGTGATGATGAAGATTTACTTGAATTCTGGAACGGTACAGGGAGCACAGTCCTTCGAGCCTCTGGAGTCAAAGCAGATTTAGAAGGACTGCTACTGACAGTTTTTGGAACAATTCAACCCGACGTGCTGGCGGAGTTACTGAAAGATTGCAGCGACTCTAACGGCAAATTTGCTCGCTTTGACTTTGTTTTTCAACCTTTGGCCGCTTCCAAGTTGTCAGAGGAGGACAGCGGTAATTTTGACATCACGCCGATGCTCGCAGCGCTCTACAAAAAGATAGACAGTCTGCCAGCTATGAACTTCGAGCTAAGCCCGGAGGCAAAGCGACTGTTTACAGCTTTCTACAACGCCACAGAAGAGCGACGGGTTGAGGAACCCAAGCAAGGGATACGCGCAATGGTTGGCAAGATGCCAGAGAAGGTCGGCAAAATGGCCGCCATTATCCACACCATCAACTGTGCGTTTACTGGCACTGAGGTCAGCTTACAAATACCTAAAAGCGCGGTGGAAGCGGCGATAAAGTTCGTCAAGTTTTCTGCTGACCAGATAGCTAGTCTCTATGCTGAGTTTTCCGATCGCAAAGCTTTGGCTCCTAATCTTGCAAAACTGGTGCTGCTGGCAGAACGAAAAGGGGGGACGCTCTCTACTCGCGAAGCTCAACACGCTTTCCACGTAAGGCAACGACCATCGGCTCAACAAATTCGAGAGTGGTTCGGAGAACTTGAGTCAATGAAATTTGGAGAACTTACCACAGTAAAGAAAACTGTTTCTTTTTGTTTAACCACAACCACAGTTACCACAGTAACCTCAAACTCTTACACAGAAGGGGTTAAAGATGACCACAGTACCTATTCACCATGTACCACAGTTACCACAGTAAACGAAACTACTGTGGTTAATTGTGGTACTACTGTGGTAAAGGGTGTACCACAGTTGGAACCTTTATCTCACAAGGATTTAGGGTCTACTGTGGTAACTGTGGTACCAAATTCTGCACATTCCAAAAAATCAGAAAACTTATTGCTGAGTTCTGACCATCCTCAGTCCCTAAAATCAGCCGCCGTTCCCAAAGCGCACAGAACTTTTGAGGTAGGTCAGCGGGTTGTGGTCAAGGATGTAGGGGGCATTTACCAAGGTGCTCGCGGGGAGATTGTAGATACTTTGTACGGTCGCGCTGGTGCAACTTACCTCATCAAGTTTGATAAGCCTGTTAAGAATGTTCGGCAGTCTGAGTTTGAAGGCTCCGACCTGATGAAGTTATGAGCTAATAACGATGAAGGCTAGAATTTTGAAAATTGGCAAGTTATGGAAGGAGGCTAAAACAGTCATGAATAAGGAGAATCCACAGAAAAACTTCATACAAAAAGCTGAGGAAGCACTGTACGGCAATCGAGCTTATGTCTCTGTTGGTGACAAGCTTTATCTGTTTACGGGTACACGTCACGAATTGCAGCCAAAGGTTTTAGAGCTCAGACGTATCAGTGAATGGCTGAGTACATACGCGGAAGAGGTGCGACCTGGTAAATTTGTCTACAAGTACGCAACAGCAACCTATGTGAGGCAAGTTTGGAGGTGGGTTTTGATGAGTCGCGCTATAGACCCCAGCCAATTAGTTCTTGAAGTTTAAAGTGTCTACCTTTGCCGACAAATTACCTGTTTAAAGCCCGACGGACGCTTTACTACATGGCTTGACCCCAAGGACTTGGAAGACACTGAATAACAACTCAATGTTTCCATAAATGGTCAGGGATAAATAACTATCATTTATGGAAACGGCAGCTTTGAGTAACCGTTACCTAAAACTTTATGTAACCCCACTGGTGGCGGCTATTTTTACCAACCGCAACTAGCAACCACTGCAAACGCATTTTGATGTTCCCACCTAATAATTTTCCGTTCCGGGGTACTCCATCAAGGGTGCGATAAATTCTACTCGGTAAGCTTTCAGGCTCGCCACAGCTTCCTAGTTGCTTGCAAAAACCCCAACTCGCCTGAAAGCTAACCTCGTCACGAATTTCTCTTTCCCCCCTTGACAGAGCCTCCCCCCTCCACTGGTCAAAGAGGTGGGGGAACATCAAAAATATCAATTCTGTTATTTCTTATCTGCTGACAATAAAGACTGAGCATTTTGGATAAGTCGATGATGCCGAGGTTTCATTTGCAACTTTCCCGATCGCAAATTATTAGCCATGAATTCTTGAAATCTTTCCTCACCCATAAATTGGTGAAGCATTGCAAAGGTTGGACTATGGCGCTGAATAAAAGCAATCGATCGCTCAATATCACAATGCAGCACTGGTGCAGCCAACATGACAGCACCTCGTTTGTAAAATCTAAAAAAATCGATATCGGGATGCGACCGAACAAAATTTATCTGTCCGCAAACCACATTGTCTAAATAAGTGGAAATTTCTTTCAAATCCAAATCAGCAATTTGGCGCATCACAGTTTGCGCTCGAAATCTTTTTAATTCAAGTTCAATTCGATCGGATTCAATACCATCAATATTTTTATCGTAAATCCGAACAAAGCGATCGGATTCGCGAGAACCCAAATATACCGTAGTGCCGTGCCGAGAACCTACATTCATTATCCGACGGGCGGTACGATACCCTGCAAGGAGTCCATCCTCAATAAAACTTTCCCAATGACGCAAAGAAAGCCGAGGGCTGCGAACAGGAAAATCTACAGCAACATCAATTCGATTGGCTATAAAATCATAATGGCACTGCGCCCAATAAAGAAGAGATTGAATTTTGCTAAAGTCCAATTTTGCCAAAGTCTTACCGCTTAAATCGACAAAATAACGGTGGAAATTTTCAACACCCGCAGAAGGTGCATAATTAACACCAGTCAAAGAACCTTCATATTCATAAACATCGTGCCAAACTTTATTTAAAGCCAGAATATCGCTATTTTTGGCATCAAATAAAGATTCATTTTTAGGCTGAAACGGTAAATCTAAAGTTTTTATTATTTCAGAAAGACAATTTGAAGATTCACTCTTGAACTGAAATCGAAGCCAATCAACTCTAACTTTTCTATCTAAAAATTCGGTTTGCATCATTTTAAAATGTCTCCAAATAAAATAAACAACTACTGTATAATTTTCTCTAGCGCTTGTTTTAATACTTTAACCTATCTTTTTTAAAGATAAGCCACGTATATATACTTATCTTTTTATACAAGTATATTTACATACGTGTCTTACATATCAACCAATCATGTCTTACAGCATAATTATTATTAAAAACTCAAACTGCTTGCTGTGTATACGTTTCAAGTTATTCCTATTTTTCGCCCTTTTTCGGAGGTTGTTAGTATATTTTATTTATTTTTTCTTTTATTGATTACCGGGTATCACTCGACCCGGTTGCCTGCGGCGCCATAAATTCTAAATGTCGCGGCTGGGGGGGCGGGCCATACCCGGCTCCCCCCCCAGCCCACGTTTTTCATCTCATCATCATACCTGTCTACACCTTGTTTACAAAACTGTTGACAGTGTATACAGTTGTCAGTTATTGTAGACAAATACTGTATACAAATGTCTACAATGAGTCAAAGTCAAGTCGTATCATTCCGCGCTTCCGGTCACTTCCTGAACTGGATAGAGGCTCAGAGGTTAGAAGGTGAGTCGTTAAGTCAAGCTGCACAGCGCATTCTCAAGGAAGTCTCAGGCACGTCTACAGCAGCGTCTGCAGAGAGTAATACTAGCCTCGCGTCTACAGTAGTCGCCGAAAGTGTAGACCAACTTATATCCGATCGCATTGCCCCACTAATTGAACGAATAGCTGTCATTGAGGAACGTCTGGACAAATTGAAGGCTTAGAGTGATAGCAAAGTAGGTTGTCTAGGCGTGTACTAGACAAATGCTAGACAATTGACGCTAATTATCTAGAAATGCTAGACAGCTACTAGACAAACGCTAGACACAGTGCTAGCATCTAGCTAGACAGCTACTAGACACAATGCTAGTATCTAACTAGACAACCACTAGACAACCACTAGACATGACAGACAGATGCCAGCTTAACTTGAGATTAGACGGTCGCCGTGACTTACTCGAAACCATTAAAGATGTCGCAGCAGCAGAGGGTTTGAGCGTCAACGCTTGGGTAGTCCGCACTCTGGAAATAGCGGCCAACCAGGCAATATCAGCGCCAACGATCCAACCTCAAACACAAGTGTCCGAAATTTCGGACATTGAACCAGTGCTAGACAACTTACTAGACAGCAAGCTAGACACACTGCTAGCGGCCAAATTAGCAGGAATTGAAGAACGCTTGGGAAAATTGAGTGCCTGAGCGATGGCAACGATGAATCGCTCAGGCTTGAATTGAAAGCGGCCAACAAGCAACTTACAGAATGGGATGCAGAACTGAATCAGTTGCACGAGCGCAACGGCGATTTAGGACTGAAGGTGCAGATGCTGGAGCAAGAGCTCAAGGAAGCGCGGCGCGATCGGGAAGAAAGTAAAAACTCAGCTCCGACCGACGCAGACTTCCCAGAACCGGCCGACTTGCTCAACCAGTTAAAAGCGCGGCGCAAAAAGTCTAAGACAGACTTGGGAGACGTGGAGGCGATTTTAGAAATACTCCAGCCCTGACCGATCGCCCGGATGTGGGGTGAGGTTAAAGCAAAAAGTGGTATACAAGAGTGGTTCGTATACCACTTTTGTATACCACTGCCGATAAAACTGCACGTGTGGCCAGAGAGGGGGAAATCCTCAAAGCCATGTGGAGTAAGGATTCTACGGAGAGGGTGGGATTTGAACCCACGTTGAAGTTGCCTCCAAAATAGATTTCGAGTCTACCGCATTCAACCGCTCTGCCACCTCTCCAATTGATTTGAGATGTGAGCTAAAAGTATTTTACCGCACAGTGCGCCAGATTGTAAATCTTTATAAAAAAGAAGTTTGATTTTCTTCAGATTCCAAAGTGGTCTTAAATCCCCCTGCTGGAGTCCACTGGAGGGCTCCGTCGCGCCCTGTCCAGAATATCTGGGTTTTGCTTTGGCGCAGTTGGGCGGCGGTTTCTGGGTCGATTTCGTCAGCAGATGCAATCGCCACTTGCGGCCCAACTGCGGCCAATAACTCAGCCGTCAGAGATTTTCCTGACCACCACAGCACTTGAGCCGGCTTCAAGGTTCCCGTTGCTGCCAATTTTTTTTGCGCTTCCGGTGTCATTTCACCGACGAGCAACCAAGTTCGATTTCCGACCAGGAATTCTACCACCGGAATCTCCGCATTCACGAACTGCAACCGGGTCGAACCCAAATCGACGGTACTGTTAGTTTCTAAAGGAAAGTAAACGCCAAGGCGAGATTGCACAGCCGTCATAAATTCCTGATTGTTGCCACGGTGAATTTGTTTCGGAGCCTGATTATCATAAAATGTTTTAATTGGCAAGCGTTCTAGTAATTTTCCCCAACCACCGCTCAAACCTAAATGACCGTGAGCGGCGATCGCAAAATTCAAAGAATTAACTCCTTGCTGCTGCAAAAAAGGCAGCACTGTAAACCTCACGGTATTTTCATCACCGCTATTAATTAGCGCCACTTTTCCCCTATCTTGAATTACTAAAACTGGCTCGCCAGATGTCGCCAGCAAAGTAACTTGAAATAAAGATGATCGAACGTGCCAAGCTGGCAAAACTATGATACTTATTCCCGCCACAACCGCCAGCGGTAAAATCCAAGCAGATGAAAAACTCGGCAGCGAAATAACTCTACTTTTCCCTTTCTTCCCTCTTCCCTCTTCCTTCTTCCTTCTTCCCTCTTCCTTCTTTCTTCTTCCCTCTTCCTTCTTCCTTCTTCCCCCAATCCAAACCCAGCAAATTAAACTGTAAAGCGCGATTAGCTGAAATACCGATACTTGACCGACAGCTACCGAATTACCGGGTAATTGCGAGAAATATTGGGCGATCGCAATTAACCCCTTTGCCGGATAGTCTAGCAGTTGCGCTAACACACTGCCAGCCGGCGGAAAAATCAATCCAGAAGCAGCGCTAACCATCCCCCCAATACTCAAAATCCACAGCAAAGGAGCCGCAATAATATTGACTAAAATACTGTAAGGTGATACGACACTGAAAACGTAAAGTAACAGCGGTAATACCCAAACTGAAGCGGCGATCGGAACCACAAAAATTGAAGCGATCGCCGGAGGCATCCAGTCCAACTTTGCCATCAACGGCGGCGTTGTCACGATTAACCCCAAAGTAGCCAAAAAACTGAGTTGGAAACCTAAATCCCAAATCCACAAAGGGTTAACCAGGAGTAAAATAGTAGCAGCGATTAACAGCAATCCCAGCGGCTTAACTGCGCGGTTCAACACCAAAGCAAATAGTGTTCCAAAGCCCATCAAAGCGGCGCGGCATATTGAAGCTTCAAAGCCAGTTAACGCCACGAGCAAAAATAAAGCACCGACGCCAAAGCTAAATTGCAATTGTTTGGAAAAACGCCTGGTTAAAGCTAGAACTAAAGCCAAAACCATCGAAACTTGAGTGCCGGAAGCTGCGATCGCGTGGGCTAATCCAGCCTGTACAAAATAGTCGCGGATGTTGTAAGGTAAATCTACCGCTTGTTTGCCGAGGGCGATCGCACTAATCAAGGGCCCTTCGGGAACATTTAACTGCGATAGTTGCGATCGCACGATGCGCTGCCGCATCGCTTGAATTTTTGAGGGCCGCATCCCACTGGGCTCCCAGAAACCAGCCGTTTGGCTGTTAACTCGATTTACATCGGCGATCGCCTTTTCTCTCTTCCAGTCAATTTGACGCCCTTTTAACCCTGCAAAAGCTCCTTCCCTGGCTAAATATGCTTGAAAATCAAAAGCCCCCGGATTCGACGGCGGCTGCGGTTTGTACAATGAACCCACAACTGCGATCGTATTGTCGGCGTACAAGCCAGTTGCTTGCAGGAGGGGCACTGTAACGTAGAGTTTGCCGGATACTGGGCGGTTGACAACTACTCCTCCCTCGCCGCCGTTGATTTCGCTAACTAAATCTGTTTCTAGCCAAAATTGCGATCGACCCGATCGAGTCAATCGAGGCGTACTAACAACTCTACCGCGAACTGTCACCGCCACTTCTTGAGTGTTCCCAACCGCCGGAATCAGTTTGCTGATGTCATCTCTTGCCGGTTGGGGCGATCGAACTGCAAAATAAACGCTAGCTAGAAATGCCAGCAAACCCGCAACTGCCCAAACCCATTTCGCTCTCGGCAGCATCTCCAACAAACTCAACTCTTCCCTCGCATCTAAGGGTTCTTCAAGAGCATTTTCTTTTTGTCTGCTGCGTCTTTTCTTAGTAACTTTAACAGAATTTTTAGTAGATTTTCGCAACAATTTCGGCATGGCGAACGCCACCGCTATTCCCAAAGCAAGTATCGCGTATCTACCCCAAGAAACCGCTGTAGAAATCAATCCCAAAATGTAGGCAAGACAGAAAATGGCACCCGTTGCTTGATTCATTAATTAGCAATTTAGAGGGGGAATATTTTAGGGAAACCTATGCGGTACTTATGCACTCCTTACCAAATAAACCAGGTTTTTCAACCGGGGTAAAGGGCTAAACAACGTGTATTTGCATAAAAAACCTGGTTTCTGGCTACCGATGCGTAAGTTATGGCAAAATTTCTTGCCCTACATTCTTTCCCTTCCCGTTCCCCTTCTTCTTCCTCTTCTAAATAGACAGCCCCAATTTTAAACCGAAAGCCGCGTGCAGCACCATAAGTGCAAGGGCCGTCGTGCCTAAATAAGCGTGAACCGCGCGCAGTGCTAGCTGATTGCCTCCAAAACCCGTCAGCGAAATCGAGCTGCCAACAGCCAGTAAAACCAGCACTGCCGAACCTGTCCAAAAATGCGGACTTTCCATGACTGGCTGGTGCTGCATCACCAGCGACAGCAAGCCGCCTGTATAGCCCAAAGCTAGAAACAGAAACATCCACGGTGCAAGCTTGCGGTGATCCGATCGACTTTTGAGTGCGACATCTTTATCGGTGGCCAAACGTCCCTGCCATCCCGTATACCCGACAAAACTGCCCATCGCCACCACCACGATCCCCATCATTACAGGGTGTCCCCAATGGGTAATTGGTTCGGGAATTCCTAGACTGCGAAATTGACTGGCGATGGGTTCTAGAAGTTGGCTTAAATTTACCATTTGATGCTGACGCCAAACTTGGCGATAAATATTTTCGGACTAATCATAAAAATATTATAAAATATTAGTGTAGCAACCGCGATCGCGCACTTCAAAGAGCCGTTTAACCTGATGGCCAAACATTGCCCTGAAGCCTAGATATAGGCAAAACTTAGCCGACTAAAGCCGGCTGTGAGATTTTTACAGCAGTGATGCTGCTGCAAGTTAATTGTTAGCCTTAAAGGCTACATCCAAGGGCAAAACCAACGCAAATCACCCCTAGGCAAAACCCTGGGGTTGCCCTTTGCCCCATCTTCACAGCCCCATCTTCACTCTGGATGTTTAATTTTACCACCCTACTCAAAGTTAATTTCAAGTCTGTTGACTTCTGAATACCTTTAACAGCAATTTATGTTATTGGGCCGGCGCTCGTAGTTCCACATTTTGGCAGCCACTCTCAAGAGAGAATCATGGGAAGGTAGAAAGTAGAAGGTAGAGTTTCAACCGTTGTGTAAAACTTGAGGAGAACTTGACGAGTTGTAAGCTGATGTTCCCGAACAGCTTCACTCTGGGGAGTCGGCTCCTACCAGTCCACAGGCTTAACATCAGGAGTAGGGTGCGTGCGGCTATCACGCACCCTTGCAATCGGAATCACACAAGCTCGGGGAGTGTCAATTAGGCAACAGTTTTTAATCGCTGTTTCCAGGCAGAAGTCTGTATAAAATAAAAGAGCGGGACGCAGGAGAAGTGTATTGCCTAGCCTCAGCAGGGGAGCTGCCTTTTGAGTTAATTTGAGATGAGCGTTATCCAGTCTTTTGTCCCCACACCAGTAAGAAGAAGCGATGATTAAGCCTTACCGATTTTTGCAGCGAAGTGCTCAACTTATCGCCTGCGCCTACTCAACACTGATTGCCGGCTATCTGATTCTGAGACTGATGTTTTGGGATAGGCTGTGGCCGATTGCCTTGATGGGGGATTTTGTTCCTTGGATTTTCTTGCCTATCTTCCTGCTGCCAATTCTAGGGTTTTTTCTCATAAAGAAACGCTGGTTCGCGATTGTTTCATCTGTGGCTTGCATCTGTTTGCTGGGTTGGCTGCACGTCACCTACTTTTCTCCCCAGCCGGCGAACATCAGTGACTCCCAGCCAACCCTCAAGGTTTTTTCTCTCAACCTCGGCTGGCATCACAAATCCCCACAAGCTTTGGTTAACCTAATTCAGGAAGAAAAACCAGACCTCATTTGTTTGCAAGAAATTAACGAGGATTACGCCAAAGAAGTATTCTCTAAATTGGCCGCATTATACCCGTACCACCTGGGGCGCGGATACCATGTGATTCTCAGCAGATATCCCATTAGCTCTTTCCAAAAGTTACGGCTAGCCGGTGGGAACGAACCACAGGAACGAGCTATTATCAAAATGAACCAACAAGATGTAGTTCTTTATAACATTTCAACAACTCCACCGTGGTTTCGCCAGCATAAAATTTTGCCTTTCCTCAAAATCCCAGCTTACGAGTACGGCGACCGACCGGCACAAATTCAAGATTTAGTGCGGCGACTCCAGAAAGAAACGCTGCCGACTATTGCCGCGGGGGACTTTAATCTGACTGACCAGTCTCAAGACTACTATTATTTGAGAGCGGTTATGCAAGATGCTTTCCGAACAGCAGGAGTGGGTTTTGGCTGTACTTTTCCTCACGGGTGGGATCTGAAGTTACTGGTTAAACAGTTAAACTGGAAATTAACTTTTCCCCTGGTGAGGCTTGACTATGTTTGGTATTCTCAGCACTGGGGGGCGAAATCAGCCAAGGTTTTACCGGCAATCGGTTCAGAGCATCTGCCGGTGGGGGTCCAGCTGCAGATGCAACCGGAATTTGGACGAGTGTAGGGGGGCGCAACACTTTGGTGGGGCGACCACAAGGGCATTGGTGTCAATTTAAGCTTCGGGCGAAGGTTATGATGCTGTGGGCGAATCCGTGAAGGGTGACAGCCCAGATATGCTACCGTCGCATCCCTGTTAGATCGTGTCGGGTAATTGCCCCAATTAATTTTTCTATCCCTCTTCCTCTTTCTTCTTCCTTCTTGGCGTAATTGGAATCAGGGCGGTTCATTATTAAACCCCCTAAAGAAACAAAGTATTGATTCGCCAACAGTCTCGTGGAATTCGCGACCATACAACAAACAAGGAATTTTAGACAAATGAAGATGTTTTCAATCAAGCACAGACTAATGGCTCGAATTAAGTCTTACCGGCTTTGCAGTTGACTGCTGAATCGCCCGTAGGCCATAGCCCCCCTTTGCGCTTCACCCCATCTTCACAGCCCGATCCTCACTCTGGATGTTAAATTTTACCTGCCTGGTCAAAGTTAATTTCAATTCCTTGACTTTTGAATGGCAAAGTCAGAAATCAACATCGCAGCCGGCGAGGAGTCACACTTCTACATTTTGCTAATCGCTCTCAAGGGAGAATCAACTGCTGAAAAAAAACTAGAGGTTCCAAGTTTGAGACTTCTGGCATCAAGTATGCCGTCTGCCCAGGCTCACTTCGATCGACTGAGCGCTAAACAGTCTCAAAGCACCCTGATAGCACCCTTGTCTGTTGAGCAGCCATAGCTGTGCACCTAAATGAACCCTCTCAACTAACTCGCTGGGGATTCGGTTGTAGCAGACAAGCACCGACTTTCTTGCGTCGCCTTCCTCGGAACCGTGCAATCGCTAAACTCGCTGCGCCGTCGCTAAAGTAGCTTCCGAAGGTTGGATTTGATACTTTACGAGATTTGCCAGTTCTTGTAACTGACTAATAGCTTCTGCACCTTCTAGTTTCATCAGTTCGCGGTCGTCCCGCATCTCAGTCCAAGTGATACCGTAATCTGACACTAAAAATCGAATCAGATGGTTGTCCGTCAAACTGACCATAAATGAGGCACTGTTCATCTGACCCCCGCAAGTGTAGCAGGATGCCAGATAACCCCGATGCTCTAGCACGATCGCTAAAGCTTGGAGGTTCATTACCAAATCTTGAACGAATTTACGGTGTTGTTCTGCAAGTCTCAGAAACACAGTTCTCCTCCTATCACCACACCGTGTATTTTACATCCCATTTAATAATTTCTTAATAAGTGGGTATTTAGGTGCTGGTTTAGTATACGTTTAGTATGCTCAAAAAAAGTCGGATTAGCGACCTCTTCAGCCTACCTATACTAGATTAACCGAGTTGTGGTCGAAACGCAGTATCAGCAGCGACATTCAGCTAAAACAGGCTATCGCGGGGGACTCCAGCCGGAAAATTTGCCTGCTGTCAGGGCTGATTCAGCCGTCGTACAGCCCAAAGATACAAATAACTAATGACAGCAATCAAATTAGTTAAGTATAAGAGTTCAATCCCCCTGAGGATACTCGTCCCAAAGCGTCGTAGTCTGTCGCAAGCTCCGAAAATCGCCATTCCCCAAAATCAAGTGATCCAGTAGCGGAATCGACAAAAACTGCGCTCCCGCCAGCAACTGGCGCGTCAAAGCAATATCCTCCGGGCTCGGCTCCACAATTCCCGAGGGGTGATTGTGCGAGATAATCGCCCGCGTCGCCCCTTGGCGGATCACCTCCCGAAATATATCCCTCGGGTGAGCCAAAGTTTCCGTAGCTGTGCCGATCGTAATTACCTGAGTGCCCAGCAGCCGATTTTTCACATCCAGCAACACCACAGCAAAACGTTCCTGAGACTGCCACATCAAATCATGACTCAAGGCATCCGCCGCCGCTTGGGGAGAGTCAACCACAGCCATTTCCGGTGGCCGCGACTGAAACACCCGCTTCCCCAACTCCACCGCAGCCAAAATCGAAGTTGCCTTGGCAGGGCCAATCCCGTGAATCTGCGTCAACTCCTGAACGCTAATAGTGCGTAGCACAGCCAGAGGATCGCGGTGGTGCAAACTCAACTGATTTAAAATATACTGTCCGAGCCCGACGGCGGAAAGTTTGCCGGGACCCTGACCAGTACCCAGGAGAATCGCTATCAATTCTGCCGTCGCCAAACTTTTCGGGCCGCCCGCCATCAACCGTTCCCGCGGCCGTTCGCTCGTTGGTAAATCGACAATTCTCAAGCTGTAAGTCATAGCTGCACCCGCACCGCAAGCTCAACAATTACACAATTTTAGCCGATCGATTTGCGTTCTTCAATTCGTACAACCACCGAAAAAAGCCTCGATAGTTAACCGAGGCTGTTGGCACATAACATCTAAGGCAACGTTTCAGAAGCGATCGAGATCGAGACTCGATCGAGCTTAAACGGATCGCCCGGATATGCCTCTAACACTCGCTGCGCTTCTGCTTGAGTCGCCTGCGTCAGAACAGTTGCAATCCGAGTTAACGCAACTCGAAATTTCAGGCATTTGAGAGCTTTCTTCACCACCAGCCACGCGGGCCACCTCCAGACGAGGTACGGTGAGGGTACTCTGCAGAGAGGGTTCTCGCACTCGCCCAACCTGTGCCAGTTGCGTCCAGGACTGTCCAACTTAATCAGCAAGCCCTACTGAATTTGCTCTAGTATTCAGCATTCGCGGTCAGATAATTGATAATTAATATCATTAATTTTTAGAGATAATCCAGCCATGACCATCACCCTGACGATGAAAGAAGATTGGGAACTGTGGGCAGAAGCTAACCACAATTACTCAAAACCATCGGGAACAGAGCCATTTGAAATCATCAGTGAAATGCCCAAGCAACTCGGTAAAGGCTATATACGGGATATTGAGGTACATCCTCATCTTTGGCTGGCGATTTGGGACTGCGAATATCACGATGATGTCCTGCATAAAATCCCTGAGTGGGATCATCCACTGCAATTTTGCGTTCTCCTTTCCGGCAAAGTCATAGACGAATATGGGGGGCAATCAGGGGAAGGATATACGTGTATTTCTGGTAGCGGTATTCAACGCAAAATGCTTACAAAATCCCTCCAATCTCAACAGGTGGGCGTTGACATTCATATGCCTCCTGACTTGCTGGCAACTTTTTTCCCCGATGAAACAGGAGAAATGCCCCAGCAGTTGCGTCTGTTGGCAAAGGGTAATGATTGGCAGACTTTGCTCTACCCGGAAACTACGGCGGCTGTTCAGGGAGTAGCACAGCAAATTGTCAACTGTCCTTTCCAGGGCATGACAAAGCGGATGTATTTACAAGCGAAGGTGTTGGAACTAATGGCGTTGCTGTTAGCTCCCATCTTATCTACTCAAGATCGATTGCAACCATCGCCGCGATTGAAGACAGACACCATCGCCCGGATTCATCTGGCTAGGGAAATTTTAGTGGCACGTTTGGAGAATCCGCCGTCATTGCTGGAGTTGGCGCAAAGTGTCGGGGTGAGCGATCGCACTCTGCAACGTGGATTTAAGGAACTGTTTGGCAAAACAGCATTTAGCTACCTGACAGAGAAACGTATGGAATCTGCAGAGCAGTTATTGCGTCAAGGAAACATAACTATTACTGAGGTTGCTCACCAAGTTGGTTATTCCGAGCCGAGACGCTTTGCTGAAGCCTTTAAGCGCAGGTTTGGTATCACGCCGAGCGGATGTTTATTTGGTAGAAAGTCGTTTTCAGGCACATAATGCGGTTTTTGGCATAGACACACTTGCGATTCATTCTCTATACTCAGCTCCATTGAATTAGAAACTATTTGCAGTAATCGAGTTTGGGTCTAACACCTAATAACTCTTGAAGCACCCCACCCGCGCTGTCGCGCACCCTCCCCTTGGTAAGGAGAGGGTTGGGGAAGGGGTATGACTGCAAAGCGGATTAATTCAGTCAAGTTCTGCAAAAAGCTGGTGCTTTAGGAGTGGTTATGAAGCGTTGGTGTTTGTCTGGTAGTGTGCGACTGTGGTTTTTACTGAGTCTATCGGGATGCTTGAATGCTTTTGCAATTGGGCCGGGATCGGCAGAAATTCAACCAATGGGTGAAAAGCAGGAAGTCGAAAGTCAGGAAAATTTACAACCTCTGTTGACTCAAAAAATTCGGCAATTGAGTGAAGTTGAGCATCCCAGCACTAGCGCCCAAATGCTGGTGCAGTCGCCAGCACCAACTAACCCCCCTTCCGTCGCAGGGTGGTTTCATTCTCACCAAAAACTTGAATTTTTTAGGGGTAGTGCCCCCGTGCCTACCCCCGACCCAGACGATTCGATCGGCAGGTCAGACCAAGAAGACCGACACGGGGGCACTACCCCTAGGTCGAAGGAAACAGCCCTGCCTTCCGTCCCCCCTTACCAAGGCCAGGGGGGTGAAATTGTGCAAGTTACATCGGCAGAAATTCAACCAATGGGTGAAAAGCAGGAAGTCGAAAGTCAGGAAAATGTACAATCTCTGTTGACTGGAAAAATTCGGCAATTGAGTGAAATAGAGCATCCCAGCACTAGCGCCCCTATGCTGGTGCAGTCGCCAGCACCCCAAACAGCCCCCTCATCAGAAATCGTACAGGTGACGGGAGTGCAAGCTAGACCCACAGAGAAAGGTGTGGAGGTGATTTTACAGACGACTGGTGGAGAACGACTGCAAATCACCGATCGCAGTGCTGATAATAACTTTATTGCTGATATTCCTAATGCCCAACTGCGTTTACCGTCGGGCGATGCTTTTACATTCAGTTCCCCAAATCCAGTTGAGGGGATTACTCAGATAACGGTTACAAATATTGATGCCAATACTGTGCGGGTGACGGTGGTAGGTGATAAAACTTTACCAACGGTTGAGTTATTAGATGGTGATGCAGGTCTGGTTTTTGGTATAACCTCGGAGGCAATTGCGACTCCGCCTCCACTGCAACCCGAACCACAGCAGCCCTCGAGTGAGACACCGCAAGAGGAACCATCGGCACAAACCGATCGGCGGCTAATTGAGTTAGTCGTGACGGGCGATCGACGAGATGGGTATCGCGTTCCGAATACTACGACAGGGACAAAAACTGATACACCTTTGCGTGACATTCCCCAATCGATTCAAGTGGTGCCTCAAGAAGTGCTGCGAGACCAACAGGTGACTCGCTTAGAGGATGCACTTAGAAATGTTGCTGGTGTCAATCAGGCTTTTAACTTTGGGCCACTTACTTTCTATAGCATTCGCGGATTCGATGTAACAGAGACGAATCTTCTCAGGGATGGACTAATTGACACATTGTCTGGACAAGTGAGCGAACTTTCCAGTATTGAGCGAGTTGAAGTTCTCAAAGGTCCCGCATCAGTGCTATTTGGTTTGGGTAATCCAGGAGGAAGCATTAACCTTGTATCTAAACGTCCTTTGCGCGACCCTTTTTATGCTGTTGATGCAACCATCGGCAGCTATAGTTTTTATCGAGGTGCAGTTGATTTGTCTGGACCGTTAAATGACTCGAAGACAGTCTTATATCGTCTTAATTTAGCCTACAGAAACTCAGGTAGTTTTGTCGATTTCTTTAATGGTGAAAGCTTAAATGTATCGCCCGTAATCAGTATAGCGCTCGGAGAGCAAACTAACCTGACCTTGGAAGCAGAATATATCAGGACAAGGGATACGATCGCATCTGGTGTACCTGTGATTGGTAGTATATTGCCTAATCCAAACGGGAGAGTGTCCCGGAACCTCAACCTGACTGAACCTTCTGATAGTTTTGAGCAGACAATTTTAAGGCTTGGATATCGGCTAGACCACAAGTTTGACGAAAACTGGTCGTTAAACAATGCATTTAGGTTTGCATTTCGCGACCTCTTTCAACGCCGCACTAATTCTGATGGTTTAGAACCAGATAATCGAACTTGGAGGCGATCGGCTTCAGAAAGCTCTTCCGAAAATAGAAATTATGCGATGACGACAAATCTGATTGGTAGGTTTTCCACAGGTTCAATTCAGCATCAGCTATTATTGGGATTTGATTTAAATCGTTTTGACAACTTTGATCCACCAATTGATGAATTCGAGGCGGCATCAATTGATATCTTCAATCCTGTCTACGGTCAACCGCGAGGAGCAACACTCCCGTCTTCTTTTGGGATTCGACAGCAGACAAACTCATTAGGAATTTATCTCCAAGATCAAGTTGCACTGACAGATAACTTGAAGATTTTGTTGGGTGAGCGGTTTGACTTTATCGATCGAAAATATGAAGATTTAATCAGCAACACAGAAAGCAGTGGGACAGATAGTGCATTCAGTCCTCGCGTTGGGATTGTCTATCAACCCATCCCTGCAATCTCACTGTACGCCAGCTATACAAGCTCATTTACTCCACCAGGCGGCTCATACTTTTTTGGTGTTGACTCTTCCTTCAAGCCAGAACGCGGTAATCAGTATGAGGTTGGGGTAAAGGCAGATTTGAACGATCGACTTTCAGCAACGCTTTCCTTGTTTGATTTGACCCGTACCAATGTCACCACAGCAGACCCTAACAGACCAAACTTTTCCATCCAAGTCGGTGAACAGAATAGCCAAGGGGTAGAACTGAATCTGGCGGGCGAAATTTTACCAGGATGGAATATTTTTGCGGGCTATGCTTATATCGATGCCCGTGTTACTAAAGATAATACTTTGACACCTGGAAGCCGATTGTCAAATAGCGCAAATCACTCTTTTAACTTATGGACAAGCTACGAGATTCAAGAAGGTAATCTACAAGGCTTAGGTGCTGGAATAGGCTTGTTTTATGTGGGCGATCGCGTTGATTTTAACAATACCTATACTGTACCTAGCTATTTTCGGACTGATGCCTCTATTTTCTATAAACGAGATCGCTTCACAGCCGCACTCAACTTCAAAAATCTATTTGACGTAGACTATTTTGAAAGTTCGCTAGGTAATCGTGTTTATTATGGACAACCTTTTACAATTCAAGGAACTATTTCTTGGCAGTTTTAATAATTGAGACAATCATGCGACATTTTTCCTACTGGCTAATATTAGGCATCTTCGGATTTACTCTAGTTACAGCTTGCAATCTCCACACATCTCAAAATATATCCTCTTTACCTAAACAACCAACCGCAGAATGTCGCATGGTTAAACACACAATGGGGGAAACTTGTGTTCCCATTAACCCCCAGCGTGTTGTCACCTTATCTTCATGTACTTTAGGCAATGTCCTCGCACTTGGGGTTAAACCAATCGGGACAACTAACGAAGTTTACGTAGAAGGAAAATCTCTGACATCCATTAATGGTGAAACGGAGGGAATAAAATTACTTGGACTTTCACAACCAAATTTAGAAGCAACGTTACGACTCAAACCAGATTTAATTATTGGTGTAGATTGGTTTAAGCCCATTTATCCTTTACTATCTAAAATTGCCCCTACGGTATTAGGTGAAATTGATTACATAAACTGGCAAAAACATCTGAGTTTTGTAGCTAAATCACTGGGAAAGCAAGAGGTTGAAAAAAACCTTTGGGATCGCTACTATCAGCGAATAAAACAGCTAAAACTAGCATTAGGAACTCGCTATCAAGGTAAAAAAATATCCTTCATAACTGTTGGGCGTGAGCAGATATACATTGATTCCAAAAACTCATTTCCTGGTTCTATTATCAGCGATGCGCTTTTGCAGCGTCCAGCCGCACAAAATCTTGATTCAACCTATGGAGCTTTTCCTATTTCCTTAGAGGAATTAGAAAAAGCAGATGGTGATATTTTATTTGTGACGACTTTTTCGAGAAATGGCAATGAATTTCTGGCAAAAAAACAACAAGAGCCACTTTGGAAAAAACTTAAAGCGGTTCGACAAAACCACGTTTATTATGTTGATTTTATGGCATGGGCGGCGACACATATGCTTGGAACTGACGCTGTAATTGATGACCTTTTTAAATACCTAGTCAACACACCTTAACCTATGACTAAACCTACTATATTCATCTGCACATCCTGCCACCGTTCATCCGAACAACGACCCGATAAGTCCCCTTTTGACGGCACTATTTTACTCGATCAACTAAACAGTTTATGCGCCGAACAATTCCCAGACTATGAAGTGGAAATTAAACCAGTGGGATGTTTATGGGCGTGCAATCATGGCTGTGTTGTATCCGTCGCCAGTCCAGACAAACCCACCTATCTCTTCGTCAATCTCACCCCCGGAGAAAGTGCGGCCGCATTACTAGATTTTATGCAACTGTATATCAAAAGCCCTAAAGGAACTGTAGTTTGGAAACAGCTTCCTGAACTGTTACAGTCTGCTATTTTCGCGCAAATACCCCCTGTATTAATTAATGAAATTCCAGGTAATTCTGATTAATTATTTCCTCTAAAATGGGCATTTATCATGACCTCTTTGCCACTAACCAAACAGCATCCCCTCCTACGGTTGTTACACTACGCTAAAAACTACCGCCCTCAAGTGTGGACTGCGGCAACCTTTACCATCCTCAATACAATCTTCGACCTCGCACCATCCTATTTAATAGGTATCGCCGTAGATGTTGTAGTAGAAAAAGAAAGTTCCATCATTGCCAAAATAGGGATTACTAACATCATCGGACAACTGGCAATCCTATCATTATTAACATTCCTCATTTGGACTTTAGAATCACTATCTGAATTTATCTACGATCGCCTGTGGCGCAACCTCGCCCAAACTATGCAGCACGAACTACGCCTTGATGCCTACAGCCATTTACAAGAACTAGAATTAAGTTACTTTGAAGAAAGCTCTACAGGCACACTTCTGTCAATTTTAAACGATGACATCAATCAATTAGAACGGTTTCTTGATTCTGGGGCTGCGGAAATTCTGCAATTTATTACTACTATTTTAGCTGTAGGCGGTTCATTTGTTTTGATAGCTCCCAATATAGCTTGGTTGGCAATTTTACCCACACCCTTCATTTTCTGGGGTTCATTAGCATTCCAAAAACGACTCGCTCCTCGTTATGCAGATGTGCGCGACAAAGCTGGATTTATCAATAGTCGTTTAGCTAATAATTTCTCAGGAATTGCCACAATTAAGAGCTTTACTGCTGAAACCTACGAGAGAGAACGTGTTGTTTATGAAAGTGAAGCTTATCGCCGCAGTAATGCCCGTGCGATCGCACTTTCTGCTGCTTTTTATCCCGCGATTCGTTTTGTGGTAGTCACAGGTTTTATCGCCACGCTGTTTTTTGGTGGGGTTGCAGTGGCGAATAATCAGTTAACTGTGGGAACTTACGGTTTTATGGTGTTTATTGTACAGCAATTACTGTGGCCATTTGCGAGTTTGAGCGAAATTATGGACGAGTATCAACGGGCGATGGCTTCTATTAAACGAGTTATGGGATTGTTAGATACTCCCATTGCTATTTCCACAGGGAAACATCCTTTACCGCTAAGAACAGTACGCGGTGAGGTGCATTTTGACAAGATAACCTTTGCATACAACGATTCCCTTCGGGATAGCTCTGCTTCACGCACCAATGTACTGCAAGATTTATCATTGCATATTCCCAGCGGAGCAAATATTGGTATTGTGGGAGCAACGGGTTCTGGTAAAAGTACCCTAGTCAAATTACTGCTGCGCTTTTACGAAATCCAAGGCGGACAAATCCTGGTTGATGGTATCGATATTCGAGAGTTACAACTTGGGGAATTACGACGCTGTATTGGTTGGGTGAGTCAGGACGTGTTTTTATTTCACGGTACGGTAGGGGAAAATATTGCTTATGGTAGCTTTGATGCGAGTCACGATGAAATTATCCATGCTGCTAAGTTAGCCCAGGCTCATGAATTTATCGAGCAACTGCCCCAAAGATACGATACTATCGTGGGCGAACGGGGTCAAAAGCTTTCTGGTGGACAAAGACAACGAATTGCGATCGCCCGTGCTATTCTCAAAGACCCACCTATTTTGATTTTAGATGAGGCGACTTCTGCGGTGGATAATGAAACGGAAGCAGCGATTCAGAAGTCGTTGGCGATGATTACCCAAAATCGGACTACTATAGCCATTGCACACCGTCTTTCCACAATTCGCCACAGTTATTGTATTTATGTCATGGATTCTGGTCAAATTGTCGAGCAGGGTAAACACGAGGACTTGATTGCGCTTGATGGAATCTATGCCAGTCTGTGGCGCGTACAGTCTGGGATTCATTAATACTTGCCTTAGATGGAGGGCCTACAACAAATATTTCATCAAATCATTAAAAAAGCCGATCGATCAGATGGTTAATAAACAGTTAATTGTTGAGAGAGTGCCTAAAATGACAAAAGGGTTCACAAAATCGTCTAGAGAATGGAAAAATCCCCAAATATCACCCTTAGCTGGTCTGGTTTTGGGACTGGTTATCTTGTTGATTTGCTTGGTATACAGTGTGACTTTAGGTGCAGCAGAAATACCTCTGGAAAAGATTTTGACATCTTTTATAGCCTTTGATGGTTCCTACGATCACTTAGTAATTCAGACAGTAAGATTACCGCGATCGCTCATTGCTATACTCGTAGGTTCAGCCTTGGCAGTATCAGGAGCGTTAATGCAAGGTTTGACACGCAACCCATTAGCAGATCCAGGTATTTTAGGTATTCAGTCGGGGGCTGCATTGGCTGTAGTTGCCACAATTTTTGTTTTTGGCAGTTCGTCCTTGAGTGTTTTAACCATTGTGGCCTTTTTAGGTGCAGCAGCCACAGCGATGTTAGTCTACTTCCTTGGTTCTCTGGGAAAAGGAGGGCCTACACCATTGAATCTCACAGTAGCAGGCGCGGCGCTCACGGCTCTGATTTCTTCCCTGACCACTGCTATCCTGATCGTCAGTCAACGCACCTTAGAAGAAATTAGATTTTGGTTAGCAGGTTCACTAGCTGGGCGCGATATCAATATGTTCTTGCAAGCACTGCCTTTCGTCGCCCTTGGATTAGTCGTAGCTTTTGCCCTTGGCAGACAAATTACTACCATGAGTCTCGGTGAAGATATAGCAAAAGGCTTAGGTCAACAGACAGCTTGGGTGAAAATTATCACGGCTATTAGCGTTGTTTTACTGGCGGGAAGTTCCGTATCTATTGCCGGGCCAATCGGCTTTATCGGCTTAGTTGTTCCCCATATCGTGAGATTTTTCATTAAAGCTGATTACCGTTGGATTTTGCCTTATTCCGCAGTGGTAGGTGCAACTTTACTTTTGGTTGCAGATATTACCGCCCGTGTATTACTTAAACCCCAGGAATTACCTGTGGGAATAATGACAGCACTGGTTGGCGCGCCCTTTTTTGTCTACTTGGCTAAATCAAAGGTGAAAAAATGAAGTTGGATTGGCTAGTCATTCGTTCCGAGGCGATATCTTTTCGCATAGACAGACGTGTGCCGCTGATGCTGTTATGTTTGGCAGTGGTGATTGCAGTGGCAATGGTGATGAATGTGGGCAGAGGAGAATATCCCATTTCGGCCTTGGATATTGTCAAAACTGTCTTAGGTTTAGATACAGGCAATCCAGACCATGCTTTCGTGATTCACAACCTACGGCTACCCCGCACCCTTGTCGCTTTTATGGTGGGAGTGGCGTTTGCTATTTCTGGGACTATCTTTCAAGGTTTAACACGCAATCCCTTAGCTGACCCTGGTATTATTGGCATCAATGCTGGGGCGAGTTTAGCAGCAGTGACAGTAATTGTCCTATTTCCATCAGCATCGATTTACACATTGCCTGTTTCAGCCTTTACAGGTGCTTTATTGATGGCTATTTTAATTTACTCCTTGGCTTGGAATAACGGTAGTTCGCCGATTTTACTCATTTTAATGGGTGTGGGGTTGTCTGCGATCGCCAGTGCATTCACCAGCTTGATGATTACTTTTGGGGAAATTAGTGATGTTAGTAATGCTTTGGTTTGGTTGGCTGGCAGTGTCTACGGACGCACTTGGGAGCAAGTCTTCTCCTTCTTACCTTGGTTGATTGTTTTCGTACCGATGGCGTTGACATTGGCAAGACATTTGAACGCCTTAAATTTAGGAGATGATGTCGCTAAAGGTTTAGGTACTCGCGTGGAATGGCAACGCGGTTTGCTAGTGCTGGTGGGTGTAGCTTTAGCAGGTGCAGGAGTCGCTACTGCGGGAATGATTGGTTTTGTCGGTTTAATTGCACCTCATTTAGGCAGACAGTTGGTAGGTACAAATCATGAAGGGTTAATTCCTACTTCTGCATTGTTGGGGGGAGTAATAGTTGTGGTCGCAGACTTGCTAGGAAGAACGTTGTTTGCACCTATCGAACTCCCTTGTGGCGTGGTAACTGCGGCTATTGGCGCTCCTTATTTTCTGTTTTTGTTAGTTCGCAACCGTAAACAATAAGAAATTGGCGACTGGCAACTTGATAAAACTCATATTTTATCAACCCAAAAATCAGGTTTTCATAAATCTAAAATCTAAAATCTAAAGTCTAAAACGGTATCACTTATGAAAGAACTATCAACCAGAGGTTTATCTTTAGCTTATGATGGTGTGCCAATTATCCGAGATTTAAATTTGGCCATTCCTACCGGACAAATTAGTGCTTTAGTTGGTGCTAATGGTTGCGGTAAATCAACTTTGTTAAGAGGTCTTGCCAGACTTCTAAAACCATATCACGGTACAGTCTATCTTGAGGGCACCTCAATTTTTAAGCTTTCCACCAAGGAAGTAGCGCAGCAGTTGGGTATTTTGCCCCAAGGGCCAGTAGCACCGGAAGGGTTAACAGTCAGAGATTTGGTAGCACAAGGACGTTACCCTTATCAAAATTGGTTGCAGCAGTGGTCGGCCAAAGATGAAACAATTGTGCAACAGGCACTCTTAATTACAAATTTACTGGAGTTGGCAGATAGAGCATTAGATACTTTGTCTGGCGGACAGCGACAGCGAGCTTGGATTGCAATGGCACTAGCACAGGATACAGATATTTTACTTTTGGACGAGCCGACTACTTTTTTGGATTTGGCACACCAGATAGAAGTTTTAGATTTGTTGTATGAGTTGAACCAAAGTCAGAGAAGGACAATTGTGATGGTATTGCATGATTTGAATCAAGCGTGCCGTTATGCTGATTATTTAGTTGCTGTTAAAGATGGTCGGATTTTTGCGGCTGGGGAACCGAAACTGGTAATGACTGAGGAGATGATACTCTCAGTTTTTGAGTTAGAGTGTCGTATTATTCCTGACCCAATTTTGGGAACGCCAATGTGTGTGCCGATAGGACGTAAGGGAAAGTTATAGCTTTTCTCAAGCATGGTGAGGTATGACTCACAGCTTATATGACCACTTAAACGTATAGGGGTCGCATCCCAACTACGTCCGCGAATCTTTCGCTCGAACCGCTATAACTTCCTCGCAAACAAAGGCGTGCGAGTAGCAATGGAACAAAAATGTACGCTAACGATTGATAAGTCTGATTCAGCCACTCCACGATCTCCCCATAACTTTTGAAACAGGCGCGATCGTTCTTTCTGGCTAGCGACGTGCAGTGCGACTGGTTTTTAGTTGTTGCTCGCTCACTCTGAGCACTTTCGGCTTTCTATGATTTATATCAAGTCCGATCGGGAGCATCTCATATTTGTAAAAACACTTATTCTGGCTCCTGCCTTCTTCCTTTTTCCTTCTTCCTTCTGACTCTTTCCTCCTGACTCCTGACTCCTAGCTCCAATTTCAAGCGGAGGGCTGCTTTCATTGAGATGCTCCCAGTCCGATCGATCGCGCATAATACATAGGCACAGGCCGGGGCGGGTTTTTGAGATTATCGGTTTTTGGTAAATATTGTTGGCGAACCCGCCCCTACAGGAATCGCGGTCAATCGATCGGACTTGATATTACTTCGTAAATAGAACGCTGGACACCCGACGCTGGTGAAACCGGGTTTCTGAGTGTATTTATCCTTACTAAAGCCCCGATTTTTCCCTACAGTTCGCGATCGCACTCCGACGCCTCTAAACCGGGGTTTTTAATTGGAGTAAATGAGTAGAACCAAGTATTTTTCTTAAAAAACTACGTTCGTTTCTGGGCCCAATCGGGCGTAAGTCCTGCTAAAATTTATTGTAATGCTGCCAAAAAAGTGAAATGCATACCCAGCTACCTTCAGCGCAAAAGTGCCCTTACCCTAAATTCTGGCCATTGAGTTGAGGCCAGCAGCCCCGATAAAACTGGTTGCGGCGGCCTAGGTGCTGTAACCCCAAGCAAAACGAACGAAACTGCCATCAACCCGCCGTACAAGGCAGCCGATCGCTTGCGAGTGCCCAGTCCCACCCATTGAGGATTTAGCAGACCCAGACAAAAGGCAGGTGTGGAAAACATGAAAGTTAATACAAACAAGCTGGACATCACGCACCTCCTACTAGCGAATTGCAGCGATTAATTACTTTTATTTCCAATTAATAGCTCAAAAATCCCCTTAAAAAAAGTTGCTATTTAGAATTTATAACTTAAGAGTTATTGATGTTTATCAAATAATAATATTTTTTTTAATATCTCTTACTTTAGGTAGTTGTTAAAAAAATAATAGCTTTATAAAGAGTCAGAAAATTTAGCTTAAAATAGACATTAAATTCCTTACTCAAAATATGAAAGTCCGCTTTAACGTAGTCCGCCAAAATCAAAACGAGGCTCCCCGGGTTCGCACTTACACCCTAGAGGTGGAAGAGAGCAATACCATCCTCGACTGCCTCAACAGCATCAAGTGGGAACAGGACGGCACTTTAGCTTTTCGCAAAAATTGCCGCAATACAATTTGCGGCAGTTGTTCGATGCGAATTAACGGTCGCTCGGCATTAGCTTGCAAAGAAAATGTGGCCGGCGAACTCGCAAGACTGCAAAAAATAGCCGATTCCAGCTCAGCAGAAAAGCCTGCCGATTTCATCCCAGAAATCACCGTCGCCCCAATGGGAAATATGCCGGTCATTAAAGATTTGGTTGTTGACATGACGAGTTTTTGGGACAACCTGGAAGCAGTTGAACCCTATGTCAGCACGGCATCGCGAGCAATTCCCGAACGGGAATTTCTGCAAACTCCACAAGAGCGATCGAAACTCGACCAAACCGGCAACTGCATCCTCTGCGGCGCGTGCTATTCTGAGTGCAACGCCCGCGAAGTCAACCCGGAATTTGTCGGCCCCCACGCCCTCGCCAAAGCTTACCGCACGATCGCCGATTCCCGCGACAGCGAAACCGAAAATCGGCTCGAAAAATACAACGAAGGCACCGCAGGCGTCTGGGGATGCACCCGCTGTTACTACTGCAACTCGGTTTGTCCGATGGAAGTGGCGCCGATGGATCAAATTGGTAAGATTAAACAGGAGATTCTCGATCGCAAAGACGACCAAGCCAGTCGATCGATCCGCCACCGCAAAGTTTTAATCGAGCTCGTCAAAGAAGGCGGCTGGATAGACGAGCGCAAATTTGGCATCGAAGTAGTAGGAAACTACTTCCGCGACGTTAAAGGCTTGCTGAGTCTGGGCCCGTTGGGTTTGAGAATGATCGCTCGCGGCAAGTTCCCCCTATTTTTTGAGCCTTCAGAAGGTACTGAAACTGTGCGAAATCTGATCGAATCGGTTCAAAGTTTAGAAAAGTCAGCAGATTAGCGATCGGCTGTCATTTTCCTGGTAAATTACAAGTTGTGCGATCGCAAAGCTTCCCAAAAATCATCACTCAAAACACGAAACTTAAAACTTTTAAATGACTGCTCAAACTCCTCCATCCCCAAAACCGACAACCCCAAATACCCCAAAACCAGAACCAGCGTTTGGGTGGAATGCCTATGCAGAACAAATCAACGGTCGATTTGCTATGGTGGGATTCGTGGGACTTTTGCTGCTAGAATTCTTCACCCGCCAGGATTTTTTCACCTGGCTGGGCCTGCGTTAAATTAATCAAAATTAATTAAAAAGGGAAGCTGAAAATTTATCTATATTTCAGCTTCCGTTTGATTTTTAAGACTTATTTAAAATACAGTTTATCAAATAGAGGTAGAAGATTATGACTTTTATATTTGCACGCAAACACATGAATTGACTGGATCGGTATCGCAAACAACGTGTTGTAGAAGTAATCCGGTCGATCGCAGTTACTGGTAGTGCGATCGTCCTAGCATTATAGGGACACGGCATTGCCGTGTCCTGATTCCGAAGTTTTGTTTAAACTAATTTCCAGTTGTTTCGCGGACGGTTAAACTGTACTTGCCCCTACCTTTTGGAGGCGGATCGTAAGCATTGACAATCACGCGATAGCGACCGTTCGCAGACAAAGTAACAGTAAGCTCAGAATTGGAATTTTGCTGCGTGGTATCATCATTTTCTGCAAGTAGCTCGCCCTGGGAGTTGAAAATAGCGAGATAAGTATCAAATTCGGTACTTTCTACGGTAACAACCACTTTCTGACCCTGAGTGCCTTCAAAGGTATACTCATCGTACAAACTGCTGTCCGAGGGCAGTACAGAAGACTTAGCAGGGGTGAGTTCTCCGTTTTGCTCTAAAATGACTTTAGATGAACCCGGATCGGGACTCGGCGAAGTTTCTACAGTTGGACTCTGAGTTGGCGAACTCTGTGGTGATGGCGACGGATTGGGGCTTGCTTGAGCTAAAACAGCCTTGCCAGCAAGCATCGCATCAGGTAAATTTTGAGGAAATTCTGCTGAAATGAGGGTGGAACTGCTGTTAGCAACTCCACTTGAATTTGAAACTGGCAGGGAGAGATTCGGCTTGCCAGAAAAAGTAGCTAGTAGAGCAATTGGCGCGATCGCCCAAAATCTAACTTGACGCATGAATTACCTCGATTTGCAACGAAGAAGGAAAGAAGAAGTCAGCAGTCAGCAGTCAGCAGTCAGCAGTCAGTAGTCATGAGTTATTTGTTAGGTGCTACCAATGCCCTGTTTGGCCTGTTTGCCCAATTTTCACCGGACAGTTAGAGTGTAACGACCCCGGCCCGAAGCGTCGTAAGCATTGACAATTACGCGGTAGCGACCCGTAGCGGGCAAAGTAACACTCAGAAACGCATTTTTACTCGAATCGCTCGCATCGTCATTTTCTGCCACTAATCGGCCGTTAGGGCCAAAGATAGCCACATAGGGATCGAAATCTGTGCTTTCGAGGGAAATGGCTACAGACTGACCCGATCGACCTTCAAAAGTATACTCTCGATACAGACTGTTGTCAGACGGCAATACTGGGCCGCCTGCGACTAAAGCACCTTCTTCTTGCAAAATCGCCCGAGAAGGCGCGGTAGGAGCACTCGCTTTCAGTTCTAACGTATAAGCCCCTGACTGCCTAGCTTGGTAGGAATTTGCAACTAAGGTGTAAGTCCCGTCTGCTGGCAGCCTGACTGTAATTCTGGCGTCTTTACTGCCTGCCCCGTCATCGTCTTGCGCGATTTCGCGCTGGTTGGGCCCGAGCAAAATTAAATAAGGGTCAATTTCTTGACTTTTCATTTCTATTGTGATTTGCTGGCCCGCTTTGCCCTCAAAGGAGTAGAGGTCAAAAAAGCTGTTGTCGGTAGGCAGAACGCTAGACTTGTCAGTGAGGAGCCCGCTGACGGGGGGCCCGTTTAACGCAACTTTTTGAGGTGATTTGTTGCCACCAAAGGGCGATCGGGCTTGAGCCGCGCGGGGAGCTCGCCCTTCTCGCACCGCTGTCAGGAAAGCGGGTAATTTGTCTGCGGAAATTGCAAAACCGATACCGATACTGCCACCGCTCCGACCGCGAGTAAAAATAGAAGTATTGACGCCGATTAATTCTCCTGAACTGTTGAGCAGCGGGCCTCCTGAATTGCCGGGATTGATGGCGGCGTCGGTTTGAATTAAGCCCCGCTGTTGGTCGATGCGGCTGACGATTCCGACTGTAAAAGTACCTTGAAATTGACCGAAGGGATTCCCGATCGCAAATGCTTGTTGCCCGACTTTCACCGAACCGGGGCGGGCTAAAGGAATGGTAGGTAAATTATTTTGACCGCGAATCTTTAGCACGGCTAAGTCTAGACCGTCTTCGCCGAATCCGATGACATCGGCGACCAGTTTTCTGCCGTCTGACAAAATGATATTGACGGTACCGCCTGCAGAAACAACGTGGGCGTTGGTTAACACCATGCCGTCGGGGCTGATAATTGTGCCGCTGCCGTTAGATTTATCTGTATCGACGGTAACAACCGCCGGACTGGCCTTTTCGTAGACTCGAATATTGGTTTGTTCTTCGACAGTTTGGGCGATCGCACCCTGGGAATCCACCGAGTTAAATTCCGTTAAATCTGTTGATTGCCGTACAGGGGATGTCGTAACAACCGCAGCAGCGCTGGCTGCAACCCCAACCGTTAAAATTCCCGATACTGCTAAACTTAGAAGTGTGAAATTCATGGCGATCGATTAGTATTTAGCGATCGGTAGCTAGGAATTAGGTTTTGTGGCTAACCGCTAACTACCCTCTGTAATTATTTTAGGACTTGCACCGCAGTAGTGACATTCCTTACGCCGGTTCTCCTATTCTGGAATCAGAATCAGCAGCTAAATACTTAAAATTAGCTTGTCGTAGCGCAGCATCCTCATTGCCGTAGAAAAAAGACAGCAAAGCAAAACGCTGGCCGCTAATCACCGGCGTCGCTTCATGCAGCAAAGAACACGAAAAAATAATCGCCGTGCCGCAATCCCCTTTATAACCGTGCGGCGCGTACTCTGGAAACCGTAAAAATCCCCCCGTATATTCCCCCACATTCAAGTTTAGCGTCATCGCAAACCTGCGGTGCAGCGTCGCTTTGCTAGTGTTGTCGCGGTGCGGCCGAAAATAACCGCCGCTGTCAGCATCGTAACAGCCCACCAAATACCGCTCAAACCTAGTGATTGTAAACTGAAAAGCTTTCTCTACTTCCGGCCGCACCCGGCGCAAAATAATCGAATTCAATTGTCGCTGTAACTTCGGGTCTTCAATAAAGAAATCTCGGCGCTTCTTGAAATTCTCGTCGTGAATTCCAAGAGTTTTCCCGTCTACTTGTCTCATAAAGCCCGAGGGACTGCCACCGTGAGTTTTGTACGTATCGATTAAACTGCGGCAAGAGGCTTTGTTCAAAACATTAGGAATTACCAACACCGGGGCGTGGCGAGCTGCCGATCGGGCTTCCTCAATTGGGGGCAAATTTTTGATAAAATCTAATACTTGCTGGGCGTGTTGGTGCGGTTCGCCCATCGGCAAAATATTAATTATCTGAAGGTTTTCGTTGAGAACAAAAGTTTGTGGTGCATAGTAAACTCCCGCAACTCCATTTTCTTCGACATCTCGGAAAACACCGTACTGGTGGCTGACTTTTTTATCCAAGTCCCAGAAAAAGATGAATGACGGAGCAATTGTTGTCGGTCTGTTTTGTTCTTTGTCTGCTGGGTCAACGCTCACTCCGAACATCGGGACTTGCAAGCTTTGGAATTCTTCTGAAAGCTCTTGAAAGCTTTTGAGGATAACTTGGATTTGTTCAAAAGCTGCGCTGGCAAAGAAAAACAGCACGACTCGCCGGCCCCCAACAGTTGGGAAATGAAATAAGGGGTTATTTGTAGAAGGAACGGAAAACCAGGGAGCCGGATCTCCTATTTCGAGTAATGGCATCTTGCTGATTGGATATTTGGAATTTTATATTTAGATTGTTATGCTGTCGATTAGTTCCACAGGTTCGGTATGTAAAAAAAAGGTTTTTTTATAAAAAAATGAGCTTTTATTTGTGTATATCTGCGTTTTTCTGCGGTTTCACACTCCCAATTTACAGTTTTTTTAATAAGTTTAATATCTGATAATAAGTAGATGGGTAAGCTGTTCACCATTTAAATCTCAGAGGCTATTTAAGCCAGTAAAGGGTTTTAGCCTCTGAAACACGCAGTTTAAATACGAAACAGCTTATCAATAAACGCAACTTAGAGTTCTGCGGTGTCCCAAACCGGCTCTGCGGGATAAATGTTTAGTTTCACCCATCTACTTAGTGTTTGCCTATTTGTCGAAACTGGGGGAATTATCCGGTTGGTCTTCCGGGTATTCTACAGGTCGATACTCCACGTAGTCAGACGGCGGTGCTTCCACGTCGCGGTTGGTGGGGCGAGACCTCGTCGATGATTCCGTAGAACGGGGTTTTTTGGTTCTCGGCGGCGTATCGGAACTGCGGTTTTCCGAAGCAGGTGGGCGACTGCTGCGGCTGCGGGTCGGTCTTGCTTCGGGGTTGTCTGAAACGTCCCAGTTGTCCGACTCTTGGGCAGGCGGGGCTTCTGGGCGAGAGGGACGTTTGCGCGAGGATCGATCGGGCGAGTCGGGCCTGGAGGTGTTAACGCTGCCGTTGCGATTCGAGGGGCGGCGGCGGGGTTCGTCGTCGTAGGCTTCCCGAGAGGAACGGTAGTCTTGGCTGCCTCTAATGCGGGGACGCGGCGGATAGTCTTCCTCTGGTTCTAGCTGTTCCATTTCGGCATCGTAGCCGTCGTAACCGTAGGTGTTGCTGACTGGTCGGTCTTCATCTACGTATTGGACGCGACTTTTGGCTTGGGCTGTGGTCGCTCCTCGCAGTTGGATGCTTTCTGCTGCAAAAAATATGGCGGAACCGGTGAGCAGAAATTGACCGAATGCCAGAATGGGGTCAAGCCGCCATCCTTGAAATAACAGAATACCGCCGCACAGCAAGCCGACTGCTGCAAAAAAAATATCGTGGTCTCGGGCTAGTTTGGGACGCCACGATCGCAGAAAGTACAGTCCTGCCCCTGCTACTGCTAGGACGATCCCTAACAGGCTGCTCCAGTTCAATCCTAAATTGACCATTAGCCTATCTCCTATGTCTTTCCTATGTTAGCGAGTTAGATTTTACATCTATCATTAAGTCTGTCAGCCCGACTGTGCTTTCTGGGGCAGCGTCCGGTCAGGGTTTCAGCTTGGGAAGTGAACCATATAATAATGAGTTTAACGGGAAAAAACCTCAGCGAAAGCAGTCAACCGAAGGTTTTGCCTTCACAGTTGCTTGCAGCCGAGGTTTATGGTATCGGGGAAATGCCCGACGTGTAGCCGAAAATTGACTTTCACGCCGGACTCAGAGACCTGCAGACTTTTTAGTAGGTGCGCTTGATTTTGTCTTTTTGGCTGATGAAGATCAGGGCGACCGTTGTTGGAATCACTACCACAGCCACGCCCACTAGCAGGCTGTACAAAAAGTTCGCGAGAGAAGGAGTCATAGATTCTAAGCCTTTGTTACAACAATTTGATTTTTATTAATTTTATACTTTCGATCGCACCTGTCAAACGGTTAAAATTATGAATAGCAGACTTAACAAAACTTAAGATTTTGAGATAAGACCCATGACTGGTATTACCGTTGCAAGTTGGATTCTGGGATCTGTCCTAGTGCTGATGACTTTGCTCTTTATTTTTCGGATCGTTCTGACTTGGTATCCCGAGGTGAATCTAAGCAAGTTGCCGTTGAGTCTGATTGCTTGGCCGACGGAACCTTTTTTAGCCGTAACTAGAAAGATTGTACCGCCGATCGGCGGGGTGGACATTACGCCAATTATTTGGGTCGGTATATGTAGCTTGCTGCGAGAAATGATTCTAGGTCAGCAAGGACTCCTGACGATGATGATGTAAGAGTCAGCGGGCATGGGGCATGGGGCATGGGGCATGGGTTAGTTACCAATTGCCAACTGCTTTCCTGCTTTCCTGCTTTCCTGCTTTCCTGCCAACTGACTAATGACTGTTTTGGTTCAAGAACTGTTCGACAAAATTGGTGTAAACTTCGCCGTTGAGAAATTCCGGGCTATCGAGGATTTTTTGGTGAAAGCCCAGGGTGGTGGGGACGCCGGTGATGGCGCATTCGCGCAATGCCCGTTTCATGCGCCGGATGGCTGAAGGTCGATCGCGCCCCCAGACTATCAATTTACCGATTAAAGAATCGTAGTAAGCGGGTATTTCGTAATCGGTGTAAACGTGAGAGTCCATCCGCACGCCCGGGCCGCCGGGAGGCAAATAACCGCTGATTCTGCCGGGGTGAGGTCGGAAATTGCGATCGGGGTCTTCAGCATTGATGCGGCACTCGATGGCGTGGCCGTTGAGAATTACTTGGTTTTGCTTGATTTGCAGTTTTTCGCCTTGGGCGATGCGAATTTGTTCGGCTATCAAGTCGAGGCCTGTAATCATCTCGGTGACGGGATGTTCTACTTGGATGCGGGTGTTCATTTCCATGAAGTAGAACTTGCCCGATTTGTCAAGCAAAAATTCGACTGTGCCGGCACCCGTGTAGTTGATGGATTTGGCGGCGGCGACGGCGGCGTGACCCATTTGATCTCGCAGTTTCTGGGTGAGGGCTGGGCTGGGGGCTTCTTCGAGGAGTTTCTGATGTCGGCGCTGAATCGAACAATCTCTCTCGCCGAGGTGGATGACGTTACCGTAGTTGTCAGCGAGGATTTGGATTTCGATGTGCCGGGGTTTTTCGATGAATTTTTCGAGGTAAAGTCCGGGATTGCCGAAGGCTGCTTCGGCTTCGCCTTGGGCTGCACAGAACAGTTTGGGGAGTTCGGATGCTTCTCTCACTAGCCTCATCCCCCGGCCGCCACCGCCGGCGGTGGCTTTGATCATCACAGGATAGCCGATGTCGCGGGCGATCGACAAAGCTTCGCGATCGTCGGCCAGCAATCCCTCGCTACCGGGAACTGTGGGGACTTTCACCCGCTGCATCGTTTCTTTGGCGGTGGATTTGTCGCCCATCGCCCGCATCGCTGCTGCAGACGGGCCGATGAAGGTAATTTGATGGTCGGCGCAGATTTCGGCAAATCGGGCGTTTTCGGCGAGGAAGCCGTAACCGGGGTGAATGGCTGCGGCGTTGCGCGTCAGGGCTGCCGCGATGATGTTGGGGATGTTTAAATAGCTTTTGCTGCTGGTGGGGGGGCCGATGCAAACGGCTTCGTCTGCCAACTGGACGTGCAAGGCGTGTGTGTCTACGGTGGAGTGAACGGCGACCGTGGCAATCCCCATTTCCTCGCACGTGCGGAGTATGCGGAGAGCTATTTCTCCCCGATTAGCGATTAAAATTTTCGAGAACCCCATCTTCGCTGCTTAATTCACTCAATATTCTGTACAATAATGCCTTTCGGTATGTTCTGGATAATCGTTTTGCAAAAATTGTTCACAAAAATTTATTTTACATTTTGCTGGTAGTGGTGCTATGATTGTAAATCGGCGGTGCAAAAGGGCAAGTCACAAGTTAAATGTCAGGAACCTCAACCTGTGAATCTTTAACTCGTAACGCAAAAATCCCGGAGAGTGCCAGAAAGAGCGGATGTGGCGGAATTGGTATACGCGCACGCTTGAGGTGCGTGTGGCAATATGTCCTTGCGAGTTCGAGTCTCGCCATCCGCATTGAATATGTAAAACAACTGTTGACGGTTTTGGCTGTCGGCAGTTGTTTTGTATTGAGTGGTTTTTCTAGAAAGTCGATCGAGTACCGTAAGGTGCGGATTCATCAGATATCTTTAAGTGCGATCGAACTAAGCATTCTTTAACTGTCGATCGACAATTGTGTTTAAATTAAAAAGATAGATACTTATCGTTTGTCAAGTAGAATGGGGTTAGTTAGGTTCCGAATCCGAGAGTTGGCTGACGAAAAAGGATGGACGCTAAAGGATGTTGCCGATCGATCCGAGGTTCCGTACAGCACAGTCAGGCACTATGCTCGATCGGAAGGACTAGCAACGGTTGATATCACATCCATTCAAAAGATAGCTCGCACCCTCGATGTTTTGATTGAAGAGTTAATGGATGTTGTCAAAGAATGAACCGATGAAATTATATTAGCAAACGGAAGTTAGATCGATGACATCCTACGCCTTAAACTTACCCGTTCAGTTACTGCAAGAAGCTGAAAAATTGGCAACACTCCAAGGCATTTCCTTCGATGAGTTTATCCTCTGGGCTGTAGCCGAAAAAGTCGCTACTCTCAACCAGCGGAATGACGATCCGGCTTTTCCTGAAATCACCTATGTGCGCGGCGCTAGCGGCGAACTCGTTCCCGTTTTGCGCGGCACTCGGTTGCGGGTGCAAACAGTAGTCATCGCAGCGCAGAAATGGGGTTTTTCTCCAAACCAAATTGCCACTGAGTATGACTTAAGTGAAGATCGAGTGAACGATGTTCTCGCTTTTTATGCGGCTCACCATCAAGAAATAGACGCATCTATTGCCGCTGAGCAAATTATCGAAGCTGCTAATGTCTAAACCGCTATTGCATCTAGATGCCGATACCTCTATTAAAGCTTTGCAAGCCGCTCTTTTATCTCGCAATCACGATGTCACTCGGACACCGAGTGAGTGGATGGCTTTAGATGCTAGCGATGAGGCTCAATTGCTAGAAGCAACAGCGCGAGGGCGGTGTATTTTTACGTTTAATATCCGGGATTTTCAGGTTTTAGCTCAGCGTTATCCCGAACATGGTGGCATCATTTTGGCTGCTCAAAACAGTTGGACATTATCTAGTCTAATTGCTTCGCTCGATCGCCTGCTTTCAGAAACACAATCTGCTGACTGGAAAGGGCAAGTCCGCTGGCTTAATCAGTGGCGAACCTAATCATAACTTACGCAAGCACACTATATACATTTATCCACCCAATGGCGAAATAGTTCGACAATAATGCGCCACTTGCCATCCCTTGCCGAAACTACATCGTGACGTATCAAAGAGTTAAGTGCTGGCTGTAAATTTGTCTCGTTCATGCCAGTAATTTCAGCTAGCGTGTTGATATCGAGTCCTTCTCGGTGAGGTGCGATCGCTCTTAATACCTCTTGTTGTCCGGGAGCACCCCGCGCCGCCTGACCCCAAACGCCATCGAAGTAGTAGCGTCCCCGCTGAAAGAATTCATGGTCATTAATGACTGCGATCGCATCTTCTACGGTAAAGACCGGATCGCGAGAATTTCCCATGTCAAAAACTTGGTCATTGTAGCGGCGAACTAGCTGAAATCCCACTAGCTGAACTAAATAAGGCTGTCCAGCAGTCCAAGCATAGATTGCAGATAACGCTTCTGGCGCGTAGTCAAGAAGAAAATCTTCATGGGGATTAGCAAGAATCTGGCGGGTAGCTGCACTTTCCATGAAGCTAACCTTGATATTAATAAAGCTAGCGAAAAAAGGGTGGGAGTAATCCCCAGTCATCTCGTCTAAAGTATGCAAACCAGCCAAGGCAAAAGCTATTTTAGGACTCATTTGTACCATCCCGCGCAGAACCTCCATAAAGTCACTGTCAATCTTTCCCTTCTCAATCAGTTTTTCAATCTTCTCAAACTCATCTAAAGCAATAATCAAACCCGTTTCACTCAGATTTGCCTCTACTTGTTTCAAATAGCGCTCAAAAGTACGATAGGGAAGATTCAGCAAATCCGCATCGGCAGGAGGTGGAAGGTTGACAGCATCAGAAATTTCATCGCTAATTGCCATCAGCACGTCTCCAACTCCTTGAGGACTATCTCCCAATCGCAATAGATTGATATAGGCTACTTTTACCTGTGAACCTAGGGAATTAGCCACGTTAAGCAGAATAGAAGTTTTGCCCATACGTCGATGACCGTAGATAACCACAGACTGAAGGTGCTGACTCAATATCCACACTTCTTTGAGCTGTTTGAGTATATCCTCTCGTCCAACAAACAGGTTCCCTTCAACAGGGTCGCCAACCACGTAGGGATTACGTACTCGCTCAGTAATAGAAACGTTTCCAACCTCACTAGCTACATCTAATATCGCTTGCGACCAATTCCAGGCAATTTTGCTAACTATTTCTCGCTCTGGTTGAGGTACAGCATCAGGCTGATCCCGCAAGTTTTTGAGTTCTCCTAAAGCATGGCTAAGAGCGAAGGCTCTGGTAGAACGAGACGAACTATTCTGAATTATTTGGATATCCCTTATAATCTCATAGAAACTAGCCAGTGCTCTCCAAGTATCGCAACGCAGCCAAGGTTTTGTAGGAAAAATATTATATATCGATAGCCCAGCAATACCATTCAAAGTTTTAGTCTTCTGATAGATATACATAATTACACTTATCATAAACATTTCTTCTCCATAAGGTAGATACCGCACCGAATTAAATGCTTGCAGTGCACCGCTGGACTGTTCATGTAAATGCAAGAAACCACTGGCAACAGCACGAACCCGAGGCTCAAATTGAATATATTTTGTATCATCCATAGAACCTGAAATCAAACGCACCAATTCCCATTTGTAAGGGGGAGCCGTTAAATGCGCTATACGCTCGACAACTTTTTCTGGTTCCTCAGCAAGAACTTGGTTTAAAGCTTGAATTACAGGAATGAACTGGAGAGTATAAGTATAAATTTCATAAGCATTATGTATTCCTGTCTCCCAATCTTGTCGCAGCCATTCTTTTAATTGCTGTGTGAGATAGGGATTAGGTAGGACTGTTACACGAGGAAACAGCAACTCTAGATTATTTCTATAGGACTTACGCATTTCAAAGACATAATCAGATGGCAATTCTTGAGACAGGGGAAGATGGGGAGAGGAAGAAATCAGAAAATCTGAATATCCAGAATATTGGGAACCAAACTCATTACTGAAAATCCTTGGGGTGCTGTTTTCTTTAACTGTTGGAGTCACTTTTATTTTAAATAATGTTTGGGTTAGAGGTAATGTAAAAAACCAGTTATCTGGGCGCAGCAATCCTATACATGAACCCATCACACAAGTAACAAAGAAAACTACCCTAATTAACAGGCTTTTTATAAGTGTAAAAAAATCTGTGTTTTCTAAATCTACTGATAGAGAAATACAAAGTGTGAATGACATAAATAACACGCCACACATAACGAATATAAGAATAGCTAATTCGTCCACACCTAAAATGGCTAGTGCTGCAATACCTCCTAGACCCAACCATATACCTGTTAATATACCTGAAATTAAGATAAATCCCAGGTTGGTATATCCTTCTTTGATAGAACTCATCGTAAAAACTATTATATTTAAATTTAAGGTTAAAAGAATTATTATAGTCAGAGGATTTGTTGTTTTTGCAAGGTTTAATTTTGATAAATTTGTTTGAATTATTAGTAGTAAATAACCCAAGATCATGACACAGCAAAAATTAGTCAAGAAAAAAATGGCTAATATATGTTTAATTTGTACTGAAAAACTCATTAATTTAAGAACTACACTCCAAGTTGATAAAGTTATAAATATGACTACCATTACTTGTATCAGTAACCGAGATAGGGAATTAACCACTAATCCAAAATATTTTTTAGATTTTTTGTTTTGCTCTAGAATAGATACTGTATTTTGGATATACCACCGCAAGGCTTGGGGAAAGAAAAACATCCAATATAATAACCGCAAGTAATCAATGGGCTTTGATAATGAAAGAGAACCCTTGATTTTAGGAGCTAAGTCTAAACGGGGAACATCGGTGTTGCGATCGCTCATTTTACATCCTCCACATATCCTGCATAATTTTGATAGCACAATTGCATCAGTCGTCGCGGATGACCGCCACTTAATTGTAGTAGCTGGCTGATTTTTTCTTCAGTAAAACGCACCGAAGTCCTAGCAAGACGAGCTTGAATAAAGTCACGGGCTGTTGGTTCATCCCAAGGCTTAATATTTTCTGGCTGACAAATAGTTTCAAGTGGAGATGACGAGACATCCTGACTGTCATTAAAGAGTGTCTTGAGGGATGCGCTAGCAGCTATAATCAGTTTCAAAGGTGCCTTTTGCCCCTCAGCTAAACTCCGCAAAATATCTCTAACTTCGCGGGTAAAACCTTCTCTAGTCATCTTTTCAATATTATCTATAGCCAGCAGCACTCTATGATTTTTCAAATTACGATAGAGCATACTTCCATAGCTTTTAGGGATGTCAAGTTCTTCACACAAAGCTGTGTAGAAGTCATCGTTATCTCGAACTCGATTGAGGTCTAAGTAAATGGGCTTCCGTGGCGAGAATAGGAGATTTTTAGCCTGTTGGCAAATAGCCGATAGCAGAGAAGACTTCCCGATACCTTCTTCTCCTATTAAAACTACGCTGTCATTGCTGTTAAGAACCTCGAATACTCGCCTCATTTCCCCCTCTCTGCCGAAAAACAGTTGCGGGTCGTCAACTTTACCAGTCTGAGGAATAAAAGGGTTATCAGAAATAACAGGGGTGCGCTCGCCTGTACTGAATGCACTCCTTTGACTTGACACCCAGTTTGAATACTGGGGTTTCAGCCAATCTAGAAGTGCACGCTCTTTCTCCCGGCTACTTCTGTCGTTATAACCCAAAAAACCTTCCCGGTCTTCTTTTGGACAGAAACGCTCATTGTATATCGTCCACATTTGCCGCCGAACATTCTCAGGGTCGATCAGAATGTCAGAATTTTCTTCTGTGATTCCTCCATCTGCAACCTCTCTGTTACTCTTGACCGTGTTTTCATCGGGAAACTTAGCCAGAAGAATAGCTGTCTCTGTCCGACTCAAGCCATAATCAGTAACTATTTTTAATCTTAAAAAGCTTTGCCATAAGTTCACAGTCCCAGTCACCTCAACCCCTCTCAGAACTTGGTGTCTCTCTTGTTGACTTTATCATAACTAGCGCGCAACTTGAAAAAGTTTCCGCTTTTTTGAACAATCGGAAAAATTTTTCCGGTTATTTTTATGATACCGGAAATAATTTTCTGGGACTTTTTTGAAAGTAGCTTATAAGCTGTTATTTAGTGGTAAGCCTTCCACCGCCAACTTTGAAAAAGCCAGGAGATAAAAATGACACAACTAATTGAGTACATCCAGACAGCTAAAGAATTTGCTGATGCTTATGGCATAGCACATCTAGATCGCCTGCTGGCATTAGCTGAAACTGTCCCCTATTCTCCCAAAACTCAATCATCGACTTTTAAAGTTATGTCTAATACAATTTTGGAGGAAGTGGAAATGGCTGGATTTCATCTTAACCCTTGGCTAAAGACTCTGATTCTAAGTAGCAATGTTGAAGTAGTTCGAGATGCGATCGCTGTAGTTGAGGAAAATCGCCGCCGGGGAATAGTGCGGAACGGCGAAGGGCTGTTAGTACAAGCTATCCGCAACCAATGGAAACCCCATATTTCAGCTTAAAAAAGTGCAAAAATTTGGGGGGAAACCCGGTTTCTTATATTGTGCGCGAGTGGCGAGAAACCTCGGTTAGCCCGATAGTCCGCCAGGGGTTGAAACCCCTGTCTCATAGCGAAAGTCCTCTGAAGAGGACTAAAGAGTTTTTCATTTTTATCTCGGATTTTCAGTCGGTTTCAACCGACTTTCGCTATTAGCCGGGGGTTTCAACCCCTGGCGGTTTTGGCAACACCACTAGAGTAGAAGCAACATAGGAAAAAACCCGGTTTCTTCTAATTTTGCGCTAATTCCGGCGGCCGCCCCATCAAGCCTGTCATCAGCCGCAAGGCTAAAAACCTCACTGGGGGAATTGTCCGCAAACACCACAATCCAAAGCGGCGAAATGCTACAATTGGCAGCCAAGTATTAGAAAATAATCTGTCTAGAAAATCGGTAAATCCTAACACGATTAAATTCTCTTTTTTGCGCCAGTTGTGATACCGTTTCAATACTCGCAAATCGCCGATATCTTCGCCTTTTTGGTGCGCTTGCTGCAAGATTTGGGCGATCGCCCCTGCGTCTCGAATGCCCATATTTAATCCCTGGCCGCCCACGGGATGGCAGCAGTGGGCGGCATCGCCAATTAGCGCTAATCTGGGCAAAACGTAGCGATCGCTCTGCATTAACTGCACCGGAAACAAAAAGCGATCGCTCTCCAATTCCAAACGCCCCAAAAGCCCGCCCGTGCGCTGTTCCAACAAAGTAAAAAACTCTGTTTCATCCATTTGTTGCAAAGCTTTTGCTTCCGCGTGGGGTGCTGTCCAAACTACTTGACAGCGGTTCCCCGGTAATGGTAAGACTCCCATCGGGCCGCTCGGCCAGCATGGGGTAAATTACTTTAATATCGCTGTTGCCATCTTGTTCTGCTTGCAATAAGTCTAGGATAAAGTTTGCATACTCTTGGAGATTTTCACCTTCAGAGTTATCGCTATCTCCCTCATCATTCATCTCCAATAATTGCCCTAGCTGACTGGCCAAATTCCGTAAAAAATTAGCGTTATTTTCCTGTCCTTTCTCTGCCAGGATTTCTGCTACTACCTCGCAAGCTTGCAGAAACCCCGAATCTACCAATTCTAAGTTAGCCTGTAAAATCTGCGGTTCCTCACCGTTGGGGCAAGTCAGGAGTGTCTCAATCAATTGCAGATAAGCTTGGGTGCGGGTTTCTTCCATTGTGGGGAGTTGTCAGTAACACCGATGTTTATTTTATCACGATTGATGGTTTGGCGGTTGACGCTCCCCCGTATCAATTTCTACCCCATCCCGAACAAGTAATCGAAATTACCCTCTCCCACAGAGTTTTTAAGCGTATTGATAATTTTCCTTGTATTATCGTAAGGCCCTTCAACATAACAAGGTTTTCCATTGCGACCGAATTTCAAGCCTATTTCGCTGGTTGATTCTCCTAAATGAGCCTTCGACTGCTCGAAATCGCGATGCGGTTCAAAGCCTAATGTTTTGGCATAGGCGATCGCACCCCAAACCAGGGCTTGTGCTTGCTCTAAACTAATCTCCTCGTATTCTTGCATAAACTGCGAGTAACAAAGC
Source organism: Microcoleus sp. F8-C3 (assembly GCA_036704825.1). Taxonomy (GTDB): domain Bacteria; phylum Cyanobacteriota; class Cyanobacteriia; order Cyanobacteriales; family Microcoleaceae; genus Microcoleus. Next base: position 32,887 of record JAUBSN010000034.1, on the reverse strand, counting down.
TGAACGAAATTTTTATATTGGCTATCGTTGCAGTTACGTGGCGGGATGGTATCCTTGACTCCCAAACACCAGTAGTCGATCAAATAAGAGGCTGCAACAAAACGATTGTATCCCTTGGAACGGGTAACCACCACTAAACCCAAACCGCTCGCTTCAGAGGTTTCATTGCCCAACAATACCTTCGCAAAATTTACATCCACGAGACATTGAGCAACCGGCAATAACTCTCCTTTTTCGGCGCTAGCGAGGGCTGTTTGTTCTGCATGAGATTGAAGAAACGTACTGACTTCGGATGCTTTCAATCCTAACTTTCGGGCAATTTGTTTGGGCGTTAATTGGCGATCGCGCAGGTTGAGAATTTCTTGTTCTTGTTCGGGCTGCATGGTTTTTCTATTGCCGTCAGGGCTGGGTTAGAGCTGAGTCGATCATTGTACCGCGTTTTTGCGACCAACTTCGTAACATTGCAAAGATTGAGGAAAAAACCCGGTTTCTTTGATGGTGCGAGTAGCCAGAAACCTCGGTTAGCCCGATAGTCCGCCAGGGGTTGAAACCCCTGTCTCATAGCAAAAGTCCTCTTAAAGAGGACTAAAGAGTTTTTCATTTTTATCTCATATTTTCAGTCGGTTTCAACCGACTTTCGCTATTAGCCAGAGGTTTTAACCCCTGGCGGATGTGGCGACACCACTTTATTTTATACTTCTCGTAAAATGCGACTATTCAAACGCTCATATTCATCCTCTAGCAGCCACATTTTAGCCGCTTCGTAATTGTCACTGGTAAAGATAACTTTATAATTTTGTGCCGGGTTATGGATACAAAATCTCCCGGAAATCTCCTTAACTAACATCAGGATATAAGGAGGAGATATCAGAGTATCCGCCCAAATTTCCGCAAACTCCCACTCAGTCTCTTGCTCTGATTCTTGACTAATTTGAGTAGCTTGTGCGGGGTCTTGTGCGAGGTATGACATGGTATTTACCTGTAGTTTTTTTAATCTTTATTTCACCGTAATTTAGTGGTATCTGAGTACCGTCTGCTTTCAGTATATAACCAATTGGTTCTGAAAAGTACAATCCATAGCGTTCATAATTGTCCTCTACATCGTCCTCTCCTGTGCGTTCCCCTCTTAGCTTAATTTCTGCGGCCACTCTTTCCATTGTTTCTCTATCATTAAAGAGATGGACGATTCCTTCGCTTTCAAATTCACTTTGAGCTTTTTGGGTTCCGGGGAGATGTTTATCAATGAGACTGTTTCGAGTTTCTAGAGTAATTTCACGGTCAATTCCACTCATAGCTCTGTTCTATCTTAATTATATACCATTCATCGATGAATTTAGTTTAGTCTTGGAACTACGGGTGGCCAGAAACCGGGGTTTTGCGACAGACTTGGTGAGAGTGCAAAGATTTGGAAAAAAACCCGGTTTCTTTGATGGTGGGTGGGTGTACAAACCTAATTTTGCGCTAATTCCGGCGGCCGCCCCATCAAGCCTGTCATCAGCCGCAAGGCTAAAAACCTCACTGGGGGAATTGTCCGCAAACACCACAATCCGAAGCGGCGAAATGCTACAATTGGCAGCCAAGTATTAGAAAATAATCTGTCTAGAAAATCGGTAAATCCTAATACGATTAAATTCTCTTTTTTGCGCCAGTTGTGATACCGTTTCAATACTCGCAAGTCGCCGATGTCTTCGCCTTTTTGGTGGGCTTGCTGCAAGATTTGGGCGATCGCCCCTGCGTCTCGAATGCCCATATTTAATCCCTGGCCGCCCACGGGATGGCAGCAGTGGGCGGCATCGCCAATTAGCGCTAATCTGGGCAAAACGTAGCGATCGCTCTGCATTAACTGCACGGGAAACAAAAAGCGATCGCTCTCCAATTCCAAACGGCCCAAAAGCCCGCCCGTGCGGTGTTCCAACAAGGTCAAAAACTCTGTTTCATCCATTTGTTGCAAAGCTTTTGCTTCCGCGTGGGGGGCAGTCCAAACTACTTGACAGCGGTTCCCCGGTAATGGTAAGACTCCCATCGGGCCGCTCGGCCAAAAGCGCTCAAAAGCGATATCGTTGTGCGGTTTTTCTGCTTTAATAGTGATAGCAACGCAGGATTGCCAGTATTTCCAGCCGCGAGTGCTGATGTTGGCTTCGGTGCGGATGCGCGATCGCGAACCGTCGGCGGCGACTAATAATTTGGTGCGAATTGTGCGAGTTTCGCCGTGTTGTTTGACTTCTATTTCGGCGCAATTAGTTAAATATTTTACCTCGACTACTTCCGCCGGACAAACCCAACTGAAATTCGGGTTGTTTGCCAAACATTCGTGCAAAGCTGACAGCATGACTCGGTGTTCGCCAACGTAACCTAAAGCTGTTTTTGGTACGGGTAATTTGCCAGTATTTCCCAAATCTGGGCGGTGGAATTCGACAACGCCGGGATAGTCGCCGTCGCAGAGGCTAATTTGCTCGAAGGTGGTGATTTGCGGCAAGATTTGCTGCCACACGCCGATACCTTCTAAGATCATTCCTGATAACAGCGTGATTGCATAGGCTTGTTTTTTGGCTGCTGCGACTGCGGGGAGTTGGGTTTCGATAATGGCGATTTTCAATCCAGAATCTTTTAAGGCGCTGGCTAAGGTGGCCCCAACTATGCCGCCTCCGACGATGGCTATGTCAAAGTCGAGTGTCGCTGTTTGCGTCGAGGCTGTGGTTGGAGAAAGTTGGTTTACAGGCATTTTCAAGGGAATTTGTCAAAGTTAATTGGAATGTTACTTTTTTATTGTAAAGAATTATTTCGATTTAGGGCGATCGAGAAAGGGAGAGTATCGGCATTAGTGAAAATCAAGGTTTTCAGACTGCGAGATCCAAATGCAAGCCCTGGATGCACTCGCTACCTCAGAAACCCGGTTTATTCCTATATTTCTCGTCACTAAGCGCAAAACTCGTAGAAACCGGCTTTCTAGCTTCCCCCGATGGGCGATCCCTGAAACTAATGACTGCTGACTAATGACTGCTAACTACTGACTAATGACCATTTCCTTTGTGTTTTCGGCAGCCAGCGCTGATACTTTTTGGGAAATGGGAATTTCGATGACAAACTCTGCACCTTCCCCGGGCGCAGAAATACACTGCAAATTGCCTCGGTGTTTTTCAACTATAATTTGATAGCTGATTGACAGTCCCAAGCCTGTGCCTTTGCCGACTGGTTTAGTAGTAAAAAATGGGTCGAACAACTTGTGAATAACTTCTGGATTGATTCCCCCCCCGTTGTCGGCAATCCGAATTGTTACTGTTTCTGAGTTCGCACTCGTGCTAATCCGAATTATCTGGGGTCGAAAAGAACTTTCGATTTCGTTTGAAGCATGATTGTTGTAGTCTTCGAGGGCGTCGAGCGCATTTACTAAAAGATTCATAAATACTTGATTGAGCTGACCTACATAGCACTCGACTGGTGGGAAATTGCCGTAGTCTTTGATAATTTCAATAGCGGGACGAACTACATTAGCTTTGATCCGGTGCTGCAAAATTAGCAAAGTGCTTTCGATTCCTTCGTGAATGTCTACTCGCTTCATCTGCGATTCGTCGAGTCTGGAAAAGTTACGCAAGGATACAACTAAGTCGCGGATGCGATCGGCTCCTACTTTCATTGATTCCAAAATCTTCGTAAAGTCTTCCATTAAGTAATCAACTTCAATATCTTCGGCTGCTTCTAAAATTTCTGGGACGGGATTTGGATATTTTTCCTGGTAAAGGTGGAGCAAACCGACCAAGTCTGCGGCGTATTGGCTGGCGTGGGTGATGTTGCCGTAGATGAAGTTAATCGGATTGTTAATTTCGTGGGCGACGCCGGCGACTAGCTGCCCGAGAGAAGAGATTTTTTCGGTTTGGATTAGTTGAGTTTGAGCTTGGTGCAACTCGCGGACAGCTTTTTCGAGCTCGGCTGCTTGCGATCGATACTGTCCCTCGGACTGCTTGAGTGCTTCCAAAACTTGGACTCGATCGCTAATATCGGTGTGAGTTCCCACCCACTCGCGAACGCTGCCGTCCGCGTCCACAAGTGGGACGCCCCGCACCCAGAAGTGTCTGTAGCTGCCGTCGGCGGCCCGCAAGCGGTGCTCGACTTCGTAGAGACTTTTTGTTTCTATGGCGCGCTTCCAAGCTTGTATTGTGCGATCGCGGTCTTCTGGGTGCACTGCTTCTATCCAGTTGTCCTCCTTCTCTTTCCAACTCAGACCCGTATAAGCTATCCAATCAGGCTGAGGCTTGTCGAAGATTCCGCTAGCGTTTGTCGTCCAAACCATCTGTGCCGTGGCCATTGCCAGGGATCGGTATCTTTCCTCGCTCAGACGCACAAATTCTTCGGCTTGCCGGCTGGCTGTCACGTCGCGCAAAATTGCTGTGAATATGATTTCGCCTGCAACTTCGAGTTTGGAAATAGAAGCTTCGGCTGGAAATTGCGTGCCGTCTCGGCGGCGGGCGAAAATTTCTTTGCGGTTGCCCATTTTGCGGGCTTGTTTAACGCCGCCGCCGAAATTGCTGACGAGGTGACTGTGATGCGTGGCAAAAGCTTCGGGCAACAGCAGGCTCAGGGATTGCCCGATCGCCTCAGCAGCCGTCCACCCGAAAATCCGTTCTGCACCTTGATTGAACAGGATAATTTTTTGCTCGGCATCCACCGAAATAATTGCGTCGTCGGCAATTTCTACAATGCCGGCGAAACGAGCTTGAGACAGTTGCAGCGCTTTTTCAGCTTGGAAGCGATCGCTGATGTCGCGGGCGATGGTCGAAATGTATGGGAGTTTTCCGCCCGGTGCGGAGTGGGAGATGATGACTTGGCTGACGGGAATTTCGAGTCCCGATGCTGACACGAAAGCTGTTTCTCCACTCCAAAAGCCCTCGGAAACTGCGGTGGCGATCGCTTGATTCAAATTGCTGCGGGCTGACGCTGCCGTGAATTCTGCAACTTGTCGGTTGGATATATCTTCGTTTTCATCTATACCCACCATTTTTCTGCCTGCTTTGTTGATGTAAACGGCGCGTCCTTCGATGTTGTAGATACCTACAAAATCCGGCGTTGCTTCTAGAATTGCTGCCAAACTTCTGTTGGCGATTTCGGCTTTTTTGCTTTCAGTAATATCCCGCGCGATGGTAACTATACCGCCGATCTTTCCTAACCCGTCCAGGTAAGCACTTTTTGTAGAAAGAAATATCCTCAAATTTCCTTTGACTGGCAGCTCTTCTTCAATTGCTTCCGTTGTTCCCGCTGCCATAATTGGGCGATCGGTTTTCCTAATATTGGCCGCGATTTCCGGCGGAAATAACTCGCTGTCATCTCTGCCGATAATGTCGTCTACAGACTTGCCAATTATACTGGCTCCCGCAGCATTAAGCATTAGGTAACGGCCCTGAATATCTTTGACAAATAGGGCTGCCGGCGTACTGTTTATGACTGCCATCAATAGGTTGTAGTTGTTTTGCAGCGCCTGCTTTGTTGTTTGAGACTCGAAAATTTGCTGTTGCAATTGCTCGTTGGCGATTTGCAGTTGGATAGTCCGTTTCTCAACTTGAGTTTCTAAGTCTGATTTAGCTTTTCTCAGTTCCAGTTCCGCTCGATAGCGCTTCCGGTCTGCGGTGCAGAGAGTTTTGGCATTCTGCCAAATCAGAACTGTAAAAATAATCACGTTCAATACGCTCAACAGCGATATTCCTACCTCCGGCGTGTAGGCTTGTAACCGCTCTCCCGATAGGATGAAATAACCGACTGAAGGCGGGATAATGATTGCCCGCGGCAACAAGCGCCTCGCCATGATGCCGCCTGCGCGATCGCTCGCAATTACTGCTATCAATCCTCGCTCTGGATTAGTAAATAAAATGCCCGAGCTCAGCAACATAAATGCTGCGGACGTGTGCAAAGCCATGCCTGTATTATCGCCAATCCTGTAAAATAAAGCTTTGTCGTAGAGGTAGCCTATCAAACCCATAAATGCAATTAAAAATGCACAACAGCTTGAGATTTGAATCTGCAGGTATTTAGGGCGACGTTCTGACAGCAGCAGCAGGGATATTCCCAGCAATAAAAAAGCAGCAGCAGTATTCGGGGCCATCCGTCCTGGTGTTCCGGGGCTGGTGAAGGTGTAACTTTCTTTAAATAGCAGTTGGTCGATGCCTAAGTCTAAATTAAAGCTATATTGAACTAGGGTTAACAAGGTAATTAATATAATAAAAAATGAGCAGGTAAAAATTAAAAGTTTAGTATTTTTTTGATGCTTTATTGCTGTTGCTTCGGTGCGCCGGATCTGTTGGACGAACAGAGAAAATCCACCCAAAATAAAGCAGACCGCAGTATTGACTTTCATGGTCACGAGTCCGGGCAGAATGCTTTTTAAGAGTTGCACGTCGAATATCCAACCCAAAATGACTGTACAGCCGATCGCGATTACTGCAACACTAGCTTTTCTGGAAAAAGACTGGACTGCCGCAATGGCAGTTGAGGACCTTTGCACTTGTTTTGCTGGTTCAAAAAGTTCCAATTTCTAGATCCCTCAAATTATTTAGGTTCCTACGTATCCAAGGTAACAATAAACACTGTAGGTATATTGTTGCCCGCTATACAAAGCTGCTTAAGATTTTCTTAAAACTGTCAAGCATAAAATATGAATTATTTTATCTAACTTGAGACATATAGTCAAGTGAAGGTATAAAGCTCTGATGTAGAAACCGTTCGGCAGAATTAAACAATTTTTCTTGATGGTAAATTAAAAAAATTCTTTGTTCCTTGTTCGTTGTCCCTTCGATCTCGGCAATTGGGGCCCGATTCATCGGCAAGACCGAGTGTTTTTACTCAGTACATGGAGGGATCGTGGTAGCGGATGAATCACTCTGCAACAAGATCGATCGCATTGTAAACCGGCCGATGCGGCTGTGGAAAATGCGATCGGCACAATAGATAAGACTCGGCGGTTGAAACTGCTGTCGAGAGTCAAACTCTCGTACCAGCAGAGAGGGACTAAAGAGGGGATATTAAAGTCGGATTTGGTAACGGTCAACTGTCAACGGTCAACTGACAACAGTCAGCAACCGAAGTTTTGAAGTGCTTCCAAAGCTTCGGTTGCTGAGGGGTAACGCTGGGGGAAAGCGTACAGCACCATCTGGTCTAAAACGCGAGCCAACTCTGGAGTGACAGTTGCATTTTTCTGCCAGATGAGATTTCCTAAATTATCAACTCTGAGTTGTTTCGGGCGCATTCCTGTCAAGGCTTGAATCCCGATGATCCCGACAGCATAAATGTCGCTGCAAAATTTCGGCGAACCGATGGCTTGTTCGGGGGGAATGTAGTCTTGCTGAGTGCCGCCGCGCGATTTCGTTTGACCGGTGGTGTTTTGTGAAGTGTTGATTTCTTTAACTGCCCCAAAGTCAATTAATACAATCTTGCCATCTGATGTCCGCCTGATTAAGTTTTGAGGGTGAACGTCGCGGTGAATTACGTCTTGTTTGTGAACAAAAACAAGCACTTCCAAGATATCTTTCAATAAAGCGATAACCTGATGTTCTTCCCAGGGTTTACCTTCGATTAGTTCTTGATACAAGGGTTGCCCTTCGATGAATTGATTTACTAAATAAAAATATCCATCTTCTTCAAAGCGAGCTAACAATTCTGGTATCCGATCGTGTTGGCCCAATCTATATAAAACCCGCGTTTCTCGCTCGAATAACTGGCTGGTTCTTTCTGACTGGCTTTTCAGGCGCTTGACAAGGCAAAAAGGTCGATCGGGCAAATTTTCATCTTCAGCCAGATAGGTATCGCTGTACTCCGTGTTCACCAAATGTTCTCTGATTCGGTAACGCATCCGCAGCAGCTTTTGCAATATCGGATCGCGAGAATTAGGTGGTTGTGTGCCTTTTTGTACAGCTCTCATGATGCAGTCCCAAAGATTTGCTCCGACTACTCTTTCTTCTTGCCCAATAATTTCTGCTTGCTTCAGTACCTTGGTGAGGTCTTTCCACAAGTTGTAGCCGACATAACGCCCCAGATAGCCCACTGTGTACCCGCGGGCGATCGGATCGTTTTGCTGAATTTCTTGGTACGTCAAACCTTCTACAACGCCTCGAATTATCGACTGTTGCAACCGACTCAGGTGTTTTTCCGTTTGTTCGTATACGAGATTGTCTAAAATAATTATTGCTTCTTCTACCGTCATAGCTTCATATTGTAAGTTAGTTGTACATGAGGCACGCATTTTGAGAGCCCTCGACTTATGTTGTTATATATGATTTATCTAAAATTTTCTAGTTTGTCTGCTTATTGAAATATTTTTTTACAAATATGACTTTTATGACTTTAAGTTATGAATTTTATGAAGTGACTTTATCAGAAGTTTGGGTTAGTATAAAAAATCCAAGTTTCAATCAGGGAGTAGATATATAATGCTTTTAAAAATATAGCCGTTATAACCGCCCTCTTAATTGGGGACAATACATCTGAAAGTGTTACTTGGTCGATAGCCAATGCAACGCCAGGAATCCCAACGCTATCTTAGGATTCGTGGAATATCTAACGCCTGCTCAACTTCCAAGCTGCAGCATATCCGTTCAGGAATTTTCATTATTTATCATAGGTTTGTAGTGAGGGTGCAGAGTCTTATTCAATTGAGATTAAGGACTAAAATCCTTACTAGAAATAAAGTCACCTTTCTGGAAATTTACAAATTTTTTAACTTATGTCAGACATCACAACCAATCCTAACGATCGCCTTTATTTCAATCAACAGCCAAACAATCTCGCCACATCAATATTTCCGGTTAACAGCGACTTGCTCAGCGGAGCGATCGAGCCATTAAATATTCCTGGTTATAGTGCTGAATCTAGCTTGACTAATCCCGCAGCATCCAGCACCGACCAACAGACACAGATAGCAGATTTTATTGTAGCTAATGCAGGCGCTGGCTTCAGTTTCCCTGGGAGCGATCGAGTTAGTGGCGATATCGCCGATGCTCAACTCCAACCGCAGTCTGAATCCGCGAGTGTAAACGCAGATCCGCTAACAGGAACGATATCTGCTTCCCAGTTGAATTTCGCCGATCCAGGTAACTCTATTTCGACAGCTCGCAATCTTGTTGGTGTTGAAAATGGTAGCATCAGCTTAACTGATTTTGTGGGCAGAGGCGATCGGGAAAATTTCTACCGATTCGATCTCAATACTAAAAGCAATTTTAGCCTGCGTCTAGACGGTTTGAGAGCGGATGCTGACGTAGACCTAATTCAAGATAGAAACAGCAACGGTGTAGTTGATTTTGGTGAACTTGTTGACTTCTCTCTTGAGAGTGGCACAGTCCCAGATGTGATCGATGTACCCAATCTGGCTCCAGGGACATACTATGTCCGAGTCTATAGCTTTTTAGACAACTCTACCAATTACAACCTGACTCTTTCTGCCACCTCTATTCCTGAACTAAATATTCCCACACCTAGCGGCTCTTTTAATAGTAATTATGGCTACGGTTTGGTGAATGCAAATGCAGCAGTTTCCAGCGCCCTGAACCGCTCAACTCTCTTCCCCGATATTCCCGATTTAGCCGGGAATAATTGGGCGCTAGATGTCATAAATGCACCGGAAGTTTGGAATCAAAACATTACAGGAAATGGAATTGTTGTGGCTGTCGTGGATAGTGGTGTTGACTACACCCATCCCGATTTAGAGGGCAATATTTGGCGGAACACTGGTGAAATTGCTGGAAACGGCATTGATGACGATCGCAACGGATATATTGATGATATTCGGGGTTGGGATTTTGTGTCGGGCGACAACAACCCAATGGATTGGGATTTCTACGGTCACGGGACTCACATAGCAGGTGCGATCGCCGCCCAAGGAAATGATTTTGGCATCACAGGAGTTGCGCCCAATGCTAAGATTATGCCTGTCAGAGTGTTGCCAGCCTTTGGTAGCGGCCAGCCGAATAATGTTGCTGCTGGAATCCGCTATGCTGCTGATAATGGAGCAAATGTAATTAACCTCAGCTTGGGAAATGAGTTTGTCCCTTCCAACGCAGTAAATAACGCAATTCAGTATGCAAATAACAAAGGCTCTGTTGTGGTTATGGCAGCCGGAAACTCGGGTGTTGACCAACCAGATTATCCAGCTCGTAATGCCGATAGCTTGGGAATTGCCGTGGGCAGTATTGATATAAACGGCAGGATGCCTGACACCTCAAACCGTGCGGGTTCCACAGCTTTGGATTACATAGTTGCTCCGGGAGTAGACATCTATTCTACAACTCCCTATAGCACCTATGACACCCTAACTGGCACATCTATGGCAACGCCACAGGTAGCGGGTGTAGCGGCTTTAGTTTTGAGTGCCAATCCGACTTTAACTCCAGCTCAAGTTGAGTCCATTTTGACGACAACAGCTAATCGAAATGGGGTTACTGTATAGCATCGATCGGGTGAATGAGACAGGGGTTTACACCCCTGTCGCGGGACTACTGCAGCTTTGAGAAAATGAATCAGCGCTGCTTAATTTTTAATCTTGTTCACATAGCCCCACAAACTGTAATCTCGGCTCAGCCAACCCCGGAAAAAAGCCATCTGAGTCGGATCTTCTTGCACCCTTTTGTAGCGGTAAATAATTCGTTCATTAATCATTTGCAGCGCGGTATTTCTGTTATTTGCCCCTTTTAGCGCTTCCTTGGTGCGGGCATCAAAAACTCCCGTTTGCGGCAATCCTAACGCTTGCTGAAGAAAGGTAATTGAGTTATTAATACCGAAATTAACGGCGGTGTCAAACATGACGATCGCCAAAGCTGGCTGCATCGTGCCCGAAAGACTAGAATCCCAGTAATGTTGATAAATTTCTAAGAGCTCTGCTTCCGACATCTGCGTCACGTCGAGAGGCGGAAGCCCGCGACTGTAGCGGTAGGCGTTGTATTCCGTTTGCAAGACGCCCCGATAAGTTCTGCCGCCCTTATCGGCAGGGTGATTGCTGAATCCGCCCTCAAAATATAGGGTGAAATAAAGAGCAGTTTGAAATAATTTCTGCCGAAAGCTGGCTGTCTGCTGCTGCTGTGCAAAAGTCTTTTGGGCAAAGGGTAAGGGAATTGCTAAGGTTAACAAGAGTATCCCCAGCAGGAGGTTTGGTTTCCACTTGATGTTATGTTTGCGCTGTGTCGCTTGCTTGTCGCTCATAAATTCTCTGTGACGATCGCCCGTAATTCCGCTAAAACTGCTACTCTGCAAAATAATATAGATTCAACCTTTAATTTAATAGCACAGATAGGCCGCCAAATGAATTCCGATTTTCGCAACCAATCCGAAACACCCCAATTTGAAGATGCTGCATCGCTGACAGTCGCAGCAGAAACCTATTACTCTCAAGGCAATTTAGCAGCAGCCGTCGCTGCTTGTCGCCGAGCTCTGGAACTGCAACCGGATTGGGCGGCGGCTTACGTGACAATGGGCAATGTGCAGCAAGCAAGCGGCCAAATTGATGAAGCGATGCGGTTTTATTCTGAGGCGATCGCTCTGAATCCCGATTTTGCTGAGGCTTATGCTAATTTGGGCAGTATGCTGTACAAACAAGGGCGTTTGGTGGAGGCGGTTGTCAATTACCAAAAGGCGATCGAACTTAAACCGAATTTGGCTGCTGCTTACTGGAATTTGGCAGGGGCACTGAAACAGCAGGGGCAGCAGGATGCAGCGTTAGCATACGAGCAAAAAGCTCTCGAACTCAATCCCCATCTGGCTGAGGTAGATTTTCACTTAAATTTAGGAGATAAATTAGCGCGGCAGGGGAAGTTAGATGAGGCGGTGGCTGCATGGCAGCAGGCGATCGCATTCAAACCCGATTTAGCCGAAGCATACTGTCAAATTGGCCGAGTTTTGCGCCACCAAGGCAAATTTAAAGACGCAATACCCAACCTTCAAAAAGCCCTAGAAATTAAACCCGATTTTATTTGTGCCCACCAACATTTGTGCGACATCCTCAGAGATACTAGCGATTTAGCTGCCGCGCGGCAAGCCGTGCACCAATACAGCCAAATGTGTGCCGAAACCGATCGAATCATGACCGCGATTTACTTCATCAGCACCTATCAAGTGTCGGGATTAAATCAAATTGCGGGCGATCGATTTTTAGAGCTAGAGTCATACTTGCAGCAAAACTTAGAAACCGCTAGCCCGGTGGAAATTAAATCGCTTTATGCAAACTTGTTATTCAGCACGCCCTATTTGCGAGATGACTTGGCAGACAACTCAAAACTTTACAGATTAATTGCCCAAAAGTATATCGACCAATGTATTAAACATAGTTTTTCTCAACCCGCAAATTACAGTTTCAAACCAAGTGCTCCATCGAGCAAGTTAAAAATCGGCTTTTTATCCAATCACTTTAGCCGCCATTCTGTAGGTTGGTGCAGCGCTGACATCATTCGCGAATTGTCCGACATCACACCCAATGTGTATTTGTACGCTTCGGAAAGAATTATTGCTGACGATCGCACTCAGCACTTTGAAAGTTTTGGCAAAATGACTTTTCCGACAACCTACCCGAACGGACTTGCCAATGCTGGCGAAATTATCGACAAAATTCAGCAAGATGAATTGGACGTTTTAGTTGATTTAGATTCTCTCAGCGTACCAGTTCACGCTGACATTCTCTACCAAAAACCCGCACCAGTCTGTATTTCTTGGCTCGGATTTGATGCCCCTTACATATCCCCAGAAAATTACTTTCTTACAGACTGGCACTCGCACCCAGCCGGGCGGGAAAAATATTATGACGAGCAGCTAATTAGGATGCCAGATTCCTTTGTAGCCGTGTCAGGGTTTCAGAGATATGGAGTCGATCCCGTTGCATTGAGAAGGTCGAATCGGATCGGTTTGGATCAGATAGTTTACCTGTGCGTCGCTTCCGGAAGAAAATTCAACAGCCAGTTGGTAAAAGCACAAGTTGCGATTCTCAAACAAGTACCCAACAGTATTTTAATTCACAAAGCTTTAGGCGATGCTGCGGTGTTTGAGGCTGCATATCACCAAGCTTGCGAAGCTGAGAAAGTGAGCAAGCACCGAATTAAGTTTTTGCCGAGGTTTGCTACTGAGGAAGAACACAGAATTATCTATTTGCTGGCAGATGTGTTGTTAGATTCTTATCCTTACAACGGACGAACTCAAACTTTAGAGGCTTTGTGGTTTAATTTGCCGGTGGTGACTCGCACAGGAGAGCAATTTTTGTCGAGAATGGGTTATTCGTTTTTCCAAGCTTTGGGGATGGAAACTGGTGTGGCTTTGTCTTGGTCGGAATATGTGGATTTGGGTGTAAAACTGGGTCAAGATCGTGAACTGAGAAATGCAATTAAAGCACAGTTGGTGAAATCTAAAGATCCAGCCAATTTGTCGCCGCTGTGGAATCCGAAAAAGTTTGCTGGTGATATGTATGGGGTGTTTGAAAAATTGTGTAAAATAGGATGACTAATTATTGCTGACTAAGTAAGGTGCAAATACACATTACATGGGAAGAAGAAGTAGTAGGGTGCGTCAGGCGAAACAATCAGCAATGTGATAAAAGATTCAATCCTGACGCACCTTACAATGACTACTGACTACTGACTACTGACTACTGACTACTGACTAATGACAACTATTAAGTTTTTGAAACAGCCGACTTCGGAAGCTTGGGTGCAACAGGCGATCGCCCATTTGGATGCAATCTTATTAGACCATTCTCACTGCGAGCGGAAAGCGGCGGGAGTAGCGTTAAATTTAATGTTTCGCTACCCAGCCCGGGAAAAATTGGTGAGGATGCTAACGGCGATCGCCCGCGAAGAATTAGAGCATTTCGACCAAGTCAACCAGCGCTTAGAAAAGCGCGGCATTGCTTTAGGCCCTTTGGCTGCACCTCCCTACGGTGCTGGTTTGTCCGCCCAAATTCGCAAGCAGGAACCGGAGAGACTTTTGGATTCTTTGTTGGTTTCTGGTTTGATAGAAGCGCGCAGTCACGAACGGTTGGGGCTGCTGGGCGATCGCTGTCCCGACGCGGAATTAGCTAAGTTTTACCGCAGTTTGATGGCTTCGGAGGCGCGCCATTACGGGGTATATTGGATTTTGGCAACAACTTATTTCGATCGCACTCTTGTGATTGACAGGCTGGAGGAATTATCATTAGTAGAGAGCGAGCTGCTGGCAATTCTTCATCCCGAACCGAGAATTCACAGTTAAAACCTAGGTGCACTTAAAAACTGTCAAACACAAAAAATCAGTAATTTTACAGTTGCTAAAGTCAAAATAAAATATACGTTGCAACAACAATGAAAACCCAACATCTGGATTTTTTAATTCGTTCCTGGGAAACGCGCGATCGCGCTGAGGCGTTCTATTTAATTAGGGATGTTTTAGCAGAATACGGTTTAAAATGCGAACCTCACGGGGCAGATCGAGATGTCTATGATGTAGAACTACATTATCACAATCAAGGCGGCGAATTTTGGGTAGTTGAACGGCAGGATAAAATAGTGGGTACGGCGGCTTACTATCCAATTGAGCGGGGAAATAATGCTGTGGAAATTCGCAAAATGTATATTTTGCCAGCAGCAAGAGGACAAGGTTTGGGGAAATTTTTACTGCAAGAATTGGAAAGTAAAATTATAGCTCGCGGCTTTGATGAAATCTGGATTGAAACTGCCAGCATTCTCAAAGAAGCTGTGCAAATGTACGAAAATAGCGGATATCTACCGACAACTGGTGTGGAGACGCCAAGGTGCGATCGGGTTTACGTAAAATTTCTAGGTAGAAAAAAGCTATAATTACTAAGGAATGAAAAATAAATAAGGTGACTAATAGAGCAATAGTTTACCTTGGATCGAGGCTTCTGGGGTTTAATTGTGCAAGTTATTGATTTTTCATTCCTAAAAATTACACGCTAATACCAATTCTCCAAACTCTTGCAACAATTATGAGTTTTTGGTTTGTTTCCTGAACTATCAGGTAAGGTGCGTCGCTTGGAGATTGTCGCTCTTTTTTAGGATTGGCAGGTGGCGACGCACCCTACAGCTACTGTTGCAATATTTTGGAAATTATACCAATTCTCCAAAATATTGCAACAGTTATGAGTTTTTGGTTTGTTTCCTGAAAGACTGTATGCATCGGTGCGTCGCTGTGAGATAGTCGCTTTTTTTGATAATTTTTCTAGGGCGGCGCACCCTACAGCTACTGTTGCATGACTTTTGAGAATTAGTATAAGTTTAATTCATCTTTTGCCGCAGAGGAATTTCGATCGCAAATTCGGAACCTTCTCCCACTACAGAATTGCAAGAAAGCTTGCCGCCGTGTTTTTCTACTATAATAGAATGCGAGATCGCCAATCCTAAGCCAGTTCCTTTGCCAATGGGTTTAGTAGTGAAAAACGGGTCAAACAAGCGCTTTTGCACATCTTCGCTCATTCCGGGGCCGCTGTCAGCTATCCAGATGGCAACGCTGTTATTGTCGGTTACTTGAGTGCGAATCGTAATTGCGAGATTTTTGGCGGTGGTATTGGATTTCTTCATCTCCATTTCCAATGCGTCTAGCGCATTGCTCAACAAATTCATAAATACTTGATTTAACTGACCGGGATAACATTCAACTAAAGGCAAATTACCGTATTCTTTAATCACATTTATTGTCGGGTAATCGGCTTTATGTTTCAGGCGGTTTTGCAAAATCAGCAGCGTACTTTCAATGCCTTCGTGAATGTCAACTTGTTTCTTTTCGGCTTCGTCAAGTCTTGAAAAAGTTCGCAGGCTCAAAACTATGTCGCGGATGCGATCGGCTCCTACTTTCATCGATGCTAAAATTTTCGGTAAATCTTCAATAAGATAATCAATTTCAAAGTCTTCCCTGGCATCTACAATTCTTTCGCTAGGCTGCGGGTATTCCTTCTGGTAAAGTCGCAGCATTTTTAGCAATTTTTGAGTGTATTCGCTGGTGTAGCTGAGGTTGCCGTAGATAAAATTAACCGGGTTGTTAATTTCGTGGGCGACACCTGCTACTAACTGGCCCAAACTAGACATTTTTTCACTTTGAATTAATTGAGTTTGGGTGCGTTGGAGTTCGTGTAAAGTTTGTTCTAGCTGTTGAGCTTGAGCTTGAGCCAATCGGGCCGCTGTGCGCGTTTGGGTGTAGAGTTCGGCGTGGTCGATCGCGATCGCAATTTGAGCGACCACTGCTTGCATCAGTTCGACTTCAGAGTCGCTCCAATTTCGCGCCGACACAGCCTGATAGCAGGCGATCGCCCCAATATCGCCGGAAGCAGTTTGAACTGGCAGCGACAGCACTGAATTAATTTTTAATCCCTGGAAATTTTCGCGCACTTCTGCATCTTCAAAATTGCTGACATCATCAATTCGCAGAATTTCTCGCTGCAAAATCTGCCGCCTGGGGACACTAGATTTGTTGTCTACAGGATAAGTGCCGAGTATACTCGGCAAATCTGCATTCTTCGCTTCGTAAGTTACGTCCCAAACCGGAGGATTGCTGTTGGGTCGATACCAAATGAAGATGCACCAATCTAGGCGCATCAGATTGCGAATTTCTTGAACTGCGGTTGCTAAAATTGTGTCTAAATCTAAAGAAGTGCGGATTTGATTGGCAATTTGATTGAGCAGTTGTTCTCTCTGAGCTTGCTGTCTGAGGGATTGTTCCGATCGCACTAAAGTTTCTTCTGCAAGGAAGCGATCGGTTAAATCTTGGACTACTGCTTGGATAATTTTTTCATTTCCCACCTCGATGATTGTCAGCACGACTTCGGCGGGAAAATCAGTACCGTCTAAGCGCTGGTGAACCCAACCAAAACGGTGGTTTCCCCGCTCAAAGGCGATCTCCATCATTTCGTCAGCCAAGCTCAAAGAATCTTTGCCGTTGGGTTGAAAAGGAGGCGACAGTTTGCCTGGGTGTTGGCCGCACAACTGTTGCGGGGTAGTACAGCCAAATAGTTTTAGGGTGGCTGTGTTGGCATCGGTGATGGCATTGTCGCATAACATAAAAACAGGCAAACTGGTTAATTCGTAGAGCGATCGAAATTTGGCTTCCGACTGCTGCAATGCGGCTTCTGTTTGCTTGCGATCGGTAATGTCGGCAACCATTGCCAAAGCGCCCACATAGCGTCCCTGTTTGTCTGCCAAGGAATTAGTAGAAACCATCGCCCACAAGTCGCTGCCGTCTCGGCGACGGAACTTAAAATCGTGCTGTTCGCTAATTCCTTCACGGCGGCGTTCGAGACTGACTTGGGCAATCGCCATGCCTTCTGCATCCATGAAAGCAAATAGCGACTCCCCGATCATTTCCTCTGGAGTGCAGCCGAGCATATCAGCCATTTTTTGGTTTACAAAAGTAGTTTTACCCTCCGTATCTACGATCCAAATTCCTTCGTCTGCTGTCTCGACAATGCACCTGTATTTTTCCTCGCTTTCCTTGAGGGCTTCTTCTGCTAATTGACGAGCCGTAATGTTTTGAGTCATTAGCAATCCGCCGATGATTTCTTGCCGTTCGTTTCTGACTGGCAAAGCATAACCGAGGTAGACGCGATCGCTGTAAAAAAATTCTGTAACAACTGTTTCTCCTGCCAGTGCCGCCCGATAAGTTGGCTCGATATCAGTGCAAACATCTGGCTCGAATACTTCCCAGATTGTCTTGCCTTCCATCAATTCTTTGGCAAGCCCCACGGCTGCTAATTCTGTACCTTCTACCAGCGTGTAGCGCAGTTCTGGATCGAACAACATCACCGCACCGTTAGGAAAGTTGCTTGCCATAGTGCGGTAAAGCTGTTCGCTTTTTTGCAGCGCAGCTTCGGCTTGTTTGCGATCGCTAATATCAACTACAACTGCACCGATGCCTACAACCTCGCCGTCTTTGTCGAGCAGGGGAAAATAAGAGCCTGTCAGGTGTCGGACAAACCCTGGCTTTCTGGGATTGTCACCGCTCATCTCGATGTTAATTAAGGGTTGTTTCGTTCTCAAAATTTCTTCGTACAAAGGCTCTATTATGGGAGCGATATTTGGCAATATTTCGCGTACAGTCTTGCCGATGTGATCTGCTGGACTCAGGCAATTTATTTCTGCTAGAAATTGATTGATTTGCTGGTACCGCAATTGCGAGTCCAAAATGCAAAGTCCCGCCGGCGCTTCCTTTAAAAAGGCATCAAATAGTGCTTGTCTTTGTGCTAATTCTTGTTCTAAAGCTTTGCAAACGCTGATATCTGTTAAAGTTCCCATCATCCCGACTACTTCTCCGGTATTGTCTTTCAATAGCGAAAGCATCAGGTGTGAGGAAAATTTTTCTCCTGATTTACGGCGTGTTATAACTTCTATTTTATGTTCGCCTTTTTCTTGTAGCGGTTTGATAACTTGTTCTAACAAAAATTCTTGCTGTTCTGGCGGGTAAATTAGAGAAATATGCTGTCCTACAGCCTCAGTTTCTTCATAGCCGTATAACTTTTTGCAGGCTTGATTCCAAATGGCGATCGAGCCGTCCATATCTGTAGAAATTACCGCCTCGTGAATTTGGTCGATAATTTGACTTTGGATACGCAATTTTTCTTGAGCCTGTTCCAGTTCAGCGATTTTTTTTTCCAGTAGTTTCTGAGTTTTTTCCAGTTCGGCAGTCTGCTTTGTCAGCAATTTTTCCAGATGTGAATTGCCCTGCGGGGGCGCTGATTCCAGGGGAGCGCTATTTTGATCCCGATTATTAAAGATTTCTTCAACACTTAGCCAAATCGCGCACTGTCCCTCTGTTTCAATGGCCCGCTCGGAAACTCGCACGGGTACGAGATGCTGGTTTTTATGTTTGTATTCTGCTTCGCACAGGTGCGTGCGACTATTTTTTGCTGGACATTCTAGATATAGTTCTGGGGGCGCGCACTGTGTTTGCTGAATTTCCCAGTAGTTGAGGTGGAGAGTTTCTGCAACTGTGCGGCCGATAATACTTGCAAAAGCTGGATTTACGTCGAGAAAAGTCCCGTCCGTCCGGCACAATGCCAGCCCGATAGGGCACAGTTCTAACAATTGGCAACGGGAGCGATTGCGCTTGGCTTTTCCTAACTGGCTTTGCATCTGACCTAGCTGGACTTGTTTTATTTAATTATATCTTTTTCTGTTGTTTATTGCTGTGAGTTTTATCATTAATTAAAAAAGAGGGAAGAAGGAAGTTCGGCAACGATCCCTGTACGGGATTTAACAAATGTAACGGGTGGATGCTGAGCTTGGAGGGAAGAAGGAAGAGGTTGGAGGGAAGTTCGGCAACGATCCCTGTACGGGATTTAACGGATGGATGTTGAGGAAAAAGACAAGATGGGGAAACAAAAATGAGTAACAATCAACGGGGAGGAGGCAAGAGGGGATGAGAAGAAACCGGAAAAAGCACAAAAGAAGAAGTACAAAACTGGTACAAAGACCATTAATTTATACATGGTATCTTCCCTCCTTCCTTCTTCCTTCTTCCTTCTTCCTTCTTCCTCCTTCCTTCTTCCTCCTTCCTTCTTCCTCCTTCCTTCTTCCGTCAATTAATCGCGGGCAATACCTTCGGATCGGGCGGCCAACTGCACTGCACCGGCGACAGCAATGGCCACTCTTTCGTCAAAAACAGATGGTATAATGTGCTCTTTGTCAAGCTGGGAAGGGCTGACTAAAGAGGCGATCGCATAAGCTGCTTCCAAATACATACTGGGCGTAATCGTGGCAGCTTTGCAGTCCAAAGCACCTCGAAATATCCCCGGAAATGCCAAAACATTGTTAATTTGATTCGGGTAATCGCTGCGTCCGGTTGCTACGATCGCCGCATCTTCCACAATTAATTCTGGCTGAATTTCGGGAATGGGATTTGCCATTGCAAAAACAATGGGATTCTCGGCCATCGAACGCACCATAGATCGGGTGAGCACGCCGGGGGCGCTGACGCCTAAAAATACATCGGCACCGACGATCGCATCTTCCAAAGTACCGCTCGAAGGCACGGCAAATTCTAGTTTTTCGGGGTTCATATCCGTGCGGTCTTGGGAAAGGACGCCTTTGGAGTCGCACATGATGATGTTTTGGGCACCTGCTTTACGCAGCAACCGGGCGATCGCGACTCCGGCCGCACCGGCTCCGTTAATCACGATACACACTTCTGCGATGGTTTTTTTGACGAGTTTCAAGGCATTAATTAATGCTGCCAAACTGACAATCGCAGTGCCGTGCTGGTCGTCGTGAAAAATTGGAATATCTAAAGTTTCCCGCAATCTTGCTTCGATTTCAAAGCAGCGGGGAGAAGAAATATCTTCGAGGTTAACCCCGCCAAAAACCGGGGCGATATTCTGCACTGTGCGAATAATTTCGTCGGTATCTTGGGTATTCAAACAGATAGGAAAGGCGTCAATACCTGCAAATTCTTTAAATAGCATGGCTTTGCCTTCCATTACTGGCAGTGCGGCGGCAGCGCCGAGGTTTCCCAGTCCCAAAACGGCGCTACCGTCGGTAACAATGGCAACAGTGTTTTGTTTGATTGTGAGGTTGTAAACTTGTTGGGGGTCATTGGCGATCGCAGTGCAGATGCGGCCGACTCCAGGGGTGTATGCCATTGCCAAATCAGACTGGCGTTTGAGGGAAATTTTGCTAACTACGCTGATTTTTCCGCCGCGGTGCAAGTTGAAAGTGCGATCGTAAACGTCGATCACTTTGATATCTGGCAGTCCTTTCACTGCTTGCACTATTTCTTCATTGTGCTCGATACTAGAGGCATCGACGGTGATATCGCGAACGGTAGTGGCGCGGGTTTGCTCGATCAAGTCGATTTGGCCGAAGTTGCCGCCTACAGATGCGATCGCGCTGGTGACTCTTGCCAGCATTCCCGGCTGGTTCGGCAGAGCAACCCGAATTGTTAAACTAAAGCTGGGGTTTGGTGTCAGTTTTACCATGATTCCTTGATTTCTGATTTGAGAATTTCAATCTTAGATTTTATCGCCAATGTTAGGCATAAAATTTAATAATTAAAATTTTCAACTGAAATTTTTAACAAATTCTATGAGCCTGTGGTACGAGCGCTCTGCACTGCCAAGGGTGTCGCTGGAAAACGGCTCTTTTTTTGAGTAAAGCTTGGCTCTGTTTCTAGCTGGTGACTCTGCCAGAAACAGCCTATTTTCTGTCAATTTTCCAGCGAACCGCGAATATGAAGCGCGGGGTTAGAAACCGGGTTTCTGAGGTCAATCGATTGCGCGATTTGAGATTTGAGATTTTAGATTAAAGAATTGAAGCATTGATCCAGCCCAAAAACGGATACGCTGCCACGTACAGGAGTCGTGGAAAGATCAAAATTTTAGACCCTTCGACAAGCTCAGGGCAACGCCCTAGTTCAAGATCCCAGATTTATCTGTGGGGTAAATCTCAAATCTCAAATCTCAAATCTCAAATCTCAAATCTCAAATCGACTGACTTGCGCGAGATAAATTCGGAGGCTCCTTTACCGGATACAGGTTTTTTATTTCTGGACAGATGAATCCGGGGGCTTGTATCCTGGATGCTTGATTGTCAACGTGCAAAAGTCTTATCTATTTTTGAGAATATTTCTGCTCATTCTGAACATCAGCAGATATTTCGCAAAAATCTATTTTCCAGCGATACCGCCTCATTCCTGCTGCTGTCTTTTGAAGCGAGACACCCAAGAGAGTTGATGCGGCTTTTTGGTGGCCTTTATTGGGAATGTAAAAAGTAGATGCACGGCTGTTTGAGCCTGCAGGTAAAAATCTGAGCGACTGACAAGCGGGTCTTTGATATATATTTTGTCTGGTTTAACCCTTGCCAAGGATTGCGACTGCAACCTGGCAAACGCTCTAAATTACCTGGACGCTTTGCCCGATAATTCCAGGGACTGTAACTAACAGACAATCTACCCCGCGCCGCCACGGGCACAGCTTGGGTCGAACCGCGTTCAGTTGCTGGTTGCTAACTGTCAATTTTACCGATCGGCCGCAGCATCAGCCCATATAATTGTAAAGAATTTGCAAGCCAAACAATCCGGGGGAACTTTTTCTAAGTTTTGCAGATGATCGACGGATTGCTCTGCTTCGCTGCCGGGGGGAACTATGCAGAGGGCAACTTGTCCGACTCCTGCCATGAGTTCGGCAACTCGCTCCAAAATACTGTCAATTTTTTCTATTAGTTGCTCTGCTGCATCGAGACTCGGCGCGATAATGAAAAAGGTTTTAACTCCATCGGGACAGGGAGCGAAGCCGAGGGTACAGTCTCGTAATAGTGCTTCGGTGGAGAGACTGAAACCGTTGTAAAAGCGATCGATTACTGCTTGATAAAAGGCTTGGGTCAGAGAACGATCGCCAAAAATAGGTTGAGGTAACATAACTACTTCCTTTCGTAGGATTTTTGGGAGCCTTGAAAAAATTTTAACATACCTTAATGTAAGGGATTTAACAAAATTATTTAGCGATCGAGATCATGGACTTGATGTGACATTTTTAAATTTGTGTAGCGATCGCAACTGTGATAAAATGTACTCTGTGCTAGCAGTGCCAGTGATTTCGATCGCGTCAGCAGCTCAAAGCTAAGTACAAAATTTCCTAGTAGCTGGGGAGAGGGCCAGAGGGCCAGAAGAGGAGAGGGAGAGAGAGAAATTACGTAAGTAGTAAGAGTATTATTGGCAAAAAGTGCTGAATCTAGAGTTTAAAATAAACATCCAATCAAAATATTAAACATGAACTCGATCGCCCAACAGTTAAAAGCAAAATTTGAAAAAGCATTCACCGCTGCATTCGGCGAAAGTTATGCAGGTGCAGATCCGATGCTAGCCGCCGCCAGCAATCCCAACTTTGGGGACTTTCAGTGCAACGCGGCGATGAGTTTGGGGAAAAAGTTAGGAAAGCCCCCACGGACGATCGCCTCGACAATTATCGAACACCTAGATATTGCTGACATCTGCGAAACGCCAGAAATCGCCGGGCCCGGTTTTATCAATTTGAAGCTGAAACCGGCTTATTTAGAAGCGCAAATTAGTGCGATCGCCGGCGACTCGCGTTTGGGGATTGAACAGGCGAAAACGCCTCAGACAATCGCGATCGACTTTTCGAGTCCGAATATAGCCAAAGAAATGCACGTCGGACATTTGCGATCGACAATCATCGGAGATGCGATCGCCCGCATCCTCGAATTTCAAGGCCACGACGTACTCAGAATCAACCACATCGGCGACTGGGGCACCCAATTCGGAATGCTGATCGCATACTTGCGCGAAGTTCACCCCGAAGCCCTCACAACCGCTGACGCCCTAGATTTAGGCGATTTAGTCGCATTTTACCGCCAAGCAAAACAGCGCTTTGACACAGACGAAACCTTCAAAGAAACCGCCCGCCAAGAAGTAGTAAAACTGCAAGCCGGCGCCGAAGACACCCGCCGCGCTTGGAAATTGCTGTGCGATCAATCGCGCCGCGAATTTCAAGTAATCTACGATTTGCTCGATATCAAATTAACCGAACGAGGCGAATCGTTTTACAATCCATTATTGCCCGCAGTCGTCGAAGATTTAAGCAACTTAGGTTTGCTAGTAGAAAGTGACGGCGCAAAATGCGTTTTTGTAGACGGTTTCACCAACAAAGAAGGCGAACCCCTGCCGCTAATCGTCCAAAAAACCGACGGCGGCTACAATTACGCCACAACAGATTTAGCAGCAGTGCGCTACCGCATCCAAAAAGACAATGCAAAGCGCTTAATTTACGTCACAGATTCGGGACAAGCAAACCATTTTGCCCAAGTATTTGCAGTAGCCAGAAAAGCCGGTTGGATTCCAGAAGATGTCGAGATAGTGCACGTTCCCTTCGGTTTAGTATTGGGAGAAGACGGTAAAAAACTCAAAACTCGTTCTGGGGAAACGGTGCGGTTGCAGGATTTGTTAGATGAGGCGATCGTCCGCGCCCGCAAAGATTTAGAAAAGAGATTGGAAGATGAGAAAAGACACGAAACTAAAGAGTTTATAGCTAACGTAGGTCGAGTAATTGGTTTGAGTGCGGTTAAGTATGCCGATTTAAGTCAAAACCGGGCGAGCAATTACACTTTTAGTTACGATAAGATGCTGGATTTGAAAGGAAATACAGCACCTTATCTGCTCTATGTTTGCGCGCGCGTGCAGGGAATTAGCCGCAAAGGTGAGATTGATTTCGAGAATTTAGATGCTAGTGCGAAAGTAATTTTGCAGTCGGATGCGGAGTTAGTTTTAGCCAAGCATTTATTGCAATTTAGTGAAGTGATAAATGCTGTTGAGGGCGATTTGTTGCCGAATCGGATTTGTCAGTATTTGTTTGAATTGAGTCAAAAATACAATCAATTTTACGAACAGTGTCAGGTGTTGAAATCTGAGGAACCGTTGCGGACTTCGCGGTTAATTTTGTGCGATTTGACGGCGAGGACTTTGAAGTTGGGTTTGGAGTTGTTGGGGATTAAAGTCTTGGAGAGGATGTAATTTAAAGAAGGTGCGTCAGATATCGAAACCCTCAATAATTGTTAGATAAACTCACCTGACGCACCCTACAGCTCAATCTAACTTTAGATTTTAGATTTTAGATTCAAGATACTAATAAAATCTAAAATCTAAAATTACCATTACCGATTACAAAATTGCGAAGTTTGCGATCGATATACCTCGTACATCAGCAAACTGCCCGCTACTCCAAGATTCAAAGAATCGGCCGCACCTAGCATCGGAATCCGAACTAAATGCTGGCAGAAATCCCGCTGTTGCTGAGTCAAGCCTTGACGCTCTTCGCCGAGGAACAGCACAGTCGATCGGGGATAATTGAAGGAGTGAAAATCAGCAGCGCCGTCAGGCGAGGCACCGACGCCGTGACAGCCGTGGTGACGCATCCAGCGACTCAGCGCCCGGAAGTCCGTGCGGACGAACTTTTGGGCGAACAGCCCGCCCATCGAGGCCCGCACGGCGTCTGCATCAAACGGATCTGCACGCCCTCCGACGAAAATGAACCCAGCGCCGCCGACAGCTTCCGACGTGCGGATCAAAGTCCCCAAATTCCCTGGCGATCGCACGTTTTCCAACACTACCCAGCACAAGTCAGCTTGGGGGGATATCTCGTCCAATTTAAACCATCGCTGGCGGACGATCGCGCCCACACCAGAAGCGCGTTCGGTTTTACAAACGCGCCGGAATTGTTCAGGTGTGACAGAAATAGTGGGAATTCCGGAACGGCGGGCGCTGCGAACCATTTTTCGGGCAAGTGGCGCGATGAGCAATTTTTCGCTGAACAGGATTGCTGAAATCTGGAAACGGCGATCGATTACCTGCACGAAATTGCGAACGCCTTCAGTGTAAAACAGGCTGTGAGTATCGCGGTAGGCGCGATCGAATTGAAGCCTTTCGATTCTTGCCAGGGTAGCCTCAACCTCTGGTCGATCGAGGCTGGAACTTTTAGTACCAGCCATCCTCCTTCTGCGGAGCCATGAGGCTCCCTACAAGCGAGATTTGAATTAACATAAATTGCTACAGAAATATCTCTGTAGAACTCAACTTTAATTATTTATAACACGCTACGTCTGCCGATCGACAGATTCATCGAAATCAATTCCCTCTCACAGTTCAGAAAGCGGTACAGTCTCTCCTGTCATTGCTTCGTGCCATCCTTGACGAAAACTTTCTTCGGGAGATGGGAGTACCTCTTCATCTTCGTTAGCAAGAACGACTATGCGAACTCGGCGATCGGCAAATTTGGCTGATTGGGCGAGAATTTCTTGCCACGTTCCTTCTATTTCTAACACTTCGGCTGTCATTGCTTTTACTTTTTTTGATTGTGCGATTTAGTAATTATAGCGCATTCCTCAAATCGAGCATTTACGGATTTTTGTTAACAATCAAGCTATCCAGAATGCCTTTAAACATTGTTACGACAATTTGGCGATCGTTATCTCTGACAAATGTATTGTAATTGGGACTTGAGTTAATTTCAATTAACCAATAGGCTCCCTTTTTATCTAGCGCGATGTCAAGCCCTGCATAATTAATCGCCATTTCGGCAAAAACAGGTTTAACAAAATCTTCAATTTCAGACATGAGTTTGGGGTTAATTATATGTTTGGCTTTTGCACCTTCCCAGTACAGCGGGCTTAAATTGCCCGCAAATTCAGCCTGAGATTTGTCTTTTTCGTACAGCAAAACTAGCTTTTCTTTGCAGAATACCGCCCGATATTCGCGGGCAATTTCGATATATTCTTGAGCTAGCGCCACATAGTCATAATCTTGGCTGTTGAGGTTAAATATAATTTCTAGAGCTTCTTTAATTTGCTCTATACTTTCACACAAAAAAACATTGTTGCCACGAGCACCGCGATTTCTTTTGAGAATCACCGGGAAAGAGAAATTTTTGTTTACTTCTAAAACTATTGATTCAATATCTGGGAAAATCAAATACTTTTTATATTTCTCCTCGCAGTGAGGCGAGACAAAACCGAGAGTTCGGGGAGTATTTATTTTGCCGTTTAATAGTTGATAAGTATATTCTTTGTCTTTAAAAATCTCTGCTAGTGACGCGCTGTTAAATGGCGTCATGTAATTGACAAAATAATATTCTTCGCCGCCCTGTTTGAGTCTAATCAAGTTTTGGGAATGATGCAGGATTTCGTAAGGGATATTTAATTCCTCACAAGCTGCTAGCAGGATTTCAATATTTGTTAGCATAAAATGTAATTTAACTTGTGACTTTTAATTTTTTCTGTACGCTCAGTCAATATCTCGCCAGTGACGAGCATCCACAAATCGGGACAAATGCCCCACATTTGTTGTAGCAATAACAACTCCTTCTCCACCGCCACGAAGCAGCAAAGCTTGAGCTGCTCAAATCACATCTCCATCAATTTCTTTGGGATCTGCTGTCGGCATTCCTGCCTGACGCGATGCCGCCCACAACTCGGCCGCTTTGAGAATTACTGGCGTTGTTATCGGCAAGTATTCCAGCCAGTGAGATTTGCATTCGTTAAGGCGTTTGATACCTGCCAACTTATTTGCCCGCAATAACTCGCGCCGCACTTCATAATCTGCTATTTCAGGTAAAATCATCCTGTAGCCTTTAAATAGCAAAGATTCTACCCAAAGTTGGCACTCTACAGTCACAGGCTGCCCCTTGGAATTTGTTAATATTCCCAGAGGCCCCGAATCCAATAAAACTATCATTTTTGTTGCACAAATAACGGTCGGTTCGACGAAAGCCTGTCTTCGTATAATACTTTTTGCAAATATTCAAATGTCTCTGTTTGTTCCTCGGCGTCTCCTTCTTCTCGCCACTTTTGCAACCACTCTGTTGCTGCTAAATTCCTCTGCATTTGTTCTTCCTTCGTCCTTTGCGGAACTAGGGGCAAGGTATTGCTATTGAAAGGATTTATCCATTGGCTTAACCGCATATCGATCGCTTCCGCAATTACAGCTTTCAATTCTCCAACGGTCAAGTCTGATACTCGTTTGGTTTCGAGAATTATCGCTTGCAGTTCTTCAACTGTCAGGTCTGCTACTCGTTTTGTTTCCATTTTGCAACCTCATTCTTTCAAAGTTATCTGAAAAAGTTGAGATTCGAAAATCTCTCTCAAACCTCAAAATCAATCAAATTCTATCCAAACAACCGCTGCTGCCCGTTGGCCGCATCTTTCCCGGCATAAATCTCGCGCGTTCCCTTGGGAATGTAAATCCAATCGAATTCTTGCAAGCGGTTTGTCAAATTGGAAATGCTCACGCCCAACTCATCTCTCATTTTGTATAAATGCGACCACTTTGTTAAATCGCGTCCCTGTCTTTTTTCCTCCAAAATACACCGAGGCATCAACAAACAGCTTGCAAAATATTGCGCTTGCCATTCGATCGACAAAACCTTATTATCAGCACTCGCACCCCGACAAACAAACGGTTCCTCGACATCCTGGGCGGTTTTTCCTCGATCGCCTAAGTTTAATTCCAACTGTTCCACAGTGCCGTCTGCTTCGTCTTGATTGACGTGTAGCACCCAGTGGCCGATTTCGTGGGCGATCGTCGATTCGATGAAGCCCGGCGGTTTTTCGAGAATCTGTTCGTTGATTTCGATTAACCGCTGCTGCGGCAAAATCCTCGCCGCGATCGCACCTTCTTCATCCGGCTCAATGCACTCCCAAACTACGCCCAAATCCAGAAAATCAGCAACCGTTGTCGCATCAAAAGGCCATCTCGGAGCAAAATTTTGCGTTTTCTGCATCTGCATCAAGATGTCATTTGCCAAACGCTCGATCGATTCTTTGGGATAGAAGCAATACGGCTTAAAGATACTCACTATGAGGGGCCTCTCTTACGCTTCAAAAGACTGTTTGAGCCAATCTGGATTTTCTTGCATCCGGCGGAAAAGAGCCTGCATTTCCTTCGGATTCTGCTTCAGCAGCGCTTCGTACTGCTGCGGCAGTCTCCCCGCCAAGAAAATCAATTCCTCTTCGTTTATGTCTAGATTCCGCGCTAATGCTCGGATTACGTCCTCTTTGGGCGCATAATCCGCTCGATCGTTCTCCAACTTAGACAAATAAGTAAAATCCACACTTAGCATAGCAGCTAGCTCACGTTGTGAGTAAGCTTTCTCCTTTCGAGCTTGACGGATCAGTCTTCCAAATGTTTGTTCCACAGTTTTTTGCCTCCTGACAAGCATTCTAGCCTGTTTTGATGAAAAGTTCAACAAAATACTTGACGGGAAAATCAACCCAGGCTACCATGAGGTTAGTTGACGGTTTAATCAACCAGCGACGCCTGATTGGTAGGGTTAAGAATGCAAATTAGCCTAGCTCACACGCTATATATAGCCGTCAACTTTAGAGGAGTGAGAAGCGCTGGGCGTCAAAACGCTTGTACGCAGCAAATAAGGAGGAGCAGATAGCAAATGCTGAGAACCTGGACAGACACGCATTACAAGCTCGAAGACGATGACTGGCTATACATCGCCACCCACGAAGAACAAAGCTCAGCCTCACTGGTTTGTCCCGGCTACGCGCGGGATGGCGAAGGCTTCAGCATCCACTTCACGCCAGCGCACTTAGAAACGTTAGAGCATTTGCTCGCCGCGCTGCGGATTATCAAAGCTCAACAAGAGGCGATGCTTGAGTATACCTATCCCGAACCAAAAGCGACAACACATCTGATTAGGTAATGGAAGGAAGAAGCAAGAGGGAAGAAGGAAGAAGGAAGAGGGAAGAAGGAATAAAAATAACTCCATTTTTGTGAGTTCCCAATTCCCAATTACCGATTCCTAATTGTCAGAACATAAATCAATAACTAAGGAAAAACGAACAATGACTACTAAAACACAAGAAAGACCTACATTTTCAGTATTTGGTGCCAAACCGAGCAATGCTTTGCTAGTACCAGAAATCCCGATCGCAGTCCGTAACAATTGCCAAAGCGGCCAATGGGCGATCGGCGATACCGACTACGGTTCCAAGTGTTCCATGACAATCCTCAAATTCTCCAAATTCTTTGGCAGTTTAGGTCAAACTTCGCACACACTGTGGGGCCAACTGTGGTTTGTTGCAGAAAGTGGCGAATTGCCGCAAGGAGTTGTCATGGTGACATACATCAAAAACCGCAGCTTGAACGATTTTAACCGCTTGGTAGCATCAGTTCAATCTCGCGGCGTAGAGCCGGCAACCGGAATTTTTATTCCAGAATTTGTCAAGCATTCCGGTCAGAAACCAGACGACAGCGGAGTAGTAAAACCGATTAATTACTACAGTTTGAAATGGTCTTGGAACGAGCGAAAAGATTGGGCGGTTATCGACCAAGCGGCAGCAATTTTGTCTGATTCTAGCAATCAATCGCGGATGATTGACTTAGAAGGAACAAAAGCTATGGTGTGTTTAGATAACCTCCCGGCGCAGCAAGTTGCCTGCTTGATGGCTGCTCACACTAGCGGTGAAAGCGATGCTATGGCTTTGAATTCCAACGGCGGTATGTCGCTACCGCCAGCCGAAGACCCATTAACTGCTGACTTGTTCTAATTTTGTTGTAAAGGCGCGATTTAATCGCGCCTTTACCATAACTGTTACCACAGACTGAAATGAAGAAATTAACCAAGCTGAAAACCAAACCAAACCTGCAAGAAAGCCGTTTGAAAGAGAATCTTGAGCTGCTAGACCAAATTCGGACAGATGCAGTTAACGACATCGAAAGTCTCACCGAAGACTTCCAGCACATGACTTTAGTTGCCGAATCAGTTCAGCGGAATTACCGAGCTTTGTTAGCCGAAAATCAATTGCTAAAAGGCGCACTTTTGAGTATAATTGATGAGTGCGACTGCTGGGAAGGAAATCGGTGCGATCGCTGCTGGAAAATTCTCAGAACTCTAGCCAGCGACAATCCAGAAGAAATACCCGATGCAGCCAGAAAATACCGAGCCATTCTCAGCCAACTCCGCAACTTAGAATAACTGAAAATTTGTCACTCAAAACCATCGAAAAATTAGAATCAGGAGAAGCAAAAATTATGACCCTAGCAACTGCCAAGGATAGCAAAGCCAAAATTTGGCAAAACTTTCAGCAGATTTTAGCAGACAAAAAAAAGATCGAATCCAAAGTCGAAACCAAAGAACAGTCAGCCGAAAAAGCCAAAAATAAACAACTCCTCGAAGTCGCTTCCACCTACACAATTGACAGCATCGTCAAAGGCTTGGCTGACTTGCAATTAGATTTCGGCAGCACCATCAGCGGACTTTCGGAAAAACTGAAGGCGGAATCTTCCAAATTAGACGAATTAAAACGCGCGATCGAAATTGAAGCGGCACAATTGCAAGAGTTGCAGCAAATCAGAGTTGTAGCAGACGCCCTCCACATTTTAACTCAAGAACACCGAGAAAAATTGACCCTGCTGGAACAAAATGCTGCCAACCAGCGCGAAATAATCGAAAAAGACACGATCCAAAAACGCAAGCTTTGGGAAAAAGAACAGCAAGAATTTGATGCAGCAGTTCAACAAGAGACTGCACTCATAACTAAAAATCGTCAGGAAAAAACAGCCGATTACCAATACGAATTACAGCGCGATCGCAAAATCGAAACCGACGAATACGAAGAAACGAAGCGCAAACTAGAACGGCATTTGCAAGAATCTACCCGCGAAAAAGAAAAAAATTGGGTGGAACGGGAAAAAGTCCTCAGCGACAATCAAGCGGAGTTTGAAGAGAATCAAAGAAAAGCCGCCGGATTTGAAGAAGAACTCAAACAGGCTTATGTCAAAGCCAAAGAAGAAGCAATTCAAGAAGTTTCCCGCGAAGCTAAAGTCAAGGCAGATTTAGTGGATAAAGAATGGGAAAGCACTAAGCAAGGATATGAATTGAAAGTGCAATCTTTGCAGCAGACTATTGAGCGACAAACCGAACAAATCGCCGAAATCTCTACACAATTGCAAGCGACTATGAAGCAAGCGCAAGACTTGGCACTGAAAGCTTTTGCTACCAAAGCTTAAGGTTTGTAGCTCAATTTTGGATAATAATCGGCGGTTGAAACCGCTGATGCGGACTAACAAAGTTAGGAGATGAAAGCGATGGCGAGAATGAATGACAAAAATACGAAGGCTGAAATATTAGAAGCTTATAAACAGTTGGAACAGGAAAGAAATGCACTGGATTCGCAACTGAAGCAGCTTAATAACGATAAATCTGCCAATATTTCTCAATCACAAATCGCAGTCAAAGAACTAGCAATAGCGGAAGCAAGAAAAGCAATGGCTTTAACTGAAAGCAAACAAAAAATGCAGGGGACGATCGACAATTTAATCTTACTGCAATTTGGCTTCGGTGCCGCTGTCAGCGAACTGTCGGAAAAACTGACAACAGAAGCATCTAAACTGGGGGAATTGCACCGAACGGTCGGCGACGAAATCCAACAACTGCAAGAGTTGCATGGTTTAGAAGATGTTCCAGAAGATACGCTGGACAATTTAATCCAACAATACGAAGAAAGCGCCAAAACATTTAGTGCGGAACTCAGCGAACAGCGCGAAACTGTTGAACAGGAATTGTTGGAACGCCGGCAAGCTTGGGAAAAAGAGCAGGAACTGCAAAAGTTTGCCGTTAAAGAACGCAATGAGAACCACCAAAAAACTCGCGATCGGGATGAAGAGTTGTATGATTATGAGTTGAATCTTCAGCGAAATCTGGACATCGAAGAATACCAACAGCGCCAGAAAAGGCTGTATCAAGAAATCGAAGAGTTTCAGCAAGAACAGGAGAAACAGTGGGCAGAACGCGAAAAATCTATTTCGGAACGGGAAAAACTTTATGCTGAGGTTAAAGCTAAGGTAGAAGCTTTCCCGAAAGAACTGGAAGCTAATATCAAGAACGGGAAAGATAACGGCCGCAATATTGGCAATTATCAAGCTAAAGTTAAGGCGGATTTGTCTGCTAAAGATATCGAAGGGCAAAAGCAAAATTATGAACTGCAAATTCAAGGGATGTTGCAGACAATTCAAAATCAAGATGCGCGCCTTGCTAGCTTGTCGAAACAACTGGATTCTGCTTTGAAACAGGTTCAAGATTTGGCGGTGAAGGCAATTGAAGGTGCATC
Source organism: Microcoleus sp. F8-C3 (assembly GCA_036704825.1). GTDB lineage: Bacteria > Cyanobacteriota > Cyanobacteriia > Cyanobacteriales > Microcoleaceae > Microcoleus. Next base: position 335 of record JAUBSN010000034.1, on the reverse strand, counting down.
GAATTTGAGTTCTTTGCAAGCAGTGAGGGAAATTGCGATCGAACAAGCGAAGACTCAGCAGAAAAATAAGTGATCCGTAGCGCTTTTAGGAGCTAATTAGGTTGCTTTAGATACCCGATTTCTTGAAGAAGTCGGGTATTTGGGTATTGAAGGGAGAGATTTTTGCGATCGCCCGCGAACTGTGCAAAAATATAAGTATTTAGGATTAGGACAACTGCTATGCTTGATACTAACTACTTCGATCCGCGCGACATTCCTATACAGCGGATTCCACGTTTATGAAGTACAGTAGCAGCAGTTTGTAAACCAGTTTTTGAAGTGCTTAGTATTCACCA
>JAUBSN010000033.1:0-82777 GCA_036704825.1 Microcoleus sp. F8-C3 | reverse complement strand
ATTCCGGCACTGTCTTCTCCATGTGCCTCACCTTATCAGATTTTTTGGGTTTTTGCTACCCCCGTGAACTTCTACGTTTTGATTCCGGTTTGTTTAATGTCGAGGGAGCGAACGATTACAGTACGCTGATAGGAAATCCGAATACTTTTTACTTTGATTTCAGCCAGCCTGGAAGTATTATTAATGCAGGTAATTTAGCTGTTTTTCCCGGACAAAATATAACTTTAATTGGCGGTACTGTCGTCAGCACTGGTTCCCTCAATGCTCCCCAAGGTAATATTATTGTCGCTGCTGTCCCCGGTGAAAATGCTGTTCGGATTAGTCAAGAAGGACATTTATTAAGTTTAGAACTTGGGGTTGTTGACGGGGAATTGTTGGCACAGAATGGGCAATTATCTCTGCCTTTGTCTCTTCCGCAATTGCTTGCGGGCGCAGGTAGGAACTCTGCTACTGGTATCTCCGTTAACGCTGCTGGGGAAGTGGTTTTGACGGCGGGTTTGAGGGTGGAAAGCGGGGATGTGGCGATCGCTAGTTCTACTGTTAACAGTCAGAATGCTGCACTCTCGGCAGCCAGTAATCTCACTTTGGTAGAAAGCCAGCTACTTACTCAGAGCAACTTGTATCTGTTGGCAGGAGATACGGTGCGGGTGAGGGATGGAAGTTATCCTTTCAGGGCGATCGCGGGCGGCAATCTTACTGTACAAGGCAATCAAAATATTGATATCTTCGCCCTAAATTACCCTAACCCTGCATTCCAATCCGCAGGGGATATCACATTGTTGAGTAACGGCAATGTTTCGGGCGACGCTCACTTCGCTGCGGGAGGTAATGTAAGTATTCTCACATTGGCTGGGAACGGCGGCAGTTTTTTGAGTTTGTATGACCCGATTATTAGCTCCGAGGGAGATGTGAGATTTGGGGATTATACGGGAACCTCACTTAAGGTGGAAGCAAAAGGCGCGATCGCGGCCGGAGATATTACCATCACAGGGCCAGATACTACTTTGTCAGGTTCCGCCGATCCAGATGCGGCGGTGCTTTCAGGTAGTGCAGCTTTAATTCTGCGATCGGGCGTTTCGACTTTGGCGAATGCTGCGAATCTGCCGCCGAATGTCACCGCAGGGGAGACATTTTTTGCTTCGCCCGGTGTTGCTTCGGGCAATAGCATCGGAGTGGGAGCAATTTCGACAGCAGGCGGGCCTGTGATTTTGGAGTCGGGAGGGGACATTGCGCTGGATGCGATCGCCACTTCTGGTGGCAATATTACTCTCAAAGCTGCCAACGATATCGCCGTTACAGGCACTCTCCAGTCTACTGGCGGCAGTATTGACCTCACGGCTGGCAATCTTCTCACAGTCAGCGGCACTTTTACAGATAGTAACGGTGTAAATGCGAGCATTTCCAGTGCTAAGGGCACAAGTGGCGGCGCGATTACTATTCGCCACGCGGGGAGCACGACTACACCTTTTATTGTCGGCGATGCGACAGCGAATGGGACGGCGGGAGCCATTACATCAGGTTCCGAGACAATTTCGCCGCAGTTTGCCGTGCCTGTGCCGCCAAGCACTTACACTCAGGGCAATATTGCGATCGTTACTTCTGCGCCATCTCCAACACCACAACCGACACCGGAACCAACACCGGAACCAACCCCGCAACCAACACCGGAACCAACGCCGGAACCGACACCACAGCCAACGCCGGAACCAACACCAGAACCGACACCATCTCCCACACCAGAACCGACACCATCTCCCACACCAGAACCGACACCATCTCCCACACCATCTCCCACACCCCAACCAACCCCGACACCGACACCACAACCGACACCATCTCCCACACCCCAACCAACGCCGGCACCGACACCATCTCCAACACCACCACCAACGCCGGCACCGACACCATCTCCAACACCACCACCAAGCCCACAACCAACCCCACAACCAAGCCCACAACCAACACCACCACCAGCGCCATCTCCAACACCGGAACCAGCGCCATCTCCAATATCAGAACAAACGACATTACCGGATATCTCAATTACCAATGCGATCGCCCAATCTGACAACCTGAATAACATTAATAGAATTGAATCTCTTTTTAACTACAGATCCGATTGGGTAAGCGAAGTTGTCCAAACGGCATCGCCTCTAAATAGAGTTAGCCTTAGCGATATCACACGGCTGATCGATAAACGCGAGATCCCTCAAGCTAGTTTCTTTATCGATATTTTCTACAGCGAACAAGTGGGGTCATACATTAACCAGGAAATCAGGCGGGACTTGCAATCTTTTACTGCCATACAGCAAAGAACTAGAGTCATCGCCAGCCAAACTGGTAAAAAACCAGCCATTATCTACGCCTTAGCCCGCCCTGAACAATTAGACCTGATCGTCGTTCCCCCTACAGGCATCCCAATTCATAAAAGCATCCCCGCCGCCCGGCGCGAAACTTTGATGCAAGTCGTCGCCAGCTTCAGGTCTGAACTCCTTAGTCCCAGCAAAATCAATACTCAGAGCTATTTGCCAGCATCCCAACAACTTTACCAGTGGATAATTGCGCCCTTGGAAGCTGATTTGAAAGCTCAGGGCATCGATACGCTAGTTTTTAGTATGGATGCGGGGTTGCGATCGCTCCCCTTAGCCGCCCTCCATGACGGTTCTAAATTTCTAGTAGAAAAGTACAGCATCGGACTCATTCCCAGCGTCAACTTAACCGATACTAGCTATGCAAGTGTTAAAAATGCTGAAGTTTTAGCAATGGGAGCTTCACAATTTACTAATAACCAACCCTTGCCCGCAGTACCTGCAGAACTTGACGCTATTGCCTCCGAATGGAAAGGCGAATCTTTCCTGAATAAAACCTTTACTCTCAATAATCTGAGGTCGCAACGCAACTCCCAAGCCTTTCGGATTATTCACCTCGCAACTCACGGAGAATTTAAGCCGGGAGCACCAAGCAATTCTTATATTCAGTTAGCAGACACCAGGCTAACACTCGATCGCGTGCGCGAACTAGGGTGGAATCAGCCGCCTAAAGTTGAGCTATTGGTGTTGAGCGCTTGTAAAACTGCTGTGGGTGATGATGACGCTGAATTAGGCTTTGCGGGGCTAGCTGTGCAAGCGGGGGTGAAGTCAGTTTTGGCGAGTCTTTGGTACGTCAGCGATGAAGGTACTTTAGGGTTAATGGCTGAATTTTACGATCGGTTAAAAGTCGCGCCTATTAAAGCGGAAGCCTTGCGGCAGGCTCAAATTGCTATGATTAAAGGTCAAGTTCGCATTGAAAATAGCCGTTTAATTTTGTCAAACTCAAATAAGGAGTTAGAATTACCGCCAGAATTAGCTAAACTGACTAATGAAAATCTCTCCCATCCTTATTATTGGTCGGGCTTTACGATGATTGGAAGTCCTTGGTAATGTCATTGCGAGGAACAAAGCAATCGTCATGACTTGAGGCGTAGCTCGCAATCAGATGCTAGTTGATGAAGTGTAGGGACAAAGGCTTTCGCCGTGTTCCTTCGGGGATATAACGATAGGCGGGGTACTCGATCGACTAGCATCTGCTGTTAGTTATATTTGAGTGATATATATAAAATTTAACAATCAAAAAGATTGCGTAATGATACAGCAAAAAAATGTTTTAACTCTAGTTTTTATTGACTCAAATGTTGAAAATTATCAGAGCTTAATTAGCGGCGTTTCCCCAAATGCTGAAGTAATTATCCTAGATCAAACGCTCGATGGGATTGAGCAAATCACCGAAAGGCTCGCAATTGCACAAAATATAGAAGCAATCCACATCATCTCTCACGGCAGTCCTGGTGCAGTACATCTCGGTACAAATACACTCAACAACAGCAACATAGAAAGTTTCGGCCCTCAACTCAAACAGTGGCGCAAAGCATTAATAAATGGTGCTGATATTCTCCTCTACGGCTGCAACCTAGCAGCCGGAGACACAGGCCACCAATTCCTCACTCAACTCCACCAACTCACAGGCGCCAACATCGCCGCCAACCCCCACCCTACAGGCAACAGCAAACGAGGAGGCATCTGGGACATCCCCCAACTCATCCCCCCATCCCCCCAAAAGCCAAAACTAATTCTCACAGAAACCACCCTCAAAACCTACAGCGGTTTACTAGGCTTCGCCCCCCAAGTTACCTTCCCTACTGGCAGTAACCCTTTGTCCGTCAGCATTGGCGACTTCAACGGCGACGGTCAACCTGACTTAGCAACGGCTAACTTCAACAGCAACACCGCCTCCATCCTGCTCAATACCACCGCCACCGGAGCCACCACTCCCACTTTCGCCCCCCAAGTTCCCTTCGCCACTGGCGCTAACCCCATCGGCGTCAGCATAGGCGACTTCAACGGCGACGGTAAACCTGACTTAGCAACGGCGAACTACACCAGCAACAACGTCTCCATCCTGCTCAACACCACCGGCACAGGAGCTACCACCCCCAGTTTCGCCACCCAAATTCCCTTCCCAACCGGCACTAAGTCCACCTCGGTCAGCATCGGCGATATCAACGGCGACGGGAAACCTGACTTAGCTGTGGCGAACGACTCCAGCGCCAACGTCTCCATCCTACTCAACACTACTGCCACCGGAGCCGGCACCCCCACTTTCGCCACCCAAGCCATCTTCGCTACTGGCGCTCGCCCCTTCGGGGTCAGCATCGGCGACCTCAACAGCGATGGTTTACCTGACTTAGTTGTGACGAACTACGGCAGCAACAACCTCTCCTTCTTACCCAACACCACCGCCCCAGGAGCCACCACCCCCAGTTTCGGCACCCAAGTCACCTTCACTACTGGCGCTGGCCCCTTCGGCGTCAGCATCGACGATATCAACGGCGACGGGAAACCTGACTTAGCTGTGGCGAACACGAACAGCGCCAACGTTTCCATCCTGCTCAATACCACTACCACAGGAGCCGCCACCCCCACTTTCGCCACCCAAGCCACCTTCGCTACTGGCGCTGGCCCCAGATTCCTCAGCATCGGCGACTTCAACAGCGACGGAAAACCTGACTTAGCTGTGGCGAACGACTTCAGCAACACTGCTTCTATCCTGCTCAATACCACTACCACCGGAGCCGCCACTCCCACTTTCGCCCCCCAAGTTACCCTCACAATTGGCCGTTACCCCCGCTCCGTCAGCATCGGCGACTTCAACAGCGACGGAAAACCTGACTTAGCTGTGGGGAACCCGGGCGACAACAACGCCGGCATCCTGCTCAACACCACCCCCAAAGTTACTGCTGTCACCGCCACCACCGCTGACGGCAGCTACGGTATCGGTTCTACTATCGCCATCACCGTCACCTTCGATGCTGCTGTCAACGTAGATACCACAGGTGGCACACCCCAACTGCAACTAGAAACAGGTACAACTGACCGCTTTGCCACTTATGCCTCTGGTAGTGGCGGTACTGTACTCACCTTCAACTATGTAGTGCAACCAGGAGATACCTCCGGTGACTTAGAATACCTCGCCACCACCGCGCTCACCCTCAACGGCGGCACAATTAAAGAAACTGCTGTTACAGCCTTTGACGCTTTCTTAACCCTGCCCGCTACCGCCTCAGCCAACTCCCTCGGCGGTAGCAAAGCCATAGTTATTGATACTACTGCACCCACAGTTGCCTTAACATCCCCATCAGCAACAACAGTAAATGGTTTATTTAGCGTTACTGCTACTTTTAGTGAAAATGTCACCGGGTTTGATAATACTGATATCACCGTCGCCAATGCGAATGTCGGTAACTTTGTCACAGTTGATGCCAAAACCTACACCTTTGATGTCACACCGAATGCTGATGGCCCCGTCACAGTTGATGTACTTGCTGCAACAGCTACCGATACTGCCAGCAATAACAATACCGGTGCCACTCAACTGGTTCGCACTGCTGATATTACACCGCCAACAGTTGCCTTAACATCCGCATCACCAACAACCATAAATGCACCATTTAGCGTCACAGCAACATTCAGCGAAAATGTCACCGGGTTTGATAATACTGATATCACTGTCGCCAATGCGAATGTCAGTAACTTTGTCACAGTTGATGCCAAAACCTATACCTTTGATGTCACACCGAATGCTGATGGCCCCGTCACAGTTGATGTACCGGAGGCTAAAGCGAAGGATACTGCCAGCAATAACAATACTGCTGCCACTCAACTAATTCGTACTGCTGATATTACCGCACCTACTGCTAGCTTGGGTGCAATTTCTAACATTACTATAGCGGGCGGCACAAGTCAGGCATTGACAGTTACTTTCACAGATAGCAGTGGAGTTGATGTTAGCAGTTTAGATAATTCTGACCTGGTAATAAACTGGTCAGGCGGTGCAATTCCCGCTACATTTGTCAGAGTCGATACTAATAGTAATGGCACCACTCGCACGGCAACTTATTCTCTAACTCCGCCTGGGGGAAGTTGGGATGATACAGATAATGGCAGTTACGCTGTTAATTTGCAAGCATCGCAAGTAAAAGATACTTTTGGCAATCAAGTTGTAGCTAGCAATTTAGGCAGTTTTACTGTTAACATTGCCACGCCAACTCCGACTCCCACGCCGACTCCGACTCCCACGCCGACTCCGACTCCGACTCCGACTCCAATACCGACTCCAATACCGACTCCGACTCCGACTCCGACTCCAATACCGACTCCAATACCGACTCCGACTCCGACTCCGACTCCAATACCGACTCCAATACCGACTCCGACTCCAATACCGACTCCGACTCCGACTCCGACTCCAATACCGACTCCCACGCCGACTCTAGGTACTCCCGCTGTCATTTTCCTGGAACCACTTGGCAGTACCGACGTACTCGAAAGCTTGGGCAGCGATATATACAAAGTGCGACTAAATACTCAGCCAACTGCTAATGTCACCGTCGCCATTACCCCTGAAACTCAAGTTACTGTCAGCCTACCTGTCCTTACTTTTACTCCCGCCAATTGGAATGTCGCTCAAACGGTAACGGTGACTGCGGTTGACGATGCCCTTGTTGAGGGCGATCGCGTCAGCCCCATTAGCCACGCCACCAGCAGCACTGACACATTGTATAATAACCTGGTCGCCCCTCTCACAGTCAATATCAGCGATAACGATAACTTAGGCGATGTCAAAACCCTGTCCCAAAAGTCAGTAATCGGTTTGACAGACTCTGACGATCGCCTCACAGGATCGGCATTGAATGATATTATCCACGCACGCCCCGGCAATGACTATCTTGATGGCAAAGCAGGAGATGACTTGCTTTACGGACAAAAAGGTGATGACGGCATCAGGGGCGGTGATGGCAATGACATTATTTTTGGCGGCCAAGGCATTGAATTTATTCGGACTGACAGTGGTACTGACTTGATTTATGGAGGTAAGGAAAACGATCGCATTTACAGCGGCGATGGCGACGATATATTGTTTGGCGACGGGGGCAATGATTACTTATGTGGAGAAAGGGGTGCCGACACTCTCACAGGCGGATTGGGTTTTGATGTGTTTGCCCTCGCGATCGATACTGGTGGAACAGACTTAGCTACTGCCGATGTGATTGCTGATTTTACCCTAGATCGAGACAAAATTGATTTAATTAGCCCCCTTTCTTTTAACCAGTTAAATATTTTTCAAGGGACGGGCGCTTTTGTTAACGATACAATAATTCAGTATCAGGTAACAGGGGAATATTTAGCTGTCTTGAAAGGAGTCACTGCCAGCAGTATCGTTCAGGCAGTAACTTTTTAGACTGCGTATGTTGTTGGGCTAAAGCGCCACAACATACCTACCCGATTTCGATCGCCGAGTTTGTAGGGTGTCTCAGCAGTCGATCGTACTTTTGCTGTGATTTTCAGGTATAGCAACCGCTTAATTTAAATTGTGTAGCCTGTCTTTGATTTTTGTGCGAGTCCCCAATGCAGACTGACAGCGTTCCCAATAAATTTTAGCAATGCGATCGCCCTGATTCAGACGCCAACACTCTGAAAACAGCCACGCCGCTTCAGCAACATTCCCTTCCGAGTAAATCGCCAAAGCTTTTGCAAACAATTCCAGCGTAGCTAACTTGCCCTTTTTAATTGGTAGCGGATCGGCATCAAACACCTCATAAATCGTCACAGCTTCCGATTTTCCCTTGACTTTTACCGTATCGAGAGTGCGGATTGCGTACTGCGATGGATTTTTCAGGCGCGCATAAGTTGGCTGGGTAATTAATAGAGACACCCCATAATTTTTCGTCAAACTTTCCACGCGAGAAGCTAAATTCACCGCATCGCTGATTACCGTCCCATCCATGCGATTTGGTCCTCCCACAGTTCCCAGCATCAAAGAACCCGTATTAATCCCAATCCCAATCTGAATCGGCGCACAGCCAGCGTTAGCGCAGTATTCATTGTATTCAGCGAGACTGTGCAGCATAGCAATTCCCGCTTTCACCGCATTATCCGCCTCACCGCTAAATAGCGCCATAATCGCATCGCCAATATATTTGTCGATAAACCCGTGATTTTCATTAATGACGGGTTCCATGCGAGAAAGATAAGAATTGATAAATTTGAAATTATCCTCCGGCGTCATAGTTTCCGAAAGGGTGGTAAAATTACGAATGTCGGAAAACAGTACCGACATTTCTAACTGCACTTGATCGCCCAATTCCACATCAATAATGCTTGATTTCCTGAGAAACTGGAGGAATTGATGGGGAATAAATCGCTCGTAAGCTTTGTTGAGTTGAGCCAGTCTGCTTTCATTTTCGCGTACTTCTGTATAAAGCTTAGAGTTTTGAATCGAGATCGCCGCTTGTCCCGATAAAACTTTTAATATTTCCACTCTTTCTGGCGTAAAAGCTCCCGCTGTCAAATTATTTTCTAGGTAAACAATACTGACGATTTGAGATTGATTAATCAGCGGCACACATAAAATTGATTTGGGCTGATGCTTTCGGATGTGGCGGTCGTTAGTAAATTGTCCCGATCGCGCAGCATCATCCAATACCACGCTTTCTTGAGTGCGGCTCACATAATTGACAATCGCGGAGGAAAGTTCTTGACAGGTTTCAACCGGGATTGACTGCAACACGGTGACGAGTTCGTCATCGATTGTCCCTTCAGCTTCAATGAACAGTTGTCCCTGGCTTAACAAAATCAGATAGCCTCGTTGCGCCCCGGCATTTTCCATCAAAATTTTCATCAAGCTAGACAGTAGCTTGTCTAGCATAATTTCTCCAGAAATCGCCTGAGAAGCCTTCATAACTGCGGCAATATCTAGGTGATTCCCCGAACCAGTCGTTGTCATTGCTACGGTAGTTTGAGTGTTGTTCCTTCCCGGCTGAGTTACCGCGAATAAGTGGGGGTATCGCGTTTCTAAATCCGTTACCTTAGCAGTGGCTCCCCATTCGACATAACAATAATACGCCTCAAATATGTAGGCTTGAGCAACTTTTGTTTTGCCCCATTCCCCGTAGAATTTGGCTGCTAGTTCGTTGGCCAGGGCTTCGTCATTAACATATTTGTTTTCTTTGGCTCCTTCAATGGCGCGATCGTACATTTCAATCGCCTCGGCTTTATTGCCCAACACCCGTTGCCGTTCTGCTTCCACTAAATACCATTTATGCAGATAATTCATGGGAGCATTTTGCGCCCACTGTTGCAGCGTGCTTTGATGGGTTTCCACTAAGGCAATAATTTCAGTTTGCTCAATTGCTGGCTGTTCGGGAAAAAGTGCCAGGTGCGTCAGGGCGGCATAAAAATGAAAAATTGGAACAAAAGCCGATCCAGATACTCCCATCAAATACTGTTTGACTTGAGAAATGTGGTCTAGGGCAGCCGTGTAATTGCCATAGCAGTAAGCAAGCAGCAGTTTGAAGATGCAGGCACAGGCGATCGCCGTAAATTCATTATCCTGATAGTGCCTGGGAATCATCACCGTTTCATCGTAGGCAGATCCTATTAACAAATCCGGCCGAATATGGGTTTCCCTCAAGTTTTGCACCGTCTGCTGAATCATATCCAAATAAACCCGCGCAGAATATTGTTTCAACTGCGCCATTACCGCCCTGTAACTTGCTATTTCTGGTTCCCAAGTGTCTAGTTCTACACCAGCGAATAAATGAGTATAAAAACAAATATATATGTTGTAGCCAGCGTCTACAAAGTCGCCCGTTTCCATACCAAACCTATAGCCCTCTTTGAGCGTCGGTATCGTTGCCAAAAGAGATTCTTGGCGATGCTGAATCCAGCCACCAAACAAAAGTAGAACTGTGGACTTAAATTCCGGTACGTTCAACCTATCCAGCAATGAAAGTGCCAATTGCCCAAAGCCATAGCCCGTTTCCACCTCTTGGAAAAAGGCACAGAAAACCATCCCGTGCATCGCATAACCCACCGTCGATGCGGGTGCATTCCCAAACTGGAGAGATAAACTCACCATCGTTGAGCTCAGCAAGGGCAGCAAACCGGGCATTCCCTGGAAAATGGGTGGAAACAACATACCAGACAGTTGCATAGCTGCCCGAGTCTGTGGATTTGTCATCACAGGTAGGTCAACCAATTCCTCAATCTTTCTGCCGCCGAGGAGGCCTGCAAGGGCTTGTAGCGCTTGGCCAATCTTGGCTTCATCAGGTTCGGCAGGGAGCTCGATCCCCAATTGTAAGAGTGCCTCTCTTGCTACTGCGATCGTTTCTAATACCTTGCTCTGGGCTGTCTGAGCGGCAATTTTAATTTCGTAAATTTTAACTCGGTCTAAAATTGTTTGGGCTGCTTGCAAAACCAGTGCTGCCATCTGTTCCATACCATCAAAGTCACCATTCAAATAGGCAATTTCAGCAGCAGCAACATAGAGATTTAGCGCCAGTTGATATTGAGTTTGCCAGCATTGAGGTGTCAGTAGCTCGATTCCCGTTTGTAGATAAATATTTGCCGCCGCGTAGGCGGTAGAACTTCTGGCTTTGCGTCCGGCTTCTAAGTTGAGTTGGGCTAAGGCTTCTCGTTCGATTAATCGATCGATTAACTCAATTCCTTGATTTAAATGCCCCACAATATCAAACAGTTTTTCTTCTGTTTCAATTTCGGAAGAATTTCGTAGCAGTAACTGTCCTATTTTCAGATGAGTGGCTTTTTTTTGCTCGTCGGGAATCAATGAATAAGCCGCTTGCTGGACGCGATCGTGCAGGAAGCGATAAGTGGGATTAGCAACAGACTGATTCGGAGAGCGATCGTCTGCTTGAATTAAATCATAGCCTTCTGAAATCACTAAAATGAGTCCTTCTTCCAAGGCTTTCCACAGCGCTGATTCCGTTTGTTCTGGTAATTCTTCGCTGACTATTGCCAATGTCTCTAAATCAAACTGCGCCCCAATGCACGCGGCAAGTTTGAGAACATCCTGAGTTTGGGCAGGCAACTTCTGCAATTGCGCGGCCATAAACTCCACCACATCCGGGGCGTCGGCAAATTTAACTCGATCGATATTGCACTGCCACCCTCCTTGTACCCCCCTGAGTCCCCCCTTGGTAAGGGATGAAACGGGGGTGGGGGACTCAGGGGGAGCAAATATAATGTGACCGTCTTCATACAGCGACTTGAGGAATTGAGTAGAGAAAAAGGGATTACCTTTGGTTTTTTGATAAACCAGTTCTGTCAAGGGCTCGGCCAAGGATAAATCGCAAATCAGCGTATCTGCTACCAACTGATTCATATCTGCTAAACTCAACGGTTGCAGCGTAATAGTATTCACCACTGCCCCAGACTTCACAATCTCATCCACCGTCAACATAAACGGATGAACGGGGGAGACTTCATTATCCCGATAAGCACCCAATACTAACAGATGCCCTGTATCCTGCATTAACAGTTGTAGCAGGTTGAGCGATGCTGAATCTGCCCACTGCAAATCGTCCAAAAAAATCACTAAGGGATGTTCGGCAGTAGTAAATACTTGTACAAACTTTTGCATCAGCAGATTGAAGCGATTTTGTGCCGCACTCCCCGACAGTTCTAGTGCAGGACTTTGAGGGCCAATAATGCGTTCTAACTCAGGAATCACTTCAATCAGCACTTGCCCGCTATCGCCCACTGCAGTCAGAATATTGGTCTTCCATGTTTGTAATTGAGCGTCACTTTCTGATAGCAACTGTCCCATCAATTCCCGAAATGCTTGCACAAATGCAGAGAAAGGAATATTGCGCCCAAATTGGTCGTATTTACCTTGAATAAAATAGCCGCGCTGTCTGGCGATCGGTTTGTGGACTTCGCTCACTACGGCGGTTTTCCCAATTCCAGAAAAGCCAGCTACTAGCATCATTTCGGCACTAGCCGTACTGACTCTTTCAAATGCTGCTAACAGATAATCAACTTCAGTTTCTCTACCGTATAACTTTTCGGGAATCAGAAAACGGTCTGTAATATCGCGCTTTCCCAGGTCGAATTCTTCTATGCTATGCGTTTCTTGTAATTGAACCAGACACATTTCTAGATCGTGCTGGAGTCCCAAGGCAGTTTGATAGCGATTTTCCGCATTCTTCGCCATCAATTTACTGACAATTTGAGACACTATTATGGGAATTTCTGGCTTGATTTCGTGCAGGGTAACTGGTTGTCGGGCAATGTGGCAGTGAACTAGCTCTAAAGCGTCTTCTGTCTCAAAAGGCAGTTTTCCTGTCAGCAATTCGTAGAAGGTGACGCCGAGAGAGTAAAAATCTGTGCGGTAATCGAGAGTGCGATTCATCCTGCCAGTTTGTTCGGGTGAAATATAAGCTAAGGTTCCTTCTAAAATGTTGGGGTTTTTCAGGGTCGGCGTTTCTCTTTTTAACTGAGTAGAAATGCCAAAGTCGATAATTTTGAGCTGACCGGTTGCTGGATTAAATACTATATTAGAAGGGTTAATATCTTTGTGGATAATATTGGCGCTGTGAATTTTACCTAAAGTTTCAGTTGTGGCGATCGCAATTTCCAGAAACTCCTTGAGGCTAAACTTTCGCTGCTGCATCCATATTTTCAAGGATTCCCCGCCAAAGTCCTCCACAAAAATCACGAGGCTGTTTTGGTATTTTTGCAAGTCATAGACTCGCACGACTCCCGCCTCTTTCAGCTCTCGGGTGATGCGGTATTCGGTACGGTAGCGCAGCAATTCTTGAGGTGTGGGGTAGCTTTCTTTGAGCAGTTTGAGGATCAGCGGTTGGCGATCCGCTTCCCGAATCGCCCGGTACACCAGAGAGTTGGCACTTTCGTAAAGCAACTTCTGGACGGCAATGCCTGGAATGGAGAGCATATTATTTATTTTTCTGGTAAAAATTAACGCACTGTCAAAACACACCGGATTCGTTGTGTCGAGAATAGCGCTTTAGAAAGCAACAAATTATGTTTTTATAACACACTCTTAGTTTTTCGGCAGCGAAGTGGCTTTCAGGTGGTCTGGCCGAGTAAGAGTAAGGAGTTATCATGCTACGTATCTAAGCCTTGTTAATTCTCAACTCCATGAATTGTCGCCGTTTCGGTTCTCCAAACATCGTTAAATTTTTTCCCACCCCCAGCGCTAAACAAAACTTTAAATTTATATATTGTCACAGGCAGTTTGTTTAAAACCCCAGACATCAAAGGATTTCAGAAGAAACAAAAAAACTGAGAGATCGGCTTTGATTAGAAAAAAAATCTTGAGTCGCGATTGTCAAAGTCACGAGGGTGTCCCCCCGCTGGTTCCAATACTATGTGTTTTTCAACAATTAGCATCAGTCCCCCGGAAAGTTCAAGTAAAGTCAAAAAACAAAGGCAAGCTAACGATCCAACGTGATGAAATGTAGTCGTTTGTATGCAATAAGGGAAGCACTGGAAAGAGCTGCCAATTGATGCCTGAACCAAAGAAATTCTAGCGGTTAATAGCAACCCTACATGAGTCGTAAATTTTTTACCCCACCCCAACCCTCCCCGCGAGTTCCGGGAGGGAGTAAGAAATTCACAAATGATGCGAGGATGGCTGTATATAGGAAGTCGAGTTGAAATGGGTGCTAAAGGTTTTTCGGATTCCCTCCCAGTAGTTGACAGACAATGTGCCGTCTATTATACAGATTTTTTTGGCGCATATAAAAAAGTTTTGCCTCGCCAGCGACAGAAATCTGTCGGGAAAGATACGGGCAAAACTTCTGATATCGAAAGATGCAAGAACTCCCTGATGTAGAGGATATCTCGGTATTGTTGCAAGAAAGAGTCTTTCCTAATCTAAAAAGCTCTCGAATCGTGTGGGATCTTTGTGGTATTTTATTCATCATTACAACGGTTCTTTATCCCTAAAAGGATTGAGAATTTTTCGTTGCTATGCAGGACTACCAGACTTTGCGATCGTGATTTTGGCAAGTCATCGATCTACTTCCCCTTACCCTTGCGGGCCAAAAACTCCCGCAGCCGGAGTAAACTAGCGGTTTGCCCCAAAGAAAGCGGCAGCAGCGACACCCCCTCCAACCGAGACTGCACCCAACCGTCGCCCCAATACCACTCGTGAAATCCGTCAATTCCCTGACTCAATAATAGCCGCAAACAATTGTGCTCAGCAATATCAACGTGATGCTGAACAGCCACGGGGCCCAGCCAACTTGTAAAGGTCAAACCTCGAGCAAATTCTTCCGGCAAACCCCCAGACAACTGCTGCGGCCACAACCACTGCTGCAATTGACTCGGACGCAACAAGCTGTCTCTAATCGCTGTTTCGGAAGCTTCAAGCTCAATCCGCAGGTTGCTTTGTTGAAAATTACCGAGCATAGGAATTTGAGATATAAGTGCAAGTAACTTTAATGTAACTTATTGCACTGGTTCTAACCTGTTCTGGGCGGGCAAGATGCCCAACCCCTACTCCTTACAAACAGAAAATTCATTCTTCGCTTCGCAGGCCCGAGTGCCTGTTCTTAAAAAATAGTGCATTGCACATCACCGTCCATCTCTGTTCCAAAGCACTGAAAAATTTAAGATATTCGATCGCATCCATCGCCCGAAACCCGATTTTCGTATCGAACTGTTAAGCTCTGTTTCATTTCATTGAAATCTCTCCCCCGTACCCCCACCGCACCGAAACTCCGTGATACCATCACATCTGAGTAAAAACTATAGATAAAAAACTGGGGAGAAAAGCTTTGACACTACGGGTTGCAGTAGTAGGTTCAGGCCCTGCGGGTTCTTCCGCCGCCGAAACATTGGTAAAAGCAGGCATCGAAACATACCTATTCGAGCGTAAATTAGACAACGCGAAACCCTGTGGCGGGGCGATTCCCCTGTGCATGGTCAGCGAATTTGACTTGCCGCAAAGTATTATTGACCGCCAAGTCAGAAAAATGAAAATGATCTCCCCCTCGAACGTCGAGGTGGACATCAATATTGAAAACGCACATGAATACATCGGTATGTGCCGCCGCGAAGTGCTCGATGGCTTCCTGCGCGATCGCGCCGCTTCCTTGGGTGCAAAACTGATTAACGGCACCGTTCACAAATTAGACATTCCTTCAAACAACACCGACCCCTACATTCTCCACTATGCCGACCACTCCGACGGCAGCGCTATGGGAATTCAGAAAACTCTGAAGGTGGATTTGGTAATTGGGGCTGACGGCGCTAACTCTCGCGTAGCAAAGGCGATCGACGCTGGCGACTACAATTATGCGATCGCCTTCCAAGAACGCATCCGCCTGCCGGAAGATAAAATGGCTTACTACCACGACTTAGCCGAAATGTACGTCGGCGACGACGTATCTACCGACTTCTACGCTTGGGTGTTCCCCAAATACGACCACGTAGCCGTCGGTACCGGTACGATGAAAGTCAATCAAGCCAGTATTAAAAAGCTGCAAGCAGGCATCCGCGCCCGCGCTGCCAAAAAACTCATGGGCGGTGAGATTATTAAAGTGGAAGCTCACCCCATCCCGGAACATCCGCGTCCCCGCCGGGTTGTCGGCCGAGTTGCCCTCGTAGGCGACGCCGCAGGTTACGTTACCAAGTCTTCGGGCGAAGGAATTTACTTTGCTGCCAAGTCTGGCCGGATGTGCGCCGAAACTATTGTGGAGATTTCCAATAAAGGCGCCCGCATTCCCACTGAAGAGGAAATCAAGCTTTACCTGAAGCGGTGGGATAAAGCCTACGGCATTACTTACAAAGTTTTGGACATTTTGCAGCGCGTGTTCTACCGTTCCGATGCGACTCGCGAAGCTTTTGTGGAAATGTGTGCCGATCGCGACGTGCAAAAACTCACATTCGATAGCTACTTGTATAAAACCGTGGTCCCGGCCAATCCCTTCATTCAGATGAAGATTACCGCCAAAACCATTGGTAGCTTGTTGCGCGGCAATGCTTTAGCGCCTTAATTCACTGTTTGTAAACGCACTTTGTATAAAAAAAGCGGGCAGTCACAAAACTGCTCGCTTTTTTTTCGATCTAAGATAACGAACCGCGAAGGCGCTAAGGGCGCGAAGGAAGAGGAAGAAGAAGAATTGTTAGTTCAAGTCAACTGCACTAAGGTATCGGGGGCGAGGAAGTGGGAAATGTGATAAGCCCGTTCCTCGGTTTTCAGCAGGATTTTTTCGTAGAGGTAGCGCGTAGCTCGATCGCCCAAACTTTCTGCTTGTCCTGCTTGACGGCGCAGCAAACCTATAATAGCTTGTTCCGCCGTCAAATCGTGTTCTAGCATTTGGCGGCAAGAATACACGCCGTCTGGTTCCGGCTCGAAACAGCACAGTTCGGCTAACTTGCTAAAACCCGCTGCCGGTATGCCGCCCAACCCGTTTAACCGTTCGCCCAACTCGTGGACGCTATCTTGAGCTTCTCCGTAGCTTTCTTCAAAGAATTTGTGCAAGGAGTAAAATTCTGCCCCTTCTACCACAAAATGATGTTTTTGATATTGCAGGTATAAAGCTTGAAAACTGGCCAGCAGCGCGTTCATCCCTTCACAAACCGGTGCTGTGACTGAATGTTCCAGTAGAACTGGGTTTTCAGCTATGTGGCCAAACGGTCTCAATGCACTCTGAGTCTCAGCCATGTGTGTTCTCCTCTCAATAGGCAGTTTTGTTGCCAATAGACTTCAGTCTAGCACCCTAGATTTACCCGTCAAGCAGAGTCTGCCTCGATAGTAGAAGATTTTGTAAAGTAGAAAAATTTTTTTCTAAACCTATTGAGAATAATTAGCAGTTGGGTTATGCTTGAACAAGATCCTCGTTCTAAACGCTTCCTGAAAGTGGGGCGAACCTTCTGAAGGCAGAAGGCAGAAGGCAAAAGGCAGAATTTTTCAGGAAGGGCTTTCGATCGTCTTTGATGTTCTGCTGAAGTCTGGCTTTTAACTTCTACCCGCTACCATTCAGGGTAAAAATTAATGCAAATTATTACTGTTGTTAAAAAATGAATCCAGCAGATCCAGAATTAGAAGTTTGTGACATTGTGCAAGTTAGTTGGCTAGATAGGTGGCAAGTTTACAAACGCTTGCAAGAACTAGAAATTCCCTGCTGGTGTGCGGTTGACCAACCTTTGCGGGCAAAAGTCAACAATGTCAAACAAGCGGCTCAGTTAATGAGCGTGTTGAGGCAAGTCAGTGCCCCTCGATGCGAACTGGTGCAGTGGCTGGAATACTGCTGGCAAAGGGGCTAAAGGTAGAAGCAAGTTCGGCAACGAGCAGTGTAAAAGATGTAACGGATGTAACGGATTTAAAGGAGTCATAACAATGTATAAATCTGGCAAGCAAGTTTCCGAATTCAGTTTAGAGGGAGAAATCCTCAGCCTGATTATTGAAGATGGTTGTAAACTTAAATATTTGCGAATTAGCAGCGATCGCGGAGTAGAATATCTGGTTAAACTTTGCAAGGAATTGCGGTCATTTCTGTCACCTGTTTTGACCCCCGGGTTGAGAGTTCAAGTTGCAGGTGAGAAAGAACTCAATTTGAAAAACGGTAAAATAAAACTTAAAGCTCGCAGCCTCAAGCTGGCTCAGGGCAACGACGATCGCTCGCACGAACACCTCGACTCCACCAATGTACCTGTTGGGGTATTGACATCCGACGATCGCGCGATCGGCAAAACCCAAGTCGCCTCAACCGCAGCGGCTCAAACTGTAAAAGCTCGGGCAAAAACCCAAACCAAAATATTAGTATGTCAAAAATCCGACTGCCTGAAGCGGGGCGCTGGAGGAGTCTGTAAAGCTTTAGAAAATGCTTTGAATGCGCGCGGTTTAGAAGACCAAGTGACAGTACAGGGAACCGGATGTCTCAAACAGTGTAAAGCAGGCCCAAATATAGTTGTGATGCCGGACAAAACTCGCTACACCCGCATTGCACCTGCAGAAGTTCCAGCAATCATTGACAAACATTGTGCAGTGGTTAAAGCTTAGGCTATTTACCAAACAATGGACAAGAGTGGACAACCACTTCAAACACTGGACAGATAGCCAGCCTGAGTTAAAAACTACGTTTTCAGGGTCATGACACCTACAGGTGCTTTCCAGCTTGTAGCCCTGTCGTCAATCGTTAAACATCTGTATTTGGTTAAGGAAGTGCGATTGACATCACAAGCCCTCAAAACATTGGCGAGGAAAACATTACCTGAGCAATCAGAGGACAATTATGTCTAACTTGGTCTTCGTTTTAGATACGAAAAAGCAACCCCTAGACCCTGTAAATCCGGGTCAAGCCCGAAGACTGTTAACTCAAAACAAAGCAGCAGTTTACAAGCGTTATCCGTTCACAATTATCCTCAAGTATGCCTGTGACCAACCACAAACAAAACCTTACGAAATTAAAATAGATCCCGGTTCAAAAACCACAGGATTAGCCCTACTGCAAGGTGACGAGGTGATCTGGGTAGCTTCCCTGATTCACAGAGGAAATCAGATTAAAAATGACATAGAATCCCGTCGTGCTATCCGCCGTAACCGCCGGAATCGCAAAACTAGGTATCGTCAGCCGAGATTTCTGAATCGTACTCGTAAACCCGGATGGCTGCCACCTAGTTTAGCCTCAAGAGTGTCGAATATTGTGACTTGGGTTAATCGATTACGGCGGTATGTTCCTGTTACAGGAATATCTCAAGAGTTAGTTAAATTCGACACCCAAGCTATGCAATCTCCTGAAATATCAGGTGTTGAGTATCAACAAGGCGAACTAGCAGGTTATGAAATCCGACAATATTTGTTAGAAAAATGGGGCAGGAAATGTGCTTACTGCGGTGTCGAAAATACCCCTTTAGAAGTCGAGCATATTCACCCCAAATCCAAAGGAGGCAGTTCCCGCGTATCCAACCTGACTATTGCTTGTAGAAACTGCAATTTGGCTAAAGGCAATCGTGACATCAAAGATTGGATGTCGGGAAAACCTGACATTTTATCGAGAGTTTTAAAGTTTGCCTCACAGCCATTGAATGATGCAGCAGCCGTGAATTCTACGCGGTGGGAGCTCTTTAACCAACTCAAGCAAACAGGCTTGCCAGTCACAACGGGTACGGGAGGACAGACTCAGTACAATCGAACTAGAATGAGATTGCCGAAGACTCATTGGCTAGATGCTGCCTGTGTCGGTGTTGTTGAACCACTCAATATACTGACATGGAAACCGCTGTTAATCACGGCTAAGGGATGGGGCAATCGTCAAATGTGTACACCCAATAAATACGGGTTTCCAAGCTTGCATAGAACCAGGTGTAAGACTTTTTTTGGGTTCCAGACTGGAGATATGGTGAGAGCCGTTTTGCCGAGCGGGAAATTTGCAGGTACTCATGTTGGTAGGTTGGCTGTTAGAGAGAGTGGAGTCTTTGATTTGAGGACAGCTTGGGGAAAAATTAGCCCCGTGCGTCACAAATACTGCAAAACTGTTCACCGCAATGATGGCTATATGTATGCGTTTTCCACTTTTGTCCAGTAAATCGGCAATTAGAGGCGTACCGATCGCCGGGATACCGAAACAGTGCGTTAGACATCAGGAAAAATTATTTTGATAGGACTCGCGGGCCAAAAACTCATGTCTGTAGGGCGATCGCAGGCGCATCTCACGCCTGAATTCGAGTTCGGGTTGTAGTTCGATCGCGCGCATCGATTCAGAGGCTATTGTCCGAAAAAACAGGAAAAATGACAACAACTATCACTTAGGGGCTTTCTTCTGTAGAATCTCTAAGGATAGACTGTATCACAGACCCTGTGACTATTGGGATAAAAAGCCATGTCAGAAGCTGATCTTCGAGCCCATCAGCACCAACCGCACCCTGCTGTTCCATCCGATACCGAACCATTGCAGTCAAATATTGCTGATGCTGGGGGTTTTGAGCCGATCGCCCCCGATGCCGCAGACACTCCCGCAACCGTTCCCCAACAGCCAGAAGAAGACTGGCAAACAGTAGATTTTCCCAACGCCATCAGCGTAGATGCAATTCCCGCACAACCTGAAACCAAAAATTCGCAATCTCCGACACAGCAGGCGGAGGCGGGCTCGCCCCCGATTTCAGACAATCTAAAAAATATGCTTGGGAATGCCGAACAGGCTAAGGGCAAAGGATCGACCCCAGTCACCCTCATGCAAGCGCTGCACGAATGCAACCGCGACCTTTTGCAGCGCATCGCGCAGCTAGAAACGGCTCTCGAAGAGTCCCAAAAAACCTTGCAGAATCGCGAAACTTTGCTAGCACAGCGGACAGCAGAACTGGAAAATACTCAAGAACAATTGACGCGGCTGTTTGGCAAAGTGGAAGTTTCCCATCAAACCCTCCAAAGTCAAGAAATTTTAGTCGAAAGTTTAAGAAGTCAGTTGGCAACCAGCCAAGTCAGGCTAGCGACTGTTGAGCGCGAATGTGCGTCTACTGTCCAGCGCTACAACGAACAGTTACACCAGTTAGCAGCCACAGAAAATATTTGCAGGGAATTGCGAGCCCGCTTGCACCGCCAGCAGCGCCACACCCTGCAATTCAAAGCTGCCTTGGAAAGAAGTTTGGAGAGGCCGCAGGTGAAGTCACCGATTGTCCAGCCGCCTGACAATGCTCCCGATACCGCCAGCGCGCAATTAGAATCATTGCTGGCGGCGGTTAAAAGCTCTCAAGTTCCGCTGCCGCCAGCCTTCAACGCTTCCCCTGTCCAACCTTGGTCGGAACCCGAAGAGCATCCAGGGGTAGCGGCTGCTGCCGAGGCGATCGAGCCTGAATCCCCAGCCAATATGGAACTCAACAAATTAGCCAAAGTATCCGTCATTCAATTGCAGGAGAGCGAAACTTACCGGCCTGATGAGCCGGCAACTGACTCGGCAGAACCGGTTGCGGAACCTGAACTGCCGGTGGCTGAGTCTGAACCCGAAACTGCTGCTGTCAAATTAGGCAGCCCAGAATTGGCACCGACTGTTCAAATTTTGAATTCAGTTGAAACCTTTGGCATTCAAGAAGTGCGATCGAGTGTGGCAAAACCTACAGCAGTCGCCCAACCCGACTGGCTGACCTTGATTGCCAGTCCCCTGCGGGCTTCTAAAAAACGCCGATCGCTAGCTGAAATAGAATTGCCGAGTTTTCGATAGCGAACTGAAGTTGCTAGTGTTGAGTTTTGACTCAAAACTCAACACTCTTTTCTCCCCTTTCCCATGCCGTAGGTGAGAGCATAGCTGGTAGCCAACAGCCACAGCCAAACAGCCGGATACCGGGGTTCCAACCAAGGCTGTACCTTGCGCGAGAAGCTGGGAAGCCATCCGAAGAGCAAACTGGCCAAAGCCAGCAGAGTAAAATTCAAGTAACTTCCCAGCCAGCGCCAAATATCCCCCAAGCTGACAAAATCTAAAATCCACAGCAGTAGAGAAGGGTTTTTTCCGGCTGCTTCGATCGCCAGTCGGTTGAAAGTTAGCCAGTCGGTTCTGTCTTTGATAAAAGTTTCGGCTACTGCGAGTTTTTGTGCTGCCAAAATACCAAAAAAGGTATTGAGAATTGAATTAATTCTTTGGGGCGGCAAACTCAGACCCGTGGGAACCATCATCCCTTTAGAAAACAGCCAAGTTACTGAAACATTGCTCTGGTAGGCGCGAATTTGGTTTAAGTGATTTGCCTTCAACAAATTGTGCTTTAATGCTGTATCCAACAGGTCTGTTAAGCGGAAAAGGTTGCGGACGAGGGAGCCGAAGCCGGTGAAAACGAGGGGAGATTGCAATGATGCTGCGTCGCCGATCGAGATCAGGCGATCGATCGCCACGGAGCGATCGCTGCTGTTGGTGCTAAAATGCCCGGGAATATAACCAAAAGTCGGTTTTTTCCACACCAATTTATCGACATCGCAGCGGCGGTATTCCGGCAAAATTGCGAAAAAATCCTCGTACATTTCCAGCAAAGAACCGGGATTCTCTGGATGTACTTGGTGGTAGTGAAATAGATAAACTGTCAGTTCTGTGCCGGCGCCGGGAAATAACTCCCAAATGAGCTGGCGTCCCCGGGAAATGTCGCCGTGAGTGTAGAGCACATCTCCGTAATCGGAATCCCATACTGCAGGCTCAAATCCTCCGTCGATGACTGCTCCCACTGTCGGACAAACGCTGTCAAAAGTCCGCCCTCCGTTCAATTGCCAAGCGATGGGAGAAGCTGAACCCATTGCATCCACCAGCAGCCGTCCTAATGCAGTGCGATCGGCTTTTGTCGGCAAGTGGCGACCCTGAACTACTACTTTTTCTGCTTCTACATCGGCTCTGAGAAACTCTGTTTCGTCCCAGATTTCTCCGCCAGCTTCTGTCAGCTTAACTCCCGCCAAATAGAGAAGTTTTTCGCCGTCCAAAGCTACATTTAGCACCTTTGGCGTGTGCAGAACAGGTGCTTGAGCAACGGGCGGATTGTTAGCATCAAAAAACTTGTTGTAGCCATCTTTGTATTCTCGGGCAATCAAAGTTTCGATTTCCGCCGCAGTAAATAAACCCAAATCAATTAAGCTTTGAATTTCGTCGCGCGAAATATTCCACTCGCGATTCATCCGCCCGAAAGGCATTCGCTCAACTAGCAGCACCCGGTAGCCCAATCTCGCCATGACTGCGGCGTGAATGACTCCCAAGGCCCCGCCAATATAAATTAAGTCATAAAAAGTATCGCCAGAACCAGATACCGAAATTGTTCCCTCTTCCTTCTTCCCTGTTCCCTCTTCCTTCACAAACACTACTTGTTTTGGCGTTTGAGGATTGCGAGTGCCTTCGCGCCAACGCTGCTCCCACCAGTAGACGCGCTTGAGGTCGTATTCGCCTTCAGGCATTTTTTGGAAGTATTTGACTGTCAGGGGGTAATAGGGGGCTAGAGCGTCAAAAATTGACTGTTTGGAGAGGTCTATGACAGGGGGTTCCGGGTAGGAATTGGGAAACTTGTTTCTCACAGCAAGATTCAGAGCTTCCAGGAACTTTCTTTCTCCAGCAGGCGCCTCTTCTAGACGAAAGACTTTTAAATAAGTGGTTCGTTGCAGTGACCAGACAAAGGTGGAAAGTTCTGTCGATCGCCAATTTTGGTTTCCTGAATTGGTGTCAGCCAAGGCTGGTTTTGGATTGGCATTTTGAGTTCCCGACTTCTGAACCTCGCCTGTTGTGTCTGGTGAAAGCAGCCGAAAGCCGTCAGCAGTAATAATTTTTTCTCCGATTCCGGGATCGAATTCGTGCTGCAACCAAGTGCAGACGGCTGCTGTATCCGGTGTCGGGACTTCTAGATAAAGAATTTCTTGCATGATTGGGGTCTCTATTCTGAATAAATTAATAAAGATGGGGGAGTTGACAAGGGAGCAAAGTAAGTTATACTCCCGAATAATTATTTAGTTTTAAATAAGTTTACAGCGTTCTCAGATTTTTAACTGATTAGCCGGAAGCCCCACAGCGGCTGAATATCTACTCCGTTCGGTATGCACTCCTATGAATTATCCCATTCCTACGAATCCTCAAGAAATGATTGCTTTGCGACAGCAGCCGCTGAATGAAGAATTGGTGGCGTCGGCGATCGCGGGTGTGATTCAAATAGCTCGATCGCGGTCTCAGTCTTTGGATGAGTTAAAGGCTGAGGTGCTCGCCGACGACAATCTGCTCGATTTGCCTCAAAGGCTATGGCTGAGCGAGATAGTGGCTCAAGCTTGGAACAATTTGCCTTAGACTAGACTGCGGCTTAAAGATCTATCTAAATTAAAGGTGAACTTAAAATGGTACAAACAACATTAAAATCCTTAACTTTAGAAGAGTTTCTCCAACTACCCGAAACCAAACCTGCAAGCGAATACATTGATAATCAAATTATTCAGAAGCCAATGCCGCAAGGAAAACACAGTGCGACTCAATGTGAATTAATTATTTTCATTAACGCTATATTAAAGCCCAAAAAAGTTGCACGAGCTTTTCCAGAACTCCGGTGTACATTTGGCGGAAGGTCAACAGTGCCTGATGTTTCAGTATTTGTCTGGAACAGAATTCCCACCGATGATAACGGCGAAATTGCTAATGTCTTTCCCATAGCTCCTGATTGGACAATAGAGATTTTGTCGCCCGAACAAAGTCAAACTAAAGTTACTAAAAATATTCTGCACTGTTTAAATCATCAAACTCACATGGGCTGGCTGATAGATCCCGACGAACAATGCGTTTTTGTTTATGTTCCCCAGCAACAGACAGCAGTATTTGATGAACCAGAAATGCTGCTACCGATGCCGTCCTTCGCTAGCGAACTGCGGTTGAGTGTCGGAGAATTATTTGGGTGGCTGCTGAAATAACCTTCGGAAGGAAGAAGGAAGAAGGAAGAGAGTGATTTTGAGACGGATACACGAATTAAATGCTGTCAACAGTCAACAGTCAACGGACTAACGCAACTCAACTTCTCGCTTCACTTCTGTCAAAACTCGATCGCCCCGCATCAACCGGTATTCGGCCCGCCAAACTCCGGGAGTCAGAGGAGAATTCGTACTGTTTCTTTTGCCGACATAACCCAACCAAGTGCGGCTGGGGGCTTTAATTTCATTGGTCCGATCGGCGATGGTTGTGCCGTTGGGTGCAAATAATTTGTATTGTTCGCGATCGCCCTCGAGCACTCCGTAACTTTGCACCCAAAACAACAATGCTGGACTGTTTGCAGGGAGTTGAGTCTCGGAAAATTGTCCTTCCCAGACAGCGTTGATATCGGGCGGCTTATTAGCAAAACCGGCGCGGATTAAACCTGTGGAAATATAGTCTAGAGGCTTGTCCCAAATTGGATTGCGGGCGGTGTTGCAGCCTACCTTCGCGTCGGGCCCGACAAACGGATCTACGGGTTTGCCTTGATAGCGAAAAGTTACGTGTACGTGGGGGAAAGATGCCATCCCAGAGTTTCCCACCATGCCCAAAACTGTGCCTTTTTCTACCTGCGTACCGGGTTTGACGGCAACGCTGCCTTGGCGGAGGTGGCAGTATTGGGCTTCCCAACCGCCGCCGTGGTCGATTACCATGCCGTTGCCGCATTCTGTACCTGCGATGCTGGCTTTGTCTGTATCGTTCTGTAAACGCCGATCGACCACACCATCTCGCACTCGCAAAACTTTACCTGCTGCGGAGGCAATAACTGGCACTCCTTTTGCCATTGCTTTGGCGTCGGGAATCGCAAAGTCTGTACCGTCGTGGCCGTCGTAGGTTTGACGCCCGCAGCCGAAATCGACGGCGGCCGGGCCGGGTTCTCGATCGAAATACAGCAGTACAAAACAGTCTTTGCCTAGGGTACAGCCGATCGGCTGACCGAATTGGGGGTTGTTCGGCTTTTGGGCGACGGCGGTGGAGACGAGACGCTGGGCGATCGTGTGGGCTTCGGCGATCGGCGCACTTACTCCGCTGTTCATAGCACAACTAGAAACACTTGTCAACCCCAATGTCAACAAAATTGCAGAAATGTATTTTTTTGATAGTATAGTCATTCGCAGGTTAGAGGTAAAAGCTGAGGTGGGTAGTGAAAAATCAATTAATCATTCACAATAGAGTTGCTCGAGCATCTAGACGATCGGTCAGGTGTTTTCGTTTCCTATTTTTGTTGTATTATTTTGAGTTGGAAATTTAAAATTTTTAATTAATTCAAGAATGCGTTCTAAAATTCGATCGCTCATTTCGATAATTCGGCTGGCCGGGCTTGCTGTTGCTGCTTTGGCGATGTGGGGATTTGCCACTATTGCCGAAGAGGTGTTGGAAAAAGAAAGTTACGCTTTCGATACATCTATTTTACTATATCTTAGGAGCCTTCACACTCCGCTGGGCGATCGAATAATGCTGGGCTTTACCTTTTTAGGGGAGCCGAATTTGCTGCTAGTGATTTGTCTGACCTTGGGTATTATTTTGCTAGCGCGCAATCACCGATCGGAAGCCGCAACTATTGCGATCGCCGCTGGGGGAGCGATCGGTTTAAATTTACTGTTAAAAAAACTTTTTGCCCGCGCTCGACCTCAACTTTGGGAGCGCGTTGTTGACGTTCGCTTTTACAGTTTTCCTAGCGGACACGCGATGATTTCAATGGTTATTTACGGTTTGCTAGGATATTTCTTGGGTTCCCGCTTTCCCAAGCAGCGCTGGTTGATTTACAGCTTGACAGTTGTATTGGTTGCTGCTATTGGTTTGAGCAGGCTTTACCTAGGAGTTCACTGGCCTACCGATGTTATTGCCGGTTATACGGCGGGTTTGGTGTGGCTGATTACCTGTATTCTCAGTTTGGAAATATGGAAGGAATTGCGTTCTTTGACTACGGCTTCTAAAGAGGAGTTTTTGTCACCGGAAAATTCTCAAGAATAATTTTTAAATTTATCCTCAAGACTGACTATTTGCTTGTGGGTAAAACACATGGCAATTCCTTTTTCGTAGTAAGCTGCCTCGTTAATAAAAATTGGATAGACGGTCGATTTACCTTCATACAATACCGACTCGCCATCGAAGGTCAAAAACATCGGATCGCCGGGATTCAGGGCTTGATAATCTCTGGATTGCAGGTGAGGATGAATCATTGCCTGAATTTCTCCCTTCTCGTTTCTGGGATAGTCGATCGCCCGAATGGTGTGATAAATAGTCAGGGGATTCTTTGCAGCAGGCATTGTGCCTTGATTGTAGGCTTCTACGCAGTCTAAAATTCCGCACACAACTTGCTCAGTTTGCTGAAATAAAGACGCATCCAAGACGCCTTGCGGCACTGCACCAACTTCCAGCGTACCGCCTAATTCGGAAAGCGATCGCAGCACGGGACTATCAGGATTGTTGGTTGTAGAAGCCAGTAGCTTGAGGTGGGGATGCACAGAGGTTAAATAAGCTGCTAGTTGCAAGTTAAATGGATGATGGCTGGCGAGAATAAATGTTAGCCCCATGTTGGACGTGGTGCTGTGCAAATCGATAATTAAGTTGGGCAGATAAGTATTTTTTGAGCTAAAAATGCCGTAGATTTCTTTCGCCCGCTGCGCTTCATAGCTGGAGAGATGGGGATTTTCTAAATCTTCCTGTCGAAAACAGCGGTTGAGGTCGATATCGACGTAGCGTCTGCCGATTTCGCAAGCTTTGGGATTGGCTAGCAGGGTGATTGTTTCAAAAGTCGATCGCCGAATTAACTCTGGCGCGCGATCGAATTTCTTCACGAGGTAAATTCCTGTGAGTTCGTTTCCGTGGGTTCCTCCCACTATGGCAACACGTTTAATTTGGTTCATAGACAAATAACTTCCTATCCCCAGTTTATCACCCTTTGTCATCTGTTGGTAAAAAACATCAGATTGAGGTTGATTGTGTGTTTATATTGAAATTAGGTAAAGTTTTAGTAAGCAGGTATCACACGTAGAACTGAGGAACCGGGTTTCTCAGGGTATTTATCGTCATTAAAAAAAATACGATGCCCCCGCGAACAAATCGATCGCATTATTGTTTCTCATCAAACCGAATAGTAGAATAGTAGATAGCTAAAAGAGGGATTTTAGATATGGGACTGAATGAGTATTTTGATTTCTTAGCACCGGATGATATTCGCATTAAAGGACATCGCATCGGGATTGAGACGGTACTGTATGAGTATCTTTATCGGGAACGCACCCCAGAAGAAATTCAGCAACTCTATCCATCTCTAACTTTGGCAGAAGTTTATACGACTATTTTGTATTATTTACAAAATCAAGAATCAGTAAGTAGATATTTGCAAGATTGGTTGGAATGGTCGCATCAGCAGCGAAAGATCCAAGTAGCAAATCCCCATCCGGCGACAGAAAGATTGCGAAAATTGAAAGCTGAACGGGAAAGACAATCTGTTATCCAGGGTGCTTGAGAAATGGCGCTCAAATATTTAATGGACGAGAATGTTACGCCCATTTATACTACACAACTTCGGCGAAAACGCCCGGATTTAGTAGTTTGGGCAGTGGGCGAAATTGGTACACCCCCAAAAAGCACTCTCGATCCGGAGATTTTGGTGTGGTGTGAGGAGCATAACTTTATTTTGGTAACAAACAATCGCAAATCAATGCCAGTACATTTGGTAGATCATCTGGCTCAAGGCGGTCATATTCCAGGGATTTTTGTTTTGAATCAGGATTTAAGTATTGGGCAAAATATTGAGTAATTGATTGTGATTGTTGATGGCTCGTTTGATAACGAATACCAAGATCAGATCGTCCATCTCCCATTAACATAAACAGGACTGATGGGTAGGCCAGAAACCGGATTTTTGCGAGAATATTTGGTGACAGCCGTAGAAAAGGGAAAAAACCCGGTTTCTACGGGTTGTGATGCGTAGGCAAAGTTGGACATGGCAATGATCCTTGGTGTCAACAACCAGGTACAACCAATAGTCCAGCAATCCGGCAGGGGTTGAAACCCCTGCCTCAAAGCGAAAGTCCTCTAGAAGAGGACTGAAGAACTCATTAGTCCTCTTTGAGAGGACTTTCGCTATTAGACAGGGAATTGATTCCCTGGCGGACTGTCGGGTGGGCGAGAAGGCTCGGTGGACTGACAGCTTAAGTTGTCACACCTTGGTCACTGCCGTGTCGTGATTCCCCCCCATCAAGCAAAAATTCCTGTCACAATCAAATGAATCCTACCGAGAGACAAAGGGCATGACGCGAGAGGAAGCAGTGCGGCGAATTGACCGGGCAGCCGAGGAAAAATTGACGGAACTGGATTTGGCGGGGTTGGGGTTGGAGGAATTGCCGCCGGAGATTGGCAAGTGCACGCAGCTTGAGACTTTGCTGTTGGGGAAGGTCGAGAAATGGAATGTAGGGGTTGATAATAAAGTGACTCCAGAGCCAACTACCAATCAATTGACCTCGCTCCCAGAAGAATTGCGATCGCTGGAAAATTTGTGTTCGATTAACCTCAGTGGCAATCCATTGGGAAGGATTCCAGAATTGCTGCTGGAAATGAAGCAATTAGAGAGTTTAAATTTAACCCGTATTGGTTTGACAGAAATTCCAGAGGCGATCGGCCAGCTCTCGAATCTGACAGGGCTTTACCTCTGGAACAATCAGATTGCAGCCATCCCAGATGCGCTCGGCCAGCTCTCGAATCTGACAGGGCTTTACCTCTGGAACAATCAGATTGCAGCCATCCCAGATGCGCTCGGCCAACTCTCGAATCTGACAGAGCTTTACCTCAGCGGTAATCAGATTGCAGCCATCCCAGATGCGCTCGGCCAACTCTCGAATCTGACAGGGCTTTACCTCTGGAACAATCAGATTGCAGCCATCCCAGATGCGCTCGGCCAACTCTCGAATCTAACAAGGCTTTACCTCAGCGACAATCAGATTGCAGCCATCCCAGAAACGCTCGGCCAACTCTCGAATCTAACAAGGCTTTACCTCAGCGACAATCAGATTGCATCCATCCCAGAGGCACTCGGCCAACTGTCGAATCTGACAGTGCTTTACCTCAGTGACAATCAGATTGCATCCATCCCAGAGGCACTCGGCCAACTGTCGAATCTAACAAGGCTTTACCTCAGTGACAATCAGATTGCAGCCATCCCAGAAACGCTCGGCCAACTGTCGAATCTGACACAGCTTTACCTCAGTGACAATCAGATTGCATCCATCCCAGAGGCACTCGGCCAACTCTCGAATCTGACAGTGCTTTACCTCTGGAACAATCAGATTGCATCCATCCCAGAGGCACTCGGCCAACTGTCGAATCTGACACAGCTTTACCTCAGTGACAATCAGATTGCATCCATCCCAGAGGCACTCGGCCAACTCTCGAATCTGACACGGCTTGACCTCAGTGACAATCAGATTGAAAAGATTCCTGAATGCTTGGAAACACTGCCAAAACTTGAAAAACTCGACCTCCGCCGCAATCCCCTACCCATTTCCCCAGAAGTTCTCGACAACCAAGATGAACCCGGTACTCCCGCCGCCATCTTCAACTACCTCCGCAAACTCCGCAGCGGCGAAGTCCGCCCCCTCAACGAAGCCAAAGTCCTTCTCGTCGGGCAAGGCAGCGTCGGCAAAACCTCCCTGATCGAACGCCTCACCCACAACAAATACAACCCCAACGAGCCCCAAACCGACGGACTCAACATCACAGACTGGAAAATTACAGTCAACACCAAACCCGTCAAACTCAACGTCTGGGACTTCGGCGGACAAGAAATCTACCACGCCACCCACCAATTTTTCCTTACCAAACGCAGCCTCTACCTCCTCGTGTGCAACTGCCGCACCAGCGAAGACGAAAACCGCCTCGAATACTGGCTGAAACTGATCGAAAGCTTCGGCGACGCATCCCCCGTCATCCTCGTCGGCAACAAGTGCGACGAACAACCCCTGGATCTCAACCGCAAAGCCTTGCGCGACAAATATCCCAACATCAAAGCGATTATCGAAACCTCCTGCGAAAGCGGCACCGGAATCGACGAACTCCGCAGCGCCATCCACACGGAAATCTCCCAACTCAAAGAAGTCTACGATCTTTTGCCGCTAAGCTAGTTCCAAGTCAAGCAGCGCCTGGAAAACCTCGACAAAGACATCATCAGCATCAGCGAATACGCCACCATCTGCGCCACAGAAAACATCCTCGCAGAAACCGACCAAACCCAACTGATCGGACTGCTGCACAACCTGGGCATTGTCCTCAACTTCCGCGAACACCCCATCCTGCAATCCACCAACATCCTCAATCCCCACTGGGTGACAGAAGGCATCTATGCCCTCCTCAGCGACGACACACTCAAAGTCAAAACCAAAGGCATTCTCACCTACGCCGACCTCAGCCGCATCCTCGACTCAAATAAATATCCCAGCCACCGCTACCACTGCCTCACCGGGTTGATGGAGGAATTTGAACTCTGCTTCCCCGTCAGCCATTGTCCCGCGCCGACTTTCCTGATTCCCGGCATCTTGCCCAAAGAACAACCGCAAAACACCGAACTCCAAGGCGACACCCTGGAATTTCAATATCACTACCGCATCCTCCCCGACAGCATCCTCTCGCGCTTCATCGTCCTCATGCACGAGAAAATCCACAACTGCACCCACTGGCGCACGGGGGTTATGCTGGAGTACACCGAAGGCGCACAGGTGTACAACATCGCCCGGATTAAATCTGACCCGGAAGATCAGAAAATCTTTATTGCCGTTAGCGGGCGGGAATCGACGCGGCGTTCTTTCCTCAGCATGATTCGCGATACGTTTACCAAAATCCACAATTCTTTTGCCAATCTGGAAATCAGTCAATGGGTGCCGGTTCCCGGTTATCCCGATGCCGATCCGCTGGATTACGATGAATTGCTAGGGCTGGAGGATATGGGCGAGAATACAAAGCTTGTCGGCAAACTTAAACTCTGGCTGGATTTGCGACAGTTGCTGGATGGGTATGAGTCGATCGAACATCGGCGCAGAAACCAAATGCGCGATCGAGATACAGAAGACGGTTATTCTGGAATTACTAACAACATTCACCTTCATCTAGACAACTATCTCGATCGCAGTTCAAAAACAACTCATCAAAACGGGCGCGGCGATAACTTTGGGGGCGATCGAATTCAAGGTGACAAGATAATGGGCAATTCCGATGAAACTCCCCAACGCTGAAGCTGCGTTTATTGATATTCACAAACTTCGGGACTATAGCTTGAACATCCAGCACGATCGGGGAAAACACAAAGCTCGGTTATTTCTTGCTATCCTAGGGTTAAGTGTTGAAAATGCCGAAGAACTGGAATTTATCGTGTTAGAAGCGATTCAAATCTATGATGCCATCTCCTCCACCCAAGATGAATACGGTCAACGCTATCTGGTCGATTTCCCCCTAACCCGCAATGGAAACACCGCAACAATTCGCACCACTTGGATTGTCCGTTCTACAGAAACGTTCCCCCGACTCACTAGCTGTTACATTCGGAGGTAAATTATGGTAAAGGCGATCGTCAAGTTACAATTACTCGATGTTGTTGCCATCAAAGAAGATTTACCCGATGCTCATTTACTCGCAGGTCAAGTGGGTACGATCGTCGAGGTTTTAGCTCCAGAAGTTTACGAAGTCGAATTCAGCGACGACGACGGACAAACTTATGCGATGTTGCCACTACACAGCAGTCAACTGTTACAACTAAAATATAAGTCTACAGCAGAAAATACTCCCATGTCTAATACTATTCATCAATACGGTCAAGGCGATAATGTTGGAGGTGATAAAGTTGGCGGTGATAAAGTTGGCGGCGATAAAGTTGATAAATAGCAAACCAACAACCTAGAAAAAGCTAAGGTTTCCGGTGTTATCGGCCGCGACAACGCCCAAGTTAGCAATAGCCAATTTAACCAAAACAATAACGCCCATACGGCAGAAATCCTGAAACTGATTTCCTCAATGCGTGAAACCGCCGATCGGTTTCCCGAAGACATCCGCGAGGGGATAATTATTGATATTGAAGATGTCGAATCCGAAATCAAGAAACCGGAAAACGAAAGGAATCCAGCTAGATTAAAGAAAAGTTTAAAAGCTATTTTAGCGACGGCGGCTGCGATCGGAATTGGTGTCGCCGGTGTGACTGAGTTTGCTAATACGGCGATCGATGTCAGCAACAAACTGGGTATCGAACTCAAGTTACCGTCAGGACGCTAAATCATTTAAAATTAAGGTGACTGGGGGTGTCATCGCCCCAATAGCCCCAAAAACCTCGGTGTTGCCATGCGAAAAATTGTACTATACATTGCATCTAGTTTGGACGGTTATATCGCTCGCTCGAATGGCGATATTGACTGGCTGTTTACAGACCAAAATTACGGTTATACTAAATTCTTAGATAGCATCGATACGGTTCTCATGGGTCGGAAAACTTACGAGCAAGTTTTAACTTTTGGCGAGTATCCGTACCAGGAAAAAAAGAGTTATGTTTTTACGAAAAATCTAGATTTTCAAGCCACTTCTGATGTCGAAGTGATAACAGATTTAGAGAATTTTGTCAATGACTTGCGCTTGCTTGAGGGCAAAAATATTTGGTTGGTGGGAGGTGCTCTGCTGATTCGGGATTTCCTGAATCAAAAATTTGTTGACGAAGTGATTCTCTCGGTTCATCCGCTTATTTTAGGCGAGGGAATCCCTTTATTTGTTAATCCCATAAATACTACAGTTTTGCAGTTAACTGGATGTCAGACATACAGTTCTGGTATGGTTCAGCTATCTTATGATGTCGCGACTTGAGGGCGATCGCAATTGCTAAGTCGCTTGCAAAAATAGAGCCAGTTGGTTATCAAAAAAGGTAAGATAGGACTTAGTAAGTTAGTTATCGATATATTATGTCTGCCAGAGATGTTTTTCATGAAGTTGTCAAAACAGCTTTGCAAAAAGAAGGCTGGCATATTACCCACGATCCGTTTCCGATTAGTGTGGGCGGTGTAGATATGTCGATCGATCTGGGAGCAGAAAGGCTGATTGCGGCAGAAAGGCAAGGCGAAAAAATTGCCGTTGAGGTCAAAATTTTTTTGGCAAAATCGTCGCCAATCTCGGAATTTCACAGAGCTTTGGGGCAGTTCATTAATTACCGAGCTGCACTCAAAGAAAAAGCACCCGATCACATTTTGTACTTGCCTGTGCCGTTAATAACTTATGAAGAATTCTTTATACTAGATTTCCCGAAAGCAAGGATCGAGGAAAACTAGGTAAAAATGATTGTTTATGATACAGCATTTGAGGTTATTGTAGAATGGAAAAATTAAGCAAATATCGGCAAATTGTGCAGCAAATGTTACTGGAGTACGGCCAGCGCAAACCTGCTCACGGAGACATTGAAGTCGAGACAATTCTTGATACAGAACGAGATCACTACCAAATCTTTTATGTTGGCTGGGACAAGCAGACTAGGGTGCATCACTGTAGCATTCACATAGATATCAAGGGCGGTAAAATTTGGCTTCAATGGAATGCCACTGAATATGATATTGCTGAAGATTTAGTAATAGCCGGAGTTCCAAAAGAGGATATTGTTTGGGGATTTCAGCCGCCGCTTATGCGGAAGTATACGGGTTATGCAGTGGAATAGATCGCAGATGATGAAATGTGTTTGCTACTTTTTGTTATTAATATGTTTTTTCTGGGTGGCGCTTCCTGCTGACGCCTCTGTATGCCGCAATTATCGAGGAAGCGAGATTTGCATTGTCGATATCAAACGCAGTGCAAAAAATTATTGGGAATACAGGGTAATTCTGAGTGTTGACCGAGTGAAACAGCCTCTGGAAGTCTACAATTGCCGCGATCGCACTACAGTTAAGAAAGATGGAACTGTTTTGGCGTTCGGACAAAACAACCCTGGTGAAATCGTCTGCCGTTTTTTTAATCGGAAATAAGTAAAGGAAGTTATTGTAAGGTGCGCTTCGGGCTGAATGTGGCTACCACATACTCAAGAATTTTTCCCGAAGCGCAGCCTACGTTAGAATTTGCCGTCTACTGCTGAAACGCAGCGTTCGCAAATTAGCGGATGTTCGATCGACTCTCCGACGTGAGTAGAGTAGTTCCAGCAACGATCGCACTTTTCCCCGTCTGCCTTGACTACACCAATCGCCAACTCGGGAGACTGATAACTGTACGGCAATTCTTGCAGGATTGCATTCGATTCTACCAGTTCCACTTCCGAAGTAATGAACAAATACCGCAGTTCGTCTACACCGTTGCCGGTCATTGTAGAATCATGGGTTACAGCTATTTCCGCAGGAATTTCTGGTTTGGGTTCCGCAACTAATTCTGCTTGCGGGATTTGGGGTGTTTCTACAAACACTTTTTCGGCTGGGGCTGTTTGTGCGATCGGCTGTGTTTCTTCTACAAGTACAAGCGCCGTATCTAATGCCGGTGCGAGGACGATCGCCTTTGTTTCTGCAAGTACAAGCGCTGTACTCCGGCCCACCACATCTGCTGTCAGGAAATCAATTTGTTCTGCAATTTCTTGACGGTTGGCGGCAAACAACAAGTGACGGAAAGCAAACCAGATTGTAAACAAGATGCCGATGACTTCAAAGAGGCCTCCCAACACCGGAATCTGATTCATCGTATCCAAAATCGCCAGCGTTACTCTGCCCGTTACTAACACAGAAGCTAACAGCCCAAGTGTTACCAAAACTTTTTGGTATTCTGTAAAAAAGTTGCCCGCGTATTCAGGCAAATTAGCCACAAACTGGGCGCTGCGATCTAGCATTTCCTGCCAATCTAAAGCCGACGATTCAGGGGCGGAATACTGTACGATCGCAGAAGATCGATCGCCCTTTTCTATCCCTTCTGCCTCAACATAAACTGTGTTTTCTGTCAAGACTTTAGCAACTTTTGCCGCTTGTTCTTCCTGTTTATCTTGTGCTGCTTTTGCTTTCTCCTGTGCGGCTAACTCGATGACTGAATTTTGCGATCGCACATAATCCACCAATTCTTCGCTGCTGGGATTCAAAGCTTGCAATTGCTGTCTTTTCTCAACATCGGGAACGTACAATAAAACCTTAGCTTCCAAAGAAGAACCGATCGCCTTTTCCATCCGGGCTTTTTCCAAAACCTTGTTAACTTCGCCGCGCACTTGCCGCAAATACTGCCAGCGCGCAGCCAATTCTGGATTGTGCCACGAAGCATCAATTTGTACCCAGCCGGCTTCAAATACTGACTTGTAAGGAGTCGGATAGGGAAGGTACTGCCAAATATCCTCAGCCATGTGACACAACACAGGTGCGATCGCCCTTGCTAAATTCTCCACAGCAATTGCAATCACCGTCTGACAACTGCGGCGGCGGCGGGCATCTGTGGCGCTGATGTACAGTCGGTCTTTGGCAATATCCAAGTAAAAATTCGACAAATCCACCGTACAGAAATTCTGCACTGTTTGGAAAAATCGGGAAAATTGGAAGCTTTCAAAAGCATCTTGGACTTCCGCAAATACTTCGGTCATTCTGTGCAGCATATAGCGGTCGAGTTCCGGCAATTCCTCGCAAGCAACGGCATCTTTTGCCGGGTCGAAGTCGTGCAAATTGCCCAGCAAAAACTTAGCTGTATTGCGAATTTTCCGGTAAACATCCGACTGCTGTTTGAGAATGTTTTTGCCCAAAGGTACGTCTGCCGAGTAGTCTACCGAAGACACCCACAACCGCAAAACATCGGCGCCGTATTCCTTAATTACTGTTGCCGGATCGACGACATTGCCTTCAGATTTGCTCATCTTGCGGCCTTTTTCATCCAGCACAAAACCGTGAGTCAAAACTGTTTTGTAAGGAGCGACGCCGTTAGTTGCTACACTGGTGAGCAAGCTGGATTGAAACCAGCCGCGGTGCTGGTCTGAACCTTCCAAATAGATATCAGCGGGATAGTTTAATTCCGATCGACCTTTTGCCACAGCAGCCCAGGAAGAACCCGAATCAAACCACACGTCCATCGTGTCTGTGCCCTTGCGGTAAGTGCGGCCGTTGTTGCGGTAAGATTCCGGCAGCAATTCATCGATCGACAATTCCCACCAAGCATCGGAACCGCGTTCGGCAAAGATGGCTTGCACGCGGGCGATCGTTTCTTCATTTAACAGCGGTTCGTTAGTTTCTTCGTCGTAGAATACGGGAATCGGAACGCCCCAAGTCCGCTGGCGAGAAATACACCAATCCGATCGATCGCCCACCATTGCAGTAATCCGATTTTCCCCTTGGGCGGGAATCCAATTCACATCCGCGATCGCTTTTAGGGCTTCATCTCGGAACCCTTCAACGGAGGCAAACCACTGTTCCGTCGCCCGAAAAATTGTTGGTTTTTTGGTGCGCCAATCGTAAGGATAAGAGTGGGCGTAACTTTCCTCTTTAATCAAACAATTTGCTTCGGCAATGGCATCAATCACTGCGGCATTGCCGTTTCCGAGGACATTTAAACCTGCGAACTGTCCGGCTTCAGCGGTGAAATTTCCGTTCTCGTCTACGGGCGTTAAAACTGGCAAACCGCAGCGTTTTCCGACGATAAAGTCTTCTTGTCCGTGGCCGGGTGCGGTGTGCACCAATCCGGTTCCTGAATCAGCAGTAATGTAGTCGCCGCCGGCAACAATTGGACTTTCGCGATCGAACAGCGGGTGTTTGTAGATGCAGCCTTCTAACTCTTTGCCTTTGAAGGTAGCAAGTATTTTTAATTCAGTGTTAAAAGTTGCCGACAGCCGATCGACCGCATCGACAGCTACTAACATAAATTGTTGTGCGATGTGGGAATTGGCCGGCGGTTCCACCACGGCATAAGTCAGTTCGGGATTGACTGCGATCGCCAAGTTTGCCGGAATCGTCCAGGGGGTAGTCGTCCAAATCGCCGCCCAGAGGCTCGGCATATAGCGTTTGAGCTTCCCTTGCAGGGATTTTGACAATTTTTTCACGTGGAAGCCTACGTAGATGCTGCGCGACGTGTGGCCTTCGGGATATTCCAATTCCGCTTCGGCGAGGGCTGTTTTCGAGCTCGGACTCCAGTGAACGGGTTTGAAGCCGCGGTAGATGTAGCCTTTGAGCACCATTTGACCGAAAACGCCGATTTGGGCGGCTTCGTATTCGGGTTTCAGAGTTAAATACGGGTGTTCCCAGTCGCCCCAAACGCCGTAGCGCTGGAAGGATTCGCGCTGCTGTTCCATTGTTTGCTGCGCGAAGGCGGCGGCTTTGCGGCGGAGTTCGATCGGGGAAAGATTCAGCCGCTCCTCCGATTTCATGTTCTGCAATACTTTAAGTTCGATCGGCAATCCGTGACAATCCCAACCGGGCACGTAGCGGACTTTTTTGCCTCGCAGAATTTGGTAGCGGTTGATAAAGTCTTTGAGGATTTTGTTGAGGGCGTGGCCGATGTGAAGTTGTCCGTTAGCGTAGGGTGGGCCGTCATGCAGGATGAACAAATCGCCTGGGTTATTTTCTGAAAGGCGATCGTAGATTTCTCGATCTGCCCAAAATTCTTGCAATTCTGGTTCGCGCTTGGCGGCGTTAGCGCGCATATCAAACTTGGTTTTGGGCAGATTTACCGTGTCTTTGTAAGATTTAGCTTCCATTTTTGACAAACTTTTTATGTAGTTAGTTGTTAGTAGTTAGCGGTTATTTGAGAGATGGTATCAAGTCCGGTTAAATAATCATAATTAAGTTTGTAGTGAGGAACGCAAGTCCTCTCTCGTCCTTGAAGAGCTGACAACCAGATATTCTAGTATAGGCGATCGACCGCACATTTGAGCGAAGTAAATCCGTAGGGCGATCTCTCTTCTCCCTCCTCTGCGCCCTCTGCGCCCTCTGCGGTTAAATCATTCATAAATCGAGGTGGCGCTACTGGGTCAGCCAACTGAACATTTCACCGACGGTGAGATTGAAGGATTCGGCAAAGGTTGGAACGGGGATGCGATCGCCCGGTTCTTCAAAAAATGCTATGGTGCGATCGCGGTCTAACTCGTTTGACGGCGATTCCGACAGGGATTGAAATCCCTGTCTCATAGCGCAAGTCCTCTGGAAGAGGACTGAGGAGGTTGATTGACGTGCAATGCGAAACTCATCATTGAGTTAAATTGAGACTTGCAGTCGGTTTTAGGGGAAACTCAACATCGAGTTAAATTGAGACTTGCAGTCGGTTTTAACCGACTTTTGCTATGAGACAGGGAATTCATTCCCTGTCGGATCTTCAAAAACTGCTATGGTGCGATCGCGGTCTAACTCGTTGGACGGCGAGTCCGACAGGGATTGAAATCCCTGTCTCATAGCGCAAGTCCTCTGGAAGAGGACTCAGGAGGTTGATTGACGTGCAATGCGAAACTCAACATCGAGTTAAATTGAGACTTGCAGTCGGTTAAAACCGACTTTCGCTATGAGACAGGGAATTCATTCCCTGTCGGAATGTCGGAATGTCGGAATGTCGGACTGTTGGACTGTCGGACTGTCGGAATGTCGGAATGTAACAAGCGAGAAAAGGTTATAGAAACAGTCCCAACCCCCGGCTAACGGTATTTCCCATACGATCGCACAATGACGCCGCCGGCACTTCCTGTCCTTCCTGTTCCCATTTTTCCACGAGTTGGCGGCCCAGGGGCGTGAGGCGAAAACTGTCGGTAATCCCTTGTCCGTCTACTTCCCGCCGCAACACGCCGACTTGGATCAGCCACAGCAGGGAGTTTTCGGCTGCGAGTTCGGATACGGGCGATCGCGTGTAGCCGCTTTCGACACCGGAATTAGATGCGATCGCACTTAGGAAAACGCTGTTATCGCGGATGGTCTGGAAGAAGTATAATTGAAAAGGGCTGCACCGGACGGCGCGATCGGCTCTTTTGACAGTGCGATCGGGATAACTAATAGATTTAAACGCTTCGGATGGGATAAAAGTCATTGAGAGAACATCTGAACAGGTACTATATTTTTAATTGTTACCGATTATATGGTAAGTTTGGCGGTTGATTTACTAAACCAAGAAACTATCTATCTCATCAATAAACCTTTTGAGTTGCTTAACACTGTTAAGCAAGTGCAAATACAAAAGTTCATAATCTAGATTATTTATAATCTCTTGCGATGTTTGTTCACTTTTATCATAATTTCTACTTACTAATCGATAAATTTCATCTAAATCTTGACTAGGATGTGCCCTTTGTTCAATATCGATAATTCTTAGGTCTAAACCCCATTTTTGTAGGATAAAATCACAGGTTAAACGATTATCTATTTTAGCAAAATAATTCCATTCTGCTAAAAACCAGGCTTCAATTTCCATGACTGCTAAAATTACAGAAATTGGAACTCCTATTTTTTGCAAAGGTTTCAAAAATCCTCTGATTCCTTTTTCTATTTCTTGCTTTTTTTCTAAAGGCTCTGGGTATAAATCCCTAAGTCCTATAATTTTTTCATAGCCACTATTCGTTAGACTTTCATGCTGTTTTCTGATATCAGAAAGTACCTGAGAATCACAATCGCAATTATATAAAAGAACAAAGAAAGGAGCATCTTTTACTATACTCAGTTTAAGTGATTGAATTCTACGATTATCTTTACCGCCTTGAAATTTATAAGTTTCTATAGATATTTTTTTGTATCCCGCAATTTCCTTAAATAACTTTTCAACAAAAATCTGTTCTGTTTGTCCTTCAACAAAACAAGCAATTTTCTTTTGTGTCATAATTTATGTTGCCTCTTCATCACCTTCTTTTTGTAACAGAAACTCACTGGTGAACAAATCAAAGTTATTAAGTCCAATAAACTTAAACTCCTCAATCTTCTCGCGTGAATTATAAATATTATGTAATTTGGCACTCCCAGGAGTTCGTTCAATCAATGACCAATATTTTAACGGAACACCATTCATAATAAACTCATCATTGGTAGTCATAATAAGTTGAATTAATCCTGTTTCAGCTTTTTTTATTAGAATTTTAATTATAGAGGAAGAGCGTTGATAATCTAACCCTTCTCCAATATCATCAATCACAATACAACTAGGTTTACTTGCTAGTAAACAGTAGTTAATTTGAATAAACAATGATAAAGCTCGAAACATTCCTTGTGAAATTTCGGCTTGTTCTGTCACGGAAGTTAAATCTGCTTCCTTAATGTATAGAGATTGTGGTAAGTCCTCTGAACTATCAGCAGCAGAAATATCGGAATTGATGGAAGATGGCACTTTTATTCCAACTTCTGATAACTGATAACCAATTTCCGTCATATCAGAGATAATTGCTTCTGTAAACCGCTCCCTAAATTCCTGTTTTCCCAGCACAAATATACCGACAACAGACCTAGCATCTTTGACCTTTATCTCATTTTTTGATAATTCTCGGTCTCGGGGAAAGGGAGGAGCCCATATAAAATTCTTACCTAGTTCTGTTCCAAACTCATAAAATCTTAGGGAGTTAGACCATTGATATAATTTCTCTAAAAATGGATGCTGAATAGAGTCTCTACGCTTAACGACTGCGAGTTCTGTTTGGTCAGTTTGAAATTTAATTTTTTGGTTTAGTTCTTTCGCCAATATAGTACCTTTGCCTGATTCATCCCTATTTAAAAGTTGCCGATCGCTTTTACTGCCTATAATTAATTTTTCTTTAATTACAAGACCTTTCTCTATTTTCAATATATATTCTGTTTTTTCTTCAGACCGCTCAATATCAAACAGCAAACGCCATTCATAGCTTTTGGATTGTGGAAGAAGAGACCTACTATTTGATAGTAACTCTGACAGAGTATATATGGCCCTCACAATTTTTGATTTACCACTAGCATTTTTACCTACAATTAAATTTGTTTTGCTTAATTGCCATTTCTCGACTCGCCATTCATCAGGCAGACCTTTATTATACACATAGTCAAAAATATCTAGATTCATAAATTTGTTACCTTTATTACAAAATTTTTATAAGAATAGGATCAAACACCAATAATATAACACCCGATCGCCAATCTGAAAATAACCTCCGCAGATACACCTCCTTCCCATAAAAGTATAGAATACTTAGGATAGAGCAATCGATTTACCAACTATGACAGAACACAAAACATTGACAACGGCTGACGGGATTCCAGTTGCAGATAACCAGAATTCCTTGACTGCAGGTGAACGCGGGCCTATCCTCATGCAGGATTTTCACCTGATGGAAAAACTGGCTCACTTCAACCGGGAACGCATTCCCGAGCGCGTTGTCCATGCAAAAGGAGCGGCTGCATTTGGCACGTTTACTGTCACTCATGACATTACTCGCTACACCAAAGCTCAGCTATTCTCAGAAGTTGGCAAAGAAACTCAGGTTCTCCTCCGTTTCTCTACTGTAGGTGGCGAACAAGGTTCGGCGGATGCCGAACGCGACCCCAGAGGTTTTTCGATCAAGTTCTACACCGAAGAAGGCAACTGGGATTTAGTAGGCAACAACACGCCTATTTTCTTCATCCGCGATCCGCTGAAATTCCCTGATTTTATCCACACCCAAAAGCGCCATCCCCAAACGCATCTCAAAGATCCTGACGCGAAGTGGGATTTCTGGTCGCTGAGTCCAGAAGCTTTGCATCAGGTGACAATTCTGTTTTCCGATCGCGGTACGCCGAAAAACCACCGGCACATGGACGGTTTTGGCAGCCATACCTTCAGCCTCATCAACGATCGAGGAGAACGGGTTTGGTGCAAATTCCACTTCAAAACCATGCAAGGTATTGACAATTTCACTGCCGAAGAAGCGATCCGGATCAAAGGCGAAGACCCCGATCATGCGACTCGCGATTTGTTTGAATCGATCGAGCAAGGTAATTATCCCAAATGGCGGTTTTGCATTCAAGTAATGACCGAAGCCCAAGCCGCAGAGTATCGCGAAAGCCCCTTTGACTTGACAAAAGTGTGGAAGCACTCAGAGTTTCCGTTAATTGACGTGGGAATTCTTGAACTCAATCGCAATCCGCAAAACTTTTTTGCTGAGGTGGAACAGGCGGCATTTTCTCCTTCTAATGTCGTTCCAGGTATTAGCTTCTCTCCAGACAAAGTGCTGCAATCTCGCATCATGTCTTATCCAGATGCTCAACGCTACCGTCTCGGTGCAAACTATCAGCAATTGCCCGTCAATCAACCAAAGTGTCCGGTGATGGACTACCAACGGGATGGCGCAATGGCACCGGGTAACAACGGCGGTAGCGGGCCGAACTACGAACCCAACAGCCACGAGGATGCGCCGAAGCAAAACAGTGCCTATGCTGACCCAGCTTGGGACTTAGGAAATGTCAAAGTCGATCGCTACGATCACCGTAAGGGCAATGACGATTATACCCAAGCAGGAGACCTTTATCGCTTGATGAAACCCGACGCCCAGCAGCGGCTTGTCGCTAACATTGTGGAAAGTTTGAGTGCAGCAAAACCGGAGATTCAGATGCGCCAACTGTGCCATTTTTTCCGCGCCGATCCGAATTACGGCCGCCAAGTCGCAGAAGGTTTGGGAATTGCGATCGATCCTTCCATGATGGCTGCTGCTGGTCAACCGGTTGGTGTGTAGAACCCGCGAACATTCAATTAGACATCTGCTTTTTAGCAGATGTCTATTCTCACAGCTTGCAATATTATCGCTGAACAGGCTTTCGG
The DNA here is from genome assembly GCA_036704825.1 of Microcoleus sp. F8-C3. Lineage (GTDB taxonomy): Bacteria > Cyanobacteriota > Cyanobacteriia > Cyanobacteriales > Microcoleaceae > Microcoleus. The sequence goes on along the minus strand of JAUBSN010000033.1, from coordinate 39,333 downwards.
GCCTGTTCCACAAAGACTAGATTTTCTCGCTTCAGTTGCCCGAAAGCCTGTTCAAAAAACGATTATCGACAAGGGTGCAATATCTCAGTATTGAAACTATGCGTGTAATAGGCACTCTTAGCCCGCGTCTTAGGTGCAAGTTAAAAGCAGTAAAGCTTAACGTCATGGAGTTGGGGGCGATTAAGAAGGATAGCTTCGCTTCACGCGATTTTTAACAAAGGTCTCTTGCAAAGCGACAGAACCCACTAAAATAAGTTGAGGAACTGCAAGAAAAACCAAACAAGGGAAACAAAACTATGACATTACCAGTTGGGTGCGCTGCCCCTCAATTTACCGCCAAAGACACCAACGGCAACACAGTCTCCCTCTCCGACTTCACCGGTAAAACCGTAATCTTGTATTTCTACCCGAAAGATGACACCCCAGGCTGCACGAGACAAGCCCAAAGTTTCAAAGCAGCTTATGAAGAATACAAGGGCAAAGATATTGTAATTCTAGGTGTCAGCCGCGACAACGAGGAATCGCACCAAAAGTTCACAGAGAAATACGGTTTGCCTTTCCAGCTACTAGCAGATGTTGATGGCACGATTACCAAAGCTTACGATGTCGAGAATGTCGAGAAAGGCGGTTATGCCAAGCGCGTCACCTTCGTCATCGACGGTACCGGCAAAATTATTCAGGTTTATGAAGGGGAAACCATGAAAGTTGACACTCACGCTCAAGATATTCTCGTCACCATAGTTTAGTCGAAGTTTAGCCGATCGCGCTAACCTTCCTAGACCCACCAAACAGCTAAAAACCCGGTTTCTTCCTAGATACCTCGTTGCTATCAGCAATATTCTCCTAGGAACCGGGTTTTTTTCGTAAGTCCTGACAATCAAGCATCCAGGATACAACCCCCCGGATTCATCCGTGAGGTCAATGCTTCAATTCTAAAATCTAAAATCTAAAATCTAAAATCTAAAATCTAAAATCTATTGACTCAGCCAGTGAGGGGTCAAGGGTACAGGGGGAAGCAACTTACTCGCACTAAATTCCTTCCCTTAAAAATTGCACCGCAAATCCGATCGAGCAGCCATATATTCGGTTAAGGTGCTTATTGTAGGCCTAAAGTGAGATTTGTGGCGCAACTCCCGCCAACAATTAAAAACTTATGCTGGAAAAGGCATTAACCGCCCGCAGGCTGAATCTAGGGGCGATTTTGTCCTGGTTCGAGTCATTGTGTTTGATAAAATCAGAAGTTATCCTTGCTTTAGCTGAATAACTAAGTAGGTAGAGGGATAGATCATGACAAACAGCAACATTATTTTGAGTTACTTAGGCCCGCGAGAAATTGAGGTCAATAAAGCCGCTGTCTTAGTTGGCACTTTTGACAAAAATCTAGTGGCAGCGATTTCAGCAGCAGAAGGCTCAAATGCCCTGAATGTCGGGATAAATCTCTCTAGAGGCATTTGGAACATCAGTTTAGAAAAAGGATTCGATAGCGCAGGAACTCGCACATTGCAGGTGAGGGCAACTGATAAGACTGGCAAAGTTATCGGCCAACAAACAATTAACATCAAAGTTAACCCTGCTTCTGTGTCACCCGCTCAATTTTTCACGTTAATTACTCTCACAGATACCAAATTCAAAGCCGGAACACTGCCCGCCAGCAATCTTAACAACCTGCAAAAAGCGGACGTACCAGCCGGGAAAATTTATCAAGTTAGAGACTACGAGTTAGAAGACGGACATCTGAATGTTCAACTAAATAATCCAATTTCTCCGGTGGGAACCTCTGGTTTTTTCTACGAAAAACACGTAGTTATCACCAAAGGCGCAAAAATTCTGATCTTCGATCGCGCCGAATTGCCAGTCCCGCCACCTGGAATGCAGTTACTGTGGGTAATCAAAAAGACATGGTTAAAGTTCACCCCCGCAGATTCTGGAACTTTAGGACCTACTCAGAAATTACAATTTAACCCGGGAGAAACGTTTAATATTCTCGGCTACGCTTGCGTTGAAAACCATTTCCGAGTCGCTTTTGCTCGGGCAGTTCCTAACTTAGGAACTTCGGGATTTCTGTACTGGCTGCACGTCCAAATTTTGCGAGACGGGAGGGGAATTGAGTATGATAGAAATGCAGTTACGATGACAATCATCAAAACGACTGTGTTTAAAAAGCGCCCGATAAATGCCGCTAGCGTGCCACCCCAAGAAAAAATTACCTTGCCGGCGGGAATGATTTACGGAATTGCCGGATTCTCGATCGAACAAAGCCACATAAAAGTCTCTCTGACCGAGAATTTGCCACAATTTGGCAATACGGGTTTCATTTATCCCGATTTTGTGCAATTCAGCCGCGGCGGCAAATCTTTTAATCCCGCTGTGAATTTAACTTATCAAGGGCCGTCAGAAGTTTTAGTAAATCAGCCGATCGTCCTTCGAGGTACTTACGATCGGCAACAAGCAGCAAAAATTGAGGTGATAGCTGAGGATAGATTTCCGCTAAGCGTCACGCTAAACCAAACTGCCAGCACTTGGGAAGTTAATTTGTCTAAAGGATTTAGCGTAGCGGGCCCTCGGTGGCTGAGGTTGCGGGCAACTGACAGCAAAGGCAACGTTACTGGCAGCCAAATAATTTACATTACCGTAACTTCCGATCCGCTTACAGTCGGAAAAGGTTTGACCTTAAAAATAGTTTCTGACACTTTGTTTAAGGTCAGTCCCCTTGATTCTTCCCGACTCAACAATCAGCAAAAAGTTTTTGTCAAAGCAGGCCAGACGTTGACCGTTAGCAAATACGGATTTATGGACGGGCATCTCAAGGTAGTTCTGGATTCAGCAATTTGGCCGATCGGCACTTTTGGCTATTTTTACGAACCCGACGTTCAGTTGGCCAAAGGTACTCAAATCCTCAAATTTAATCTGGCTGACGTACCGAATAGCAACGGGGGCGCTCAACTGTTGGTAACTCAAACAACTCAGATTAAAGCTAAACCCGAAGATTCATCGAAACTGCCTGCCGATCAAATGGCTGACCTGCTTTTAGGGACTACCTATGCCATTACTGGTTATGCCTGCATTTTGGGGCATTTCCGAGTAACTCTTGCCGAATCTATTCCCGGTTTCGGCAATATCGGATTTATTTATTGGCAGGACGTTAAAATTAAAAAAGACGGCAAAGAAGTTCCCTTCGATCCGGATGCTTTGACGATGACAATCCTGCAAACAACTGTGTTGAAAAAACGGCCGGTAGATTCTGCTAGCCTCAGCAGTACCGAGAAAACTACGCTGCCTTTAGGTCGAGTTTACGGCGTGAACAGCTACGGTGCCCAAGGATCTCACCTGAAAGTTTCCCTGACTGAAGAACTGCCGAATTTTGGCAATACAGGTTATGTTTTTCCTAGTTTTGTTCAGTTCAAGCGGGGAGATAAAATTTTCAATCCGGTTCCGAACAATGTGGAATTGAACGTGCCGTATTTTTCGCAGCGAGACAATCCGCGTTTTGACTGGTCTACTTGCAACGTAACTGCGATCGCCATGGTGCTGTATTATTACGGCGTTCGTTCTCAGTGGGGCGGACAGTTGGAGGATGAGTTGTTGCAGTGGTGTTTCGACTATGCCGGCCAGGGTTCTCAAACCGATCACAGTGTGCTTTCGGCGCTGATCGAAGCCTACGGGTTTAAGACGAGTTTTAGTACGACTCGCCAATGGGCCGATGTGCGATCGGAATTGCTGAATGGCCGGCCAGTAGTTTTAGCCGGAGATTTTACTGCTGCCGGTCACATTCTTACTGTCATTGGCTACAATTCTCAGGGTTATATCGTGCAAGATCCTTGGGGAAATGCACTCACGGGCTACAGCGATACTGAGGGCAGAAAGTTGATGTATCCCTACAGTTACGTCAATCAAGTTGCTGGGCCAGATGGGAATGTTTGGGCGCATTTTATCTATCCATAATCTTTTTAAGTGCGATCGAGATTGCGACAGTCTATCCGGCTAGGGTTGGCAGTACATTTGTGTCAATTTAAGACTGAAACCCTCTAGATATATCGTTTGTATCGCAGTCTCGATCGCCCGCAATATTACTTAATAATTTTAACTATTTTCATTGCGTTACGCTTTGTCCCATCTGCACAAAAACCTAATTATGGGAGAGGTCTAATCAAAAGTCGATGAAAAGTTGATGAGAACTCACTCAAGTTGTCAAATAGTCACCTGATTTAATAAAAATACCGTATAAAGTGCGATCGACCCCATTTGCATATCCCCATTCTTTGTAAGCTGTTGTGCATTTAAATTGTATATTTCGAGTTCCTATCGAAAATCGTCAAATCCGATCCCCCTCGGACCTACTCCCCCTCTCCCTCTCTAATACCATAGGCAATCTAGATGCAACACAGCTTAGGCAATCCCCCTGCGGTTGCCCTCGTGGGCGGGGGGGAGGCAAAGAAAGGCACTCCCAAGGTCGATCGAGGGAATAAGTATCAATATATCTTGACAAATCGTTACAGAATTTTATGCAATCAACTGTTATTGTTGAGCCAACAAATTTTAACTTTTTTTAATCGGGAATAGCTGCTGTGATGCCAAAATTGAATTGTCAAGTTTCAGGAAGTGCGATCGCCTTTATCGACTCTAGAGTAGAAGACTATCAAAGTTTGGTTGCCGGAGTAAAACTGGGGACAGAAGTAGTTGTTTTGGATCGGGATCGGGATGCGATCGAGCAAATTACGGAGATTTTGGGAACTCGGACTAATATTGGCAGCATTCACATCATTTCTCACGGCAGTCCGGGAAGTTTGCAAATCGGTAAGACAGAGTTTTCATTAGATAATTTGGCAACTTATTCGCAGCAATTGCAGCAGTGGCAGACTTTTTTGCGGGGGGGTGAAATTCTAATTTACGGTTGCAATGTGGCAGCAGGATCTCGCATTTGTCCCAAAGTCCGCCGGGAAATTAATTCCCCGTCTCATAGCGCAAGTCGGTTGAAACCGACTGAAAAAAAGGTCGCTATTCAGTCCTCTTTAGAGGACTTTCGCTATGAGACGGGGGTTTCAACCCCCGGCGGATCGGAGGAATACGCCAAAGACGATCGACACGCGATCGACAATGAATATGCGATCGACAATGAATATGCGATCGATAACGAACAAACAGCAGACGGTTTCACCTTCATCCAGCGCATCGCCAAACTCACAAATACCAACGTTGCCGCATCCAAAAACCTCACCGGAAATGCAGCAAAAGGTGGCGACTGGAAACTAGAAACGACTACCGGGAAAATTGCAGCACCTTTAGCATTTCGGCCCGAAGTTCTAGCAGCATACAACCACGTCCTTGCAACCTTAAGTGAAGCCAGAAACTATAGTGTACCAAATGCTGGAGACATTGATACGGGCGACCTTAATGGTGACGGTTTCCTCGACTTAGTAGTGACAGGTAAGCAGGATCGCTTCTTCCCAAGAGATATTTCCATATTGTTAGGGACGGGTACTACAGGCAGCTTTGGTACTCCTATCAGTTTACTTAAGCCAGCAGGTAAGGAGAATCCCACTGGCGTTGCAGTGGGCGACTTTAATAAAGACGGCAAACTCGATTTAGCTGTAGCGAATCGTAAGGATACACAAGGTAACGGCAATTTCGTTTCCATCCGGCTGGGGACAGGTACTGGCAGTTTTGGCGAGCCTACCAACTTCGGTGAAAATATAGATCATGCTTCGATCGTAGCCGGTGACTTTAATGGAGATGGCAAGTTAGATTTAGCCACAACTCCTTATCTCGATAACTTCGTTTCAATACTTTTGGGAGACGGTACTGGTAGCTTTGGCACTGCCGTTAAGATTAATACACAAACACGCAAGTTTACTCTTGACACAGCCGACTTTAACGGCGACGGCAAACTTGATTTAGTCACGTCGAACTATTCAGAGACTGATAACATCTCCGTTTTCTTAGGAGATGGTAAGGGCAACTTTAACTCCCCCGTTAACCTTACCTCCCCCGCAACTGAGTTTCGCACTGTCGTCACAGGCGACTTTAACGGCGACGGCAAACTCGATATCGCGGCCAATAACAACTCCAATAAATCTGTCTCAGTCTTCTTGGGAGATGGTACGGGTAATTTTGATACTGCTAACAACTTTAGTGTCAGACGTTCTCTAGCTTTTGGTCCCGAATCTGTGGTTGCAGGGGATTTTAGTGGCGATGGCAAACTCGATTTAGCCACGCCCAGCCACACCATTCGGGAACTTTCAGTCTTGTCAGGAGATGGTACGGGTAAATTTGGTACTCTCAGCAACTTTACGCTCCCGTATGCCCCGAATACTGATGGTTATATTGCTTTTGCGGTTGCGAGAGATTTTAATGCTGACGGCAAGTTGGATATAGCTACGGCTTCCGGTCAAAATGTCTCGATTCTGCTGAATACATCGAATACAGTTAATTTTGGTGCGGCCACTTACAGCAGCGTGGAAGGAACGACAGACACAGTAGTTAATATTCCCGTCAACATCGCAGGTGGCACTCCCTTAAACGATATAGTTGTGCCAATTGTCCTCGACCCCACTAGCACAGCCACCGAAAATTCAGACTACACCTTTTCCCCTACTTCGATTACATTCCCCGCAGGTGCAACAGGTGATGCACTTACCAAAAATATTGAAGTTACTATCAAGGCTGACAGTATTTCTGAAAACCCCGAAACAGTAATTTTCAACCTTGGCACAATTACCGGTGGCATTGCAGGTTCCACAAAAAAAACAACTCTAACTATTTCAGATCCGGTTGCTGTTGCTTATGCCATTGCCACCAATGCTGCCACCATTGACGAAGGCAATAGCGGCAAAAAACCTTTAACTTTCACTGTGACTCGCAGCAACGTCACTAACGGGGCAAGTAGCGTCAAATATGCGATCGCAGGAACAGCTACCAACGGCAGCGATTATAACAATATCGGCGGTACTTCTGGGGCAAAAACTGCTACTGGCACGATTAATTTTGCGACAGATGAAACATCAAAAACCATCACTCTGGATGTGTTGGGCGACACCACGGTTGAACCCGATGAAACTATTACCGTCACCCTGTCAGATCCCACAGGCATCGCAGCGGTAACACCGATAATTACCGCTGATACCGCTACCACAACTATTATTAATTACACTGCACCGACGCCGACACCGACACCAACGCCGACACCAACGCCGACACCAGAACCACCAACGCCCACACCAACGCCGACACCGACACCGACACCGACACCAGAACCACCGACACCGACACCAACACCGACACCAGAACCACCGACACCGACACCAACGCCGACACCAGAACCACCGACACCGACACCAACGCCAACACCAACGCCGACACCAGAACCACCAACGCCAACACCGACACCAATACCAACGCCGACACCAGAACCACCAACACCGACACCGACGCCAACTCCAGCGCCAACTCCAGCGCCAACTCCAGCGCCAACTCCAGCGCCAACTCCAGCGCCAACTCCAGCGCCAACACCGACGCCAACACCGACGCCAACACCAGCGCCATCGGAAACTCCAACACCAGCGCCATCGGAAACTCCAACACCAGCGCCATCGGAAACTCCAACACCAGCGCCAACACCAGCGCCATCGGAAACTCCAACTCCCACACCGGCCCCAACGCCAACGCCATCGGCAACTCCAACGCCAACTCCCACACCGGCCCCAACGCCGACACCAATTTCAACTGAAAGTGATTGCATTTGCAATACTATTGAGTATCCAAATTTGGATTTACCCAATGAAGCTGAAAATATTATCACCAGCAATGGCAGCGGTGAAATTCAGTTGGGTACTCCAGACAATGACGCTTTTTACGGCAGTTCAAATCCGAACATATTCGATGCGGGTTTCGGCAATGACAACTTATACGGAGGCGAAAACAACGATACTTTTTACGGCAACAAACAAAATGATTTTATTAGCGGCGATCGGGGAGATGATATCCTGTCGGGTGGCAAACACAATGACATCATGTTGGGAGGTGAAGGTGAAGATCTCATTTTCGGCGATCGCGGCAACGATTCGATAAATGGCAAGGAAGACAACGACTTACTTTTTGGCAATGTCGGTGGTGATTTTATCGACGGCGATAAAGGAAATGATATCGGATTGGGGGGTAAGGGAAATGATATTATCTTTGGCAGCGAAGGTGAGGATAGTCTTTACGGTAACTTCGGAGATGATAGTATCTGCGGAGGTGATGGCAATGATTTCTTAAGCGGAAATCAAAATAACGATTTGCTAGATGGATGCCTTGGAAATGACACTCTTTATGGTGGCAATGGTAGCGATTCATTGCTGGGAGGTAGCGGTGATGATGTTTTGTACGCCGATCGCGGTGATGACAGTTTGAATGGCGGTAATGGCACCGATCTTCTACTGGGTGGTAACGGTGATGATTTGCTGACTGGCGGTTTGGGAAGTGATGTTTTGTCAGGAGGTGCTGGCAACGATAAATTCTTGCTTTCCACCAATTCTGGCATCGATACTATCTTGGATTTTGAGAATGGCCAAGATTTGCTAATACTCGCCAACAATCTCACTTTCTCCCAACTCTCGATTACTCAAGAAAACAGTGCAACTTTCATCCGTTTGTCAGCAACAGGTGAAATTTTAGCATCTCTCAATGGGGTGTCTGCCAGCCAGATTAATGCTGCCAATTTCAATCTAGCTTAGAGGAGTAGTAGATACAGCAGATTGCAGTTTATGAAGTGCAGGACACGGCAATGCCGTGTCCCTACGGGGTTCGATCTAAAATCCATTTCAGCTAACTTTGCGCTTAATTTTGCGTTTCGCTGCACCAATGCCTAGAATCCCAAATCCGGCTAAAGTACCGAAGATAGTAGCAGGTTCTGGTACTGGTTCAGCAGATCCTTGTTCAAACGATCCTTTAATGGCGATCGCATCGTTAGCGCACTCGGCAAAAAAGTTAGCAATATAGTTCCCCGAAGGCATTGAGGATTTATTGAAACTGAATCCAATTGTTTGAGAACCTACTGCATTAAACTGACCGAAATTAAGACCGAGGGCGCTCAAAGTTGCTGGCGTTAAAACATTGATATCTCCTACTTTTGTACCCGCAGCAATTGAGTTGAGAACTGTCCAGTTACCTGTTTGTTCAAAATAGGGGTCTGTGGCAGCTAAATCGCCCATAGACGGGGTTCCACCTTGAGATGCAACTACGGTATTGAATTGATTTAAATTAGTAAAGCCAGAGTTAGTTTGGGTGACGTTTTTAGCAATGACGTTACTGTAAATGCCTGTTGTGGCTACGCTTGAGTCATTTCCTTCGGCAAAGCGGATACCAAACAAGCTGCCGTTTGCGTTAGCTGTATTGAAGTTTTGACCGGAAAAATTGAAGAATAAATCGCCGTAGTTGATGTTGCCTCTTTGAGCTAGTGGGTCGGCGTATCCTGCTAAACTTAGATTGGAGTTAATCGCGATGAAAGCTGTATCTGATGTTTCTTTGATGGCGATACCGTAAAATTCAAATTCTCCCCCGCCAATTTGAGCCCCTGTCACGCCGTCGTTGAAGGAATCGATCGCATAATTCCAGCCGTTAGATAGCGTTGCTGCTGTAGCTTTTTGTGGATGTAGTGCGAAAAGGGTACAGAAAATAGCTACTGAGTAAGTCCAGTAAATGCTGTTTTTAGCAATGGATTTCATAAAATGCTCCCTGGGAATGATTTTTAAATTGTCCAGTCTGCTCGATCGACTATTTTTGATTTTCAGTAAATCACAAATTCCGGCAGAATTTATTAAAATTTCGGTAAATATTTTGTCTGGCGATCGCGCAATCAGTAAATCCACCTAATTAAACATAAAATATGGCTCGATCAAAAGCTTGCTGTGTATGTTTTCTGACTGCTTACTTCTTGTTTCTTCCTTCTACTAACTATTCTTCACCCATAATTTGAATAAATACAGTTCTATTTCGCGGCCCGTCTAAATCCAAAAATAAAACAGATTGCCAAGTCCCCAGTGCTAATTTACCTTCAGCAATTGGAATTACTTCGCTGGTATTGAGCGTCATTGCCATCAAGTGAGAGTGAGCGTTAATCGGTTCATCTGGCGGAACTATTCTTAAATGCAAGTCGTTGTGCAGGTATTTGTCGCCAGGAGGCGCTAATTTTTGCAGGTATACTTTAATATCTGTTAGCAATCTTTCTTCGTCTTCATTGATTGCTAAAGCTGTAGTAGTGTGTCGGGCAAATACTAGCAATTGTCCGTTTTTGACCGCACTGCTGTCAATAAACTCGACTATTTGGGGCGTGATGTTGTAGATACCGATGCCTGACTCTGTTAGTATTTCGATTGTTTGATTAATAATTTTCATAAGTTGCCTGTCATCTCCAGCCCGGTTCAATAATGATAATTATGTTTGTATTGAGGACTTCAGTCTTCAAAGTCCTAAAATGCCGATCGCCCAAAACTCTATTATAGGCGATCGACCGCAGCGACTCGCTCGCCGATCTATACTCACTGTGGAGCGCCACTTTTTCTGTAAGTGCCGCACTTGTTGCCAGAATTGGATAATCCGAAATTTTTTTGACCCCGCCCAAAAATGGAGCCAAGCCCCCGACTGCTGTAGTGGAGGGAGAAAAACTAGAAACCCTTAGACTCTCGGGCAGGTGAACGGGTAACGCTTTTGTTCAAGATCCCAGATTCATCTGTAGACTTGCATTGGATTCATTCAGAAACTATTCAGGAAAAGCATCAGCGTTCATCTCTGTTTATCTGCTTTTCATCGGCGGTCAATTTATCGATCGAAGATTGATGCAATGCAAGTCTTGTGGAGTAAATCGAAAATCGAAAATCGACTGACGGCGAGGAACGATCGCACGTTTTTACAACACCCAAGCCACTTCCTGCAATACATCTGCTGCAGGGATCGTGGGTTCCTTCTAACTGGGGCGGTGGTTTCTGCACTTGCAGCGCTGCATAAATCAATCAAATTTTTAAATGCTGTTAATATATCGCCGAGAGTTCGTTGACTATCTTGACTCTTCCCCTGAGCACAGAACGCAGCAGGCGGTCGATCGAATGTCTGCATTCATCGTCGAGAGAGTCGTCCAAAACAGCGGCCATCAAACCGTAGCGATCGGCTAAAGTCAAACAACCTGTATCCGTAACAGAGGCCAGCATTTCGGAAATAGCGCCGGGGATAAGTTGAACTAAAAGCATGAGACGTTCCCTGAATTCGATGCTTAGATCGTCTCTCGTTCTCCGAAAATTAATAGTGACGCTGGCATAGCACATAATGTGATGTTTTGAGGCAAACTGTGTGACAGCAACCGCTCTAATCTTGTGACGATCGCGTGTTAATTCTGCGATCGCACTCACAACATTCATCTTAGATATTCCTATTTTCCCCTCTCCCCTCCTAAATCTAAAGATTTAGAGAGATTTTTCGGTTTAGGGGTGTCTTTATCCATTTCCCATGTCTAAAACGCATCGGCAGTATGCGAAATATTCATAAAACTCAATATTTTGTAAAAATAGCTACGAATATTTACAATCGCGGGCTATACATTAGCTCATAACAAAGGTGCATCGAAACGCAGCGATCGACCGAACTATCGGTAGCAACTATAACCATAAATAGTTTGGCGACGTTCGAGCCAGCGCCCAGTCAAGCTCAAGTTTACAGAAGACCAACCATGCTTAAAAGAAATTCCATCAAGTAACTAAATATACAGTTTTAAATCCATACAGTCACTAAGGTTAGCAGGAAACACACACTTTATGCTCCAAGTCAATACCTCCCCACACAAGCCAGCAGCGAGGGTAAACCGATGACCCAAACAGTAGAAGCCAAAGCCCAAGCGAGCCTGAACAAGTTTGAAAAACTCAAAGCCGAAAAAGATGGCTTAGCATTAAAAGCTGAACTCGACCACTTCGCGGCAATCGGCTGGGAAGCAATGGACGAAATCGATCGCGAGCACCGCCTCAAATGGCTCGGCATCTTCTTTCGGCCAGTAACTCCCGGCAAATTCATGATGCGGCTGCGCTTGCCCAACGGCATCATTACTAGCAATCAAACCAGAACGCTAGCAGAAATCGTCCAGCGCTACGGCGACGACGGCAGCGCCGACATCACCACCAGACAAAACCTGCAACTGCGCGGAATCCGCATCGAAGACGTACCCGACATCTTCCGCCGCCTCAAAGAAGCGGGCATGACCAGCATCCAGTCTGGCATGGACAACGTGCGGAACATCACGGGTTCCCCAGTAGCGGGCCTGGACGCCGACGAACTGATAGATACGCGGGAACTGGCGAACCAAGTCCAAGACATGATTACCAACAGCGGCGAAGGCAACCCCGCGTTTTCCAATTTGCCGAGAAAGTTTAATATTGCGATCGCAGGCTGCCGCGACAACTCAGTCCACGCAGAAATCAACGACATCGCCTTCGTACCCGCTTACAAAGACGGCAACATCGGCTTTAACGTTTTAGTCGGCGGTTTCTTCTCCGCCAAACGCTGCGAGGCGGCAGTTCCCCTCAACGCCTGGGCAAGTCCCAGCGACGTTGTAGATTTGTGCAAAGCAATTTTAACTGTATTTCGCGATCGAGGCCCGAGAGCAAACCGCCAAAAATCGCGGCTGATGTGGCTGATTGACGAACTCGGAATCGAACAATTCCGATCCGAAGTCGAACAAGAATTAGGTCGCACTTTGCCCCCCGCCGCCCTCAAAGATGAAATCACCTGGGACAAACGCGACCACATCGGCATCTACCCCCAAAAACAATCCGGGCTCAACTATGTAGGGCTGCACGTTCCCGTCGGACGGCTGCAGGCATCGGATTTGTTCGATTTGGCCAGAATTGCCGAGGTTTACGGCAGCGGCGAACTCAGGCTCACCGTCGAAGAAAACGTGATTGTTCCCAACGTTCCCGACTCGCGGATTGAATCGCTGGTAAAAGAACCGCTGTTGCAGCGTTTTTCCATCAACCCCGCACCGCTGATGCGAGCCTTGGTTTCCTGCACCGGCGCCAAGTTTTGCAACTTCGCCCTCATCGAAACCAAAAGCCGCGCCGTGGCAATGATTCAGGAACTCGATGTCGAACTTTCACTTCCCAAACCTGTGAGAATTCACTGGACGGGTTGCCCCAATTCCTGCGGTCAACCCCAGGTAGCAGACATCGGTTTGATGGGAACAAAAGTTCGCAAGAACGGCAAAACCCTCGAAGGTGTAGACATTTACATGGGAGGCACAGTCGGCAAAGACGCTCATTTGGGTACTTGCGTCCAAAAAGGCATCCCTTGCGAAGACCTCAAACCGGTGCTGCATCAATTGTTAGTCGAGCAGTTTGGGGCAGTTCCCAAAGAGATTACAGGGGATGTAGCTTTGCTGAACCGGCAACTGCAATTGACGGTTGAGGAGGGCGAAACAGCATTCTCGGCAGCCAAACCTCAGACATCTACCGTCATTTTCGCTCGATCGGGCAAAGAAGTTGCTTGCAGCGAAGATGAGTTCATTCTCGATGTTGCCGAACGGGCCGGAGTCGAACTTGACAGCAGTTGCCGGTCGGGAACCTGCGGCACTTGCAAGCAGCAACTCCTAGAAGGCCAAACAGTCTACGACAGCAAACCCGACGCGGCCCGAGACTTAGAACCAGGGTTCATTTTAGCTTGCAGCGCGCGGGCGATCGGCAAAGTGTCGATCGACGCCTAATCTCATCATGTCAGATGCGATGCGAAGGTCGCGAATCAATCTCACATCTGACATTTCTACTATCTCAAAGTACAACCACAATTCAAGACAAATGAGCAACCTTTCTAGAAGAAAATTCATCATCACCGCCGGAGCAACAGCAGCCGGCACCCTCCTAGCCCACGGTTGCAGTTCCGGTTCGACCACTTCTAACGCAACTCCTAGCGGCGCATCACCCACCGCCGCCCCAGCAGTCAACATCAACCCCGCCGACGCCCCCGAAGTTACCGCAGCCAAACTCGGATTCATCGCCCTCACCGACGCAGCACCCTTAATCATCGCCCAAGAAAAAGGGTTATTTGCCAAGTACGGCATGAAAGACGTACAAGTTACCAAACAAGCATCTTGGCCAGTTACTCGCGACAACTTAGAACTCGGTTCCGACAAAGGCGGCATTGACGGAGCCCACATTTTATCCCCGATACCTTACCAAATGACATTAGGCACTGTTACCAAAGGCAATCAGCCAGTGCCGATGTACATTCTTGCCCGGTTAAATACTAACGGTCAGGCAATTTCCCTGAGCAAAAAATACCTAGATTTAAAAGTAGGTACAGACAGCGCACCTCTGAAAGCAGCTTTTGGCAATCAAAACCTTCCTGTTGCGATGACTTTTCCCGGCGGCACCCACGACTTGTGGCTGCGCTACTGGCTAGCAGCCGGCGGTATTAATCCAGATACAGATGTTTCCGTGATTCCCATACCGCCGCCCCAAATGGTAGCCAACATGAAATCTGGCAGCATGGAAGCCTTTTGCGTAGGCGAACCTTGGAATGCTCAGCTAGTTGCTCAAAAGGTAGGATACACCGCCTTAATCACCGGAGAACTTTGGAAAGACCACCCAGAAAAAGCTTTAGGTTTAAGAGGAGATTGGGTTGACAAAAACCCCAAAGCTGCAAAAGCACTTACAATGGCCGTACTGGAAGCCCAGCAGTGGTGCGACAAGGCAGAAAATCACGATGAGATGTGCCAAATCATCTCTCAAGATAAGTGGTTAAAAGTTCCAGTAGCAGATATTATCGGTCGCTCTAAAGCTCAAATTGACTACGGTACCGGCCGCATTGAAGCTGCCAGCCCTGTGGCGATGAAATTCTGGGCGGATAATACTTCTTATCCCTACAAGAGTCACGATGCTTGGTTCTTAGCTGAAAATATTCGCTGGGGTTATATCCCGGCAACTACCGACATCAAAGCCACGGTTGATAAAGTTAACCGCGAAGATATTTGGAAAGCTGCCGCGACAGCACTTGGCGTTCCCGCCGCCCAAATTCCTGCTACGACTTCTCGCGGTGTCGAAACCTTCTTTGACGGCGTGAAGTTTGACCCTGAAAAACCCGAAGAATATCTCAAGGGTCTGGCAATCAAAAAAGCATAATTAGTTTGTTGACTGTTGACTGTTGACTGTTAACAGTTGACAACCCCCTAAAATTGATTGATGTGTTGGGCAGAGTGAAACGGAGGGTTATTTCCACATACCTAACCTGCTGAACTCTGTTCAAAGTATCTACAAATAATCGATTATTCACAATACGGCAAAAATAAAAATGGCAACAAACATCACAAACATCTTTGTTTCTAGAAGAGTATATTTCCTTCTGGATCTGGTTCAAAAAAACCGCCGAAAAATCATCCCCCCCCTGGTAGCAATTGCAATTCTACTGATAATATGGCAGAGCCTCTGCCACAGTCAAGAGTCTAGCTTGCCGGGGCCAATCAAAGTTGTCCAAGAAAGCTGGAATCTGATTATCAATCCGTTCTTCGACAACGGCGGTACAGACAAAGGCTTGTTCTGGCAAATTTTTGCTAGCTTGCAGCGGGTGGCGATCGGCTTTACTTTGGCAGCAGTTCTCGGCATCGGTTTGGGAATCCTCATCGGCACAAACTCCTTAATGTTCAATGCTTTAGACCCGCTGTTTCAAGTATTTAGAACTATCCCGCCCCTGGCTTGGCTGCCGATCGCCCTGGCTGTCTTTCAACAGTTCAATCCCTTTGAAAACATGGGGATGAAAGCTAACGAAGTTTCAGCACTTTTCGTAATCTTAATTACAGCAATTTGGCCGATTTTAATTAACACCACAGTAGGCGTTCAACAAATACCCCAAGACTACAGAAACGTCGCCCGCGTCTTGCGCCTTCCCAACAAAAAATACTTCTGGAAAATCCTGCTGCCCTCTTCAGTTCCTTACATTTTCACAGGCTTGAGAATTGGCATCGGTTTGTCTTGGCTGGCGATCGTAGCTGCCGAAATGTTAGTCGGCGGCGTCGGCATCGGCTTCTTCATCTGGGACGCTTACAACAGTTCTCGACTCAGTGCAGTGATTATAGCAGTGCTTTATGTAGGAATCGTCGGTTTGATTTTAGACAGAATCGTTGGTTTCATCGCTTCCAAAGTTGTTCCAGAAGAACAAAAATAGAATTTGGGCATCGGGCATCGGCCAAAGAGGGCATCGGGCATGGCGAATGGGGAATGGGGAATGGGGAATGGTTGCCAACTACAAACTGCTAGAAATTAGTTGTAAATTAATTCCCAGTCCCCAATGCCCAATCCCCAATGCCCAATCCCCAATGCCCTGCGCGGGCCTGTTTGGCTAATGCCCAATTAATAATCAGCATCATACAAATTACAAACTAACCTAAAAGAGCCATGTCAGTATTTGTTGAAGTAGACCACGTTGACCGCGTATTTAACTTGCCCAATGGAGAGCAATACATCGCTCTTAAAAATATCGAACTAAAAATTAAGAAGGGAGAATTCATCACCTTAATCGGACACTCGGGCTGCGGCAAATCTACACTGCTAAATATCATCGCCGGTCTCGACAAAGCAAGTCAGGGCGGGATTACTTTAGAAGGGCGCGAAGTCCGCGATCCTGGCCCGGACAGAATGGTGGTGTTTCAAAATTACTCGCTGCTACCTTGGCTGACGGTGCGCGAAAATATCGCCCTAGCAGTAAATGAAATTTACAGCGGTAACTCTCAAGAAGATCGCGAGTTGGTAATCGAACACCACATTAAATTGGTCGGACTCGGACACGCCGCCGACAAACGCCCGGGCGAAATTTCAGGGGGGATGAAACAAAGAGTTGCGATCGCCCGCGCCTTGGCGATTCGCCCGAAACTGCTGCTGCTAGACGAACCCTTCGGCGCCCTCGATGCTTTAACTCGCGGCGGTTTGCAAGACCAGTTGATGAAAATTTGCGAGGAAAGCAAAGTCACCAGCGTGATGGTAACTCACGACGTGGATGAGGCTTTATTATTGAGCGATCGCATTGTAATGCTCACCAACGGCCCGGAAGCGCAAATCGGGCAAATCCTCGAAGTGAACATTCCCCGCCCCCGCAAGCGCATGGAAGTTGTCAACCATCCGAGTTACTACGCGCTGCGGAACGAAATGGTTTACTTCCTCAACCAGCAAAAGCGGGTCAAACAGCGCCGGGCCAAACAACAACCGCCTGTCATCGCCCGCAACGGCTTGGAAAAAATCAACCTCGACATCGGCTTTATTCCCCTCACCGACTGCGCGCCGTTAGTAGTAGCCAAAGAAAAAGGATTTTTCAAAGCGCACGGCTTGGAAGAAGTCACCCTCAGCCGCGAACCGGGCTGGAAAGCGATCGCCAAAGGAGTCGCCGAAGGACGGCTGGACGCGGCGCAAATGGTCGCAGGAATGCCGGTCGCCATGCTGTTGGGCCTGGACGGCGAAGCCCCTGTGCCCGTCTGCAGCGCCATGACGCTGTCTCGCAACGGCAATTCGATTGTTTTCAGCAAACACCTGTACAAACAAGGCATTCGGACGTTAGAGGATTTCAAAGCTGCGATCGCCAAGACTCCCGATAAAGTTCACACCTTGGGCATGGTACACTCGGCCTCCATGCACAACCTGCTGTTCCGCTACTGGCTGGCCGCCGGCGGCATCGACCCCGACCTCGACGTGGGCTTGACCGTGATTCCGCCCCCGCAGATGGTATCGAATTTAAAAGCGGGCAACATTGACGGCTACTGTTCGGGCGACCCCTGGAACTCCCACGCAGTCAACAGCGGTACGGGTTTTGTCATGGCCCGTTCCCTCGATATTCTGCCCGGACACATCGAAAAAGTTCTCGGTGTTACCGAAGATTGGGCTCAGAAATATCCTCAAACCCACCTCGCCCTCGTCAAAGCGCTTTTAGAAGCCTGCGAGTTCTGCGACGACCGCCGCAACCGCGAAGAAGTCCTAGCATCGATCGGCCAAGAACAATACATCGGCGCCGATCCCAAAGACATCCGTCCGGGGTTCATCGATCCCTACAACTCCGGTACGGAGGCAGAACCAGAAATGCTCTACAATTTCAACCAGTTCTATGTTGACAAAACCAACTTTCCAGACCGCCTAGAAATGGTGTGGGTGATGGCGCAGATGGCTCGCTGGGGACTGATCCCGTTCCCGAAAAACTGGGTGGAAGTGGTCGATCGAGTTTTGCGGCCCGATGTTTTCGGTCAAGCAGTCCGGGAATTGGGTTTGCCGGATGTTGCCAGAGATCGCCGGACGATCGAGTTATTTGACGGCACTGTGTTTAATCTAGACGACCCGATCGAATATCTTCAAAATGTCAAAATTAAGCGCGCCGTCCGCATTGAAGAAATTTTAATTGAACAAATAGGCAGTCAATGTTCCATCAAACTGCCAGCATAACCAGCAAATAGGAAGAGGGAATGAGGAGCAAGAAATTAGGAAAAAAGACTCCACATTTTCCGCTTCCTAACTCCCTAATTTCAAATTCTCAATCCAAAGTTGTCATGTCTAATTCCTCAACCCAAAATCCCACTCCTGAAAATATGCAAACTCTCAAAACTCCCCAAACAACCCAAATTCAAAAGCCCGATCGAGACTTTCTTACTATTAAAGACGTATCGAAAGTCTACGAAACTCCTAAAGGACCTTACGTCGTTCTCGACGGTGTAAACCTGACTATTAATGAAGGCGAATTTATTTGTTTGATCGGTCACTCGGGCTGCGGCAAATCAACTTTGCTGAATATGATTGCGGGATTCAACGGACCGACAAACGGAGAAGTAGCCTTGGAAGGTTCGCGGATTACTGAACCAGGCCCGGACAGAATGGTGGTGTTTCAAAACTACTCGCTTTTGCCGTGGCTGACTGCTACTGAAAATATTCACCTCGGTGTTGAAAATGTTTACCCGGAAAAGTCTGCAGACGAACACCATACGATCGTCAAGGAACACTTGGAATTAGTGGGGCTAACCGAAGCCGGTCACAAAAGACCGGGCCAATTGTCCGGGGGGATGAAACAGCGAGTGGCGATCGCCAGAGCTCTGGCAACTCGTCCCAAACTGTTGATTTTGGACGAACCTTTCGGAGCTCTAGACCCGATTACCCGAGAAGAGTTGCAGGAAGAATTGCTGAAAATTTGGCGGCAGGAAAAAATTACCGTCATTATGATTACTCACGATATTGATGAGGCTTTGTTTTTGGCCGATCGCATCGTGATGATGACCAACGGGCCGGCAGCTTCGATCGGCGAAGATATGCACGTTCCGTTCAGCCGTCCCCGCAACCGGGCGCGGATTATGGAAGACCCGAAATACTACGAACTTCGCAACTTTGCTTTGGAGTTCCTGTTTTCTCGCTACGCCCACCACGAAGAAGGTGAAGCAACGGACTCGGAGACTGAAGCCGTCGCGCTACCGATGCCATTACCTGCTAGCAAAAAGCCTGTGCTTGCTGACAGGCCGATCGCACCTGCACCTTTTGTGTCTCACGCTGCCGAACCCCCAAAAGCTTCGCCGATCGAACGCGCCATCCTGGCAGCTTCCTGGTTAGCAGCAATGGTTACTTTAGCTGCGGTCAATATGTCTGGTATTTCCAGCCAGCTAAAGCAAGCGAAACTAGCAGAAACTGCACCGCAGGTGGCGACTCCGGCGGCGGTTGTGAGTTCTCCCCCCAGCCCGCAAATTGCAGCAAGTCCTGCACCCATTGCTGCTGCTAGCCCTGCACCCATCGCTGCTGCTGCAAGTCCTGCACCCATCGCTGCTGCTGCAAGTCCTGCACCCATTGCTGCTGCTGCAAGTCCTGCACCCATTGCTGCTACCGCTAACAGCGCCACCGCGCCCAATCCAGCAACCAGTGCGACATCAGAGATTTCTGACCAAGCAGAACTCGATGCGATCCGACAGAAGTTGTATGCACAAATCGACCAAACATGGAGAACAATTCCGACATTTACCGAAAGTTTGACTTATCGGGTCAAAGTCAAACAAAACGGCGATATCCTACAGTTCGATCCCACAAATAAAGCA
The DNA here is from genome assembly GCA_036704825.1 of Microcoleus sp. F8-C3. Taxonomy (GTDB): domain Bacteria; phylum Cyanobacteriota; class Cyanobacteriia; order Cyanobacteriales; family Microcoleaceae; genus Microcoleus. Next base: position 19,286 of record JAUBSN010000033.1, on the reverse strand, counting down.
GCTAAAGATTTCGTCAAAGAAACTCCTCTGCCGGTTTTGCAAACTCCAGCAGGTGTCGCAGCAGGATCTGAAAAAACTGCTGAATTCCAAGTAACTTTTAGTCCCAACAACGGTGGCGTACTAGAAGTTAAAACAGGGAAATAGGCGACTTATACCATTGGCGATTGGCGATTGGCGATTAAGAATGACTTGCTGCATAAGAGTTTGGGTTGCCGACTCACAGTTGCATTTTTTGGGAAAATGGTATTGCTCCCGCACTAAATCTCAGGTTTGTATCGACAACCAAGTCAAAAGTAGTATCGACCCCCTGTTACATCCCTGCCAAAAATCCTCCTGCCCCCCATCATTGGGGGTGACAAGAGTTAGGTTTTGATTCGCTCTGTTACAGGAAGATTTAGGATCGGCGATCCGCTGGCTGCAATCCAGATATATCGGGAGGTCGAGTAAGATAGCGGTTAATTTAAAATCAGGGTATTGTCCGTTTATGCGAAGCATTTTTGCGGTAATTTAGTAAGTATTAAAACGTTATTTGCAGGAGCCATCAGTTCCTAATACAATAACGAATTACCAATAACCCATTAGCTTTCAAAAATTAGCATCTAAAATCACCAGATGGAAACTATAAAAACTCTTTGCCCTTATTGCGGTGTAGGTTGCGGTCTAGAAGTTGTTGCCGACAAAAAACAAAGTTGGAAAGTCCGGGGCGATCGCAATCACCCATCGAGTCAGGGCATGGTTTGTATTAAGGGAGCAACAGTAGCAGAGTCGATTAGGAGCGATCGGCTGCTGTATCCGATGATGCGAGATACTCTCGACCAACCGTTCCGCCGCGCTAGCTGGGACGAAGCTCTCGATGCAATTGTTAACCGCATCCAAACAATTCGCAGCACCAGCGGTCCCGATGCTTTGTGCGTTTACGGTTCGGGTCAATTCGCAACAGAAGATTATTATGTTGCCCAGAAACTCATGAAAGGTTGTCTGGGTACAAATAATTTTGATGCGAATTCTCGCTTGTGTATGTCTTCAGCAGTTTCGGGATACGTTCAAAGTTTTGGTTCGGACGGGCCGCCTTGCTGTTACGACGATTTAGAATTGACAGATTGCGCTTTTATTATCGGCAGCAATGCGGCGGAATGCCATCCGATCGTGTTCAACCGATTAGCAAAGTACCACAAAAAACATCCACATGTCAAGATGATTGTGGTAGATCCGAGGCGGACTCCGACTGCTGAAGCGGCGGATTTGCACTTAGCAATTAAACCGGGTACGGATATAGATTTGCTCAACGGAATTGCATATTTGCTGTTGCGCGGGCAAGCAATAGATCCTGAGTTTATTGAAGAATGCACGGCGAATTTTTCAGCTTTTGCTGAGGTTATTAACAGCTACACGCCGGAGTTGGTAGCCTCGCGCTGCGGCATTACTGTGGGCGAGTTAGAAACCGCGGCAAACTACTGGGAACAGTCGCAGCGAGTTTTGTCGCTGTGGTCGATGGGGATGAACCAGTCGTCGGAAGGCACGGCGAAGGTGCGATCGCTGATTAATTTGCACTTGATGACCGGTCAAATCGGCAAACCCGGATGCGGCCCGTTTTCCCTGACCGGCCAGCCAAACGCGATGGGAGGGCGGGAAGCCGGAGGACTGTCTCACTTGCTCCCAGGCTACCGATTTGTGAAAAATGCCGAACACAGAACCCAAGTCGAGGAGTTTTGGGGACTTGCACCGGGAAGCATTTCCCCGAATCCGGGCCGCACGGCTTGGGACATGATTACCGGTTTAGAAACTGGCGATGTCGAGTTGCTGTGGATTGCAGCTACCAATCCGGTGGTGAGCATGCCGGATTTGGAACGCACTAAAGCCGCTTTGCTGCGATCGCCCTTTACTATTTATCAAGAAGCTTACTATCCCACTGAAACCTCCGCCTACGCTCACATCCTGCTGCCGGCAACGCAGTGGAGCGAAAAAACCGGAGTAATGACCAATTCCGAACGCCGGATTACGCTTTGTCCCGGTTTCGACACTCCCTCCGGGGAAGCCCGCGACGACTGGAGGATTTTCGCCGAGGTGGGACGGCGGTTGGGTTTTGCCGAACACTTTGCTTTCGAGAACAGTGCGGAGGTTTTTATAGAATACGCGCAGTTGACGCGGGGTCAGCCTTGCGACATGACCGGCATGAGCCACGAATACATCCGCCAACAAGGGCCGCAGCAGTGGCCTTGCCGGGAAAACGAGCCTGTGCATCCAGCTAACGAAGCGAAACGGCTGTATACTGACCGGCGTTTTCACACTCCTGACGCGCGGGCGAGATTTTCGGCCTATCACTCCCGGGGACTGTCAGAACCTCCCGATCCGAATTATCCGTTTGTGTTGACGACAGGGAGACTTTACGGACACTGGCACACGATGACGCGGACGGGAAGAACAGAAAAAATTAATCTATTGCACCCCGATCCGTTTTTGGAAATTCACCCCCGCGATGCTGCCAAATTGCAGATTAAGGAGGGGGATTTGCTGGAAGTTCGATCGCGCCGCGGCAAGGCGCAGTTTCCGGCCAAAGTCACAAAGGCGATCGCCCCGGGTACGCTATTTGTACCGATGCACTGGGGTTCTCTGTGGGCCGAAGCGGCTGAAGCCAATGCCATGACTCATGCTGCAAGCTGTCCAGATTCCAAACAGCCAGAGTTAAAAGCTTGTGCGGTGCAGTTGGTGCTGGTTGGGCCAGAAACTGCTGCAGAAAATGCTGCAGAAAATGCGGCGGAAGTTGGGGAATTTAATTGGTCAAAATCCACCCTCGCCGTCACTTCTTGAGCTGCCGTTCAACTAGGGGATGTTACAAATCACCGAAGAACGAGCCGGAAGCCGCGGGCGATCGACATGGGGAGGAACGTGGTTGACTTTAGGCGAGGGTGAGCGTCAATCGCGCTCAGTCGAACGATTGAAGATTTACTCCAAAGATGAATCTGGGATTTTGAACAAGAGTCTAAAATTTTGCACTCTTCCCGACACGAGTCCGAGGCTTGTATCCGTTTTTGGAGTAACAACCTCTCTCGAGCGAGCAATTTTAAACCAGGACATACTCTACACATAAATATTCAATCCCAAATCTCAGATATAAAACCTAAAATCGTTATGCTATTACGCCACCTAAGAACTGCGTTTCTCCGCCAGAGATCGCAAACAAGGAAAATTAAATTTATTTATTCTGAGTAGTTCCTGCTTGATGGGGGGTTTTTCCTTTGGGAGAATGTCTTCTGGCGAATGCCTTCTGCCTTCTTTTTAATTAATTGAGTCAGACAATTGCAGTTTGTACCCATAGGTGCTATAATGGTTTAACAAGGCTTTATTTTCGGCAGTACAGTTCGTTCGATCGGCGTTCCTCCGGATTTAAATCTCTACACCCCCTGATTCTGGAGAATGTTCAATGTCAATCTATGTCGGCAATTTATCCTACCAAGTAACGCAGGAGCACCTCAACCAAACTTTTGGAGAGTACGGAACAGTAAAGCGCGTTCAGTTGCCTGCTGACCGGGAAACAGGTCGGATGCGGGGCTTCGCTTTTGTAGAAATGTCTACTGAAGCCGAAGAAGCCGCAGCCATTGAGGCTCTTGACGGTGCTGAGTGGATGGGTCGCGACCTCAAAGTCAACAAAGCAAAACCCCGTGAAGAACGTGGTGGTAATGCTGGTGGTGGTAACTGGGGCAATAACGATCGCGGTGGCAATTCTCGTCGCTACTAAACCACCCGAGCTAAATTTTTAGCTCTATTGTGTTGGGCCGAGCGAGCCTAGAGTCAACAATCATTATCAGTTGAGAATAGTTGATTCTAGGCTCGCACCGTTTTTTAAAATCCTCAAACTATTGCTAGCCAATAGTTTGAGGATTTTTCATGGCAAAAATTTATGAAGCAGGAGTTCGATCGCGCGCGATCGATTCCTAGCTGACACGAAAAACTCTAAAATATAACAGGCAGAGAGAGCCACATTCCCCAGCAACCAGTTGCCACCGTGAAACCACCCACTCGCAAAGTTTTTCGCTTGCAAAGCGTACCGAAAAATGACAGAATCTTCAAGAATGATGACTAAATCACTGGTATGCTGAAAAAAATATTTAGGCAAATTGCGAAGTTAGGCAACGATGAAAATTTTCTGCATTTTTCAGAAACTGTAGAAGTAATAATCTCGAAAGTTTTATCACTGGCGATGATTTTGGTAATTATCGTCAGCGTTGCCGATTTGGTAATTTTTTTAGTACAAGAATTGGCCAACCACACTGATAGTTTCTTAAAAGACACGTTGTTTGTCATATTTGGGTTATTTTTAAATGTTTTAATTGCATTGGAAATATTGGAAAATATTACAGCTTATCTGAAAAAGCACGTAATTCAAGTAGAGCTAGTTATTGTAACTTCTTTGATAGCAGTATCTCGAAAAATCATCATTCTTGACCTGGAAAAGAAAACCGCAGCCGACTTGATTGGTTTGGCGACTGCTATTTTCGCACTTTCCATCAGTTACTTGATAGTGCGGTACACAAATAGAGGAAAGGATTAATATCGGGAATTGGGGATGGCGAATTGTTAATAACTAATATCAGATCCGGTCGCTTGACCAGATTTGATATTATTCCAATAAACCAGGAGGAGGCACAATTTCAATTCTGCCTTGTTCTAAGTCAACAACTGGTACAATCTCTTCCACAAAAGGAATCAATATTTTTGTGGATTTAGGCTGTTTAGCGCGAATTTTCCGTGGTTTGCGGGTATTTCTGGGGTCAGCGTTTGCTTTGGGAGTTTCAGGTTGTTTTGGCTTTTCTAATTCTGCGGCGACAGTTTCCGGCGTGAGATTCGTTTCTACCTCTAAAAGGTCGTTACCTGCGGGAATAATATCACTTACCTTGCCTAGGATTTCCCCGGTTAACTGGTTAAAAACTTCCATACCGATCAAATCTTGGACGTAAAACTCATCAGATTCGAGGTAAGGTCGATCGGTCTTTTCAACAAACAACTTGCAGCCCCGCAATGCCTCAGCACTATCGCGGTCTTCCACACCCTCTACCTCTACAACATACAGCCCTTTCCCCGGAATATAGCGACCGCCCAAAAACTCGATCTGTTCCGGTTCACTTTTGTTAGGGCGCAAAATCCACCGCTTCCCCGGTTCGATAAACCTTTCCGGGAAATCCGAATCGGGATAGACTCGCACTTCCCCGTCCAAACCTTGAGCTGCTACAATTTTACCGATTTCTATCAACTCAGACATAAACTTTTTGGGAATTGGGAATTGGGAATTGGGAATTGGGAATTGACAATTGGCAATTGGGCAGAAAAGCATCTTCGCAGAAAGCATTGGTAGCAAACAACAAATAACTACTGACTAATGACTACTGACTGCTGACTTCTTTACACCAATCCCGTCCTCAGCGCTACAACTGCTGCTTGCACGCGGTCATCCACTGCCAACTTATTCATAATACCGCGAACGTGAGTTTTAATGGTATTTGGACTCAAGTAAAGCGCCGCTGCAATTTCCGGGTTGCTGTTACCTTCCACCATTAATCTTAACACCTCCAATTCCCGCTGCGACAACTGTCCAAAAGTAGTTGTAGAGGCAGGGATTGGGGGTTTGAGATGTTCGATGACAGTCCGGGCAATTTGAGGGTCGAGGTATGTAGCCCCCTCTGCTGCGGCTGCAATCGCTGCTAACAGCCTGTCTACGGTAGCACCTTTAATACAATAAGCATCAGCACCACTAGAAAGGGCAGCAATAATTTCAGTTTCTGCAGTGTGAGAAGTTAACATTACTACTCGAACTTCTGGCAGTTGTGCTTTAATTTGCTGCGTCGCTGCTATGCCGTCGAGCCGTGGCAAACCGATATCCATCACAATAATATCAGGTTTTAGTTTCAGTGCGGCTGCTACACCTAAATAGCCGTCTTCTGCTTGTCCTACTATCTCTATGTCTGGGGAATCGGCTAAAACTTGCTCTAATCCCAGTTGCATCATCGGATCGTCTTCAACAATTAAAATTCTCATAATACGAAGGAAGTTCGGCAACGGATTGTGTAACGGATGTAACGGATAACGTATGTCAGGAAGAAGGAAGACTACTTAGTTGTTAATATTTTACATGAACTTATACAGAACTAATAACTAATGACTAATGACTAATGACTAACGACTAATGACTAATGACTAACTTTTAAAACTTCCACGAATTCGCCCGGTACAATCCAGGTGTCCCCTGGTGGTAAAACTGCTAAACCACTCGTATTGGCGAGGTTAATTAAATTCGCTGAATTTTGGCTGCCGCTAGCAGGTTCAAATTCCCAGACTCCGGCAACTAAATGCAGTTTACCCCAAACATAAGTTTCGCGCCGACCGGGCGATCGCAATTCAGAATTACACCTAGCTTTGACAAACTCCGGCCCCCAAGCATCCGCGCCAAGCCCCGACATCTTTCTCAAAGCAGGCACAACAAACCGCCAACAGCAGACTAAAGCCGAAACCGGATTTCCCGGCAAACCAAAATACAGACAATCCGAATTTTTTTCACCTCGTTTAAACTCAGCAACAGTTAAAGGTTTCCCCGGCTTAATCGCCACAGAACTAATGTAAACTTTGCCTCCCAAATCTGCCAAAATTTTCTCGACATAATCGTAGTCTCCTACCGAGACGCCGCCCGTAGAAATCACCACATCCGCTGTCGCCACAGCCCGGGATATCGCCTTGTTTAACGCATCTTCATTATCAGGAACAATGCCCAATCGAATTGGTTCAAATCCCATTTGTGCCAACAAAACTGTCAAAGCATACTGATTCGAGTCTACCAGTTTCCCCGGTGCCAAAGGTTCGTCAGGCGATACCAATTCGTCACCAGTAGAAAAAATTGCCACCCGCAGCCGCCGATAAACGGGAACTTGAATGCACTGGGCAGTTGCTAACACCGCTATTTCTGGGGCGTTGATAACTGTACCCGGAGTTAGCAAAGTTGTTCCTGCTTGATAAAAAGCGCCTCCCGGCCTGACAAATGCTTGCGGTTTTTCAGGAGAAACTAAGATAAAAATACGATCGCCCTCACGCCTAGTTTCTTCCTGCATTACCACCGTATCAGCACCCGCTGGCATCACCCCACCCGTAAAAATTCGCGCCGCTTGCCCAGATTGTACAGTATGTTGAGGCTGATATCCCGCTGGAATCTCTTCAACTATATCAAGTGCGACTGGTGTTTCGGCGCTGCAATTTTCCACATCCGCAAACCGCACTGCGTACCCATCCATTGCCGAATTGTCCCAATAAGGAAAATCTAGGGAACCAGTGACGGCTGCTGCCAAAATGCGCCCCGATGCTGCCAGCAAGTTTACAGTTTCTACATCCCGCTGACTGTCGAGGGGTTGCGCCAAATTTAGAACGATCGATTCTGCTTCTTTCACTGACAGCACGACTGTCTCCTTGTTTTGATAACACTCATGATTAAGTTTAGCAAAATATCCAGAGATATTGGTGATATAATTTTTTGATATTTGGGCAGTCAACCTAATTTTTGGTGTTAATTGCTTATGACTATTTATCGTTTGGTTGTTAGACTCAATTGTTTATCCTTATTTTTGGTGGCGATACTGATATTTTTCACTCAGCTTTCAGGGTTAAAAGTCAGCGATTTATTCTTGCCGCCTTATTCTTATCCCCATCCCAATATCGCCTTGTTAACTCGGACTTTCCAAATTTTATGTTCTGTACCCGTCATTGTTTGTACTTTTACCTATAAATTAGCTCAAAGTATTCAACCGCGCACTTCAGAAAATCGATTTATTCTGTTTTCGGCTTTGTTAACAGGTGGATTTTTACTAAATGAAATTTACAGAATTCATATATATATGGTAGCAGGGGGAATTCCTAAGCTAGGAGTAAGTCTTTTATACGCCGTGGTTTTGTCTTCCTACGGATGGTTTTTTCGGCGAGAACTACAGTTAACTCCCTACCAAATATTGTTAGCGGGTGTAGGCTTGTTGTTTTTTGCGATATGCGTGGATTCCCTGCATTTAAAAAACAAGCTTTTTTCCAGCTTGCTAGAGGGATTACCTAAATTGCTTAGCGAAGTCAATATTGCCTTTTATTATTGGTATGTCTGCAAGTCTTACCTGCAAAAAGCTTTTTATAAAAATATTGATACCTAGTTATAAGTAGATGATATAATGATATCATAAGTGCCTTCAAAAAACTCCCATTCAAATCCTCCTTCCTCCATCAATAATATTTACGCCATCGACATCGCTCGGTATTTATCCGCCTTCACATACATTATGTGGCTTAAAAATTCCAACCCATCCTGATAAAATACCATGATAGCAGTTACCATCAACTTTAATTCTATCGCCCAAATAACCGACGACCAATTTTATCAACTGTGCCGCGAAAACCCAGATGTCAAATTTGAACGCAATGCCGAAGGAGAAATAATCTTTATGTCACCCACAGGAGGAGAAACCGGAAATTACAACTCAGAAATTAATGCTGACTTTGTGATTTGGAACCGACAAACTAAACTGGGAATTTGTTTCGATTCTTCAACTTGCTTCAAACTGCCCAGCGGTGCCAATCGTTCTCCCGATGTCTCTTGGATTGAACAATCAAGATGGGAGGCACTTACTCCAGAACAAAAACAAAAATTTCCTCCTATTGCCCCAGATGTTGTCTTAGAGTTAATGTCCCCGACAGACAGCCTCAAAGATACTCAAGACAAAATGGAAGAATACATGAATAACCAAGTAAAACTAGGCTGGTTAATTAACCGCAAAACCCGCAGAGTTGAAATCTATCGCCAAGGACAAGAAAAAGAAGTTTTGGAATGTCCAACAGAACTTTCAGGAGAAGATATTTTGCCCGGTTTCGTGCTAAACTTGAAAACACTGTGGCAATAACTAGACATCCTGCACCTATCAGCGTTTATTTGCGTTCATCTGCGGTTAAAAAAATCTAATGGAAACTAAAGAAACCACTTCCCTAACAGCCGAACAGCACAAGCAGAAAATGCAGCGCCGCCAAGAAGTACAGGCGCAGCGAATCGCTAACTCCTCAAAAGAAAAAGGTTTAATTATAGTCAATACCGGTAACGGCAAAGGCAAAACTACAGCCGCTTTGGGAATGGTTGTGCGATCGCTCGGTCACGGATACCGCGTCGCCATAGTACAATTTATCAAAGGCGCGTGGGAACCGGCAGAGAAAGCCGTTTTTCAACTCTGGGAAAAACAGCTAGAATTTCACGCAATGGGAGAAGGCTTTACCTGGGACACGCAAGACCGCGATCGAGATATCGAAACAGCTCAAAAAGCCTGGGAAAAATCCCTAACTTTTATCTGCAATCCCGAATTTAAATTAATTCTTCTAGATGAAATCAATATAGCATTAAAACTAGGTTATTTGCAAGTCGAGCAAGTGCTTTCCGGGTTAGACCAAAAACCAGAAGAAACCCACATTATTTTAACAGGCAGAGGCGCCCCGCCCGCGCTGATCGAACGGGCAGACTTGGTGACAGAAATGACTTTAGTTAAGCATCCCTTCCGAGAACAAGGCATTAAAGCTCAGCCCGGTATTGAGTATTAAGGTTGTTGGTCTTCAAGAGTTTAGTCCTAATTAGCTAAAAGCTGATTAGGAGTAGACTGAAGCCCTGACTACCAACCGTATTTATGTTATTTCGAGTCAGGACTTTTTACTCAATCTAAAATCTAAAATCTAAAATCTAAAATCTATCTTATGCTGGCAACGTTAAAGTAAAAGTTGACCCCTTGCCAAACTCGCTATTGACAGTAATTTCTCCCCCCAGCATCTGAGAGTATTTCTGCGCTATTGCCAAGCCCAAACCCGTACCTCCGTACTTGCGGGTAGTCGAAGCATCAGCTTGCGTAAAAGGTTGAAATAACTTTTGTAGCTGTTCAGGAGTAATCCCAATCCCCGTATCAGTACACTTAATAATTAACTGTTCTGAATCCCAACTATTCTCATCATTTTTAATTTTTTCAACGCTGAGTGTAACTGTTCCTTTATGAGTAAACTTAGCTGCATTGCTGAGCAAATTAAATAAAATTTGAGTAAACTTAATTTGATCGGAATACAATGAGCCAATATTATTAGGACACTCCACATTCAAGCGATTAGTGTTTCGCAAAAATAGCGGTTCAACAGTTCGGGCTACATCTCGAACTGCCTCCGACACGTCAAAAGTTTCTAATTCAAGTTCCGCGTGACCGGCTTCAATCTTCGACAAGTCCAGAATATCATTAATTAAGGAAAGTAAAAGCTGGCCTGAATGGTGAATTCTCTCCAAATCCGACACAAAATCTTCTTCGCCCAAATCTAAAGCCTCTTCTTGCAGGATCTCGCTGTAACCGATAATCGCATTCAGAGGAGTTCGCAGTTCGTGGCTCATGTTAGCCAAAAACTGACTTTTAGCCAAATTAGCTGCTTCTGCGGCTTCCTTTGCCTTGTAGAGTTCTGCCTCGGCTTGCAAGCGGTCGGTCACATCGTGAGCCAGCACTAATTCAGCATTCCTGCTATCAAATACCAGAGTATAAGAAGTAATTTCTACATCAATAATTGTTCCGTCTTTTTTCTGGTGCTGCCACACACCTGCAAACTCAATACCGGCATCTACTTGGGATATCTTTTCTAGCAATCTCGGCATCTCTTGGAAGGGACGAATGTCCGCAACGGTCATGTTGAGAAATTCGTCGCGAGTGTAGCCGTAGTGTTGGATAGCAGCCTGATTGACGGCTATAAATTCCAGAGTTTCTAAATCGTAAACCCACATCGGATGGGGGTTATTTTTAAACAAAAGTCTGTAGCGTTCTTCCGAGGCTCGCAGTTCGGCTTCGGCTTGCTTGCGCTCGGTAATGTCGCGGACAACCGTGCAAATAATCTCGCGGCCGCCGTAGGAAATCACGCTCCCGCTTACTTCTACATCCACGCAGGAACCGTCTCGGCGGCGGTAGAGAACTTCGCCAATTCTGAATTGTTTGTCCGTCAGCAGCAACTCGATATTGTTGTCAATTAGGTCTTTAGAGTAAGCGATGATATCGTAAATAGTCAGTTGTGAAATGGCATCAAGACTGTAATCGAGCAAGTCTGTAAACGCTGTATTGGCTTCCAAAAGACGTTTGGTTTGAGCGTCCCACAGGAATATGCAATCTGTAGCTTGCTCGACTACGGCTCTGTAGCGGGCTTTTTCCTCAAGTTGTTCGCTGTCGGCTTGGGCGATCGCACTCAACATTCCGTTGATAGTATGGGCAAGGTCGGACAACTCGTCTTCACCCGTAACCGGCAGTCGCACTGAGAGGTCTTGGCTGCTGCTGATGTGGTTCACCGCTTTCGCCAAACCGCTCAACCGAGACAGTACAAGACGCTCTAGCAGCAGCAGAGTGCAGCCGACTAACCCAAATCCCACTAACGCTACAGACCCCAGCAGGTACAGCAAACTGATCTGACCTTGCCGGTATATTTCTCTGGGGATATCCACCCGCAATAGCAGCGCAGGTTGGTTGTAAATATCGCGGATCAAAGCGTAACCCGCGATCGACTCTTCGCTTAAAGGACGCACGAAAATCTGTTTTTTTTCCGACAGTTTCTCCCGCGCATTCTGAAAGTCTTCAGGCAACCGAGCCTCATTCACGCTGTGTAGGATTAGCGGCAAGCGGGTAATTTTAGAAATCTTTGCAATGCTCGCAGCATCCAAATTGCGCCCAAATATCAGCGTACCTCGGATCGGGCCGGTGCTTTTAGTCGTGAGAATTGGCCGGGAAGTCATCAGTATCGGCCCTGATGGCAGCAGCAGGATACCAGCGAGGCTGCTCTTGGGGTTGGGGTGCTGCAACAGCGGGTCACTGAGAGAAATGCGCCGTTTTAATGATTCTGGAACAGGCGTTAGTTTCAGCTTTTGGCTGTCTAAACCCGTACCGTAAACTATTTTGCCAGAAGTATTGACAAATAAGGCTATATTAACTCTTATATTAGCGAGCCCTTCTGGAATTAAATTGGAGGCAATGTATTCTGAGTTGCGGTTTTGGATAAAATCGTAGGTGTCGTCCCAGGCTGACCAGTCGGCAAAGCGCGAGTTGAAGTCGTCGGCAGTTTGCCCGAACACGCTGAGCACTCCCTTAACAACCTGTGTGGCTTCTTGTTCCTCTGCTTTGATCAGGCTGCCCAAAAGGATGCTTGAGGAGGCGACATACAGAATGCTAGTGAGTCCGGCGATGGTAATGCCAATTATCGATAGTGTTTTCCGACGCAGTTTCATCTTGCCATGTGTGTGGTGTCCGTCCAAAATTCTCAACTCAGGAGCAATTTTACTACTGTTTCCTGAACCCTGACCGAAAGCAATTTGCTCAGGGCGCCTCCGATGTATCAGTGGGGTTGCTTTCTTCAATTCTAAAATCTAAAATCTAAAATCTAAAATCGATTGACGGGTGGCGCAGCGCGTGTTTCCTACTTTTCCCAGAACTGCTGTTTGTGAGATTCTTTGCAAATACCTAAGATGCGCCGATCGTTCTGGCTGATGCTGGAAATTTGGTAATACTGTTCCAGGTTGACGGAGTAGGGAGAGCGACTGCCGTCGTAACTGTCCACTACTGTTAAATTTAACTGAGTTCGATCGCCCGTGCCGTAAAAACAGTAAAAAGCAGACCGAGGCAGGTAAAAAGCACCGATTACCTTACTCTGCCGCATTTCAAATACAAAATATTCTGTTTTAATTTCATCTGGCTTGCTCGACTGGCCGTATAGGTAAATGCCCTCTGCTAAACCTGTGCTAGCCGAATCCGGCGCAGGATTTGGGGGAGATGGCGAGCTTAAAACGCCGGATTTGATGTCCGAGCTCTCAACCGGGCCTGCGGGGAATGCGATGCTAAAGTTACCGGGCGAGATTGCCAGCACGATCGCTTCTAAACTTCCTGTCAATATCAAATAAGTCAAAACCACTCCCGACCCCAAAATTTTCAATAGCTGGTTCCAAGCGCCTCTTGTACCAGTTTCAAAAAGATCGTAGAGAAACCGGGTATTTGGCTTAATGCTGGCTATTAACTTGAAGGAACGATCGCCCGCCCGGTTCCTGAACTTAAATCTAAGATTTGTTTTGACAAATTTTGCGTCCGCCCCGAAAGTGCGATCGACCCCTCAAATAATCCCATTCTAGATTTTAAATTTTAGATTAAAGAATTGAACTATTGGGAATGACCTATTCTTTAAGGGCTTGGATCGCAGGTCTACAGTTGCATTCTTTTTTTAAACAGGTATAAACTCAGATTTTGCACCGTTGTCAATCAGGCTTGCACCGCCGGGTTCTGGGGCGCACCCCACTAGAAAATTTACTCTTTGTCAAACACGCCGTCGGGATTTTTAAGCGAGAATTGTGCAAGATGCGAGTATAAAAGTATTCTTCCCAGCCGCGCCAACACATAAAAAAAGTTGAGATTCTAGGAAAAATCTCAACTTTTTTAGTGACTAACTAGCCAAGTATTCTCGGACTTGAGATTGGCGGCGCCGCAGGTGGGCTAGGGCTTGATGTTCTAGCTGCCGCACCCGTTCCCGGCTGAGGTTGAGACGTTCTCCGACTTTTGCCAGCGACATTTCGGTGCCGTCTTCCAAACCGAAGCGCAGAATTATCACATCTCGCTGCTGGGGGGTCAGTTCTGATATCAAAGTATCGAGGTCTTGCCGCAGCAATTCCGAGGTAATGTAGTTGTCTGGAGATGCAGTTTCGTCTTCTAAGAGTTCTTGCAGTTCGGTATCTTGGTTGTCTCCTACCCGCAAGTCCAAAGAAACTGGATGTCTTGCCATCAGCAGGTATTCCCGAATTTGGGAAGGGTGCAGTTCCAAGGCGGCGGCAATTTCTGCAGGTGTGGGAGACCGCCCCAACTGCTGCGTGAGTTCCCGCTGCACTTTTTTGATTTTGTTGAGTTTTTCGGTGATGTGGATCGGCAATCGAATTGTGCGGGCGTGTTGGGCGATCGCGCGGGTAATTGCTTGCCGAATCCACCAATAGGCATAGGTAGAAAATTTGTATCCCCGCATCGGGTCAAATTTTTCGACTCCTCGTTCTAAACCGAGGGTACCTTCTTGAATTAAATCCAAGAATTCCATATTGCGTTTCTGGTATTTTTTGGCGATCGCCACGACTAGCCGCAAATTCGCTTCAATCATCTTTTGCTTGGCGCGCCGGCCTAAATGCAATATCCGGTTCAGTTCAGCTTCGGTCAACTCCATTTCGGCAGCCCACTCAAGATGACTGGGTTCCCGCTGCCATTCTTTGGCAAGTTCTTGTTTTGCTTCGATTAATTTCATCATTTGCTGCACCTGCTTCCCGAAAACAATTTCTTCTTCTCGGGTTAACAGGGGTACGCGACCGATCTCGTGCAGATAGGTACGAACCGTATCCGTTGAGGAGTATGGCCGGCTGCCCATGCGATCGGCTTTCACTGTTTTGTTTTTGGGGGTTGTGGTGGACATGGGTGAGTATTGCACTCCTTGTAACAACAGATAAAAAGTTGGTGATACCCTGTCCCACTTTTGCAAGTGGGATAAAGACTGCCACAGGGGGGATGTTTCCCCTCCTGTTTATCGGTGACGATCGGTAGAAGCTTTTTGTTTGGATTACTTTTATGCTTGATTTTCCAGTAATCCCCGTCGATTTTCGGTAGATCGCTAGCTTTAACGGCTAGTTTAAAGCGAAGTGAATTTAAGTTTACTTTGCTCAATATTATTCCAAATTTTGAGGATCGTAAAGGGTAAAAACCTCTGTCTTAAGGTCAAGATTCTACATTTTTCCTTAAGGTTTTAAATTCCCTGCTAGTTGTAACTGCAACTCAACTTCACAATACTCATGCAAACAGACTCATGCAATTCGAGGGCTTTGTTTTGCTCTCTATTCCATCATCGCTTGAAATTTTCTCGCTGCCTAGATGCTGCGATGCGAGATAACCGAACTCGATCGCCGTATTAGCTACGACTTACGCTTTCAAATATATATTGACATTTTTCTGAGAATATGCTATGACCACTCGGCTGTGAGTAAGTAAAGGTGTAGAAAGGCTGGCTGTTGGGCTGTTTAAGTTAAATTTTGCCGCGATGCTCAACCAGATTTAAGCTTATGCAGATTTTTTGAAGGTAGGGATGAGGGGTGAGGGGGTGAAAGGGGAAAAGCTTCTGGCCCAAAGCTGGGGGCTAATTTTTTTTGACGTTGGATGCACTTTTTCCTTTATAACTAAGGCAAAAATCAGGTATTTCGGTCATTACCAGCGATCGCCAATTTTTTGCAAGGATTAATTTACATTAACATTGACCTAATTTCTGTAATTAATCTAGCAGTTGTCAAACTAAAATCCCAAATCCATTTTAGCAGCTTCTGCCTCGGCAAATACTTGTTCGTCGGGCATTTCTTGCCAGTCAATATCCCCGATTTCCCTGTAGAATTGCTCGTCGTAAGGGCGAGTCTGCACGACTACGGGCATCGGTACGGCGTGCCCCAAAACTAATGCTTGCTGTTTGGAGTCGAGTTTTGCCAAAACCGATCGCAAACTCTGCCCTCCCGAAACGCCGGTAAAAATAGCGTCGATGTCTTTATCGTCGTTTAGCAAAGCAGTGATCCGGGTGCCGACTTGCGACATGACTTCGGCATCGATGCCGGAGGGACGCTGGTCTACAATTAGCAGGGTGACAAAGTATTTTCGCATTTCTCGGGCGATCGTACCGAAAATAGTCGATCGGACGATCGCCGGATCGAGAAAGCGGTGGGCTTCCTCAATGGTAATCACCAACGGCTGCGGCTTGTCGCACGGATTTTTGCTCTGCAAAAACTTGTCAGCTTTCCGCACGTAAGCTTGGTGAATGCGGCGAGTAATCACGTTTGCCGCCAACATATAGGACAGCAAATCCGAGTGCGAACCGAACTCAATTACTACATTTTTTCCACCATCCAAACACTGCAAAACTTCTGTTACATAATTTTTCTGACTGCGCGTGCGGATGTATTTCAAATCGTTTAATCGCTCTAACTTCCGCTGCAAAGCCATAATCGAAGACTTATTTCCCCGCTTTTCTTCGCAAAACATTTGGATATCTTCGTTGGTCATTTCCAGCAATTTGTTGATCCAACCACTTCCCAACTCGTTTCGCAAAATAATCGCATTTTCGATACTAGCTTCCGACAAATTCAACTCGCGCTGCACCAGCGCGATGTCTTCGACCTCAATTTGATCGAAACTTAAAAATAGCTCTTGAGCGTCGCGGACTCCCCGGCGTTTTGTCGATTCTGGATCGAGGGTATAAATCTGCATTTTATCGGGAAACAACTGCCGCAAACCTTTAACAGTGCTGAACTGTTTCCCTTCCGAAACTGCTTCCCACCCGTACTCGGAGTGCATATCAAAAATTAGATTGACAGCAGCTTGCTTGCGAATAATTCCCGATAGCAGCAAGCGCGTCAGAAAAGATTTTCCCGTTCCCGACTTGCCAAAAACTCCGTTGCTGCGTTCGACAAATCGGTCTAAATCCAAGCACACAGCAACGTCCATGTCAATCGGTTTGCCGATCGCAAAATTGCGGCGGTACGGGTCATCTTCCCAGCCAAAAACTGCCCGAAAATCAGTTTCTTTGGCATCAAACACCTGGGAAAAGTGGCTGGGAATAGTTTTAACAGGCAGCAACTCAATATCCGCGCTCGTTTGCGATTCAAAAGAAGCCAAATTTCCTAAAGCCAACTTGTTCTCGCGAACTGTGCCGTTTTTCGTCGGGTCGAAAATTGCCTGCTGTTTTTCTCGTTCCGCAGTCAGCATCAACATCGGCGACAGTTCGATCGTACCGTAGGTGCTGCTACCGGCTAGCACTGCGAGCAGAAAATCGTCGTCGGGATTGGGAGGATTCGATAAAATGCGGGCGCTGGATGTTCCGAGAGACACGTCGGTGAGCATGCAGAAAAAGTGCGATCGCACCCCCCGCACTACTAGAAATTTCCCCACCCTCATATCTTCCACAGAAACATCGGCGTGCAGTCGCACTTCTAATCCCTTGCTCAGGGAACCTTGAATAACAGAGCCTAACGGTCGATCCATTTTAGATTTTAGATTTTAGATTTTAGATTGTTAATAATCGAGCAATTTTCGCTGGGCGAGTTTTGATTTTAGATTTTCGATTGTTAACAGTCAACTAATTACCATTCCGATTCTAGTGGCAATTCAAAAAAACTCGGACTCAGATCTATATCTGTCACATCCGTTTCGCTCAAATAAGCGTCAGTCAAAAATACCCCTTTTAAACTTGCGCCTTTGAGGTTAGTACCTTTCAGGTTAGCACCTCTGAGATTAACTCGGAATAAATGAGCATCGCTCAAGTCGGCCTCAGTTAAATCTGCTCCCTCCAAATTTACTCTCATCAAATCTGCTTTTCGGAGATCGGCTTCGTTTAACTTAGCGCCGCTGAGGTCAGCTTTTGTCAAGTCTACACCTCTCAAGTCGGCCCCGCTCAAGTTCGCGAACAGCAAAGTAGCTCCGGTGAAATCTGTCTCCCTCAAATCGGCATCCCTTAAATTAGCGCCGCTGAGGTCAGCCCTTGTTAAGTCTACACCCCGGAGGTCAGCAGAACTCAAGTTTACTTGGTGTAAAATTGCGCCGCTTAAATCGGCTCCTCTCAAATCAGTTCCCTCCAAGTTTGCACCTTTGAGGTAAGCTTTTTTTAAGCTAGCTCTGCTGAGGTCTACATTTTTGAGATTGACCGAACTTAAGTTAGAACCGCTCAAATTAGCTCCGCTTAAATCTGACCCGTTTAAGTCGGCTCCGGTTAAATTTACCCCTTGCAGCGATACATTGGGAGCAATTAAATAAGCCCCGCCCAGAGCGGGGTCAATGCCTTCGGAAAACAAAGTCTTGTTGCTGTAAACAGCTTTCTCCAAAATCGTGCCGTTCAAACTGGCTTCCCTCAAGTCCGCTGCGCTGAGGTTGGCTCCTGCTAAGTTTGCCCGATCGAGTTTGGCGCCAAATAAAATAGCTTTGTATAGGTTTGTCCGCCGCAAGTCGGCTCCTTTTAAATCGGCTTCGGTCAAATCTACCATAGCCAGATTTAAGCCGGGGAGCGAAGCATTTGGAGCTAGCAAAAATGCTCCCATTGCACCCGGATCGATATCCTCGGGAAAGATAGTCCGGTTGTTGTATACGGCCTTGTCTAAAATGGCACCGCTCAACTGAGAACCGCGTAAATCCGCCCCGCTGAGGTTGGCTCTGGTTAAGTTGGCTTCGTGGAGATTGGCTCCAACTAAATTAGCCTTGATCAAACTTGCTTGTTTGAGGTTGGCGCCGGTGAATTCGACTCCTACCAGATTAGCTTCTCGGAGGACAGCACCGGTCAAATCGGCTCTTGTGAGGTTAGCTAAATTAAGAAATGATTCAGCTAAATCCGCTCCGTTGAGATTGGCGCCGGTAAGGTCGGCTTCAATCAGGTCTGCATACCTGAGCATAGCGCCGCTGAGGTTGGTTTCTCGGAGATCCGTGCCTCGGAGGTTGGCTCCCCGGAGTTCCGCACCGCCAAGGTTGGTGCCTTTAAGTGCTTGTCCCCTGAGATCGAGTCGGTGCAGAAAGTCACCAACGTTCATTTCCATGTCAAATTTACCCTCTCTATGCCGATACTTTTTTCCTAACCTTTGAAATCAAGTTAGATATTCTGAAAGTATCTTTGCTGAGTTCTGGTCAAAACCATTGTAATCATCAATAGCCACAACTGGCGCATCTGGCGGATAGTGTTCTGGAATATCGTCAATCGCTACCCAAGGTGAGTTTTCTGCTTGATTTTGTCGAAGATACTCAAGAACTTCCTGGTGTCGTAAGTATTTGTGTCGGTGAATATTTTGGGGATTGAGAAAAGGAGTAAATCCGATAATACGGATAGCGATATCTGGTGAAAATAATGGCGGGATTACCTCGAAGGGGAATATTTTACGCCAGGATGATGAAATTACTACTCGCACATTAGGATAGGAACTAAGGACATTTTCAAAGTGATTAAGGCAAGCTGAATTAAATTTCATTATATCTGTTTGCAAACTAGGTGTTTCATGTCTTCTGTCAGGAATAAGTACACCATCAATGTCTAAAAAAAATAACATTGACTAAAAATCCTCTTGAATGATTTGATGACTATAGCGTTTCTCAAGCGTGGTGAGGTATGACTGACAGCTTACATGTAGAAGTTCACGGGGGTAGCAAAAACCCAAAAAATCTGATAAGGTGAGGCACATGGAGAAGACAGTGCCGGAATTA
>JAUBSN010000032.1:0-83910 GCA_036704825.1 Microcoleus sp. F8-C3 | reverse complement strand
GCGGCACCATTCAAAAAGTCCCCCTTTTTTTGAAAGCTTTCCTCGCAGGTTGTGGCAACAGCGGGGGTGGCTAAACAGATGAAAGCTACAGTCAAGACAAGCGATCGCATATTAACTCAGTTATAAGAATGAAACAATCATCAAGCTTGCGATGAACCATTATAGGATTGTTTGGCAAGTGATGCAAATGCCTGTGATGGTTTTTAGTATGAGTTGCAGTCGGGTTAGTATTCGATTTTATTGTAGCAAGTATACAAACTAGAATAATTAAGGGTAAAGACTAAAAGGGCGATCGTACTTAATTGAAGCTCCTACTGAATAGAAAGTCGATTTAATGCGGCATTCTCATCTTCCAACAGCATTTCGCTCGCTTCACGTAAGTTCGCTTGTAGGTCGTCTAAAGTTTATCCTTGAGAATGCGCTCTCTTAGAAACCGGGAACATAGACTACATATTAATCAGTGTCAGGGCATTTCGGGACCACCGCAGTAAACGTTCTCATAAATTCCCACTCAAACAGCTTGACTTTAAATCAAAATCCAATAAAATTAAGTTTAGCATATCTATTACCTACTATACGTGAAATCACTTATAATGAGGCTCAATGACACTACTTAGAGATGCAGCAAGTTTATATCCAATACAGATACCCGAGAGTCTAGGATTTGGATGTTTTGCACTCAGGTAATCAGCAGCGTGTAAACCATTTTCATCAACTTTATAGTCTGCTGTCTCTAGATCCATGATGACGATCTTGCCAACATTCTCTTCTAAGTCAATTGTAGGGCGGGTGCTGCTCTCATACAAATGTTTGGCACGAGGCGGGACTTCTTCACGACTCCAAAGGATGGTTTGCATGCCTTTCCCCTTTTTTGTAACTTTTGATCCTATTACGGACGTGGGCTGTATTAGGCGAATTGACAATGTTTCTGGAGCGAGTTCTTGCGTTTTACCTTGCGGATACTCAGGCATTGGTGGCGCTGCAAGTTTGGCAAGAGTATCGGGAGAACGAGCAAATGCTCGATCGCATCTGGGATCGTCTTCAAGTTCTGCCAAAATTATTGAGGCGATCCTCTTCGTTGGCGTAGCCCCTGCTGTAGGGGCGGGCAACACTTACGCATCTTGCTCGCTTACAGACTAGGTTTTCAACTTAGCGACGATCGCGCGCTCAAGTAACTCAGTCATGGCTAGCACACTCTTATAATAAACCTCTTAAAAAAGTAGGCAAGGATCTGGCGACCTGTACACTTTTAAAAGCAAAGATCCCGCCCGGTCGAAGTGCTGCAAATAAGTTGTAGTAGGATTTATAATTCTAAGCTGGAATAATTCTGGCCCAGGCACATAATAAAGTACTGGGATGTAAAAAACCTGAGCTATGAAAACTTTAAGCGTCTGTGCCCAGAACCTCTAGAGACATTTAACCAGACGGTGGAGGTAGTGCGATCGCATAATTTATCTGGACGCCCCTAGGAAAGCGCCAATTCTGGTTGGTCCGATTCCAGCAGAGATATGATAGTTAAACATCAGACCGTGATGCACATTAGGATTGAATGAGCGGAGAAAATATTGCTACTTGCTAACAAGCTAATGCTCGGCTCGTTTAAATTTTCCCAACAGGCGATCGAATATCGCTGTGTCAAGTTCCCATCCATCAATTCCACACCAGAATAATCGGACTCATCGAAAAAACGAATATGAAAACCACGCTGCCCGGTTACAAACTCTTATCCTCGCCCCTTCATAAAGGTGTCAATACAGTTATTTATCGCGGGGTTAGGGAGTCCGACCAAACTCCGGTTATAGTAAAAACTCTCAAAGCCGAGTATCCCACAATAGAAGAAATCGCACGATTGAGGCATGAATATAAAATTCTCAACACTCTCGACATAGCCGGGATTATCAAAGCTTACTCTTTGGAAAAGCATAATAACGGTCTAGCGCTGATCTTAGAAGATTTTGGGGGGGACTCCCTGAAAAACCTAATCACAGCTAAACACCTTGAAATCAGCGCTTTTCTGAGTATAGCAATTCATCTAGCAGAAACCCTAGCTCAACTGCAGGAAAATAAGATTATTCATAAAGATATTAAACCGCAGAATATTATTATCAACTCCGAAACAGATCGAATAAAACTCATCGATTTTAGTATTGCCACGCACCTAGAGCGAGAAAACCAGACCCTCAGCAGTCCTCACTTGCTAGAAGGCACTCTTGCCTATATGTCTCCAGAACAAACCGGGCGGATGAATCGCTCAATTGACTACCGCACCGACTTTTACTCATTAGGTGTAACCTTTTATGAAATGGTAACTGGAAAGTGGCCGCATCAAGCCACAGACTTCCTGGAATTAATTCACTGCCATATCGCTAAAAGACCCGTGCCACCCCATGAGCATATCGGTGAGATTCCCAAAGCGATTTCTGACATCGTAATGAAATTATTAGCCAAAACTGCTGAAGACAGATACCAAAGCGCCCTGGGGCTAAAAGCTGACCTAGAAATCTGTCGTCATCAACTGCAAACCAATGGGAAAATTGGCAACTTCTCAATCGGTAAGAGCGATAAATTTGGACAATTTCTTATCCCGCAAAAACTCTATGGCCGCGAGCAAGAAGCAGCCACTTTGATGGCAGCCTTTGAGCGAGTCTCCGGCGGAAACAGCGAAATGATGCTAGTGAGCGGTTACTCAGGGATTGGCAAATCTTCCTTAGTGAATGAAGTCCAAAAACCGATTCTCAGGCAGCGCGGGTATTTTATATCCGGTAAATTTGACCAATTAAAGCGAAATATTCCTTATGCTTCTTTGATTCAAGCTTTAGGCGACTTGATGCGGCATGTGTTAACAGAAAGTTCTGAAAAAATAGCGATTTGGAAACAGCAAATTTTAGAAGCATTAGGCTCCAACGGGCAAGTCATAGTAGATGTCATTCCCGAAGTCGAACTGATTATCGGCCCTCAAAGAGCTGTTCCGCAATTGGGGCCCTCTGCATCCGAGAATCGCTTTAATCGCGTCTTTAAAGAATTCATTCATGTATTTACTCAACCCTCACACCCGCTCGTCGTCTTTTTGGATGACTTGCAGTGGGCGGATTCGGCATCGCTCAAGTTGATTCATCTGCTGATTTGTGACCCGGACAGCCAGTATTTACTACTGATGGGAGCCTATCGAGATAACGAAATTAGTCCGACGCATCCGTTGATGCTGACGTTGGATGAGATTCAAAAGAATGGGGCGGTTGTAAATAATATCACCCTCCGTCCTTTGGATATTGGCAACGTCAGCTTGCTGGTAGCCGATACCCTGAATGAGTCTTCTGTTCCGAGAAACCGGGTTTCTGAATTGTCCGAGCTACTTTTCAACAAAACCCAGGGCAATCCTTTCTTCTTGACTCAGATGTTCGCTACTCTGCATCAAGAAAAGCTATTGACCTTTGATTTCAGTGCTGGGTGCTGGCAGTGGTCATTGAACCAAATTCAAGCGGTAGGCATCACGGATTATAATGTCGTCGAACTGATTGCCAGAAATATTCAAAAACTCCCGGAAGAGACGCAGGATGTCTTAAAGTTAGCCGCCTGTATTGGAGACAAATTTAATTTAGAGGTTCTGGCTATTGTCAAGGAAAAATCTCAGTCGGAAACGGCGACTGATTTGTGGGAAGCACTTCAGGCTGGCTTGGTTTTGCCCCTGAGCGAAGCCTACAAAATCCCTCTCGTTTTTACCTCCGATGAAATGAGCAGGGAAGTCAAGGAGAGAATAGGTCTAGATTCTCCTCTGCTATCATCCTCACCGGGCTCTTTGCCTTACAGCCATCACGCGCCTATCGCTTACAAATTTCTCCATGACCGGGTGCAGCAAGCAGCGTATTCTCTTATTCCGGAATCTCAGAAACAACAAACCCACTTGAAAATCGGTGAACTGCTACTAGAGCATACTCCAGCAGAGGAGATTGAAGAAAATATCTTTGAGATTGTCAATCAGTTAAATGTTGGGGCTGACTTCATCACCCATCAGGCAAAAAAAGATCGTCTAGCCCGATTAAATTTGATAGCAGGCAAAAAAGCTAAGGCCGCAACAGCTTATGAAACTGCAGCCAGACAACTGCGGGTGGGGCTAAAACTTCTAAGAGAAGATAGCTGGGAAACTCAGTATGACCTGACGTTTCCCCTGTATGCGGAAGCGGCGGCGGTGGAATTTCTAAACATCAACTTCGACCGAGCAAAAATCCTTTCTGAGGAGGCTCTCAAACACGCGAAAACTCTGCTCGAAAAAGTCAAAGTTTATCAAATCCAAATGCTGTTTTATTCCCAACAAAACCAGATGCAAGCCGCGTTAAATCTCGGGCTGCAAGTTCTGGATATGCTGGGTGTCTCCCTTTGTCCGGAACCTCCACAACAGATAAATACTGAGGCGTTAGCTAATCTGCCAGAAATGACGGATATCAATAAGCTGGTGGCTATGGGGGTATTATTGAAATCCGCTCCTCTTGCTTATCATGTGGCTCCTGCCTTATTTCCGCAATTTCCATTTACAATGATTCATCTTTGTATTCAATATGGTAATTCACCCCAGGCAGCTTCCGGGTATGCGGTTTATGGCTTGCTTTTGTGCGGGCCGCTGGGTGAAATTGAGGCGGGCTATGGATTTGGACAACTAGCTTTAAATTTGTTAGATCGATTTGATGCCCAGGAACTGAAATCTTACGTCTATGTAGTTTTTAATGCTCATATTAGACACTGGAAAGAGCATGGCAAGGAAACCTTAGCTCCAATGCTTGAGGGAATTAAAAGCGGCATGGAGACTGGAGATTTAGAAGATGTTGGTCATACTTATGTCTACTATTGCGAGCATATATTCTTTACAGGTCAACCGCTGGACTTTGTGGCTCAGAAGCAGGCGCAATATCTTGATTTACTGCTAAAACTCAAACAAGATTCGCATCTACCTTATTTAAAAATCTGGAGAGTAATGGTATTACAATTACTCGCCGCCTCGGCAGAGGAATATATGCTGAAGGACGATTTTTTGAATGAAGAAGAACTCCTGCAACAGTCAATTGCAGAGAATAAACCTATGTTGTTTTTTGTTGCTCACCTGACAAAGTTTATCCGACTTTATTTGTTTAAAGATTACGCTCAGTCAGTAAATATCGCCCGCGAAGCAGAAAAATACAAAGATGGTGTGCCCGGTCTGATGAGTGGTGCGGAACACAATTTCTACTATTCTCTGGCCCTCCTTGCTCAATATCCTGAAGTTTCAAGCAGCGAACAAGAAGAATCCTTGAAGCAAGTAGCAAAAAATCAAAAACAAATGCAGCAATGGGCTATACATGGGCCGATGAATTATCAACACAAGTACGAGTTAGTTGAGGCAGAGAAAGCACGAGTTTTGGGAAAAATTGGCAAAGCGATGGAGTATTATGACGCCAGCATTCAAGGAGCCAGAGAACAGGGATACATTCAGGAAGAAGCCCTAGCTAATGAACGGGCAGCCGAGTTTTATTTCTCTCGCGGTCGGGAGAAGATAGCGGAGATTTATTTGACGGATGCTTACTATGGCTACATTCGCTGGGGAGCGAAAGCAAAAGTGCAGGATTTATCAGAAGAATATCCTGAGTTATTCTCGCGACTACTGACTAAAGAAGCCCCCAGCTTCGACGTATCGCGGACGACCAGCTCGACGACTACGGGGACTTTTGCAGCACTGGATTTCGCCTCTGTGATGAAATCTTCTCAAGCTATTTCTGGCGAAATTGTTCTGGAAAGTCTGCTTTCTAAGTTATTGAAAATTGCGATTGAGAATGCTGGGGCACAAAACAGCTACTTAATTTTAGAAAAAGATGGTCAACTGGTGGTAGAAGGGACGGCAAGCATAGATAATGATGAGGTAGTAGTGCTGCAATCCACACCAATAGAAACGAGTCATAAATTGCCGTTTTCTCTCCTAAATTATGTGGCTAGAACTCAGAAAAATGTGGTCTTAAATGATGCAAGTCAGGAGGGAATTTTTACCGGGGATAGCTATGTTGTTAAGGCCCAACCCAAGTCAGTTTTATGTATGCCGGTCGTCCATAAAGGAAAGCTCATTGGTCTGCTTTACTTGGAAAATAATCTGACAAGGAGTGCGTTTACTCCCGATCACTTGGAAGTTTTAACCGTACTCTGTTCTCAAGCGGCGATTTCCCTGGAAAATGCCCGACTCTATGCCAATTTGTCTGAGGCGACTGACAACCTGAAACAAGCCAATGAGCAATTAGAAGATTACAGCCGGACTTTAGAACATAAAGTGGAAGAGAGGACGCAGGAATTAAAGGAAAAAAATCTGCTCCTGAGCCAGGAAATTCGCGATCGCGTGCAGATAGAGCAAGCTCTGCGAGAATCAGAAGCGCAATTAAAAAAACAAGCCGAACAACTAGAGCTTTCTTTCCAAGAACTCAAGCGCACCCAAACCCAGCTAATTCAAACTGAGAAAATGTCCTCCCTCGGACAGATGGTGGCAGGGGTTGCCCACGAAATCAATAACCCGATTAACTTCATATATGGCAACCTGAGTCACGTCAAAACTTACACTGAAGACATACTACGACTGGTGAAACTCTATCAAGAACAATACCCCAATCCCACAGCAGCGATTGTTGAGGATATTGAGGCAATCGAATTAGATTTCTTGATGGAAGACTTACCCAAAGTGCTGGATTCGATGAAGGTGGGGGCAGACCGAATTCGCGAAATAGTCCTCTCCCTGCGAAACTTCTCGCGACTGGATGAAGCGGAAATGAAAGAGGTGGATATCCATGAGGGCATCGATAACACCCTACTGATTTTGCAGCACCGACTGCAAGCTAAATTAGACCAGCCTGCTATTCAAATCATTAAAGAGTACGGCCCGCTGCCGCTGGTGGAGTGCTATGCCGGCCAACTGAACCAGGTGTTTGTAAATTTACTGGCGAATGCGATTGACACTCTTCATGACCAGAGGGGGCCGCGCACGATCGCAATTCGCACCTCAGTAGGGTATGGCGAAGAAGAAAAATCCCCGATTTCCAATCCCCCCCTTGCGGAAAGCTCTACATCTTCTTCGGCTGAGGTGGATTCCGAGAACCTCGCCCCGACCCGGAAAAGTCCCCAATTTGTTGTGATTCGCATTTGCGACAATGGCCCCGGTATGACAGAGGAAGTGAACCGGCGGCTGTTCGACCCCTTCTTCACGACGAAACCTGTAGGGAAGGGCACGGGTCTGGGGCTGTCAATCAGCTACCAGATTGTGGTAGAAAAACACCGCGGACAGTTGAAGTGTGTTTCTCATCCCGGTGAGGGGGCAGAGTTCATCATTCAGATTCCTATTCGACAGAACTCTCAAAAATTGGCTGTCCAAAGCCAAACCTGATGAGTAGTTGTTAGTGGTATTTCCATTCCTCTTTCTACAGGACTAAGTTGGAGGTATAGAATGCGATCGCGAAATTAGATTCAAACTGTGAATCTAGCAGTCACACTTCAGTCTCCAAGCATCGATCCTACCTGCAATCTCTAGAAGTTCCAACTAGAACCTTGAACGATCAGCTTTTATACGATCGCAACCTGTAGCTTATGTCGCCTACATAGCGGTCTCACGGTAAAAGCTAGCGGCGGCAGGCAATCTCGGCAACCTTACCAGCAGCTTTCAACCGTCCGCTGCGCTGAAGTGTTGGGCTGCGCCAACTTAGTACCGATAATTACTCACAACCAAATTGGGCGAACTAAAACAATGTCTTCTGAATCTATTCCCTCTTGCGTAAAGAGTGCTGGTGTTTCTTCTTCAGGAATTCCCTCTAGAAGCAAAGCACTGATACCCTGATTGAATGCTTGTTTGACAGAACGTCCAAATCCAATCGCGGAATAGAATTGTGCTGCAAACACTCTCGCTGCATCATCCCCAATTGCATCACTCATGCCAATAGCTGCTTCAACATGTTGCGTAACTGCCTCTGCTTGATCCTGTGAAAAACAAGCATTGAAAACTACCAATCGAATGTTATCCGCGGCAGTACTCATTGTTGTGACTATAGCTTTTTGACTTACCAACTTCGTACTACCATCATCAGCCTGGAAAATAAGCTCATTATTCATCGAACCATGTCCACTAAAATGGACGACATGGGGCTTGTGTTCGTTTAAAGCCTGAAGCAAATCAAGAGAACGTGCTGCCCATCTAGACACAAATTGAACCGAATCTCTGTAATCTGATGCTCGGACTTTTTCTGTAATCGCGCGTATTTCCTCATCTAGACGTAGCTGATTTTGATCGAGGGGGTTTGATGCTACAAAGAGAACTTTAATTGTTTCTGGCAAACGAGCTAAATCAATAACTAAACGGCTATTGCTAATTTGCTTTTGGAGATGGACTTGTCTCTCGCTCTCACGAGTGACCGCTCGTGCATGACGTAGTTCCTCATCCCGACGACGATTTCCCTCAGCATCTTGCTTTTTCTGGTCTTGCTTTTCAACTTGCTCCAATTTTTTTAATGTTTGGCTTATATCTGCTACTTTTGCAGAAATTCTAGCCTCTAAGTCAGCTATTTTCTTTTGACACTGAGCTAAATCCTTTTGCTTAGAATCAACTTGCCGTTGTTTAGATTGCTGAATGCTAGAGCTAGTGCTTTTCGTAATACTTTGCTTAATTGAACTGATCTGGCTCTGGAGCTGTGAAAACTTCTTGCGCTCACTTGCAAGGTCTTGCTCTAAATTAGCTTTCTCTTTCGTGAGTCGTGCGAATTTTGAACGGTAGAGGTCTAAGGACATGAATTAATCAGAAAATAGTGGCCATTGGTACTTACGTTCTATCCTACGGCAGAGTTTTTGTCGATAGCAAGATTTCACGATGTCCCAATATTGAACAGCTATAGAAAAAAGTAAACCTTGAGACTTAACATTTGCACTTAAAGCTTCTTGAAGTATCTGGCAACCGGGAATAGCTCAAAGCCCGCCTTTTCATAGGTGTGACGGGCTCTTTCATGACCGGGATCGCCTCCAGTCTCAACCATAGCAACAGACATCCCCGCATCTTTCATCCAACCCAGAGCGAATTCTATCAAAGCACTACCAATGCCGCGACCTTGAAAGTCTGGATCGACAGCAACCATGTAGATTTCACCCATGCTGTCCTCTGAGTGTAGTTTCACCGCTACAAAGCCCACAGTAGAACCGGCATCCATAGCAACCCATACATTCGTATCTTCCGCAGCACAGACATCCTCAACAGCTTTTTGCTGGCTCACGCGCCAATGATTGGGATAGAATGCCTGGTAAACATCCGCGTTCATCGCCTTCTGAATCGAATCAAAGACCGGAGTCCATGCCCGAAGCGAAAGACGAATAACAGCATCAAGGTGGCGAGGGTCGTAGGGTTCAATTTGCATTCCCACATGAACTCCAGTTAAATCTGAAAGCTGGCGTTGCTGAATACAGGTATGAATTCAAGATTTCCCAATAGCTATAGCAATTCTAAATCATTTGTGAATCTCTTACTCCCTCCCCTTGGGTTCGGGGAGGGTTGGGGTGGGGTAAAAAATTTACGACTCCTGCAAGAATTGCTATATAAGCCCGCTTGAGGGTGAGTTTTGTAACTTCAAGCGAAAAGTTGATTCATACGCCAGAATCAGCAAAGCCCAAAGTTCGATCGTAGCTTAGTCGGCTGCAAGTGCTGTGTGCGATCGAGAGTAGTGCTAAAAATGTCAATAAATTTAACTATCTGCACGCTTATAATTCATCACCAAATCCAACCGCGATAAAGAACTTGTCGCTGATTCCCGCACATAAGAATCCACCGATTCATCATTCGCAAATGTGCTCAGAACTTCTACACAACGCCGATCGCCCACAGAAGCAAGAGCATTCACGATCGCCACCTGTACTGCCACATTATCCGTTGTTTTCAGCGACTCCACCAAAATCTCAAAAGCAGAGGAACCCATCTGCCCCAATGCCATCACAGAAGCAATATTAACCACAGGATTCGGATCGTCGATCGCCTTTTTTAATCCCTGCAAGCCCGCTTCCGGAAACGGCAAATCTGGATAATTAACCGCAATTTGTGCCAATACCTTCGCCGCACTCCCTCGCACAGTCACATTATCACTGTTTAACAATGCGTCCACCACCGATGGCACGGCATCTTCACCAATCACGCCCAAGGCTTTTACCGCCGCCCGACGATAGGTGACATCTTCTTCATCTAAAATGCCCACCAGTCGAGAAATTGTATTTTCATCGCGGGAATCGGCAATTTCAAACATTGCCCGATCGCGCAGATGAGGATTCGGGTGTTTTAGTTGTTCAAACAAAGCATCTTTTGTCATGGTTTTTGTGGTTTTATAGCAGTTGACAGTTGACTGTTGTATGGCGGTTCTCAAGCGTGGTGAGGTATCCCCGATGCCCGATGCCCTATTAAGATAGTTCGGATGTTACAGAAGTATGAGCATCTACTTTAGCTCTAACCAACCAATCTTGGTCGCCTGCAGCAATTTCATAACCGCTGATATCACCAAGTTTTTCTAATGCCATTAATGCAGCATACTTCAAATCCCAGATTTTAGTTTCCAGACAGGCTTTCAATTCTGGAATAGCACGTTGTTCTCCCAGTTCCCCCAGGGCGATCGCCGCCGCTGCACGGGATTTCTGAAACTGGGGTTGGGGGTGATGCAAAGCTTCCAATAACAAATCGCTGGCTGGAGAATGTTTTAACCAACCAAACAACTTTACCACATGAAAATGCGCTCCATAGTCATTATTTGCTTCTTCAGCAAAGGTAGCAAACAGGGCTGCTGGTGCATCCTCTGAGTAATTTTCAAGTATCGTTTTAGCTGCTAGATAGCAACGTCCAAAATCTGTTTCGTATAGTTGCCGAATCAAAAACGGTAAGTCGGGTAATTTTTCATAACTATGCACTAGATCTAAATCTGCTGGATAGTCTCTTAATGTTTGTTCCAAATGGGGTTTAACGGTAGCAAAGGTCAGGAATTTGTCAGCAATTCCTGCTTCTGCTAACATCCTAATTCCTCTGAGCCTGAAGACTAAAGATACCGGACACCTGGCAATATTTGGGATTGCATCGTAGTAACGCGCATCTATCAAATCCTGAATAGATAATCTGCGTCCGAGGACATTTTTGTGTTGCAACATCGCGACAACTTTTCCCATTTGAGAAAAGTCTCTGGTTAAGCGACAAATTGCGGCGATGGCAGCACTAGCAGTCGGCGGGTCAGTATCATCGACAAATCTGCGAATTCTGGCTACGGCTGGCTGATAATCTAACTTAGTTAGGGTGTGAATAATTACCCGGTAGGTTTGTCCCGGTTTGTCCAGCAATTGAGCAACTTCTGCTAAAATATCGGCATCTTGAGTGCCAATTTCGCCGATCGCCCAAACTGCATTTTCCACCGTGTAGCAGTCATCATCCGCCAGACAGGTGCGAATCACTGGCAATGCTTGCACAGCTTGCAGTCTTCCTAATGTTTCCACCGATTTGCGGCGCACAATCCGGTTTTCCAGCACCGGATCGGTTTGTTGTACTGCTCGCATCAGTGCTGCGATCGATCTATCTGTTGAGAAATTGATCAAGTGGGAAGCAGCTATGTAGCGGGAATCCTCTTCGCCGATTTGGGCTTGGGGCGTATCTAAAAGGGCGATCGCCTGGTCTTCCGTTAAATTAAAAAAACTAAAAAATCGTTTATCCATAAAATTAGCAGTCGCCAATAACTATAATATGATATGCCTATTAAAACACAATAACAAGCCTAGGAATTCTTTACCCTTACCTCACCAAAATCGGTAAAGCAACGAGCCAAGAGTTCCCAGACTTGTAGGGTAGAAACTACCCAGTCACGACATTACACACCTGCCAATTAATTAGGACAGGGAGTTGATCGCGTAGTCAAGAAGAGCATTGTACTCAGTCAAAGCTTGAGCGGACATATCGCGAGGAGTGCAACCGCGATTGCGAGCAAAGCTTAATGCTTCAACGTAAGGAGCAGTAGGCAAGCCCAAAGCGCGATAAACTTCGCGTTGACCAGCAATACCCCATTCGTCCAGAGGGCCTGTGCCGCCAACAACTAAGCAGTATTGAACCAAGCGCAGGTAGTGCTTGATGTCACGATGGCATTTTGCTTTGAAAGTATCGGTGGAGTTAGCTTGACCGGATTCGTTCAAGTAAGGATACTTTTTGATGCAAGCATCATAAGCTTCTTTAGCAACTGCGTCTAGGTTGCTGCCTAGTTTTTCTGCTGCTTCTAAACGAGCAGCAGAGCGTTGGATAGAACCTTGAACTGATTCTAAATCTGAGGTGCTAGGGAAGCGGCCTGCTGCATCAGCAGAGGCAATAGCGGTGGTGAGAACTGATTTCATTTCCTAAAACTCCTAAAGTGATTTTGACGACAGTGAGCGTAGTTTCAATTTTGCTGAGCCAATTGCGATTAGCAACGGACTAGCTCAGTGCAGAAATGATGCGATCGAAGTAGCTGGAAGCTTCAGCAACGAGGCTAGCACAACGATCTTCTACTACAGGACTGCCCATTTTGCGGAGCTTAGCACCAGCAAATTTTTCGCTAGGATTGTCTTGGATGTGAGCAGCGGCTTGAGCCTTCATGATTTGAACGGCACGCACGGTGGAGGTGGTGGGCACGCCCAAAGCTGCGTAGGTTTCTTTCAAACCATTCAAGCAACGGTCATCAAGAACAGAAGCATCACCAGCCAACAAAGCGTAGGTTACATAGCGCAAAATGATTTCTGCATCGCGCAAGCAAGCAGCCATGCGGCGGTTGGGATAGCAGTTACCACCAGCTTGAATCAAGCCTTGGTTTTCGCAGATCATACCGGCAACAGCATCAGAAACCATGCAGCTAGCATTGCTGGCGATCGCGTTTACAGCATCCAAGCGTCGGTTGCCGCTGGCAACGAAAGCTCTCAGAGCACTAATATCACCGACGGTGGAGGTGCTGGCATCGGCTGCAACTACAGCTCTTGAAAAAGCGTCAAGCATTGAGTTCTCCTTAACTTAGAAAAATTATTTCTGAACTTTAGTTGGTCAACTTGGTGACTAACTTAATGGTTTTGAATATATCTCTGGGGTGTTGCCTCTGTCTCATTCCTGAGAAACAAAGTAACAATTTGTTACTTTTGTGGCTAAAAGCACTTTTTTTCGTGGACAGGGGCGCAAAAAGTCGAGTTGTGAAGACAAGAATATTTTGGCTCTTGCCCCTGTACAATGTTTTCCATGAACAATATTAAGCAGTTTGTTGAAAATTCTCTAGGACGGTGGCGATCCCAGCGCAGCGCCCATCATTTGACTTTCAGACACTTTGAAGCTGTGCAGTCAGTCATTGATATCGTTGCTATCTCACCGGGCGATCGGGCAGTAATCGATCTCTGTCAATTGTATAGTGTTGACCCATCCCAAGCAGTAATGCCTTTTCAAATGAGCTGGGAGGGTGAGTCAGATTGGGATGAGAATTCTGAGGTTAAGGGGAGTTGTATTCTGGTACCAATCCCAGATCCAAATGTACCTAATCGGGGTAAGCTATTACGAGACCAAGGTTATGCTGAAACTATTGCCGCAGCAGGTGACTATCACATCACAGAGGATGGAACTTTTGTGCTGTTGACTAGCTACGAACACGCCGCAGCGGAAGAAAAAATCTGGTTTGCCAATCCTAATTTACGGTTTCGTGTTTCCCTAATTAAAACGAGTGGAGGAAGTGGGGTAGTAACGGCATCATTTTCCTCAGAGATTCGCTCGCTTTCAGGGAATTAGTGAATTGGTAATTCCTAACTGCTGCTATCATAATTTCTTCTACCTTCTTCTTAGTTTATGAATTACGTTAAAAGCAATGATTTAATCACTTTGGCTCAGTGGATGGCTGGGGATTTTAGTAACTATCAACAATCCTTTGATAACCCACAACAATTTGCCCATATTCGGATATTTTTTCGTCCCTTACCCTTTGAGTTTTTCAATGCCATTGGCTTTTACTCTGAACAGGTTTACGATCACGATCTGTGGACTCCCTACCGTCAGGGAGTTCATCGTTTAGTAGACCAGGGCGATCGGATTTATATTGAAAATTATAGCCTCCAAGACCCCATACAGTATGCCGGAGCCGCACGAGAATTAAGCATTCTCAAAACTATTAAACCAGATAGTCTGCAACGACGCTATCACTGTTCCATGATTTTTAAACGAGACGGCGAAATGTTTCGAGGCGGTGTGGAGCCAGGAAACCTTTGTCTCATTGAAAAAAGAGGTTGTTCCACCTACCTAGTCAGTGATGTCGAGATTACAGAAACAACTTGGAGTAGCCTCGATCGAGGTCTCGACGTGAATACCCATCAACAGGTTTGGGGGTCGGCTTTTGGATCTCTACAGTTTGAAAAGCGTCAAAGTTTTGCCGCTGAGTTGCAACACCTATTGTAACTTATCGGGTTAATAATTTCAAGTCAGATTCGCCGTATATTACAATGATTCAAGACGTATTACAGGACAAATATTGCAAAAAGAGAGTCATAGCCAAGATATCAACCTCTTTGTGTAGTACGAGTCAGCTCCCAGAGCTGATTTTATATTAAGTTATGTAAAGTTTTTTAATATAACGTCTAAATATGGTAGTTTCTCATGTAATACAATTGTGGAGATTTTTTCAATGGTTTTTGGACCTGCATCTCGACTTGGAGTCAGTTTATTTGAAGAAACACCCCGTTTAGAACTAATTCCAGGACGTTCACAAGAAGAAGTAGAAACCATTATTGCTGCCGTTTATCGGCAAGTTTTGGGTAATGCTTACGTCATGGAAAGTGAACGAGCGACGATTCCTGAATCCCAATTCAAAAGTGGCGAACTCAGTGTGCGCGAATTTGTCCGCGCTCTGGCAAAATCAGACGCTTACCGCTCTCGCTTTTTCGATACTTGTCCTCGCTATCGGTTTATTGAACTCAATTTCAAACATCTTTTAGGTCGGACTCCTGATGGCTTAGAAGAAATGAGGGAACATAGCACCATTCTAGATACTGAAGGCTTCGAGGCAGAAATTGATTCTTACCTCGACAGTGATGAATACCAAAATGCCTACGGAGAAAATATCGTTCCCTATTTCCGAGGCTACAAAACCCAGCCAGGACAAAATATGGTTGGGTTTACTCATATGTTTGCTCTCTTGCGGGGAGCTTCCAGTAGCGACCTCAAGGGCAGTCTTTCTGGAAAAACCCCTGTTCTGAATAAATTCGTGATTCAGCAAACCCCCCTACCCATAGTTCCCCCTTCAGGTGGTGCAATTGGAGATGGTTGGGCATTCCAAGAGTCTGGTATCAATTCACGTACTCGTGCTGGATTGGGCGCCTCAGCAGAAGGCAAAGTTTATCGCATTACTGTGACTGGATATCGTTCTTCAGCAACGACTGTGATGAATCGAGTCTCTAAATTTCGCTCTAGCAATCAAGCCTATCTCGTACCATTTGATAGGCTCTCGCAAGAATATCAACGCATTCACAAACAAGGCGGCGTAATTTCCAGCATAACTGCTGTCAACTAACAACCGCTCAAACTTCGGCCTTAACGACTTGGGGAATTATCTCCCTGAGCGTGTCTTTCACAATCCCTGATTCTGTGTTTTGAAGCGTTATTTATTCTTAGGAGAAACTCAATGAGTGTCGTATTAGATGCGCCAGTAGAACTTTGGTCTACCAGCAGCTCCGATGATAAACAGGCAATAATTCGCGCTGTTTACAAGCAAGTATTGGGCAATCCCCATGTCATGGAAAGTGAACGCCTGACGATTGCAGAATCCAAGTTGTGCGATGGCTCGATAACTGTACGAGAATTTGTCCGCGCTGTGGCTAAATCTGACTTTTATCGCCGTCGGTATTTTGAGTCCTGCGCTCCTTACCGCTTTGTCGAGCTAAACTTCAAACATTTGTTGGGACGCGCTCCTTTAGCTCAAGAAGAACTTTCCGAGCATATTTGTCGGTGTACCCAAGAAGGCTACGAGGCAGAAATTGATTCTTATCTCGATAGTCCAGAATATCAGGAAAAATTTGGCGAGAATACAGTCCCTTATTATAAAGGGGCAAAAAGTCAAGTCGGACAAAAGCAAGTCGGCTATAATCGCACCCTTTCCCTGTATCAAGGTTATGCAGGAGTTGATAGTGCTTTTACCGCTTCTCGCTTAGTAGATTCTGTGGCTGGCAATAGCGGTAACAAGATTACTTTACCAACAACAGGAGGTCGGCTCAGCGCTTACAAAGATGCCACCGAAAAGACCTTCAAAATTTTAGTCAAGGGGTCTAAATTTGATAGTCCTCGCCGAGTAAGTAACACTGAATATCTTGTATCCGGTGCGAATATGACTCCGCAAATTCAGCGCATTCATCGTGCAGGCGGCCAAATTGTCAGCATCACAGAAGTTGCTTGAGGCATAGAGTGATTAGCGGGTAGAGAAGTAAAAACTTACTTCTCTATCCATCTCTGAAACAATCGCGATTTTTATCTGATCACCCTCGCAATTATGAAAGCGATAACGATAAAAACAGATAGTTTTTCTATGCAAAAATAACAGATGTGTTCGCCTCTGTGCAAGCTATTTAAACCAACACTCACATCTTTTGACAGTCTCAATCAAACTTTAATTAACGTTAGGAAAAAACAATGTCCAGTTTAACAGCCGCTTTCGTCCATGACCCAGTAGAACTGCGACCCAATTCAACGGAGGACGATTTACAAGTCGTTATTCGTGCTGCTTACCGACAGGTGTTAGGAAATGCTCACCTGATGGAAAGTCAGCGTCTCATCAGTGCTGAATCTTTACTTCGCAATGGTGATATTACGGTGCGTGAATTTGTCAGACAAGTGGCAAAATCAGACCTGTATCAAGCTCAATTTTTTAACACCAATTCTGCCTATCGGTTCATCGAGTTAAACTGCAAGCATTTACTTGGTCGCGCTCCTTTAGAACAGAAGGAGATTTCCGATCACGTCCAAATTTGTAACGGTCAAGGCTATGAAGCCGAAATCGATTCTTATATCGATAGTGACGAGTATACCCAGAACTTTGGCGACAATATTGTGCCTTATCCTCGGAGCATTCGCAGCCAAACTGGTATCAAGAATGTCGGGTTTAATCGGATGCTTTCTTTGCTGGGAGGAGCAGCTACTAGCGATAGCAGTAATCAAGCTCAATTAATTGCTACGGTTGCGAGCAATCTGCCTCAGAAAATCAAACTTTCTAGCATTGGTACTAGCGGAGCCTCTAGCACAACTGGTAAACGTTTTCGGATTACTGCTGCTAAGTCTGGTGGTGCTAAGGTCAGAGTAAGCAATATCAGCTATGAAGTCAGCTATGCTCAAATGTCCAAGCAAATTAAAAATATTCAGAAAATGGGAGGCAAAATTCTCAGTATTACTGAAGTTTGCTAAATTTACCTAGACTTCACGTTTGTCTTCATTGAAGTTTGGTATTTCCTGCTTTCTATAGAGTAGAGCGAGTTTATGATTCGCTCTTTTTCTCTGTAAAACTTGAAAATAAAAATAAATCACTCGGTTTTCAAGCTGAGAATCTGAAAGATGCTACCCCCAATAGCTTGTAAAAAAATTCAGGCTTGGATCAGAAGTCGTCACCTAATTTTTTGCGGTCAATTGCTAGTTTTTGAAACTTTAGACTATCCAGCAGTTGAGCGATTTGAGGAATGTGTTAACAGTCTAGGAGGGTGCTTAATTTCTGTTGAACCAGCCAAACGACTTTGGATGGGAAATCACCGACAAGTGATTCTCTATCAGGCTAAAGCCAGTTTGCATACACCTCATCATGAACTGCGGCAATATTGGTTCAAGTACGGCTGTTTTCAGACTCGATTCGATCAAAGAGCTTAGCTATAACAACCGACAAGGTGATTAATTATTAAAAGATCTTTGGTTATTTGCATAATTAGGAACTTTTTGGTTAAAATCGATAAAAATTATACTTTGTTGTGGTTATGGATATTCACGAAATCAAAACGTCTCTGAACAATCCAGATTTTCAATATCGACTCAAGGCTGTCGCGGCTCTCAAGGATTATCAACCAGAGATTGCTGTTCCCTTGCTCAAGGGCAAACTCGATGACCCGGAGTTCTTAGTACGTTCCTTTGTCAGCAGGGCATTTGGGACACAACAAACCGCTGAATCCTTCGCGGCATTGCTCCAAATCATGAAATTTGATAATACGCCGAATGTGCGAGCTGAGGCTGCTAATTCTCTTTCGCTTTTTGGTCGATGTGCTGCATCTCATTTAGTCTCGACTTTTTTTCAGGATGACCACTGGTTAGTTCGTCGTACTATTCTGGCGGTTTTGGTTGATATGGAGTGCGAAAACGAACTTTTTGAGGTCTGTATGGAAGGCTTAGCTGGCGAAGATATGACCACCCAAGAAGCGGCTGTGGATGCACTTGGTACATTAGCCGGAACGAGTCAGGAACCCGCTGCACTTTCTCAGTTATTAATGCTGGCTAATTCGGAGTATGAAGGTATGCGTCAGCACGTCGCATCTGCTTTGCAGAATTTTGACGATCCGCAGGCCAGGCAAGTTTTAGGTCAACTTCGGCAAGACTCAAATCATCGAGTTGTTGCTGCTGCTTTAGAAAACCTACTTTAGACAATAAATAGTAAGGAAGTTGATTAAGCTTGACTAAATTTTTTTAAGCCAGTGATTAAATGGTCAAAAGAGAGACTCAATAAATCCCGGTCTTCAGAATTAAAATGCTGCAAACTAACTTTTTTCAACTGTTCTAGTCCACAGATCATGGCCGAAACAGGAACCCGCAATTCTTGGTACAGTAGCTTCATGTTTTTGAGTCCTTCTGGGCTAGTAAATTGAGGATTGTTGCCTGCAATTCCATAGGTGATACACCGTAGGAACTGCCAAAAATCTCGCCAACATGCTTCAGCGCGTTCGGGAGGATAAAGGTCATTACCAGGCTCAGTGATGTTGGGAAAGTCCGCTAATACCTTTTTCCTCGCATCAGCAACAATATTAGGAGCTTGCTCTCGCAATAATCTGGCTTTTTCTAGCATTAAAGAGAGATGAGGATGAAGATTTTCAAGGCGTTCTAAATCCTCATCTGTGAGATATCGACTTTGATTGTCAGCATCTTGAAAAATGGCAATTACTTCATCTGAATATAAATTTTTCCAATTTGCAAAACTAACAATTCTCGCTTGAGGAATTAATTGCTTGGCTCTTTCACTTAATTGCATATTTATTAAATTACACTCACTTAATTTACTAGGATAGACTAAATTTATGAGCGAATTGGTTAAGATTTATGACAAAAGGAGCCGTTTGAATGATGGTTGGTCGAGGTATTTCTGGGAAATCCCGAGCGCGCAACAGATGTTTGTAACGAAATATTACTTTGTTTGTCAAAAACCGAGACAAGATTTAAGGTAATCCCTTATGATCTTGTTTTGAGGGAAAGATTGAAGGAGCTAGATTTTAATCTATGTTTAAGCCGTTTCAGGAATTCTTAGAAAAAGAACTGTTTGGACGTTTTGCTCTAGAGAGTCGTCCCATTCCCTCTGGGTTGGAATCGGTGGTGAGTGAAAGAGGCAAAAATCCCGCCACAATTCAAAGCTGGTGCTATCAATGTCCAGAACTGCGAAAGATTCGTTACACCTACATTGATGCTGGAGAAACGGCACAAATTTTCAATAGTGTCATTTATCCGAACTATAATTACGATCTGCCTTTACTAGGAATTGATTTTTTAGCCTTTGGACAGAAGAAAATATTGGTTGTCTTGGATTTTCAACCTTTATTCCGCGATGAAGCCTATCTAGAGAAATATATCGGGCCAATGAGCGCAATTAAGGATAAATACAAAGATTTAACGCAAGACTTAGAAATGAAGTTTTACGATGCGAACCAGTATTTTTCCAAGAACTTGCTCTTTGCTAAAACTGATGCAGAAACTGTTGTAACTCGTTTGTTTCCCGCCTATCAAGAATATGTCCAGTTGTATTGGCAAATGCTAGAGCAAGCCTCCCCGCTTAACACTCCAGAAGAGATGCAGCGGATTGTGAAGGCACAGAAAGATTACGACCAGTATAGTGCGGAACGCGATCCCGCATCAGGGCTATTTGGCAGCTATTTTGGGCATGAATGGTCAGATAGATTTCTGTACGAATTTTTGTTTGAAGATGCTGTTCCCTTAGCTGTTCCAGCGGGGGTAAGATAAGTTGAAAATGACTCTTTATCAGCCTTTCTTAGATTACGCTATCCCACTTCTAAAAGAACGACTTGACTTGGCGCCCTATCCCATTCCCGAAGGTTTTGAACGCAAGGAAGCTATAACTGGAAAAGGGAAAAAAGAGCAGTTGGTGCTGACGACAAGTCATGCTTTTAAGTCCTCAAAATTACGGCAAATTCGGGCAGCTCATGTTGAGGGTGGTGATGCTCTCCAGGTCCTTAATTTTGTGATTTTCCCCCAGTTAAATTATGACTTGCCCTTTTTTGGGGCGGACTTAGTAACCTTGCCGGGGGGACATTTAATTGCTTTAGATATGCAGCCTCTTTTTCACGATGCTGCTTATCAGAAGCAATACTCAGAGCCAATTTTGCCGATGTTTAACAACTATCAAAAGGAGTTGCCTTGGGGAGGAGATTTTCCCGACGAGGCAAAACCTTTCTTTTCACCTGCTTTTCTTTGGACTCGTCCCAAGGAAACAGAGGCTGTGCAAACTACGGTATTTGAAGCTTTTAAGGATTATCTTCAAGCTTATCTCGATTTGGTGGAGCAAGCGCAACCTGTCACAGATAGTCAGCGACTGGGAGAGATTCTTGAGGCACAGCGACGTTATATTAATTATCGTGCTGCCAAAGATCCGGCGAGAGGAATGTTTACGCGGTTCTATGGTGAGGAGTGGACTGAGGAATATATTCACGGTTTTCTGTTCGATTTAGAACGCCACATTCCAGAAGTTCAACAATCCGTGTAAGTTTATCCTACCTAAGAGCCAAGACTCTGAGCCGTATTGTTACGAGTAAAAGCATTCCAAGTTCCTAATTCTTTGCGATCGCGACTGCGAAGCATGGCTTTCATCTCTTGGGTCAATCCTTGTGCTAGGGTAAAATCAGCGCCAGCAATACTCTTTAATTGCTCTAAATTTGCCCCGGTTAAGTCAGCCCCTCGTAAATCCGCTCCTTGTAATTCGACTCCAATTAAGATAGCATTTCGCAAATAAGCACCAGTCAGAAAGGCATTCTGAAGACTCGCCCCACTTAAGGCTGCTCCCTCTAAATTTGCCCCAGTTAAATCGGCCCCACTGAGATAAGCACCTCGCAGGTTACAGCCGTGTAAATCTGCGCCTCTGAGGTAAGCTGTATTCAGAAAAGCTCCACTGAGATTGGCTTGGGGACCAATTGCTCCCGAATTTTTGTAATTAAAACCCTCTGGCCAAAGGGTACGATCGTCATATTGAGCTAATTTTAATTTGGCCTCTTGTAGCTGGGCACCGACTAAATTACAGCCCTGTAAATCGGCACGAAAAAGATAGCTTTCTTGTAAATTCGCTCCACTCAAATTGGCATCTCTGAGATTGGCCCTTCGTAAATCAACCCCTTGGAGATTTGCCCCTTGCAGATTGGTTTGACTGAGGTTTGCCCCAATCAAGTTTGATCCGCTTAAATCAATACCAAATAAATCCATCTGGCTGAGGTTGATTCCCGCGAGGTTGCTTTGAGCTAGACTTTTCCCTTGCTGAATGGTTGCCAATATTTCTGTTGCAGAAAGGGGTTCGGAGAGGAAAGATGAGTGTTGACGAGGTGACATGATGTTTTTCTGAAAAATTATCGATCGAGTTGCTCAAAATTGTCCTGTGTCATTTATCCTAGAATTTGAAGGATTCCAGACTGACGTTTGTTTATTTTTCTTAACCAAAATCAGCTCTGATTCCCAGTTCGGCTAGGCTCAGGTCAAAGCCTAAATCCCCGTTTTTGATTGAGATTTGTCTCAATCCCTCTGATTCCTCTCGCTAAGTTGACACAGAAATGCTGCTAACACCACCTATGACTATGATGGATTTCTTTCGCAAGAGTGAGGGCGTTTGGTTTACTCAGCGAACAGTCCATAATTTTGATACTGCTGCGGCTGATGAGTCGGGAGAGTCCAATGTCATCGTTGAAGTTTTGTCAATAGACGATCCCAGACTTTTAGATGTTTGTCAAGAGCAGAATGTCGATCCCGCTTTAGTTAGTGGGGGATGCAGTTTTATGTGGCAGGACAATTTAGATGATACAGTTCCGAACCAAAACTATGCTGCTATTCTTTTAGATGTCCCTAATCCTACTAATCCCAGAACGGGCAAGTTTCTGCGAAATCGAGGCTATGTTGAAGGTATTCCGGTCATCGGTGTTTACCATTTTGCGGATGATGGGGTGTTGACTATTGAGACGGAATATGAGACTAATCAAGGACAGGAACGCTGTTGGTTTATTAACGATCATTTTCGGGTACGGGTGATGACTGTGCAGATGGTAAATGGGGTTAAACAAATGGCATACTGTTCTGAGCGTCGTTGTATTTCTCACTCGGCTTTAGAAGAGATGATTGAACAAAATCGCTTGAGATTTTCTGGGGTGGGTGTGCTGTCACCTTAAAGCACAAATATCCAGTCTCTTGCAATCGCAGCTACACACAGTCAAAATATACTGGTGAGTGAAATTGCGGTAACACAAACAAAAAATATCCCGACGACTGCAATCGCATCTACACACAAAGTTCGCAGACGCGGACTAATTATTGAACTCTCAAAACTATGTCTGAAAACGAAGAATTGAATCCATCCGATCGTGAGGAAACTGTTGCTACTTCACCAGAGACTAATGCTGAAGAATTGGC
The DNA here is from genome assembly GCA_036704825.1 of Microcoleus sp. F8-C3. Lineage (GTDB taxonomy): Bacteria > Cyanobacteriota > Cyanobacteriia > Cyanobacteriales > Microcoleaceae > Microcoleus. The sequence continues at coordinate 61,022 of JAUBSN010000032.1, read as the reverse complement.
AGAAGTCATTGCTGAATTTGAGAAATATCGCGAACGTTTGGTTAATGAAACGATGACTGCGGCACAAAAGGCCAAATTACCTCCGAAGGCGGCGATGGCTAAAATTGAGCCGGAACTTGCTAAGATTGATGCTGGACTGGATAGTCTGCGCGCTCAATTGGCTGCTCTAACTACTAATAATTAGGTGATGGTGATGGTCAATTCTAATGCTCGATCGGAGGTCGATCCAATTCTATTGGATCACGCTGAAACAGATGCTTTTCTACAGGAAGTTACTGAACAAATAGATTTAGATACTTTCGATGCTAACGATTCCAATCTGTTGAAGCGGTTGGTTGAATGTTTGGGAGATACGCGGGGGATGACTCGACTGCGTTTCGCGGAAACTTTGGCGGAAATTGGCGAAGCGGCGACTCCTTTTTTGTTGGATGGTTTGGCAAATCATGTTAATCCGGTTGTGCGGCGTGCTGCTGCTAAAACTCTGACTTTGATTGCCGATCCGACTGCGGTTCCTCATTTAATTCATGCTTTGTTGAACGATGAGGATACGGTGGTTAAGGGTTCATCAATTGGGGCGTTGGCGAGGATTGGGGAGCCGTCTGTGCAGGCTTTGTTGGATATTTTAGGGTCAACAGATTTGCCTGAGAGTACGATCGGTCATGCGGCTTGGGCGTTGGCGTTTATTGGGGCGGGGGCGAAGGAGTATTTGTATCGGGCGATCGCGTCTGATTCGCCTGTGGTGCGCGGTGCGGTGGTGGGTGCGATCGCGAAGGTTGCACAGGAAGAACCGAAGGATGAATTATTCGAGATTTTGGTTAAGTCTCTGACGGATGTTGATGTTGATGTGCGCTGTGAGGCGGCGGCTGCTTTAGGAAATCTGGCTTATAAACCGGCAATTCCTAATCTGATTGAGTTGCTGGATAGCGGTGATGGGGAAACTCGCAGGGCGGCGGCTTTGTCTTTGATGAAAGTGGGCGATCGGGCTGCGATCGAACCGCTACAAGCTGCATTGGCAAAGGAGTCAGAAGCGGGGATTCAAGGTGTGATTAAGTTAGCAATTTCTCAAATTAAGTAACTAAAAGTATGACTGAATATGGAACGGGGCGGATGTTGCTTTCTCATAATTTTGATATGCCAGAGGGTGTTTTTCCCACTTTAAGTAGGGAAGAATTTACTCGGGTATTTGCGGATGGTTTAAGTCAATATCCTGAGATTAAGTGTCGTCAATTAAATCATCCGCATTGGATGGTAGAAGTTTTGTTTTCTACTGATGCTTTTTCTCCGCCTCAAGTGGGAGAATTTTGTGCTCAAAGTTTGCTGGACAAGCGGATGAGTCAGGGGAAAACTGATGATTCTTTTCCTGATATTTTGATTTTAGCGGGATTGAAGAAAACTCCTCCTTTGAGTAGCGATGCTGATGCGCTGCAACCGGGAGAATGGGGGGTTGATGTGGTGGAAACTCAGTCTGCTGAGAGTTTTTTGATGGCGATGGAGTGGGAGGAGAAAACGGCGGGGAAAACGATTGAGGATGTTTTTAAGGTTGAAAGGAGAAAGGGGTAAAGGGTAAGTTAACCTTTTTGTGAGTTTTTCTATTTGGCAGGGTAAAGTAGATGATCTGGATCTAGCCAAACAATATAAAAAGTCTCTTTAATAAAGAAACCATGAACCCTACCATGCTCATTTGCAGAGAGGGAGAACTGATAAGGTGTATCAACTAATTGTTCTTCATTGGGCATACCAAACCCAGTTTCACTGGTATCTTCCCACTTAATTTTATGACATCTGAGAGTGCTGTTACCAATCGCTGAAAACTCTTGAGCGGTTAAGCTAGATAGGGCTTTTAACCGAGCAAGTAGAGTCAGCCAGAAACTCACTTCTTTTTTTATACAAGAAAATTTATTGTGATTGTCTTGATAGTATTTAAACGAAAAGCTGATACCTTGAGGTGGCTTCAGCTTTGGTAGTTTAATACCTGATGCACCATTTTTGACAACATCAGTCTTCTTAATTTTCTTCGACACGAGATTTGTAATACTCCTTCATCCACTGCTGCTTAATCACATTGTTGCAAGGTTCATCAGGTAGCATATCTTCCCCCCTTGCCAAATTCCAAGGGTCTTCAGCATGAGTCATTTGCTCTAATTCGTAACCATCACAGGCAAAGTATTCTTTCGCAACCTCATCCAGAAAATTCCGAACGTTTTCAGGTAATTCTGGATGAGCATCTTTCAAAATTGGCTTCCATCCAAACTTCTTGTACTCCTGATACAATTCTGGTATCACTGGTCCATGCACCCATGCTTCAAAATCCTCTTGAAAAAGGGGTGTATCATGGAGTGCAAGATGCCAAGCCTGAGCATAGTAAACAAGCTTTTGCAGCTTGAGATTACTCAGGAAAGAACCTGTTTCATTGGCAAACCAAATGAAGTAATCTGCTACGTTAAAACAAGATAACAAAATGTTCTGCTGAGTGCATTCCATAATTTGACCTGCATCGCTCAAACAAACAAAATCTGGTGGTTCTTTAATTAAAGTAGCGGATGGAATAACTTTTTGGACATCCTTAATCGCACTACAAATAGCTTCGTTACGTGATGATGCCTCACGGATAAAATTTAGTGCGATGTATCCTTTATTTCCAACTCCAATTAAGGCATCATCACAGCCACCTTCATATAGCTTCTCAATAAAATCACCAGGGTCTGCTTGGGGATCTTCGAGATTAAACGTCAAAGTAAAATCATGCTCGTTCATCTTTTATTTCTCCTCTAGGCAAGGATCATTCACATTGTTGTGCTTTGTGCAGTTATCGACTATTCGACGAATCTGTTTCCCATGATTTCCTGAGTTTTTTGGGGTACTCCAAATACTAGATATACAAAAAATTCCATTTCTACACTCTTTATCGTTATAAGGGCATTTTATTTTTCCCCAAGCATGAGAACCACCAATATCAACGTGCCATCCATTTTTTTCAGCGTACCTTAAAGCATCCTCAACTTCTGGCTTTGGGTGAGTTTTTCTTGCCATCACAATTTTTGTTTACATACAAGTTAGCTTTTAAATAATTAAGAAGTTAAGAGGAAGTTAAGAGAGTAGAGAGTAAGCGGTTGTTTTTAGCTCTAATTTCAACAACTATAGCACAATTTTAATCGATTGTCAATTTTCGTCCTGGTCGATCGCCTCTCCATTATGAATACTCAACAACGCCGCCAATCTCTTATGCTTACTAAGTGCGATCGCCAACAGATAGATAATAATATTTTTACAATCAAGTATTAAAAACAATAATTATATCGAAACTTTCCCCACCGTCAACCCCTAATGCTGAACAGGAATACAAATCTCAAACTCCGTCCCTTTTTCTGGGGTTGAAAAACACCTAAGCGTCCCACCGTGTTTTTCAGTAATAATCTGATAACTAATCGCCATTCCCATTCCGGTTCCCTTCCCTACAGGCTTTGTTGTAAAAAATGGATTGAATATCTGTGTTTGAATTGATTCTGGAATTCCATTGCCATTATCGGCGATCGCAATTTTAACCCATTGCGAATCTACCACCGAGGTACTAATTGTAATACAACAGGGCTTTTTCTCGATCGAGCAAGCTACCTCTTGAGTATTTATTTCTTCGAGTGCATCAATAGCGTTTGCCAAAATATTCATAAATACTTGGTTAAGTTGTCCGGCATCACACTCAACTAGCGGTAATTCACCATAGTCTCGAATGACTTTAATTTCTGGATATTCGGGCCGGGCTTGGAGACGGTGTTGCAAAATTAACAGCGTGCTATCAATTCCTTGATGGATATCAACTTCTTTAAATTCTGACTCATCCATCCTGGAAAAATTGCGGAGTGACAGCACAATCTGGCGAATGCGATCGGTCCCAATTCTCATGGAACTCAGAATTTTAGGTAAATCATCTTGCAAAAAATCTAGGTCAATATTTTCTGCTGCTTTTTCAATTTCGCCAATTGGGTTTGGATAATGCTTTTGATATAGGTGTACCAAAGTTAATAGACTGTCAGCATAATATTGTACATGAATTAGATTGCCATGAATGAAGCCGACAGGATTGTTAATTTCATGGGCTACTCCTGCAACTAATTGCCCCAATGATGAGAGTTTTTCTGTCTGAATCAGTTGGGTTTGCGTTCGTTTTAAATTCTCTATTGCCTGCTCTAGCTGCTGAGATTTGTCTCGTTCTCTGGCTTCGCTATCGCGTAATGTGACTTCTATTTGTTTCCGTTGAGCTATTTCGGAGGTGAGTTGGTCGTGGATTTCTAATTGTCGGAATACTTCCTCAAATGTGCTTGCCAAAAATTGAATTTCGTTAGCTGGAATCGTCTTTGGCATAGGAAAGATGCCAGTTTTTTTACTTTGAGAAACAGCTTCGTTTAAGGCCCGCAATGGCTGCAATACATTCTTCTGAAGGAGTAGCCCCATGATTAACAAAATTGTGATGATGCCAACTAACAATGACAATGTTGAGGTAATGAAGGTTCTGTCGGCTGCTTGCTTCATTTGGTTGAGATCGAGTAGCGCGATCGCCACTCCTCGCCGTTGAGATGCGCCAAACAAGGTACTGCTAAAAGGCAGAATTTGGGCGATCGCAGGCTGGTTGTCTACGACGATATCTTGCCTGACTTCAATGCCTGCGGTTGCCGCCCGATCGATCGCGATCGCGAGTTGTGGATAGATCGAAGTGTATGGCCCATTAGTCGTATTCTGAGGACTGCGGGCGATCGCCATTCCAGATGGATCGACAATCGCAATTTCCAGCACACCGGGCATCGTGGCAAAATTTTGCACAACCCGTCGCAGAATGCTTTTATTCTTTGACTCTAGTAAGCCTTCTGTAGAAAACTCCAGGGATTGTGTAATTGATTGAGCCCGGTTATGAACTTGCGTTTGTAAGTCAGACTGCATCAGCCGATAGTTAAGGCCCAGAGTTGCCAGTCCAACTGTGGTAATCGACAACCCAACGCTAACCAGCAAGCGCTGCGACAAGCTATGGGAATGCAGGAATTTCGTCATAATTTCCATTCATTGATTGCTGTAGTTACGATCTCAGTGTTAATCTCCACATCCTGACGCGGTATCCGTCCCGCACGGGGGTCAGATTTTAATAGTTCAGCCATTTGAGCGATCGCCTCTGGCAACCTACCAGACAGCAACATCTGCTGCTGCATAGCAATGTCACCCTTTTTCAGACCAGCGTAATCTTTAGCAAAAGCCTCACTCTTCTGTCCCAGGCTTTTTCCCACCTTTTGAAATACTTCATTTGGCTTTGTTTCCACTGCACTCATAATATCAAACCAAGCCATAATAAATTGCTTTAATTCAGCTTTTTTCGTGCTGGTAATAGTTGACCTCGAAGCCAACGCATCAATTATTAAACTATCAATTTCCTGAGTAGTATAAATGATATTACCCTTAATATCTTGAGCCGTTTGCCCTAGCAGCGGTTGCCAGATGACGGCGGCATCTAAACGTTTTCTCTGCATCAAATCAACCGCTATCTCGTTGGAAATATCCTCAATATTGACCTCTTCGGGTTTAATCTGGTGCAACTTGAGGGCTTCCAATAAAATCAGATGATTTACTGTTCCAAGTTTCGAGCCCACTCTTTTACCGCGAAGGTTTGCCACTGACTCGATCGCAGGTTGAGCCACAATACCATCAGCCCCATGAGAAATATTTGTTACCATCAGCACCACAGGCTTATCATTCCCCGAATCAGACTGGATCACATCCCACAAAGAGGTAAAATTAGCATCCAAATTACCGCGCAGCATGGCGCGAGTTGAATCTTGATTATTCTCAAATCGAATGAATTGCACATCTAATCCGCGCTGTTTGAATAATCCCGCTTCCCGAGCATAAAGTGCAATATCAAATCCTGCCCAACTAAGGATTCCCACTCGCAAGGGAGCAAGTTGCTGTGATGCCAGGTTACAGGCATTCACAATCAGGCTAACCGCCAGTGTCAAAACGCACAGGAAACCGAGCGATCGCCATGAAGTTAAGGTCAACCAACACCTACGCCATAATTGTCTAGTCCCGGTCTGAGCTTTGCCAGTCATTTATGCAGCCTCAACGCTCTTGTTCGTCGATGATAGCAAGAACTTTTCTGGATGTCATTCCCTGAAAAAATGCCCTAAACAAATGTAAAATAGAACTATTCTCTTCGCTTATAGTTCATTACCAAATCCAACAAAAATCAAGAAATCGCCGCTGATTCCTGCACATAAAAATCCACAAATTCATCTGCCGGTCAATGTGGTTATAACTTCTACACAACGCCGATCTTGCGATGCGAATCGCTTCCGGGAGTTGAGGGGTTCGTTGCTGTGGCGGTTCCTGGGCTGCTGCAATCCACGGTTCATCCACATGGAAAAATTCCGTCCCAGATCGCGATGGGTAACGATATCAGCCGGATGAGAATGCTTCCGGGCTTCTACGAATTTCCCCAAACCCCTTTTTTCAACTTACTTTGGGGGTTTTATTGTTATGTTTTTTGCCTGTAATAGTCCGATCGCATCAAAACTTGCGATCGTGCGATCGCCCTTGACAAAGATCGGACTCTTCGCAGAATAATCAGGCTAGAAACTAATATCGATTCCGGTGGCACAGTCCGTCATTGTTGACCGTTGACTGTTGACCGTTGACTGTTGACTAATGACTGATGACTAATGACTAATGACCGATCGGTTCAGTGGCATACTGTCCCGCAAGACCCCAAACATACACGCAGAAACAGGGTGGGCTTTTGGCTGCACCCTCATTGTTCGCCGACTGTTAATAACTTCTAGCTCATTTGAGCGAGGTTAATTGATTGTGCCAAAGTGCATAAGTGCTGCGCGGATCGCGATAAACCATACCGCGATCGTGGCAAATAGGTAGAGGTAGAACCGAAGTATGATGAGATTGAATGTGCAATGGACAGCGCTATGCAATGTGCGAAACACAACGAATACCCACGCGGTGTTCACATACACTGTATCCACCTGCTTTGTGATGAACAGGTACAGGACAAGCGCATAGAAAAGTACCGGAATCTCGAACAGGTTTTTTAGGTTATCCGATGGATTGGATACGCTTGGTGGCGAAATTTGCGCCAGTGATCCCGGTACAGCAAGTTCATCCGGGGTGAGCTTTCTACTGGTGATAAAACTGATACGGCGGATGTACATATACACCCAGACGAGGAATGTGAGAAACACTGTTGCAAAGAAGGGGCTGAAGATTGTATCTTGCGCCATTTCTACCTCTCAAATTTGATTGTTTTGATAGTTGGTGGGCGATAAAGTGCGCCCTATGCGATGTACAAGGCTTGAAGAAACATAGAGTAACGTAAATCCAATTAGAGGATGGAGTATCTCTAGGTGAAGAGGACTTTTGAGATGAATGCTGGCAAATTGCAGTCCAAGCAGCACTGGCAAACTTGCGGCGAGATTTCGTATTCTGCACGAGAAGGGCGCGATTAACGAGCATCCCAGCAATACTAATGACAATCCTCCATAACCTCGCACTAACCAAACATGAATATTCCACCATGCAGGATTATTGAAGTAGGCAACTCCAACCGTTAATAACTGGGCAATCAAGCAGACATTAAAGATGATTGAAGTCACATAAAAGCTGATGAGTATCCCACGTGTGGGAGTGCGATCGGTTTCCAAACTTGTTGTCATGTCAAGTTGCTTTTGAGATTACAAGGGTAATATAATTCGAGTATTGCAATGCTTCTAGACCTCGATCGGGTACTCTTTTGGAGAGCATGACCATGAAAAGTCCCTTGCAGCTTTTATTTGAAGCGATCGACCAGGTAGAGGACGAAGAAGATTTGCGATCGCAAGTCGTGCCCAAAATCGGCGAGTATTTTGCAGCTAAACGATCGGGAATCTTTTTCTTCGATCGACTTCCTTTAGCAGATAGTAAGCTTCAGAAAACATTGAAAGTTGCGCTATCGATCGAACACAATCCTGTTGCACGTTATTTAGCCGAACGTCACTCTCCTGTCCACGAAGCATTGGTGACATCTCCCAAGGTTTGGACAGTAATTTGTCCCCGACCCGATCATTGGCACGTGATGGCCGGGCCGATTGTCAGTCGCGGTCAATTAATGGGTGTAGTGGGTTGTACCCGCGATCGGTCAATGCCCGCCTTCGATACAGAAAATCTAGCCGATTTGAGTGCAATCTGTTTGCACTTGTCTGTTTGGGCTGCAACAGTACGCGCGGCGAAGCTATCCCCTAGGGAATCCCAACACCAACCTCTCAAGACTTCACGCCTAACGCCTCGTGAATTGCAAATTGCCGAATTGGTTGCTTTGGGGCGAACGAACGCAGGAATCGGGAGGGAACTTTGGATTACTGAGAATTCAGTGAAGCAAGCTTTGAAGCGAATGTTCCGCAAGCTTGAGGTTTCGTCTCGTGCAGAAATGGTGGCACAGCTTTCGGCAACCAAATATAATTTGCCAAGTGTAAAAATGTCTCCATCCAACTTGATGCAGAACACCCAGCAATAAACTTAACGCTAGAAACCCGCAAGTGCGATCATCGTCTTCGAGGGCAACGCTTACGCACGCCCATTGAAGAGCGATCGACCCACTGGTAATTTTAAAGTATTGGGTATTGAGTATTGCGATCGCTCTTCGGCGCGACTCGGTTCTGGCGCTTCCAGAAAAATTTGCAACCTCACACTTGGTTTTGGTCAGTCCACTTCACGAGATTTTTCTGCGGCTGTTGATAACTACACTGCTAGCGAGGGTGGTGTTCGCCTAGCATACCAGGCATGAATGAGCAGGGTTTGTAAGAACAATACAGGTGTATCAAAGCCGCTGGATGCAATTATTGATTCGACTTCAAGTGGCGGTAGCACAGCAGTATTTCGACCATAAGAAGCACGAAACTTTTCAATCTCCTCAGCAGGCACTTCGGAATACCTCAGCATTCGCAGCCAAACCTCTAAAAGGCTTTGGTACGCTGAAGCAGACATATCGGAAGCTATATCGGCACTGACCAAATATCCGTTAGGGCAAAGTCGTGAAGCAATTTGACTGAAAAAGTTGCGCCGCTCATCTTGTTGCATAAAGAAGTGAGAAACCAGAAGGCAAGTCGCCGCATCGAAAGAGTCCGATGCGGGGAGTGAATCGAGATAGCCTTCGTGAAAAGTGCAACGTGAGGCGATACCGCACTCTTCGGCGCGTTGGCGACAGATGTCAAGCATCGGTGCCGCAGGCTCTACCGCAGTAAACTGCCACTGTGGAAACGCTTGAGCCAGATAAATCAATTCCAAGCCGGTTCCCGCGCCGACACAGAGAATGCGTGCATCTGCAGGAAGTTCGGAAAGTACAAAGCGGATCAGTAAATGAAGTGCGTCGCGCATCGGAGCCAATTTAGCGAATCTTTTGTCGTAGGAAGAAGCGCGTTCTCGATCGAAAACAATAGGTGACTCTTGATTTTGCATTCTGGAAAGCCAATAAGCTTGCAATCTGTATTTTAATAGGTATCTGAATTGGATTTTAGCGCCTTGCTTCAAAACTTACTGGGTTGGGGCAAAACAAAAGTAATAAGAATCCTAAAAGCTCGCTCAAAAAAAAATCTAGAAAACCCCAAAACCTAGATTATTAAACGGGTTTTGGGGTTTTCTTCCTCCCATCCGGTTCAAATTACAACTTGCGAGGGTGCGATCGACCTTGACAAATATCGCACTCTTGGCCGAACAATAAGGATAGAAATTAAGAGAGCGATCGCACCGAATTAAAGAGCGATCGACCTACTGGTATTTTTAATGTATTGGGTATTGCGATCGAGCGTTGAAACTACAACTCATCAATCGTCACTAACCCCCCCTCAGTGAACTGAATCACAAGTTCTTGCTCGTCCAGCAAAGCAGTTCCAATCAGAGGCCTTCGCCCTGTAGCAAATACACGAACTTCTCGTTCTTCCCGGTCCCAAAGGATGATTGCTTCGTGAACTGCTACTAGGACTTCACTGTTATCTGCTAAGTTTACAGGCATATCGTACAGGAACGGCAACCCCAGTCAGGTAACTGCCTCCGGTGGCAAACATAGGTAGTCAGTGAAGCCCGTATCTATGACAAACTCGATCGGGAAAGTAGAGCCGCTTGGGAGGAGAAACGTCAACAAGGGCGATCGCGTGCCGATCGGTCACAATACCAGAAATCACTTGTTGACACGCTCCATTACACCACCCAACGAAGCAGCCACATTGTAACCAATACGAATGCCAAAAAGTCGAGCATACGGATGCTTTGCCATCAGACTACGTGCGGCTTTTAGCCCAGTTTTATCAACTTCGTAGTCGCCTGTTTCAATATCAATGATGACCATCTTGCCAATATTCTCTTCTAATTCAATTTTTTGGCGGATGGTGCTCTCATACAAATGTTTCGCACGACGAGCGACTTCTTCACGACTCAAAAGGATTGTTTGCATACATTCCCTCTTTTTTGTAACTTTTGATCCTATTATGGATATGATAGCTCACTACTTCACAATGTTTCTGGATCGAGTTATTCCGTTTTACCTGCGTGATAGTCAGCCATTGCGGGCGATGCAAGTTTAGCAAGAGTATCAGGAGAACGGGAAAATGCTCGATCGCATCTTAGAGCATCTTGAAGTTCTTCCAAAATCATTGAGGCGAGCCTCTTCTGCAAGCTTCGCTAACGCATCTTGTTCACTTGCAGACAAGGTTTTCAACTTAGCGAGCCTCTTCTGCAAGCTTCGCTAACGCACGCTCAAGTAAATCAGTCATCGCTAGCATTCTCTTATAATGAAAATGGCATATTATTTATTATCGCTTATTTTAGCAAGTATAGAAACCAGAACAATTAAGAGTAAAGACTAAAAAAGATAGTACATCAACCTAACTATTAATTTTGCCGCATAGTTATACCACTACCAGCTCCGCAATCTGTTCCTTGGACTTTCCAGAAAACATCATTGCCTTCCCGTCAGCCTCCACCATGAAGTGATGCCCGTTGTCAGTAATAAAGTGCCAAGCGAGTATTCTTTTGCCACCGTACTCATTCATAGTATCGCCTGCCGCAACGCGCTCAAGCGTATGGCCGGCTGCATCGCACAAGGCTCGTATCAGTTTAATGTATCTCGGCTCGGCAGCACGGGCCTGGGCGAGCCGGGCATCGCGATCGGAAATACTCAATGCTCGTCGAGTGACTTCCTGTTGGATTCGAGCTTCTGGTACAACAATCAGCCCGGGGCGCGCTTTTAACCAGTTAGCATTTAATCGTTCGAGACTCTCCTCTTGTGCGATCGAATAAAAGTCCTCATTTATGCCATTTAGCCTGTCTCTCTCAGCATTTTCGCCGAATAACCCACTCGAAAAGAACGATTCTAACTTTGTCTTTCCTGCTGTAACCAGCGCCTCTCCTTGTGCAAAAAGATCGGTATGTTGTGTCGCGCCGATTTGCTGAAGGCCTTCTTTAACTAGCGCGATGACCGCAGGCTCCCACCTTGTGTTATAGACAAACTGAGCAAAACCGCCATTATTTACCTGCGCGAGGTAGTAATCAACGTAGTAACTCAGGAGTGCGTCGTGAGAAATTTCTGAGACATTCAGAAGCTCTTCAAATAGTGCATTCACAAAGTCAATATTTGATTGGATCGTCGCGCGGATATCATCGCTATTCATGCTTTCCGCTGAGAGCACCACCGCATCTTTCAAGCCAAGTATGTCGTCACTCATTTTTCCGTCTCCCTCTTAGGCTAGAACTTTTTATGTTGCCCAACTATTAATTATATTGCAGTTGCAAAATCGAATATAGCCTATCATGCTCTTTTATGCTTTTTGAAGAACGACAATACTGAAAATCACATCAGCGTTCATCTGTGTTTATCTGCTGAAATCTGCGGTTTAAAAATCCCAATCTAATCGACTTGCTTCGATCCGGTATATAGAAAACCCCCAAACCATTTTAAAAATCAAGTTTGGGGGTTTCCTTTTTAAATCCAGTTCAAATTACAACTTGCTAGGCTCGATCGCCGGAGCTCGCAGAGACAGAGTTTTATCCGCAGCAGCCTTAGCCACAAGCGACGGCACAGAATCGCGCAACTTAGCAGTCAACTGTATCGTAGTTGCATCGTAAACCTGAGTCAGCATCTTCGGATACAAACCGATACCGATAATCGGCACCAACAGCGAAGCAATAATAAACACTTCTCGCGGTTCCGCATCCACCAATTCCTCGTGTTCCGCCAATTCCTTATTTTCAGGACCGTAGAAGATTTCCCGCAGCATCGACAGCAGGTAAATCGGAGTCAAAATCACCCCGACAGCAGCTAGAAATACCACGCAAACCTTAAACACAGGATTGTAAGCATCGCTGGTTGCAAAACCCACAAACACCATCAATTCTGCTACAAAACCGCTCATTCCCGGCAAAGCCAAGGAAGCCATAGAACAAGCAGTCCACATTGCGAAAACCTTACGCATTTTCTTCCCGACACCGCCCATTTCGTCGAGCATGAGCGTGTGAGTGCGATCGTAAGTGCAACCTACCATGAAGAACAAACTCGCCCCGATTAAACCGTGGGAAACCATTTGCAGCATAGCACCGCTAATTCCCAAATCGGTAAACGAAGCTATCCCAATCAGCACAAACCCCATGTGCGAAATCGAAGAATAAGCAATTTTCCGCTTCAAATTGCGCTGAGCAAAAGAAGTTAAGGCTGCGTAAACAATATTTACCACACCCAAAATTACCAAAATGGGTGCGAAGACAGCGTGAGCATCGGGGAGCATTCCCGCATTCATCCGCAGCAAAGCGTAGCCGCCCATTTTCAGGAGAATTCCTGCTAGCAACATGTGGGCGGGTGCGGTTGCTTCGCCGTGAGCGTCAGGGAGCCAAGTGTGCAGTGGAAAAATTGGCAGCTTGACGCCGTAAGCTATCAAGAAACCTGTGTACAGTAGCAATTGTATATTGGTGCTGTAATCTTTAGCTGCGATCGCCCGCATATCGAAAGTCACAGTATCGCCGTAAAACGCCATCGTCAGCCCGCCCAGCAAAATAAACAGCGAACCGCCTGCGGTGTATAAGATAAACTTAGTTGCTGCGTAGAGGCGCTTCTTGCCGCCCCAGATTGACAAAATCAGGTAAATCGGGACTAATTCCAGTTCCCAAACCAGGAAAAAGAGCAACATATCCTGCACGGCAAAAACTGCGATTTGGCCGCCGTACATTACCAACATCAAAAAGTAAAAAAGCTTCGGTTTAAAAGTGACCGGCCAAGCTGCTAAAATAGCTAAAGTGGTAATAAAACCAGTCAGCAAAATTAGGGGCATCGATAAACCGTCAGCACCCACCGACCACTTCAAATCGAGTTGCTGCACCCAAGTATAGCTTTCTACCAGTTGCAAATCTGGATTGCTGAAGTCGTAATGAGTGTAAAAAGCGTAAACAAGTAGGGCAAAATCGATCAAACCCACAATTAGGGCATACCACCGCACCGTCTTGCCATCCTTATCGGGAATTAAAGGAATCAGCAAGGACGCAGCAATGGGAAACAGAATTGTTGTTGTTAACCAAGGAAAGTTAGCTGTATCCATTGCGTTTTAAAATGATCCGTCAGTTATTAGGTTTAAACACCTTTTTGCAATTTTAGCCTAAATTTTATACTTTCTTTAGACGGAACAATTTTTTTTGCTATTATTTGGACAAATTCTACGATCGCAACAGTTAAGTTTAATAAAAGATTTATTTCTATTTGCTAATTGTCAATTGTGAGTTTTTGAGCTAATACCCGTTCTTAAAATATCTTATGGTGGGAAATGGCATTGCTTTTCATCGTGTAAACTTAATCCTCAAAACCTTTGTATCTCTTGTCGATAGCCGAGTTCAGATCCCCATAAATCCCCCTTAAGAAGGGGGACTTTGAGAGAATACTCTTATTCCCCCCTTATCAAGTCCTGAGAAAGTAGGGTGCGTCGCTGGCCAATTTTTCGGTAATCTCTCACAATCTCATGGCGACGCACCAGATATTGTCAGGTGCGTCGCCATGAAATTGTCGCTGTGCGTTGAATTAGTCGATCGCGACGCACCCTACAGAAACTTACCCCCAGGAGACGGCAATACCGTGTCCCTACAGATTTAACCGACTCCAGAAACGATCGCAAAACCCAGAACTGCGACAAACACAATCAGGGCATAAAACTGAGCGCGACCGCTCTCAAAGTATTTCAAACCTTCGCCGGTAATTAGCGTGACCAAACCGGTCAGGTTGACTGCACCATCGACAACCCGCAAATCAACTTCCATGACTTGCCGCGCCAAACGGCGGCTGCCTTTGACGAAGAGAAATTCGTTGATATCGTCGAGATACCACTTGTTGAGGGAGAACTCGTAAAGCGGTTTGATTTTTTGGGCGATCGCACTTGGGTCAATTTTACGGCTCAAATACATCAGGGAAGCCAAAGTAATGCCCAGCAAAGCAATACCTACAGAGCTGCCGCCCATAATCAAAAATTCCGTCAAATTGAACTCAGCAGCGTGTGCCAAAACTTCTTCGAGAGACTCGCCCGGAGCGCGAACAAACTGCTCGAAATAATTGGCAAACGGCGTACCGAGAAAACCGATAAACACAGAAGGTACTGCCAGCAACACTAACGGCAGAGCCATTGTCAGAGGAGATTCGTGAGGCAAATGGTCGTGTTCGTCGTGACTTTCGCCAGTTGAGGCCAATTCCTTAACGTTCATCGCTCCAGGGCCGAAAACAACACCGGGTTGCAGGAGTTGCCGCTTGATGGCGCTGTCATTTCCCCGGAATTCGCCCTCAAAGGTGCTGAAATACATTCGGAACATATAAAACGCGGTCATCCCGGCCGTCAACCAGCTAACAGCCCACAAAGCGGGATTTGCTGCGAAGGCGCTGGCGAGGATTTCGTCTTTTGACCAAAAACCAGCAAACGGTGGAATGCCGCAGATTGCCAAATTTCCGATTAAAAAGCAAGAAGCGGTAATCGGCATATATTTCCGCAAGCCGCCCATGACTCGCATATCTTGAGCGAGAGCGGGGTTGTGGCCTACAACTGCTTCCATACCGTGAATCACTGAACCCGAACACAGGAACAGCATTGCTTTGAAATAAGCGTGAGTCATCAAGTGGAAAAGTCCGGCACTGTAAGCGCCGACGCCCATTGCCATCACCATGTAGCCGAGCTGGGAGATGGTGGAGTAGGCTAAGCCTTTTTTGATGTCATTTTGGGTAATCGCGATCGAAGCCCCCAGAAATGCCGTAAAACAGCCGGTACAGGCGATCAAATTCATGACTGCCGGCAGCCCTTCAAACACGGGGTACATCCGAGCGATCAGGAAGACGCCGGCGGCTACCATCGTCGCGGCGTGGATCAGGGCTGAAATGGGTGTCGGGCCTTCCATTGCGTCTGGCAGCCAAACGTGGAGGGGGAATTGAGCGGATTTGGCGGCCGGCCCCAAAAATATGAGGACGCCGAAGATTGTCGCCAGAGTCGCCGAAAGGGCGCCGGATTCGACTAAGGAGTGCAGGCGTTCGCCCATCACCTCAAATTCAAAGCTGCCGGTGGCCCAGTAAATGCCGAGGATGCCCAGCAGCAGGCCGAAGTCGCCGACGCGGTTGGTGACAAAAGCTTTTTGGCAGGCGTCAGCAGCGGGTTTGCGATCGTACCAAAATCCGACTAGCAGGTACGAACACATACCTACGAGTTCCCAAAAAATGTAAATCTGAACGATGTTCGGGCTGACTACGAGACCCAACATCGAGGCGCTGAAGATGCTCAGGTAGGCGTAAAAGCGCACGTACCCGTCATCGTGAGCCATGTAGCCGTCGGTGTAAATCATCACCAAAAAGGCGACCGTGGTGACGATCGCCAGCATTACCGCCGTCAGGGGGTCGATGATATAGCCCATATTCAGCGAGAAGTCGCCTGCAGAAGCCCACTGAATACTGCGGGTGTAGGGTGCGTGGCCCTGTAGTTGACTCCACAGCAATGCGAAAGAGAGTACCATTGACCCTCCGAGCGCCGAAACGATTAATATCGCATTCGCTTGTCGGAGTTTGTTGGTTGCCTGGTTAAAGGTGATTAAGCCTAGACCTACTAGCATTGCGCCTGCCAGCGGCAGGACTGGAATCAGCCAAGCGTATTGATAAAGCAGTTCCATGACTGATAGGTAGTTTAAAGTTTCTACTAGATATTGCCAAAACTGTAAACAATTGTGACACACGCCTGCGCGACCCGGCATAAATACTTGTTGTAATTCTCAAGCATTGTCGCTCGACAATGCTTGAGACCTACTGCCTATTTTCCCGAGCCGATCGATCTAGTTAGCCTTAAATCTATGCCCAAATATAGATCCACAAATTGAGACCGTCTTGGACAGAAAGAAATCCAGAAACCTGTTTTTTTAACCGATACCCCTGGCGATCCACACTATATTTCTGTAAAAAACACTGTTTCTGCGTTCAGGACTGCGATATTTGGCGTTCAGAGGGCCGATCGACAAATCAAGAATTGCTTCTGCTTTCTACCTAAAAGCCGAATCGCTTGCAGCCGTTACCTGTTGGCTACTTCCTGAAGTTGCAGCCGTTGAGATGGGGAAGCTACGTGAGCCGCCAGCATCCAGGAATCCAGAGTCCGCCGCAGTTCCTCGCGCCCTTGGTAGTCTTCAAATCTAAATCGAACTTTATCGCCCTCAAACAAAATCAGCGTGGGCAGACTGGTCAGCCGATAAGTGTGGGCTAACTTGAAACATTGATCGGCATTCACCCCTACGAGCTTGACTTTTTCTGCCCACTGTGCCTCAAAAGTCTTAAGCGTGGGGTCGATCGCGCGGCACAAACCGCACCAAGGAGCCGAAAAGTGAACTAAAACGGGGGTAGAGGCTTGAAACACCTCTTGTGCAAAAGTGCGTTCGCTAACCGACAACACCATGAGCCCTCAAAATTTAATAATTTTTTTTCTATCCTAGGGATCATGCTACCAGTATATGTTCTTAGTGACACGCATCAAAAAAGGATGAATTTTCCACAGCAGGCCCGTAAAAATGACTACACCCACATAGGAAGGGCGCAGAAACTCAAGCATATCAAGGGTTTGACGCTTTTGTAGAATTGCCGAAAATGGAATAATTGAGGTTCGAGATTTGATGGTTTCAAAGGATTCTCCAAAACGAGCCTGAAGCCGCCTGTCGCCGTGCCACACTCCGAACAGGTGGTGAAGTACCAAACCGATGGAAGTGACGAGGGTAAAGCTAGTGCCAATCCACAGGGTGTGGGCCACGCACCAAATCACTTGTCCCACCATTTGCGGGTGACGGGTGATGCGAATGATGCCAGTTTCGTAGAGGTGAACTTGGGGCTTTTGGACGGCGGCAATTTCTAGGAGGTTGAAAGTTGCTGGGTACAGAAACAGGAAGGAAATTGCCGAAAGTATCCAAACTGCAGGTTTAACTCCGGGTACTCCCTGTACTTGCCAAAGCTGCAGGCCGTCGTAGCGGTGGTTGAAAAAGTAGACAATCAGAATGACGGCTAGCGGCAAACTGACAAGGGCAAACAAAACCCGGTAAAGTCTCGGCCCGATCAGCTTTTCACCTCGAGGCCGGAGGGCTGCTAAACCGCTGTGGGCGATCGCAAAAACCAGTAACAGGCCCAGAATAACTAAGTGGGAGTCGAGCGCCAAGTCGATCGTCATTGCAAATATTAAGAAAAGTTATTGATTCAAGGCCAATTTGTGTCACAAAGTATCTATGGGAGCATTCAGCGGTTATGAGTCATCAGTCATCAGTCATCAGTCATTAGTGACCGGATAACAACTAAAGACAGAGGACGGAGGACGAGAAAAACTGGCTGTAAGGTTGCGTCTGTTGCAGCCAAATGACTGACATCGAAGTCAACTCCGACTTTTGCACGCCAAATCGAACCAGCTTGTCGATTGACTGCAAAGATTGACAGAAGACCCGCCCCTACACCAACTGACAATTTAGATATATGTCTGACCTTCCTTTCACTTTAGACCAGTTACGCATTCTCAAGGCGATCGCCTCTGAAGGAAGCTTCAAACGCGCCGCGGACAGCCTCTATGTATCCCAGCCAGCAGTTAGCTTGCAGGTGCAAAACTTAGAGAGACAGTTGGACGTGCCGCTGTTTGACCGGGGGGGGCGGCGGGCGCAACTTACCGAAGCCGGACACCTGCTGCTGAGTTACGGCGAGAAAATTTTATCGCTTTGCCAGGAAACTTGTCGAGCTCTGGAAGACTTGCAAAATCTCCAAGGCGGTACTTTGATCGTGGGTGCTTCTCAAACAACCGGGACGTATTTGCTGCCCCGGATGATCGGGATGTTTCGCCAAAAATACCCGGATGTAGCAGTACAGCTTCACGTTCACTCGACCCGCCGCACGGCGTGGAGTGTGGCCAACGGGCAAATCGATTTGGCAATTGTTGGCGGAGAAATTCCTACCGAACTTGTAGAAGCTTTAGAAATTGTTCCTTACGCTGAGGACGAACTGGCTCTGATTCTTCCTCCATCTCACCCGATGGTACAACAAGAAACAATCCAAAAAGAAGACCTTTACAAATTGCAGTTTATATCCCTCGATTCGCAGTCTACTATCCGCAAAGTCATAGATCAGGTACTGACTCGTTGCGGCATTGACACGCGCCGCCTGAAAATCGAGATGGAGCTAAATTCGATCGAAGCAATTAAAAATGCCGTTCAGTCGGGGCTGGGAGCTGCTTTTGTGTCGGTTTCGGCGATCGAAAAAGAGTTGCTAATGGGCGTCTTGCACAAATCTCAAATGGACGAAGTTGTGGTAACTCGGATTTTGTCGCTAATTTACAACCCCAACCGCTACCGTTCTAAAGCAGCAGAGGCTTTCAGCAATGAAATTTTGCCCCAATTTGCTACTTATTCGACCCTCCAGGAGAAGAAAGAATCCCCCGCGATCGATTTGGGATTCATAGAAATAGCAACTCCCAACTCGGCAGGAAGTTAATCTCTTAGGTCGCTGGCAGTTAGCAGTTCGCGGTTAGTTGAGAAATTGGAATCTGATTTAACAATCGCTTTTTCTTCCCTCTTTCCTCTTCCTTCTTCCCTCTTCCTTCTTCTCTCTTTCTTCTTCTTAGCAAAATAAAATGGAAGTTTACTGCACCCGACCGGGCTGCCCGCGTCCTCAAAACTATTTTCCCGACCTCGATGACAGTTTGCTGCTCAAAACCGTGCAGCAAAAGTTTTGCACTACTTGCGGGATGCCTCTAATTTTGAGCGGGCGCTATTTGCCCGTGAGGTTGTTGGGTCAAGGCGGTTTTGGGGCGGCTTTTTTGGCCAGAGACCGCTATACTCCCGCGATGCGGCAGTGCGTTGCTAAACTTTTGCAGCCGTCGGCAAGTCTGACTCCGGCACAACTAAAAATCGCTCAAACTCTGTTTGAACGGGAAGCGGCGGTGCTGGAAGAACTGGGAAACGAACATTCCCAAATTCCAAGTTTGCTGGCTTTTTTTGAGCTGACTGTTGCGAGTTTGCAGCCGGGAAAAAACGATCGGTTTTTCTATCTGGTTCAAGAATTTATTGACGGTAAAAATTTGGAGGATGAACTAACTGTAAAAGGCAGGTTTTCGGAGGCAGAAACGGTGGAGGTACTGCGGGAAATTTTGAAGGTTCTAGACTTTGTGCACTCTCGCGGTTCGATTCACCGGGATATTAAACCTGCTAATATTATGCGGGGTAAAAACGGTCGGCTTTATTTATTAGATTTTGGGGCTGTTAAACAAGTAACACAAAGCGTTGGGAGTGCAAAAGCTTCGACTGGTATTTATTCTTTGGGTTACGCTCCGCCAGAACAGATGAGCGGGCAAGAAGTTTATCCGGCAACGGATTTGTATGCTTTGGCTGTGACTTGTATTACTTTGCTGAGCGGTTTGCAGCCGGCGGAGTTGTTTGATAGTTATAGAAATGAGTGGAATTGGCATTCGCGGGTGCAGGTAAGTTCGGGTTTGGCTCACGTTCTCGATCGAATGTTATTATCAGCTCCCAGCCAGCGCTTTCAATCGGCAGCGGAGGTGGAAGCGGCTCTAAAATACAATTCTCAACAGCCTGCGAGGGTCGTGACACCGCCGACAGTCAGGACTCCGACTCCCCTACCGACTCAGCAGCTACCGCCGACTCAGCAGCCTCCTGTGCCTGTTCCTGCAACTCCTCCGTCTGGGCTGCAACCTCCGCCGAGAAGGGCTTTTTCGATTTGGGAGGTTTTGTCGGGGGCGGCGTTTACGGGTTTTGAGGCGGGGGTGCTGGCGATCGCCCTGACGAGTTTGCTGCCCTCTCCTGGCTTGAGTATCGGATTGTTGGGTACGATCGTGGCGGGTTTGATTTACGGCCAGTACCGCAGGGCGATCGAACAAACTGAGATGTTGATTATTGGTGCAGGTACTGTGGCTTTGCTGTGGTTTTTCCCGGCTTTACAGACGGCTGCAGTTGCAATTTATCCGAATTCTCCGATCGCTGGCGTGTTGTTTGCGGGATGGTTGGGTGCTTTGGGTGCGATCGCTGGAACAGCTATTTTTAGCTTGATTTATAAGTTACTTTCTAATGTTTTTTAACTTGCACCACTTTGTGGAACAGGCCGGAAAGCCTGTTCCACAAAGAGTGGATTTATTGTGGAACAGGCAGGAAAGCCTGTTGATGACGGGCTTTCCTGCCTGTTCCACGTAGCATTTTCCCTATGCGGTTTTCGCTCTTATTTATATAGCAATCCTCGTATCATTTGTGTAATTCTTGTAGGATATCTTCCCCGCGTGGTTGCCCCCATGAGGTCGCCGCAGGCAAAGAAAGGCGCTACCCCTACATCTTTTTACGGCTCCTGCAATGATTGCTATAGCTTTCCTGGGATGATTGTGGGATGTTTGGTTTCACCCTTTTTTAATTCGCCAACGGTCTTTTCAAATCGCCCGCGATTTTTCAACCAGCAATTTTAACCACCCGCGATTTCAAGCACTATTTTACCGGTTACTGAGCCTGTTTCTAACAGTTCGTGAGCGGCTCGCGCTTCTGGGAGAGGAAACGTTTTGCTGACGTGAATTTTTAGCAAGTTGCGATCGCACAAACGAGCACACTTCTGCAAAATATGAGCCTGCTGTTCCTGTTCCTCCACCAAACCTTCCAGCATCGGTGTTAACATTAATTCCAGACTAATTCTCAGATTTCGCATTCTCGCTGTTTTCAAATTTCCCAAAGCCGGATCGGGTTCCAAAATAGTTACCAAATCTCCATAAATCTTCACAGCCGGAATAGTTTGGTAAAAAGTTTCTCCCCCGACAGTATCGAAAGCCAAATCAACTCCTTGTCCTTGAGTCCAACTCAAAACCTCATCGACAACATTGGTATTTTTGTATAAAATAACTGAATCTGCACCCAACTGCCTTACAAACTCGGCTTTTGCTTCAGAACTAACAGTCGTGCAAACCTCTGCCCCCTGCAACTTCGCCAACTGTACCGCGACGTGGCCGACACCGCCGGCACCAGCTTGAACCAGC
The DNA here is from genome assembly GCA_036704825.1 of Microcoleus sp. F8-C3. Taxonomy (GTDB): domain Bacteria; phylum Cyanobacteriota; class Cyanobacteriia; order Cyanobacteriales; family Microcoleaceae; genus Microcoleus. The sequence goes on along the minus strand of JAUBSN010000032.1, from coordinate 39,474 downwards.
ACTTTTTGGCCGGCTTGCAAGCGCCCTCGATCGTACAGCGATTCCCAAGCTGTAATTAAAACTAACGGTGCCGCCGCCGCCTCAGCAAAACTTAAAGCAGCAGGCTTGATGGCGAGAAAGCGTTGGTCTACAACGGCAAGCTCAGCATAAGTACCGATCGACCCCCCCAAACCGCCATTGCAGAAAAAAACCTCATCTCCCACTTGGAAACTTTGCACGCCAGCACCGACAGCCTCTACGACTCCAGCACCGTCGCACCCCAAAACGTGAGGAGTTTTCTCGGGGTAAAAAGTGCCGCGCGATCGCAACTTAGTATCTATCGGATTGATACCCGCCGCTCGCAACCGTACCAAAACTTCAGTTTCTGTTTGTATAGTAGGGGTTGGGATATCTTGCAGTTTCAATACGGACGGGCTTCCGGGGGTTTGAAAAACGATGGCTTTCATCATGGGTGTTACACTAGATCGGATAATCCCTAGACTTTATTGTATATTGCTTAGCAAAGCAACCAAAAAGTTTTCCTTTATCCCAAAATTTATGATTGTTGTTGAAAGGCCTTACATAGACCGTCAGCACCAGTTTTATAAACTGTTTAATAATTTATATTTTCAATAAAAAACTGCGTCCGTGGTAAATATTTATGAGGAAACACTTTTTAACTTCCGAATTTCAAGTTGGTAGCAATAGAATTATCAGACAGTTAATTGCCATCTTAAAACCTAGAGACGGATCTCAATCATTCCCTGCTAAAATTAGCCAGCAAGTTCTCAAACAAGTTGTTCGCGATGGCGGGGATTGCCACCAGTCAAGAATAGATTATGACCGAGGTCTACGTCGATTTTCTTCCCTCCCCAGCCTCCCCCAATACAAACATAAAATCAGTACGCGTAACTTGTTCACTTCTGATAACCAATCCATAGAAAAAAGGGAAATAAACCCCAATAAGGGACTAATTCATTTATCTCAAAGTGACCTTATAATTTTTACAGAGTCCCAAGATGTCATAAAGGTCAGGGTAGTTCCTGCAACAGCGCTATACTTTTTTGAGGTTGCCAATCAAAAGCCTGTAACATTGGTGAATTTAAATTATATCCTCAGATCGAGTAGAGATTTGGGGAGCGATCGCCTCGTCGTTTTGGCATCTAATAAGCCAACATTTACCTCAACTATTTACTGTCAAAAACATTTCCCATCAATTAATCAAGGTTTCAATCAGCGCCGAGCATTTTTACTGTCAAAAGTCGATCTGGTAAAATATATAGCGCGCCCAAGCCAGCCAATTACGTTTAATCGAAACAAGCGGTTAGAAAACTACCTTCATCAAACCTGCAGTTTGATTGTGAAGCGGTTGGGGCATGAGAAAATAATCCAGTTAATGATTGGCATAAACGTGAGGGGTAAAAAAAATATCAAAATAGAAAAACAACATCACTATTTTGGAGTAATTACTCCTACCCAAATCGTAAAATTTATTACTTGCAAAACTGAGTTAGTCGGTAGCAAGGTAATAGTTACACAAGCATACTATACAAATAAGTGCAGATTTGGGGATTTAGGGCCTGTAGGTAAGCAAGAGTCTTACCAGGGTAAGAGCGGTAAACGCGGGTCGTTTCGGTCTAGGAGTGAAAGTCGGATTGATGCTGATGTGAATGCAGCGTTAAAGATGATTAAAAAAGTAAACCCAAACTCACCCCCTTAGAGGAGTGCCACAACCGTATATATGTGTTTGCAATTTCACCTGTACGGGTTCAGCCTGTACGAAAAAACCACAAAAAGTTCGGTAATGTCAAGTATTGCCCGGTTTTTTGGGAACAGTTAACTCTCTTGTCGCCTTCACGGCGGTCTGACATTGTATTCGTTACCCATCCGTGACGATACTTAGTTATTTTTAAATAGATTGGCTTCAGATAACTACAATATTTGTCGAGCGGTGCTAATCAATGTTCGATCGAGATTTATTTTTTTACTTTGAGATTGTTGCATATCTTCTGGGATTATCGGCGACTTTAGCCGTGGTGTCCGCGATTTATCTCAAGTGTCGGCCAAGGCCATCTAGTCTACCGCTAGCCGACGAGCAACGGCAGTTGGCAGAATTAAAACCCGACGATTTATCTGGAGGATTGAAAATGCGGAAAAAGTTTTTGATTTCCTCCAACTCAAATCTGTGGTCGGCAACTGACAACTTCTTGGGTAAAGTTTTAGGTATTGGACACGCTGTATTCTTGACCAAGCAACAGCGCCTAACTGTGAATTCTTCGCCTGTGGTGGAGTCTGGAACCAGCAAAACCCTAAGTCTGAGCATTTCGGGTTCGATGGGGGAAAATCCCGATCGCCCGAATGCCGAGAATCCTCCCAAAGTTACTCCTTCCGAGCAATTAGAGGAAGATTTGCTGGGCGAAATCCTAGCAGGTATTGAGTCGCCAGGGGGAGCAGAATTCTTTGATGCCTTAGTTTGCCACTTAGCCTCAGCACTCGGAGTTCGCACCGCCGCCGCTGCCAAATCGATTAAGTCGAAGCCACGCATCGATGCTGCTGCCGATAGATTGCAACTTATCAGTTTTTGGAGCGGCGGACAGCAGCAGCCAAACTTTGAGTGCGACATCGCCAATACTCCCGAAGCGCGGGTGCTGGAGGGGGGAATGTATTCCTGTCCCGACTACCTCTGGGAAACCTTTCCAGAAGACCGCAGACCGGTGATGACAGGTGCGCGCAGTTTCCTGGGAGTCTTGCTGAAAAACTCTTACGGCGAACCTTTAGGCATTATTTGTATTTTCCACGATCGCCCCCTGGTGGAAGCACATCTTGCCAAATTCCTATTAATTCTCAGCATCTTTGCCGGACGGGCCGCCGCCGAATTAGAGCGGCAGCGCCTAGAAGCAGCACTGTCCACTGTAGAAGCGAAATACTGCGCCCTGGTAGAACAAATGCCTGCTGTCACCTACATTTCTCCCCTCAACCGCAAGGCTGCCAAACTTTACATCAGCCCGCAAATCGAGACTTTTCTAGGTTATTCTGTAGCCGAATGGAGAGCCGATCCCGATCTGTGGCTGAAACTCGTTCACCCAGAAGACCGTGACCGCGTGTTAGCGGAAAACGCTACACAGAAATTCTGCGATGGAGAAGATATCTTCTGCGAGGGGTCGCTGGTTTCAGAATACCGCGCGATCGCCCGCAACGGCCGAGTCGTCTGGTTCCGCGATCGAGCGACTGCAGTTCGCGATGAAGCAAGCAAGTCTGTGATTCTTCAAGGCGCAATGTTTGACATCACAGAGACTAAAGTAGCTGCCAGCGCGCTGCTAGAAAGCGAATACCGCTATTACACCTTGGCAAAAATACTGCCTGTCGGGATTTTCCGCGCCGACGCTGCTGGAGATTGCTTGTACGTCAACGAGCGATTTTTGGAGATGGCGGGGCTGACTGCGCCAAAGGCACTAGGCGAAGGTTGGGCGCAAAGTTTGCATCCCGAAGACCGCGAGCGTGTTTTGAGCCAGTGGTATCGCGCTGTCACTGACAAGCTACCCTGTAAGTTAGAGTACCGCTTTTGCAACGGTGACTTCACAACCTGGGTATTTTGGCAAGCAGTGCCAGAAATGACCAAAAGCGGGGAAGTTCTAGGCTATCTCGGCACGTTGACCGATATCAGCGATCGCAAGCAGGCAGAATTCGCGCTGCAACAGGCTGAAGAGAAATACCGCAGCATCTTTGAAAATGCGATCGAAGGAATTTTCCAGACCACGCCCGACGGGCGCTACCTCAGCGCTAACCCTGCTTTGGCAAGAATTTATGGCTACGAGTCGGCCGCCGAATTGATCGCGAACATCCAAGACATAGACCGCCAACTCTACGTCGATCCCAACCGCCGCAGCGAGTTTTTGCGCGCGATCGAAAAACACGGTTTTGTGTCTGAGTTCGAGTCCCAAGTTTACCGCGCTGACGGCACTACTATCTGGGTTTCCGAGAACGGCCGGGCAGTTCGCGACCCTGACGGAAATTTACTTTACTACGAAGGTACTGTCGAAGATATTACCCTCCGCAAAATAGCAGAAGATAAGTTAGTACACGATGCTTTGCACGATATGCTAACGGGTTTGCCCAACCGAGCTTTATTTATGGATCGCTTGGGGCACGCGATCGACCTTTCAAAACGCCGCCCGGAGATTTTGTTTGCGGTGCTGTTTATCGATCTCGATCGCTTTAAGGTTGTTAACGACAGTTTGGGGCATTTAGTGGGGGATCGGTTGCTGATCGCGATCGCGCAGCGCCTGGGAACCTGTTTGCGCGCTGGAGATACTGTTGCTCGTCTCGGCGGCGACGAATTCGCTATTTTGCTCGAAAATATCAAAAACACCGAGGATGCGATCCAGATTGCCGAACGAGTGCAGGCGGAACTGGCAGAGCCTTTTTACCTTAACGAATATCAAGTTTTTACCAGTGCTAGCATTGGGATTGTTTGTTCTGGTTATCCTCCGTATCCAAGGGAAACCAGCAAACTGTCGAGTCCCGAAAATCTGGGAAATCTCGATCGGGAAACTTCTTTGTCTTGCTTATCTTCTGACTCTCCTGTTCGCAATGCCCCGTTCCCCATGTTGTACGATCGACCGGAAGAACTGCTCCGAGATGCAGATGCTGCCATGTATCATGCTAAGGAATTGGGCAAAGCTCGCCACGAAGTTTTTGACTTGAGTATGCACACTCGTGCCGTCGCCCTTTTGCAACTGGAAAACGACCTGCGGCGCGCTTTAGACTCCGAGGAATTTCAGCTTTACTATCAGCCCATCGTTTCTCTAACTAGCGGTACAATCAGGGGTTTTGAAGCCCTGCTGCGGTGGTATCACCCGCTGCGGGGTGTCGTATCTCCCGGCGAGTTTATTTTAGTAGCAGAAGAAACTAGATTGATTATACCTATTGGCTGGTGGATGATGCGATCGGCTTGTCATCAGATCCACGAGTGGCACCAAAAATTCCCAACCAATCCGCCGTTGACTGTCAGCGTCAACCTTTCTAACCAACAATTTAAGCAACCCGATTTAATCGATCGCATTCGCGAAATTTTACAAGAAACTCAGCTTGACCCCCGCACTTTAAAGTTAGAAATTACTGAAGGCGTCATCATGGAGAATGCCGAATCTGCCGTCGCTATCCTCGCGGAATTGAAAAATTTAGAAATTCAATTATATATTGACGATTTCGGCACTGGCTATTCTTCTTTGAGCCGCCTGCACACTTTTCCAACTGACGCTTTAAAAATCGATCGAGCTTTTGTCAGCCGCATGACTGAAGATGAAGGCAACGAAGCGATTGTACAAACTATTTTAATTTTAGCCAGCCATTTAGGTATGGATGTAATTGCTGAAGGAATCGAAACCAGCGAACAGCTTAATTTACTCAGAGCACTGCAATGCGAATACGGACAAGGATACTTTTTCTCAAAGCCGATAGACAGCATCGCTACCACACTTCTGATAGAAAGTCAACCTAAATGGTAATTAGTCAGTTGTCAGTTGTTAGTTGTCAGTTGTCAGTTGTCAGTTGTCAGTTGTCATATCCAATTGCGTTACATCGGAATGATAGCGCAGTGCGAGCGTCTCGCGAGCTGAGATGAATCAGAGTCCTGAACTCGGAAAATAATGATTCCGACGCAACGGACACGATATCCTTGGTCATTGGTCATCGATCGTTCGTCATAGGAAGTCGAAAGTTAAAAGTTAAAACATTCTTTCTGGCTAATAACTAATGACTCCTGACTAATGACCAATGACTAATGACTACTGACCACTTACCACTTACCACTGACTCAAACTTTCGCTTCCAAAGACTTGAGAAACTCAGTATTTACCCCCGACTCCCGCGTCAGGGCAATTTTCCCAGTACGAGCAATTTCCTTAATCCCAAATCTATTGAGAACCTGGACGATCGCCACCATTTTACCGGGATCTCCCACAACTTCCAATGTCAGCGTATCATCACCAATATCCACAACTCGCGCTCTAAAAATCTGAGCTAACTCAATTATCTCCGATCGCGTCCCGCTAGCAGCATTAACTTTCAGCAACATCAACTCCCGTTCCACACAGGGAATTTCCGTTATATCCTGAACTTTCAGCACGTTAATCAACTTGTACAGTTGCTTTGTCAACTGCTCAATAACTTGGTCATCTCCGGGTACAACCATCGTAATCCGAGACACTCCCCCTTGTTCCGCCGGACCAACGGCGAGACTTTCAATATTAAAACCCCTACGGGCAAACAAACCAGCAATTCGAGTGAGGACACCCGCTTCATCTTCAACTAAAACCGAAAGAGTGTGTTTCATTTCTCCAAAAAAGACGCATTTCGTGCAATTCTACTTTCATCAATTCGCCTTTTAGCAGAAGTGCACGTCCATTGAACCTGCCTTAGACATTTTATCGCGAGTTATTGGCCGTTCATCTGCAGGAAAAAACAATATATTAAGCTGTCGGGGCGTCTAGTCACGCCCGATCGACAATATCAGTCACAGATCGGCGTAAATCCGCCCCCCACTGGCTTCTTTTGGTCGATCGCACGCACGCGATCTAAGTTTTTTTTGTGTACGAACGTACACAATTCCTCGCTAGAACAAAAACTTTTCATGGCTTGTCGCTGACGGGTACTGAAATTTTGAGGCCCATTGGTCTCAAAATTCCTTCACAGAAAAACCCGGTGTTGCAGCGACGGCATCTGGCGGCGGACTTGTTCTAATCTATCGGGATTAATTTCTGCAATCGCCACACCCGGTTCGTCTCCAGCATCCACCAAAACCACACCCCAAGGGTCTACAATCATCGCGTGACCGTGAGTTTGACGGCGACCGTAGTGGCGGCCAGTTTGTGCAGGGGCGATCGTATAACAAGTATTCTCGATCGCCCTAGCTTGCAGCAAAACCTTCCAGTGATCCTTGCCAGTGTAAGCAGTAAACGCCGCCGGCACGAACAAAATATCGGCCCCCTTGTACGACAAATGCCTGTACACTTCCGGGAACCGCACGTCGTAGCACACCGAAAGTCCCAGCGTCCCCAACTCCGGCGACACATAAATCGGTGGCAACTCTTCACCAGCTTTGACGGTGTTCGATTCCCTGTAAGTAATGCCGTCTGGCACATTCACGTCGAACAAATGTACTTTTCTGTACCTTGCCACTTCCGTCCCGTTTTGGTCTACCAGCAAAGAGGTATTGTATACCTTCCCCCCTGGAGTCGGCACCGGGAACCCGCCGCCGAGAATCGTTACCTGGAAACGCTGGGCCATTGTTTTGAGGAATTTTTCGCTTAGGAGCCCGATCGCCTCTGCAGAAGCAATCTTTTCCTCCTCTTCTCCCATAAACGAGAAATTTTCTGGTAACGAAACTAACTCTGCACCCCGACGCACTGCCAGGTCGATTAATTCCTCTGCCTGAACCAAATTTTTTTGCAGGTCAGGCAAGCTAGTCATTTGAATTGCTGCGGCGAGATAAGACTTCATCGATTCACAATATTAGTCATTAGTCATTAGTCATTAGCCATTAGCCATTAGTCATTGGGCACTAATTGATAACTAAACAGTTTATATCCTTGGCTTTCACCTATTTAGGCGCTAGTTTTGCACTGACTGCTTCGGTTTGAGAGTTTTGATATTTGAGCTTTGAAATAACTTGATAAATCACCGCTCCAACTTCAAAACTCTCAACTTTTTTCCTAGGTTTGGGAACCTAAGCCCACTGATTTTTTATGGCATCGGATGGAAAAGCAAGTCTGGGAAAAAACGGTTGAATTCAATTAAAATTCCTGCCGTTATCACCATCCAAGCTGCTGTCAATACTGGTGCGGTCGAAAGATACTTCAGAAAGTATTGCATGAATACTGCTCCTCAAAAGTCGAGACAACTTAAATTATGCGAACCGATTTTAGATTAAGGGTTTTAGGCTGGGAATTTGTAAACCAACTCAAATCTAAAATCTCAAATCCCAAATTGCTAGCGCGGCGAAACAGTAATTTCGTCGTCCTTCGCAAACATTTCACCGCTGGTGATTGATGTGAGAGCTGCCAGAGGCCATAAAACGCCGCTCAACATCAATGCGACTGCCTTTGGAACATCGATAATAATCTCTTTTTCCTCAGGAGAGTCAGATTTTTTGGCTGCTTGCAGATAAGCGCGGCCTACCCAACCAATCCAACCTGCGATATACAAGAACAGCACGCTGGGAATCAAAAAGTCCCCTGCTTTGCTCAAGTTGCCGTCTACGATCAAGTGCGGGTATCCTTCCGGGCCGCACATCGCTTGAGAATAGCGCTCGAATCTTGCTTTGGCAGATGCGGGGTCGCCATTCGTAGAACGGGCATTTTTAGCCAGTTCCTTGAATTCGGGAGAGTCCTTGCACGGCACTAAATTGTAAGCCGAAGCAACTGGAGCAAAACTGATCCAGACACTCAACACTAAAATTGCAGCAAACAATCGTCGCATGGAATTGTTTCCTTTTGTTACAAAACAATAAGTTTTTGTACAAGCATTTCAACTTGCCGATCTGGAATCCAGATTACCGTGTTTGTTGACAGTCTCAAGTATCCATCATTAATGCGGCAAAGCCCAATAGAATGAGGGATTCGCGTTTTCATAGGTCAGTGCTGAGCTAGCAATAGCGCGAGGATATTCCTTCATTGCATCAGATGATGGTCTTACCTGTCGATCGGGCAAAAATCCCTTAACAATAACCTGAGTACAGGTAGAGAGGGGGACTCGCGCCGAATTAGTTAAGCTAGCAATAGCTAACCTATCAAATAAAATTACCAGTTAATGGCAACCATTTTCGCAATCGAAACAAGTTGTGACGAAACAGCAGCAGCAATTGTTAAGAATCGTCAAGTTTGCAGCAATGTTGTAGCATCGCAAATTAAAATCCACGAGCAGTATGGCGGGGTAGTGCCGGAAGTGGCTTCGCGGAGTCACCTAGAAATGCTCAATCAGGTAATTGCCCAGTGTCTCGGTGAAGCAAACCTGAGTTGGTCAGAAATTGACGGCATTGCTGCGACTTGTGCCCCCGGTTTAGTAGGTGCATTGTTAGTCGGGCTGACAGCGGCGAAAAGCTTGGCAATCGTCCATCAAAAACCTTTTTTAGGCGTCCACCACCTCGAAGGGCACATCTATGCTTCTTACCTTATCGAACCAGACTTGCAGCCACCGTTTTTGTGTTTGTTAGTTTCCGGGGGACACACCAGCTTAATTTACGTCAAAGATTGCGGTGTTTATGAAACTTTAGGACAAACACGCGACGACGCCGCCGGCGAAGCTTTTGATAAAGTGGCGAGACTGTTGCAGCTAGGATATCCCGGCGGGCCCCTGATTGACAAATTGGCCGCCCTTGGGAATTCCCAAGCATACCCTCTACCAGAAGGTAGAATTTCCTTGCCTGGTGGTGGCTACCATCCTTACCACAGCAGTTTTAGCGGCTTGAAAACCGCAGTTTTGCAATTAGTGCAGAAACTCAAAAAACAAAATAACAATGTGAATGCCGAAGGCATTTTGCCTGCCTCTACAGTTAATGATATTGCGGCCAGCTTTCAGGAAACTGTAGCTAAGAGTTTAACAAAAAGAGCGATCGACTGTGCTCTAAATTTCGGGCTTACCACTATTGTAGTCGGCGGCGGAGTTGCAGCAAACAGCGGACTCCGAAAACACTTACAAGCAGCAGCAGCAAAACACAACTTGCGGGTATTGTTTCCGCCATTAAAATATTGTACGGACAACGCCGCAATGATCGGCTGTGCGGCTGCTGAACACTTGCAGCGAGGACACACCTCACCGCTGACTTTGGGAGCAAATTCGCGGATGACCCTCAGCGATATTATGGAACTGTACAAGAAGAGTCATTAGTTATTAGTCATTAGTCATTAGTTAACAGCCAACGGCCAACAGCCAACAGTCAACAGTCAACAGTTAACCAAACGATGAAAATCCGCGACGCAGTAGAAAGCGATTTGCCAGCAATTGTCCAAATATACAACGCAGCAATACCGGGCAGAATGGCCACAGCAGATTTAAAAGCAGTCTCAGTCGAAAGCCGCCTCCCGTGGTACAGAGAACACTCCCCCAATTCCTGGCCGATTTTGGTAATCGAATCAGAACAAAATATTGTTGGCTGGCTGAGTTTTCAGCTTTTCTACGGGCGCCCTGCCTATCAGCATACAGCAGAAATTAGCATCTACGTCGCACCCGATCGCCAGCGCTGCGGAATCGGACAAAAATTATTGCAATCGGCAATTGTGCGGAGTCCAGAATTGAAGCTTAAAACTCTCATGGGCATAATTTTTGCTCACAATCAGCCGAGTGTAAGATTGTTTGAGAAATTTGGCTTTCAGCAGTGGGGATATCTGCCGCAAGTTGCCGAACTTGACGGCGTTGAAAGAGATGTCGTAATTCTGGGTTTGCGTTGTTAGCTGTAGGGACTGAGATGTTGCACCATTCTCGCTTCAGTTGCCCGAAAGCCTGTTCCACAATACAATTCCTCTCTCGCTTCAGTTGCCCGAAAGCCTGTTCCTAAAAGGATTATTGACAATGCTGCAACATCTCATATCCTTTCCGGTTGCATCGGAATCATCAAATCGAGTCAACAGTTAACATTCAACCATTCAGTTTTTTGACCCGCCCGTCAACAGTCAACAGTCAACTGTCAACAATCATTCCCGTACAACCGGAATTGATGTGATGTTTGCTCAATCTGCTAAAATTGTAATTTCATCCAAAGATGCGATCGCCACATCAGCATTTTCCAAATGACTAACCTCCGCCTTTCCCCAACAAATCCCGATACAGCCAGCCGCGCCCGCATTTTTACCCATCTGAATATCGCCCGCTGAATCTCCTACCATCAAAGTTGCTGCGGGATTTACTCCGAGTTTCTGACAAGCTTGCAAAAACAATTTCGGATCGGGTTTATGAAGCGTGGAATCCACTCCCATTTCTAACTGAATGTAGTCACCTAATGCGTGGTGTTTCACAAATTTCTGCACAACCTCCGTCGTAGCCGCCGAAAGAATTCCCAGTTTTAAACCCGCTTCCGAAAGATATTTCAGCACTTCCAAACTGCCGACAAATAAAGGAGAGACAGCACTATTTTTAAACATTTCGTCAGCTTCGTCAAAAGCGCGGCGCGCAATAGTTAAAGATTCCAGCCATCCCCGGCCGGTTTCGGCGATGTATCCCGCCGCCACAATCTCATTTTCCTTGCGACTACCTACTGCTAGCAAACCCGTCGGGTCAATGCCACCGCTTTCGATGCCGAAAGCCATTTGTAAAGGCTCTCCAACGCCCGGAATTTGAGCGTCTGCGAGGCGCGATCGCTTAATACCCAACAGTCTCAAAAATTCTTGAGAATCCTCTAGAGTGCCGTCTTTGTCAAAGATTACGGCTTCGACATTCGAGAAGGTAATGCCCCGACATTTAATAGTTACCAAGAATCTGAACTCCGTAATTTTTATATTTTTTCTATCTTCCCATATTGCGCTATTTTTTGCAATTAATAATTGCCCCCGATCGTTGTGTTCCTAGAAAATAATGTCCAACATTAGACATCTCCAATAACCATTGTGGAACAGGCATATTGCCTGTTCAAAACAGGATTTTATGGACACAACAATGTTGTATTCCTACAAAACTAGGACACAACATTGTTGTGTCCATACAATCAATAAATTAAAATCGTCCTACTAAATTAGCCACCATTAATCCTAGTACAACCGGCTGGATTGGCTTAACCATATGCCTTTGAAAACCAGCTTCGATCGCCATTTCGCGTTCTCGATCGCTCGCATAGGCAGTCATCGCCGCGGCTGGGATTTCCCCTCCGGCTTCCGCAGCAAGAGCTCGCACTTCTCGAATTAAAAAATACCCATCTTCCTCTGGCATTCCGATATCGGAGATTAGCACGTCATATCTGCCCGGATTTTCCGTCAAAGCAGCGATCGCACTTCTGGCAGATGCAACCGTCAAAACCTCAGCCCCATAGCTTTCGAGTACAAATTGTAAGAAGTCGCGCGTATCGATCCGATCATCTACGGCTAAGATGTGCAAACCTTCTAGAGAGGGGACGCGATCGCTAGAGGCGTTTAAAGGCCCTACCAAAGCAGTTGACTTTAAATCGATCGCCCATGTCAACTCTGGTGGGAGCGATCGCAACGGCAATCTCACAGTCATTGTAGTTCCTTGTTCCTCACCCGGACTTTCGGCTTGCACAGTTCCCCCGTGCAATTCAACCAGGTGACGCACGATCGACAAACCCAATCCCAGCCCTTGATTCGCCTTAGTGCTGCTGGAATCGCCTTGATGGAAACGATCGAAAATATACGGCAAAAATTGTGCCCCAATGCCTTTTCCCGTATCGCTGACTCGAAGTTGAGCATGATTCTCGATCGCCGAGAGCATGATTTCCACTCGTCCCCCCGCCGGAGTAAACTTAATCGCATTAGACAGAAGATTCCACACAACTTGCTGCAAGCGATTGATATCCCCTAAAACAGTCGTAGAAATCAACTGCGAAACAATTTGAATGTTTTTTGCTTCGGCTGATAATTGAACCCCCTCCAGCGCCGCTTGCACCACTAACCGCAGATCGATCGGGCAAATGCACAGTTGAAGCTTGCCACTGGTAATCCGGGAAATATCCAGGATATCTTCGATTAACTGAGATTGCGCTCTCGCGCTGCGCTCGATCACCTCTAGAGCCTTAGTAACGGCTGCTTCCTTCAGTTTCCCGGAACGCAGAATTTGTGACCAGCCCAGGATCGGAGTCAAAGGATTGCGTAATTCGTGGGAGAGATTCGCCAGAAATTCATCTTTACTACGGTTGGCGATTTCTGCTTGTTGGCGGGCCAACTGTTCGTGCTCCAATAACTGCGATCGTACTGCCTCAAACTGCTTGCGATCCGTGATATCCTCGATCGACAACAGAATCATTAAAGCTTGGTCTTCTCGTTGAAGTTTACAAGCATTCAGCAGCATAGTTTTCTGCCCGATCTGCTCAAACAGGTGAGTCAACTCAAAGTTTTCAAGCTGAACATCACTAACCAGAATATCTTCCAATATCCATCGCAATTTAGGGATATTCCACTGCCCGTTTCCTAGCTCAAACAGCGAAATCTTTGCTGTTTCTGAGAATGAAACCTGAAACGTTTCATAGAACGATCGATTTGCTTTGTGCACTCGGAAATCAGCATCTAGCGCGACTAAAGGCGTTTGCACAGTTTCCACGATCGCCTCAGCATAATTTCGGGCTTCCTCTAAGGTTTTGGTACTGCGTTTGAGCGCGTCAATATCAATCAAAACCATGACCACACCGTCAATCTGGTTTTCCGTTGTCCGGTAAGGACGAATGCGGAGGTTGTACCAATATCCCGATAAAGTTTGAACTTCTTGTTCTTTCGTTTGGAGAGTATCAATCACCTCCAACATCATCTGTTCCAAGTCGGGAGCGTTCAGAGTCGATCGGATGTCGCTAAAGGGTCGTCCCACATCTGTGGGAATCAGACTAAAAATTTGCTGTGCCGTTGGCGTAAAACGTCGAATCTGTAAATCGTTGGTCAGCATTAAGATAGGGATATTGATACTGGAAAGCAAATTTATCAGATCGTTATTGACCAGGCTTTGTTCAATATTTCGGCTGCGAAGTTCATCGTTAGTGGTAGTGAGTTCCTCGTTAGTGGCTTGAATCTCTTCTTTGGCAGTTTCTAACTCCTCATTGGTGCTTTGCAACTCCTCGTTGCTCGATAGGATTTCTTCGTTCGCAACTTTGAGGTCTTGGTTGAGACTTTCCTGATCCTGGATCACTGCTTGCAGTTGGGCTTGAGCCACAGTTTTTTCTTGGTTAGCGGCTGCAAGTTGCTGCCTCAGCAGCTCAATTTCAGGATATTGATCAGCTTGATCTAAGCTTTCAGAAGTGAGGATGCTGAGGTTAACCACCGTGGGTGAAACCTCTTCAAATAGCACCAAAAAGTAGCGTCCTTCGACTGCCTGTGGCCGAAAGGGAATCACCTCAAAATTGACGATACTCGATCGTCCGCCCAATTCAAGCAATACCCTTTCTTTCCTAATGGTTACGTTCTGCGTTTGTGCCTGATAAATCGCGGTGCGAAGCTCAACCAGCAAGCCTGCCCTTGCCATTGTCAGCAAGTTTAAGTCGGGCGTTCCGGCTACCACTCTCAAATAAGGATCGATGTCTCCCCGCACTTGCAGGATTTTCATCTGCTCGTTGACCACCACACTTGGTGGGGAATAGCGATTCAAAATCAGTTGGTCAGTTTCTTGTTGTAAATCAAAGCTATTCGTAAAATTGTCCTTCACTTCCTGCCGTTCACGTGCTTTAGCTACCGGATAGGAACTCGGCGTAAACGAAAAATTGGGACGAGTCGCAGTCAACTTTTTGGCATAAATTTTAGACTTTTTATCCACTGAAGTAAACAAGTAGGAAAATTCTCCGGTACTCTCAGAAGTGCCTAACAGGAGAAAGCCCGTTGGCTTAAGACTGTAATGGAAAATCGGCATCACTTTCTTTTGCAATGACTCTCCCAAGTAGATCAGCACATTGCGACAGCTAACTAAATCGAGATTGGAAAAAGGCGGGTCGCTGCCTAAGTCTTGTCGGGCAAATACACAGAGTTCGCGGACTGCCTTGCTGATTCTATAGCTACCTTCGTCTTGGGCAATAAAGAAGCGAGTACGTCGCTGTGGTGAAACATCTACCATCTGGTTTTCTGAGTAGACGCCAGACCTCGCTTTGCCAATTGCCTGTTCGCCAATGTCCGTGGCAAAAATCTGGATCTGTGGCTGGATAGCTCGATCGCCCAAAAACTCTAACAAGCAAATGGCGATCGAATAAACTTCTTCACCTGTCGAACATCCCGCCACCCAAACCCGAATCGGAGTTTCGGCCGATTTATTTTGGGTAATCGTGGGGAAAACTAGCTCTTTTAACTTTTCAAAGGCTTCGGGATCGCGGAAGAAACTGGTAACGTGGATCAAGATTTCTCCATACAGGGCTGTGACTTCAGCCGAATTGTGTCGAAGATATTGGGCGTAATCCTCTAAGCTATCGAGCTTGTACAACACGATCCGTCGCTGGATGCGTCGAGCGATCGTCGTGGGTTTGTAGTGGCTGAAATCTACGCCTGTGGTGGATTTCAGCAGCGCAAAAATAGTTGCCAGGGCATCTCCCTCTGCGGGCGATTCCTCAACTTTTGTCAGGGGAAGCGGGCCAGTGAGAAGGGGATTGCGACTATAGTTTGCCAGTTCCTCGGCAATTTTTTCCGGTGGCAGAACGAAATCGACATTGCCTGTGGCAACAGCGGTAATCGGCATACTGTCGAATTTTGCCGTGTCTTGACATTGAGCAAACGTCATGCCTCCGGCTGCTTTGATGGCGTTGAGCCCGAGTGAACCGTCTCCGTCTCCCCCGGATAAAACTACGGCGATTGCTTTGTGTCCGCGATCGACTGCCAATGAGGTAAAAAACGCATCTCCCGGCATATATTTGCCATAAATCTTCTCGCGGGGTGATAGTTTCAGCGCGCCGTTAGATACCACCATCTTGGTGTTGGGCGGAATAACGTAGACTTGATTTGGCTCTACAGCTATGCCGTCTTTTACCTCATTAACAGGCATTTGCGTCGTTCTCGCGAGAATCTCGCTCAGCAGACTTTTGTGATCGGGGGCTAAATGCTGAATCAGCACAAACGCCATACCCGTATCGCTCGGTAAATGGCTCAGTAACTGCGTGAATGCTTCCAACCCTCCTGCTGAGGCGGCAATCCCAACAATGGGAAAGGGGGCATCGGTTTCGGCTAATTGTTCCCTATCGAGGGCGGCTGGTGCGATCGATTCGGGTGTATTTTCTGGAGATAATTGAGGAGAAGTCATGATGAGAAGTCCTCGACTTCAGTTATTTAGCCGCCCACATATCTGGTAAGCGTGCGGCTGATTAATTCAGACTATTTTTATCAGAGCTTCGGTTGCTATCATAACGGCAGTCGCTTCAGGAGCAACTACACTGTTGAGGTCATTATCTGAGCGCGATCGAAAAACTCTATCTGCTGTTGGGGCGATCGCAGTAAGAGGCTGGCAATAACCAGGTATATTTGTTTACCTACTTAACTTCTTTCAGCGACCTATGTAGCAGACAGCACGATTACTGATTCGCTATTAATTCTAGCAGTAAAAGCGACTTGTGCGCCTGGTAAGATGTTTCGGCATTTAAATTGTCTGTCAAACAAACATTAAACAATGAGTGGGGTGTCCCGCCCGCCTCGAATATGCAAGTTAAAAGCGCCACAGCTTAGCCTTCGACACCGTGTAGAAATAACCTTAACTTGGGTCAACAAACTATCAAGTTTGGCAGTTGTTAAAGAGAATTTTCAAGAATTGTTCGATCTAACACAGGTATAAAAATCAGAATTTTCAGGAATTGATATCATGTCCAGTCGATCGATCAAACATGATGTTAGATCATTTCCCGTTGCATCAGAATAATATATTTGGATGATAGCAGTGCGAGCGTCCATAGCGAACGATCTGTAGCCGCTCTGGAGACGCTCGCACGCTCATAATTCCGATGCTACCGGATTTGATATTACCGAGTATTTTTTATGACTAATGACTAATGACTAACTCAAAAAAAAAGAGGGAATTTTCCCTCTTTTAATCACACTAACTGCGATGTTATTCTTCCGTCGCAGGAGGGATTTCTTCCTCTACATCTAATACTGCTTCGGGTGCTGCTTCGGGTGCTGCTTCGGGTGCTGCTTCGGGTGCTGCTTCCGGCAGATCCTCTTCCATTGCTGAGGGTACGTCTTCGAGTATTTCGTCGGAGATATCATCAGCATCGATCGACTCTACAGGAATGTCTATGCCTGCTTTAGCTTGCTTTTGAGCGAGCATTTTCTCGCGGAACTTAGCTGCCATTTCCTCAGCTTTTTCGTATACCAATTCGCGATTTTTGACCATCGCGCCCGGTTCCGGTTCCAACTGCTTGGTGGAGAGAGAAATCCGGCCCCGATCGGCATCCAAGTCAATAATCATCACTTTCACTTCGTCGTTGACATTGAACACGCTGTGAGGCGTATCGATGTGATCGTGCGAAATTTCCGAGATGTGCAGCAAGCCGCTGACGCCGCCAATGTCGATGAAAGCACCGTAAGGTTTGATGCCGCGCACTGTACCGGTTACGACTTCCCCGACTTCGAGACGGTTCATCTTCTTTTCTACTAAAGCGCGGCGGTGGCTGAGCACTAAGCGGTTGCGGTCTTCGTCTACCTCTAAGAATTTTAATGGTAATTCTTCAGCGACTAATTCTTCCTTCGGTTTGCGGGTGCTGATGTGAGAACCGGGAATAAAGCCTCGCAAGCCTTCTATTCTCACGAGTGCGCCGCCGCGGTTGGTGGCAAATACTTGCGATCGTACTGTGGCATCTTCTGCTTGCAGTTGTCGCACTCTTTCCCAGGCCCGCATATACTCGATGCGCCGGATGGACAGAGTTAATTGTCCGTCTTCATTTTCATCTGTTAGAATGAAAAACTCTCTAGTTTCGTTTGATTGCAATACCTCTTCAGGGGTTTCGACTCGATTGATGGACATTTCCTGAATGGGAATGTACGCTGCTGTTTTAGCACCGATATCAATCAGAGCGCCCCTCGGTTCTATACTAAAAACTGTACCCGCTACTACATCGCCCGGGCTAAAGTGATAGTCATATTTATCAAGTAGGGCTGCAAAATCTTCGTGAGTAAAGCCGATATCTTTGACTGTGGTTTTGAGATTGACCATGCGAATAGTTTCCTAGGATTTCTCTCCTTCATGTTTTTCGTTTGTGCCGGCAGATCTTCGAGATTTTGGTTAAAAAGCGATTAACTTTTTTCAAAATCTTTTACTAAAGTCAGTTTTTGCTAACTTTTGCCGGGTGCAACTGCACGCCAGCGCTTGCCATTACTGTTACTTCATACTCTGTGTTAAAACGTTTAATCTTAACATTCCGAGTCAAGTAGACTATTTTGACATTCTCAGGTATAAATAAACTGAGATTCTTCATTCAACGAGCCGACTTGCTGGCGACAGGATTACTCCAGTCTAAGTAGAGGTCGGTTTCTCCAGAAGCGTAAATTTCGGTATGCCCTACCGTATTTAATTAGTCACCGATCTTTAGTTAGGTTTTGTTCAAATGCGAGCTTTCCTAAACTGCAACACCGTTAGGTGTGACTACGCACTCAACTAATCCAGTTAAGTTTTTACGTTGTCTAGTTATACTCTATTTTAGACCGATGACGATCATATCACACCCAGCACTCTTACTGAGAAAAAAGAACACTCGCTCGAATGAGAGTCCCTTGAGTCGCTATTCCTCCTAGCCTTCCTCGCGACACGGTTTTCAATCTCCCAGAATATTTCTCTAAATTAATTTAAGCGAGCTTAGCTGGGAGTAGCGCAGGATGCTGGGCTTTCTCGATCGACTGTTTCGGCATCCGGCAAATCTGCGTCAAAATTCGGTCTAGTTTCTGTATCTTCAGCTTCGTTGAGGGGATTCTGAAGGTGATTTAGGGTATCTACAAAATCTCGAATCCCTCGAAATTGCCGGTATACGGAGGCAAAACGGACATAAGCGACTTCGCTGAGCGGCTGCAGGTGCAACAGCACCATTTCCCCAATTTCTGAACTGGCGATTTCTCGGAGCGATCGACCTTGGAGTTGTGCCTCGATTTCTTCGGCCAGAGTTTCGAGATGCCCGGAAGACAAACCGGTTTTTTCGCAGGCCCGAATCAATCCCCTGACTAATTTTGACCTGTCAAAAGATTCGCGCTTGCCGTCCCGCTTGATCACCGTAATCGGCACAAATTCTATGCGTTCGTAAGTTGTGAAGCGGTGCTGGCAGTTCAAACACTCGCGCCGCCGACGGATGCTTTGACCTGATTCGGCTGAACGCGATTCTAGAACGCGGCTATTGGGGTGTTGGCAGGAGGAACAGCGCATGATTGCTGATTTTAACAGGCGTTTCCACCAAATTGCCATTCATCTAACCCAGCGGAGTTAGATGAATGGCTGGACTAGAAAAATAACGAAAGCAAACAGCAGTGAAATAGTCCCGCACCAAATTCGTTAGCGCAGCCCTCGAAGAGGATCGCTATCAGATGCGGGCTAACCGCAGTCCGGTTCAAGATATTTTGGACTTGCTGGAGGCGTATAGCTAATTATTTGCCAATCCGGGGAGGTTCCCGAAAGGCGATCGCAAAAAATAGTACGCCTATGGCTAAAGCCAGAATCAAAATGTAAGCAACACTTTCCATGTTAAATTTTCCCTATCTTCCCTTGCCGTATTATTTTATCTTAATTGCTGCTTTTATTATTAATTAAAAAAACCCGGTTTCTTCAAGAAACCGGGTTTTTGTACACCGGGGAAGTTTCTCGCCTACCCAGGGGCTGGCGAAATCTAGATAGATTCTTCTCTTCTGGTGGTCACGTCGCCCACTTTTTGGAACAAGCCCCACTCGACTTGTTCTTCCATGTCAGCCTCAACTCCAGCAAACACGTCGCGGAAAATAGTCCGAGAACCGTGCCAGATATGGCCGAAGAAGAACAGCAAAGCAAAGCAAACGTGTCCGAAAGTGAACCAACCGCGAGTCGAAGTCCGGAAAACTCCGTCAGAATTCAAGGTTTCGCGGTCGAATTCAAATACTTCACCCTTTTGGGCGGCGCGAGCAAACGTCTTAACATCTAGAGGATTCTTAAAGGTTTGGCCGTTAAGTTCGCCACCGTAGAAGCTGACAGTAACTCCGCTTTGTTCAAAGCTGTATTTTGATTCAGCGCGGCGGAAGGGGATGTCAGCGCGAACGACCCCATCTTTGTCCGTCAAAATTACTGGGAAAGTTTCAAAGAAGTTGGGGAGGCGGCGAACCGACAATACCCGACCTTCGCTGTCAGTAAATACTGGATGGCCCAGCCAAGATTTAGCAATACCGTCGCCATTGACCATCGCGCCGGCCCGGAACAAACCGCCTTTAGCAGGAGAGTTGCCCACGTAGTCGTAGAAAGCCAATTTTTCGGGAATTTGTTCGTAAGCTTCTTCGAAGCTAGCGCCAGCGGCCAAGCTAGCTTGAGCTCTGCGATCGATTTCTTGTTGGAAATAGCTGCTGTCCCACTGATAGCGAGTCGGCCCAAAAAGTTCGATCGGAGTTGCAGCAGAACCGTACCACATCGTACCCGCAACCACAAAGGCTGCGAAGAACACGGCAGCGATACTGCTAGAAAGTACAGTTTCGATGTTCCCCATCCGCAGGGCTTTGTAAAGACGTTCCGGCGGCCGCACTGTCAAGTGGAACAAACCGGCAATTACGCCGACTACGCCCGCTGCAATGTGGTGAGCCACGATGCCGCCCGGATTGAACGGATCGAAGCCTTCAGGGCCCCAAGAAGGCGCCACTGGCTGGACGTGACCGGTCAGGCCGTAGGGGTCGGACACCCACATTCCCGGACCAAAAAGTCCCGACAGGTGAAATGCGCCGAAGCCGAAGCAAAGCAAGCCGGAGAGGAACAGGTGAATGCCAAACATTTTTGGCAAGTCGAGGGCTGGTTCGCCGGTGCGAGAGTCTCTGAAAAGTTCTAAGTCCCAAAATACCCAGTGCCAAACTGCTGCTAAGAACAGCAGGCCCGAGAGGACGATGTGAGCTACGGCGACGCCTTCAAAGGACCAGAAGCCCGGATCGACGTTACCTTCCCCGGTGATGCTCCAACCGCCCCAAGAACCCGTAATTCCCAAGCGAGTCATGAAGGGCAACACGAACATCCCTTGACGCCACATCGGGTTCAGAACTGGGTCTGTGGGATCAAAAACTGCTAGTTCATAAAGGGCCATTGAGCCGGCCCAACCTGCCACGAGGGCTGTGTGCATTAAGTGTACAGAAATCAATCGGCCTGGGTCATTTAAGACGACTGTGTGTACGCGATACCAGGGTAGTCCCATTGACTGCGGTTCTCCAAGGTGTAAGTGATGATGTCTATTTTTACGGAAAAATCAGATTCTGAATCCCCAGCAGTTACCTGCAGGGTTTAAAATCTGCCTTTTGCCGAATGCCATCTACCTTCAAAGGCGGAAGCATAAAAATGAAAGTTATTTAAAGAAGTGTATCGAGTGTTAGAACCGATTGCAATATGTTGGGCATTATATTAGTGGCGGGTTGCCCATTTCGCAGCGGGCAGCGATCGTCCCGAGGCGTTCGAGGACTTGCTCGGCATCTATGAGTCTCGTCAGCACTACGTTGCCGATGTTTTTGCCAGGATCGTTCGGGTCTACCGGGGCTGTGGGTTTGACTTCTACCATCAGTACAGCGTCTTCTACGCGGTAGAGCCACATTTTTTCTTTTTGATCCCAGAGGCAGAGGTTGAGCTGTTGGATGTCCGGCTGACGCCTCCAGGCGGCGTGACTCCACTCGCCGCCTACGCCCCAGACGCGTCCAACTTTCCAGCCGTCGGATAAGAAGAAGTATTTCACTTGTGTACGCTTGTTGAGATTTTTTTGTCTAACATAGCTCAAAACTGCAACTGTACGGAATTATTGAACCGCGAAGACGCGAAGGGCGCATATAGATATTGTTATTCGATCGACTCTTGCCTATAATATGCTATGTAAGGCATAATCGATCCAAATGACATGGAACATTGAGTTTCACTTTGATTTTTACTCTGAGTTTACCGAATTCCCCACTGATGTCAGATTAGAGCTTTTAGCAAAACTCACGCTGTTACAAGAATTTGGTCCAAACCTCAAGCGTCCTCACGTCGATACTCTCAATGGTTCTACCTACACCAATAGGTCGGAACTTAGGTTTCAGGCGGCTGATGGAGTTTAGCGAGTCGCTTTTGCATTTGACCCCCGCCGATCTGCGATTCTGTTGGTAGCTGGGGACAAATTTTGTAGTAGTGAGAAGCGATTTTACAAGCAAATAATTAAGATAGCAGATAGTAGATTTACCGACCATTTGAATAAGTTAATGGAGCCCGAAACAGATGACAATTAGTCTGAAGACTATGATGGAGAATTTGCCTCCCGAACAACGAGCAATAGTCGAAAAGCGCTCGGTTGAATTAATGGCTGAAGAAATGACCTTGCAAGACTTACGAAAAGCAAGGAAATTTACTCAGATTCGCATGGCAGAATTATTAAATATGCGTCAAGAAAATGTCTCGCGACTCGAACGCCGTGCGGATTTGTTGGTATCTACTTTGCAAAGTTATATCGCGGCAATGGGTGGGGAGTTGTCATTTGTCGTAGAATTCAAAGATCGACCCCCCGTAAAAATTACTGGATTAACATTGATGTTAGAAGAAAGCACCTACACTAATGGAGAGCAAAAGTTGTAATTGAGGAACACCTGTTGTTTAAGCGAGATGCTCAAACCTTTTCGCGAGCGACCGAGGGATCAAAAACATCCTATCCGATAACTAAGCATCCAGATTAAACTCGGAAGTAAATTAGACATTTCCTAAAAAGATTTTGTCAGCCTTGCCCTACCCTGACTAAAACCTAATTTTGCCAGATGTCTGTTATTCAATCTAAAATCTAAAATCTAAAATCTAAAATCGAATGACCGCACAAACTCCAGTACAATTCCAAGACAGTTTCGACATCATCGTAGTTGGTGGCGGACACTCCGGCTGCGAAGCCGCCCTCGCCACTTCTCGCCTCGGATGTCGCACCCTTCTCCTCACCCTCAACCTCGACAAAATTGCGTGGCAACCTTGCAATCCGGCTGTCGGCGGCCCGGCTAAAACCCAACTTACTAACGAAGTTGATGCGTTAGGCGGGGAAATTGGCAAAATGGCCGATCGCACCTACTTGCAAAAGCGCGTCCTCAACGCTTCGAGAGGCCCCGCAGTGTGGGCGCTGCGAGCACAAACCGACAAGCGGGAATACGCCGCTGTAATGAATAATATTGTTGAAAATCAAGAGAATTTGACCGTCCGCGAAGCGATGGTAACAGACTTAGTTTTGGGCAAAAACGAAGAAGTAATCGGAGTAGAAACATACTTCGGCGTTGCTTTTGAATGCAAAGCAGTAATTCTGACCACAGGTACTTTTTTAGGCGGCACAATTTGGGTAGGTAATAAGTCAATGCCCGCCGGACGCGCTGGAGAATTTGCCGCCGTTGGTTTGACGGAAACTCTCAATCGTTTGGGATTTGAAACTGGCAGGTTAAAAACAGGAACTCCGGCAAGAGTTGACAAGCGTACTCTCGATTACACCAACCTGGAACCGCAGCCGGGAGACGCAGATGTTCGCTGGTTTAGTTTCGATCCAGAAGTTTGGATAGAACGGGAACAAATGCCCTGTTATTTGACTCGGACTACGCCAGCCACTCACCAGTTAATTAGAGACAATTTGCACCTTTCTCCAGTCTACGGCGGCTGGGTTGATGCGAAGGGGCCGCGCTATTGTCCGAGTATTGAAGATAAGATTGTGCGGTTTGCGGATAAGGAAAGTCACCAGATTTTTATTGAACCGGAAGGTAGAGATATTCCTGAACTTTATATCCAAGGATTTTCGACTGGTTTGCCGGAAAATTTGCAATTGCAAATGCTGCGGACTCTTCCGGGTTTGGAAAAGTGCGAGATGATGCGCCCTGCTTATGCTGTGGAGTACGATTATTTGCCGGCAACTCAGTGTTTTCCAACGCTGATGACGAAGAAGATCGAAGGGCTGTTTTGCGCGGGTCAGGTTAACGGTACGACTGGATATGAGGAGGCGGCTGCACAGGGGATTGTGGCGGGGATTAACGCGGCTAGGTTTGCCAAAAATCAGGAGATGATTGTGTTTCCTCGCGAGCAAAGTTATATCGGGACTTTGATCGATGATTTGTGTACGAAGGATTTGCGGGAACCTTACCGGATGTTGACTTCGCGATCGGAATACCGGCTATTATTGCGATCGGACAATGCAGACCAACGCTTGACTCCGCTGGGACGGGAAATTGGTTTGATTGACGATCGCCGCTGGGAGTTGTTCGATCGCAAACAAGCTAATATTGTGGCAGAGAAGGAACGCTTGTACTCGACGCGGGTGAAAGAGCACGAGGAAGCAGGCAAGGCAATTTTTGCAGATACTCAACAAGCGATTAAAGGTTCAATTACTCTTGCTGATTTGTTGCGCCGTCCCGGTTTTCATTATGTCGATTTGGAACGCTACCATTTAGGCAATTCCAGTCTGAAGTTGGCTGAGAAAGAGGGTGCAGAAATTGACATCAAATATTCCGGCTACCTGCAAAGACAGCAAAATCAAATCGATGATATTGCCAAACACGAACGCCGCCAATTGCCTGCAGATTTGGATTACATGGCAATTACAACTCTCTCCAAAGAATCGCGGGAAAAGTTGGCTAAGGTGAAGCCGCTGACAATTGGCCAAGCTGCCAGAATTGGTGGGGTAAATCCGGCTGATGTTAATGCTTTGTTGATTTTTCTGGAAGTGCGAAACCGTCAGCAGCCAGCGGGTGTAGGTAAATAAGCTAAACTAGAGGTGTCGCAAGGCTGCCTAGAATTTTCTGAAATAGCAGTATAAAAAAGTGTGGCTATTGTGGCAGCACTATTTTGTTCGGCGGCTTTCATATTGAGGGATATACAGCGTATTCCTGGTTTATGAAGTAAACCGCGCAAAACCTGGTTTCTTTACCGTTCTCGCATCGTAACTGATTGTGTTGCTCGAAACCCGGTCGATCGCGATCTACATCTACATGGAATATACTGTAGATTCAGGGCGTTGCTGATTCTGGCGTATAAATCAACTTTTCGCTTGATGTTACAAAACTCACCATACTTGGCCGATAAAAATTCCTAAATCGGGAATTCATACCTGTGATTCAGCAACGCCACCAACAATGAAAACTGGCATAATGTCAACTATAATTGATGAAATTATGCCAGTTTATTGTAGATATTTATCGATCCTCCAACCAAGTCTGAATTTCGCAAAGATTCCGCATGAGAATCAGCGTTCATCGGTGGTTAAAACCTCCCCGAAATTCCCACCAGTGTTGCCACCCTCAAAGCCTTAAAATAACAGCGAGATGCCTTGCTATACGCTTATATCCGACATTCGGCACCCGAACTGTCACAGATCGAGAAAAAGGGGATTTAGTAGTACAAGTGAACTAAAGTAGAAACAGAGAAAAGAGACTTAATCATAATTAATCGCATTAACCTAGGGAAGTGGGTAGGGGAGGTAAGAAAACAACATTCATAGTAAAAAAAATTAATTTATCGCCACAGGTTAAACGGTCACAACTCATCTCATATTCAAAATCTTCTGGGCAGCAAATTCAGACACTGGCATCACCGATAACCTATTGCCTTTCTTCACCACCAAAATCTCATCAGCACTAAACTTTTGTTTCAATTCATCCAAAGATATTAACTTACCAAATTCCTCAACAAACTCAACTTTCACAGTTTGCCAGCGAGGTGCATCAAGTTGCGATTTACGATCGTAATATTCGCTATTCATATCAAACTGAGTCGGGTCAGCAATTCCAGTTTCCACGACGCGCACCAACCCGACAATTCCTGGAATTTTAGTATTAGAATGGTAAAAAAATACTAAATCTCCCAGAATCATTTCTCGGAGAAAATTGCGCGCTTGATAGTTGCGAACGCCATCCCAAGTACAAGTGCGATCGCCCTTCAAGTCCGCAATACTGTAAACATCCGGTTCCGACTTGATCAGCCAGTAATTCATAAAATATCTTTCCGCTTCTGCAACCACAGAGTCAACATCAAATAAACGCAAATATGAACGCACAAAATACCCCAGTTCAAACCCAAATTTTCCCACGTTGGATCGTAAACCGGAGTAGGCTCAAACGGCTGAGGAAGCGTACTCCCGTCCGGTAATCTAGTAGGTGCGGGAACCATCCCATTCACATTAACTAAAGAGCCGTAAGCACCCACAGACCAGCGGCTTAACATCAGCCAAGAAAACTTGCTCGCCGCACCTTCCATCTTAAACAAAACTCCAGAAAAAATAATCTGAGGCAGCAATAAGAGAGGCAAAGCGCTGTTAGCTTGAGAGCCATTTTTAACAATTGCGGAAACAACTAATCCGAGACTTATGCAGCTCATCAAAGTTAGGAATGTGGTAATACTTGCTCCCAGAGGCCAGGAAATAAAACTCGGTTCGGGGGATTTAAACGCACTCAGAATAACTCCTACCATTAACAGCGTTTGCAATACTGCCAAACCAGAAAGTATAAAAATTTTTGAACCTAAATAAGCAAACAATCCTAAATTGACCAAACGTTCTCGCAAATAAATAGCAGATTCTTTGACAATTTCTTGCAGAGAAGTTGCCAGTCCTACCCAAATCGCCGCACAGGTAAATACAAACAAAACTCTGAGCGCTAAAGGTGCTAAAGTTGCCTCCGGCGCTCCAATTAACGGGTCTTTATCTCTGACGGCCAGCCGCAGCAAACTAATGCCGATCGGCGCTGTCAAAAGAGCTAAACTCAAGTTAACTACGTCGCGAGAAATAAGCTGAAAATAGCGCTGGGCGAGCAAAACGAGTTGTTTTACAAAAGATTGAGATTGGGGTACAGAAGGTGCTGAAGGTGTTTTTGCATTAGCGTTTCCTGTGCTGAAGTGGTTGACAATATAGCGCTGATAGTAGGGAGATTGTTTAAACTTTTCCGCCCAAATTAAAACGTTGTTTTCTCCTGTTTCTAATTCACTGTAAATATCAGCAAAATCGGCGGTTTTGACATCGAAAAAATCGAGCGCTTCCCTAGGCGGGCCGAAGTAACAAAGGCGCCCGCCGCGACCCATAAACACAATCCGATCGCACATCGTGATATTTGCCGTCGCGTGAGTCACCAGAATCACCGTCCGGCCTTGATTTGCCAACTTTCGCAGCAGTTGCATCATCTTCTTATCCAAACCCGGATCGAGTCCTGAAGTCGGTTCGTCCAAAAAGAAAAGTTTCGGGTCTGCTAACAGTTCAACTCCGATGCTGACCCGTTTCCGCTGTCCGCCGCTAAGCTGTTTTACTAAAGCCTTGCGGCGGTGAGTCATTTCAATATCTTCTAAAGTTTTTGCGACTACCTGATTGACATCTGTATCGGGAGGTAAGCGCAGTTTAGCTGCATAACTCAAGACTTCTTCTACGGTCAAATCGGCGTGTACAATATCATCTTGAGGCACGTAACCGATTTGATTGCGGTAAATATTGAAGTTTTGGCGCAGGTTGTCGCCGTTGAGAAACACAGCGCCGTTAGTGGTTTTTTCGATGCCTAAAAGCGTCCGCATTAAAGTAGATTTGCCAGCGCCGCTACCGCCGACTAAAGCCACAAACTGCCCCGGTTCGATCGCTAATTTTATCCCATCCAAACGCTTCGGAATCACCAGACTGTCAGCATCCACACGAATTTGATGGCCGGAGTCTTGCATCTGCAACTCACCGCTGCGGTAAGTTAGAGTAAACGGGCCGATCCGAATTGCATCTCCCTCGGACAACTGTACAGAATTTGTCACTCGCTGACCGTTAACAAAAACCCCGTTAACGCTGTAGTCTCGCAAAATATAATTACCGCGACTGTCTTGGTCAATTGTGGCGTGCCGTCTAGAAACAAGCGGCGCATCTAATTGCAGCGAAGCGTTTGGATCGCGCCCCAACAAAACCGACCGATTCTTAAGAAGAATTGACTGCTTGCTAGAGACAGCAACCTGATTCGCCAGCGGATTAAAATAAGTCAGCAAAACTTGATTTTGAGGATCGAGACCGATTTTAATTTCTGTACCGTCTTTCAGACAGTAACCGTCATTGGGAGTGATGCGAGTGCGATCGACAAATAAGCCATTAGTGCTGGGCCGCTGCCCGTCACCGTCGTAAATCCAGTAATTATCCCCAATTTGGCGCAAAACACCGTGAACGCCGGAAACAGCCCGCCAAGCATCGGGAACGACTAAATCAGCACGAGTGCGATCGCGCCCCAATACGTGCTGCTGCTGTTTTAACTCTAACTGTAAAACCTCCCCTTGACTGCTTAATACTATATAAGGTCGATCGCTTAAAGCAGTCGCTTGTCCTATATTGCCTATCATATTTAAATCGCGTTTTTTACACTCACTTTTGTCAGCATATCAAAAAGTGGAAGTCATCAGTCATCTGTCATCTGTCATCTGTCACTAGGCAGAATCAAACTTTTCTCACTCTCCCACTCGGTCTAAAAAGCAATTTATATGGGTAGAAATTTATCACTTTTTGGCAACAACCGACAAACTGCGAAGCCGATTAATTGCCGCCGCCAATTCAAACCGTCGAAACATGGCAAAATCCCCTTCAGGAAAAGGCGATAAAATATCCATCCCCTGCGCGTCAATATCTGCCATTACCAAATCTATAATTTCCGACAAAGTGCGTTTTCCGTCCATGTATTGCTGCTTAGCATAAACCATTGCCGCAGCGATCGCCCTTAACTGTCCGCTGTCCACAATTTGCTCGACAGCACCCAAATCAATCTCCTCAGTTCCGAAAGCCAATTCATCAACATCTCGCACCTTCACCCGCACATCTCGCCGTCCCCGACTCGGATCAAAACTAGCAGGAACCGGCACTCTTTGAGTAATCTCACCAAAACTTTTTCCGCCTTCAGCAGCGCGGCTGGTAGAGTAATTCTTAGCAATCTCTTTAGCTTTTTCAGTCACGTTATCTGCTTGAAAATTATCCAGTGCGATCGCAGTATCCGCCACATCAAAATAATCGCCAGTTCCCCCCATTACTAAAATAGTCGATACGCCATAATCCGCATACAATTGTCTCACTTTATCGATAAACGGCGTAATCGGTTCCCGATCCTTAGCGATGAGTTCTTGCATTCGGCGATCGCGAATCATGAAATTCGTCGCCGCCGTATCCTCATCCACCAATAAAACAGGCACTAAATCCCCTTTTGAAACAGCGACTAATTGCGTCTCTACAACAAAAGATTGAGCTTCTTCCTTCTTCCCACTTCCTTCTTCCTTCTTCCCACTTCCTTCTTCCCGCTTCCTTCTTCCCACTTCCAAAGCCTCAATAATATTAGCAGCTTGCGACGTACTGCCACTCGCATTTTCAGTATAAAATTGTGCAGTATCTCTACCTTGTGGCAAGTGGTTAATAAAAGGCGAAATATCAACTCCCGCCACACTTCGGCCATCTTCCGCTCTAATTTTCACCGCCGCCGGATTAGCCACCACAAATTCCCGACCATCTCCCGGAATTCGGTTGTAAACTCCCAACTCAATCGCCCTGAGTAAAGTTGATTTGCCGTGATAGCCGCCCCCAACAATCAAAGTAATGCCAGCGGGAATACCCATACCGGAAATCAAACCGCGATTCGGACAATTAAACTCAACTTTTAACGACGGCGGCGACTGAAAAGCCACAGCATTATTTAACAAAGGGCGATTGTCAACACCGCTGCGGCGGGGTAAAATAGAACCGTCGGCCACAAAAGCAACTAATCCTTTTTCAGCCAACTGTTCCCGCAGCCAGTCAGCATCTTCTACCGTTTCAACGTGACGGCGACATTCAGCAGCATTTAAGTTAGCATACTTCAGAGATTTGCTGACAATTTCCGGGATATCTTCGCACAGCATTTCAGCAGCTTGTCTCCCTAAAATACTGCGCCCGCCTGCTGGAAGTCCGACGGAAAATCGCAGTTCAACTCCTCCTAAATCTTTGAGATTGGATGTATGTGAGGAAATGATAAATGCGGAAGTTCGCTCTAAAACTTCTTGTCCGAAGCGAGTCACTGCAATCATACCGCTTTTCCCTGTGCCGCGCTTGCTGCTAATGCTGTTTGCTGCTTTGTCAAACTGGCGAGTTAGGTAATCTCGCAAGGCTATTTCTCGACTGCGAGAATTGAAAAGTTCGCGGGGAAGTTGAGCAATGCTGGGGGGAACTCTGACTCTAAATTTACTCGGAGAAGCAAACGGATCTCCCTGCACGTAATCAATAATTAATGTGAATTCAGAAAAGTCGTAGCTACCCTGAATCTCTTTGTAGGCTTTGTAGCCTCGATTGTCTAGTTGCAGTAAATGCCGTTGCAGGATTTCTTGGTTAGTCATCAGTTATTAGTCATTAGTCATTAGTTATTTGTTGGCAGTTGGCAGTTGGCAGCAGTCAGTATCAATAACAGCCATCATGCCCAATGCCCCATGCCCGATGCCCCATCCCCAATTCCCAATTCCCCATGCTCAATTCCCAATTACTAATTACCTGATTCCAATAATTTAGCCGTAGCATTAACAACAATTTGAGCAGAACCGGCGAAAAAAGGTCGATCGATAGTTGCTAATGTATCGCTAGATTGGTGATAGTGGGGCGATCGCAAATTTGCAGTATCCGTCACCAACACAGCACCAATTCCTTTATACCAGAAAGGCGCGTGGTCGCTCCGCAAAACATCGGGAGTCAGCAACCCTTTCAGGGGAACCGGCAGCGCCACCACCGGGGGCAAATCGGCTTTTGCCGACTCCGCAAAACTTTTCAACAGCAGCGGATGTTCCGCATCTCCAATCACAGCGATAAACTCGCCTTTATCGGGAGATGTCACCCCCGATGCTTCTAGAAAAGGTTGCGCTGTCAATCCTTCGGGATATTGCTGGCATCCGGGCGTGCGGCAGGCATAACCTACCATATCAAGGACGATCGCACCCTGCAAATTTTTTAACCGCGCCTCGCTACCGGTGAATGCTAAACTGCCTAAAAGTCCGATTTCTTCCCTGTCGAAAAAAGCTACTTGCAGCGTCCGAGGTGTGGCGCGAGAACCCAGCAATCTTGCTACTTCTAAAACTACAGCAACTCCCGTCGCATTGTCGTCAGCACCCGGGGAGTTGGGTACAGTATCGTAGTGGGCTGCCACTAAAATTGCACCGGCGTTTGAGTCAGTGCCTTTTCTCTCGGCGAACACGTTGATTCCGCGATCGAACGGCTGTAACTCTGCGGAAAATCCTAATGTTTGCAGTTGTTTGGAAATGTAGTCTCTAGTAAAAGAGCGATCTCGTTCTCCCTCGCGTTCTCCTGCTAAAGTCTCGACGTGTTTCCACAACCGGGACGGGTCGATTTGTGGCAGATAAACTGCATTTTTTTCAGCAGGCAGCGGTGAGGGAGAAGGGTTTTGGGAAGTGCGGATATTGCGATCGAGCGAAACTTCGGGCACAGGCGACAACCGCTGCCACGAGTCAGAACCCCAACCTGCAGCCGTCACCGCAACCAGAATAAATAGCGCTATCCAAATCAATTGTTTCATCAGTAAGTCTATTTGAGATTTTAGACATAGCTTACGCATTCCTCGATATCATCAACCGGGTTTTTAGCGGAAGAGAGGGCGACAACAAAGTCTTTTCTTACAACCCGGTTGATGCGTCCAGAACTGTTATATTTTAGATTTTATATTGACACCAGAGTTAAAAAGAAACCTGTTTCAAAAAATGAAACTCAAAAGTCTAAATGAACCTCAAAAGTCTTAAAAATAACTGCGCCAGAGGCTGTTTTGTATTTTTTTATCTAAAAAATCAGGTAACAGCCTTGGGATATTGCCGTCGAATCAGTGGTGCTTATTGGAGCGTTCGACGGCGACATTCAAATCACTAATTTACTTTAAAATTTACGACTCAGAACTACTTTTTTTCCCACTCAATCTCCTTATTCTCCAAGATCAACCCGCTGCTGCTGGGAACAGCATAAGGAATAGTAGTTGCAGAAAATTGGACTATTTGAGTTGGTTGTTGGAACCACTCGGAATAACTCGGATTTAATTGGTCGTACAGTGCTTTCAAAGCTTGGATTTCTACCTCTAGCTGCGCTGCTGCTTGATTGATTCTGCGAGCTTGTGCTTGCAAGCGCTTTTCCCCGGTTTGAACTTTGTTTTCTACTTCTTGCCAGTGCTCTCCGGCCAGCAATTTTTCTAGTTCACCTTGCTTGTAATTGAGTAAAGCCTGTTTTTGTTGCAGTTGCTTTTCAATATTTTTAGTCTCTCGGTCAATTTCCTGGATTTGCTGCAACCACTGCTCCCCAAAAGCAGCAGTTTGCTGGTGGAACTCGGCAATGGCTTCAGGAGTATTATTTTTGGGAAAACTGACTGCCAC
The DNA here is from genome assembly GCA_036704825.1 of Microcoleus sp. F8-C3. Taxonomy (GTDB): domain Bacteria; phylum Cyanobacteriota; class Cyanobacteriia; order Cyanobacteriales; family Microcoleaceae; genus Microcoleus. Next base: position 7,341 of record JAUBSN010000032.1, on the reverse strand, counting down.
TCGGCACTCAGAGCGCTGTACACCGAGTTTTTCCAGCGACTCTTGCAGGGCGGTAACTTCTGCTTCCAGCGCGCGGACTTCTTTTTGGAGTTCTGGGATGGTCTGACTCATGGGTTCAATTAGTGGACCTCTGCATCGATTTTAAGCTAATTGTTTATTTTTCTAACAAATCCCGGTCGCCTCTTTGCGGGAATTATCTAATTTTAGCGCGCTTCCACCCGGTGTCTAGGCAGAATGGCGGATAATTTGTGGCACAATGGCTGATGACACATTTTAAATTAAGCATAAAATTGTAATTAGTTATCAAGCTAAGTTATTAGCTGGGTCAAATTTAATTGACAAGTCCACATAAATTAAGGCGGGATGGCTTTTCCGATCGCAGAGCAAGTTATGCTGTCTTTTTTTTTACATTTACAATGCCAAAAAAATGACTTATTTAAACTTATTATTCAGTGATAAACTGCAAATAGTTTTTCAATTAATGTTGGAATGTTTTGCGGTTGCTTTTTTTGCTGCGGAATGTTGCACTCATCCAAAAATATTACCGACAAGTCTAGGAGAAGGGACTGCCATTCGCCCTGTAGAAGGGATTTTGGTTCTGTCTCAGAAACATAGTTATACCAATTTTCAAAAAGCATGCAACAGTATTCTTGTTCCCCCCCTTTACAAGGGGGGGCTAGGGGGGGTCAAAGAGTGTTGCACAATTTTAGAAAAATGGTATTATTTGCGGGCCTCTCGTTCCCTTACTTCTGCAAGCGCCACATTATTTTTGGATAAATTGTCCAAAACAGAGCTAGTAAAATTACATACTTACAATTATAGACAATCTCAGGAAACTCCTAGAGAAAAACTTACTTTTAGGTTAAAAATCATCTGTTATTCTCTGGTTTTTCTTTGTTTAGTAATCTTATTATTGATCGGGGAGAAGACAGTAAATAGCTTATCCAAGACGATGATGTTAATCAAGCCGAAGTCTGAAACAGAGAATGACAAGCTACCAAAAGGAGAAAAAGTGTTGTACCCAAAAAAACAACAGGATATCTGGCATACTATTGCCCAAATGACCCAAGATTTGCAGCAAACTGCCGAATATGTCCTGGATATTTGCGAGGAAATGAACGTGTCGATAATTGCGACCACCCCCGGCGGTCATATCCTGTCGTTAAACCAAGCTACCTGTCAACTTCTGGGGTATTCTAAAAAAGAGTTGTTAGGCAAACCAATAGCCGGACTTTTTAAGAAAACTGAATCACCTGCACCCGAGTTAGAGTTACCAAGTTTAACAGCCGAAGGTTCTGTCCGCAACGTGGAAAAAGTTTACCTTTCTAAACACGGAAAAAAAATAATTGTACTGCTTTCTATTTCAATTATTTGCGACGGTCAAGGCAAGGTCATCGGCAAGTTATATATAGCACAAGATATTACCGATCGCAAGCGGGTTGAAAGAAATTTGCGGCGCAGTGAAAAAAAGTTTCGCCAACTGATAGAAACTGTGAATGCTGTGGCATTTATCTATCACCGCAGACAGTTCCGCTATGTCAATGCTCAGACAGAAGCTCTGACAGGATATACTCGTGAAGAATTATTAGCATTGGATTTATACGACTTATTTCATCCAGATTTTATAGAAACAGTTAAAATATGGGGTAAATCCAGCCACGCGCGCTCAACAGCAGGCTCTAAACATGAATTAATAATAGTTACAAAAACCGGAAAAATGCGGTGGATTGAAGCAACGGTAGATATTATAAAATTTGAAAAAAAAGCCTCAATATTAATCACTGCTTTTGACATCAGCGATCGCAAATTAGCAGAGTTAGAAATAGAAACATCTCTTTCGTTGCTTCAAGCAACCATTGAATCTACTGCCGACGGTATTCTGGCGGTTGACAGTGGAGGCACTGTGCTCACCTTTAACCGCAAGTTTGCCGAAATGTGGCAGTTGCCGGATTTCCTGCTGAATTCGAGAGATAACAACCAAATTTTGGAGTTTGGAATCAAGCAGTTAAAATACCCAGAAATCTTTCTCAACCGCACTCAAGAATTGTCCGATCGCCCGGCTGCAGAAAGTTACGAGATTGTCGAGTTTACAGATGGCAGAATTTTCGAGCGCTACTCGCTGCCCCAGCGCACGGGAGGCAAAATTACTGGTCGAGTATTCAGCTTTCGGGATGTAACGGAACGGGTGCAATCCGAAGAAAAACTCCGCAAAAGCGAAGAACGCTTTCACCTGTTGACGCGGGCTACAAATGATGCAGTATGGGATTTTGATTTGTTAAAAAATGAGTATTGGTTGAGCGAAGAATTTGAAAAAGTTTTTGGATACAAACTCAACGAAACTCAGACGATAGAATTAGAATCTTGGTGGCTAAATATTCATCCCGAAGAACGGGAAAGAGTGATGTCCAGCTTCTACAAAACAATGAGCTCAGACGCTCAATGTTGGTCGGAAGAATACAGCTTTCACCGTGCAGACGGGGGATATGTTTTTGTGCTCGATCGCGGCTATATCATCCGCAATGAAAGTGGCAAAGCAGTAAGGGCGATCGGCACGCTCATGGACATTACTCAGCGCAAGCAAGCTGAAGAAATTATTCGCTATCAAGCTGTTTACGACCAACTCACAGGTTTACCGAACCGAATACTGTTTAACGAGCGGCTGCTGGCGTCCTTAAAACATGCTAAACAAACAAAAAAAATGCTAGCTGTGATGTTTTTAGACTTGGACAGGTTCAAAAAGATTAATGATACATTAGGTCACGCTGCGGGCGATCGCCTGTTAGAAGGTTTTGCCGGACGCATCAGCGACAGTTTGCGATCGACTGACACGGTTGCCCGCTGGGGAGGCGACGAATTTACCATACTGCTTCCCGACATCAATTGCTTAGAAGATGCAGTTAAAACAGCTCAAAGAATACTCAACACTTTAAAGCCAGCATTTAAACTAGAAGGACAACCCTTTCATGTTAGCAGCAGCATCGGCATTGCCCTTTATCCCGATGATGGTGAAGATGCCGAAACTTTAGTCAAAAATGCCGATGCCGCCTTGTACCGCGCTAAAGAAATGGGACGAAATAACTATCAGTTATATACTTCAACAATTAATCCCCAAGGCAGCCAGTTACTAACTATAGAACACAGGCTGCATGAGGCTTTAGAACAGGGAGAATTGGAGGTTTTCTACCAGCCAAAAGTCAACATTACTACTTGGAAAATTCAGGGCATGGAAGCCTTGCTGCGCTGGCAACATCCACAATTAGGTTTAGTTACTCCCGCTACATTTATTCCGATCGCCGAAGATAACGGACTAATTGTATCCATTGGGGAATGGGTGCTGCAAACAGCCTGCACTCAAAATAAAGCTTGGCAGGATGCTTTCCAGCCAGAGTTGCGAGTAGCAGTCAACGTCTCGGCTCGGCAGTTCCAGCAATTTAATTTATTAGAAATGGTAGCGAACTGCTTGGAAAAAAGCGGTTTAGCACCGAAGTATTTAGAGTTAGAAATTACCGAGACTACAGCCATGCAAGATGTGGATTATACCACAAAAGTTCTCAGGGAGTTGCAGAATATGGGAGTGCAAATTGCGCTGGACGATTTCGGCACGGGTTATTGTTCTTTGAATTATCTCAAAAAGTTTCCCTTGAATATCTTAAAAATAGACAGGTCGTTTGTCAGCGGATTGACGACCGATCCGTGCGAACTGGCGATCGCCAAGGCTGTAGCGACACTGGGGCGAGATTTGAACTTGAGCGTGGTAGCCGAAGGAGTAGAAACTAAAGAGCAGTTGGAGTGTTTGCGCGAACTCCACTGTCAAGAAATTCAAGGTCATTATTTCAGCCCTGCACTATCAGCCAATGATGCTAGCAAACTATTGGTAAATTCTCTGTTGAGGAAAGTGAAAATTGCGTAAACTATCCACCGCCATTGGTAACAAGTTAAGCTAAGAAAGCATTTGTCAATCAGCAATTATGCTCGAGATTTACTCGGATTTTGGGCTCAAAACTGAGATTTGGGCGATCGTGCGATCGTGCGATCGGGTGATATTTATACTTACTCCCTCTCAAATCGTGAATTTTCCACTCCTCAAACAGCAGTTTTTTTGAGTAATATTACTGATTGACAAATGCAATTAAGTCTTAACTTGTCACCAACGATCCACCGCCAAGCTGAGTACATCTGTGGCGCGGGATTTCAATACTTTATTGAGTGAAATTCTCCTAAGAAAGCCGATTTGACTGATTTTCCTCAGTCCGCAATTGGGATGCTGATTCCCCTCTTGCCATCAGCCACCGTCTCCGTTTCCAAATCACTAAACCGGTGATTAATAAAACAGCAGGCATTAACCCAATGAAAACATAGAGAATGCGAGTGAAAATCCCGCCAAATATGCCGTAGTGCAAATTAACAATTACCAACAGCACCTTAAATACGGGATTCGGTTCCAGCACTTTCTCTGCTTTCAACACCTTGCCCGTAAAGCGATCGACCTCCACTGTACTGAAGTCAAAACGTCCCGTTTTTTGTTCGGGAAAAGTTTTAGTAATGACAAGTTTATTTCCTGAAGATTCAGGAAATTGGACGTAGGCAATCCTACCGCCGGGAAGGGCAGCCTCGGCTTTTGGCAGTAATTTGCTGAGTGCAATTGGAGTTAGATTGGGAAGGGGTTTTGCTGCGGGGACATCGCCTCCACCTCCACCTCCACCTAATGCAAACTGCGCTGCAATAATCACTGAGCCAGTAAAAGCAAGGATGCTGAGTAGAATTGTTGTGAGGATACCGCCGACGTTATGCAAGTCGTAATTCAATAGCGGTGCAGGTGCTCTCCAGCGAATTTTGAATCCGATTTTTAAGTTTCGCCAGCCCGTCCAAAGTAAAGTTCCCGTGAGAGTGGTCAGCAATAGCAATACACCCACAAAACCCATTGCCATGTGACCGGGAGTTTTTAGCAAAAGAGTATAGTGTAAGGTATGCAGAAAATTGATAAGCGATCGCTCCGCAACTCTCGCACCCAATACCTTTGCTGTATAAGGATTCACGAAGACTTCTAAATGATTTTCGTCGGGTAAATCCCCGGAAAAGCTATAGGTATCTTCGGGTGTTTTGGGAAAGCGAATAAAGGGATCGCGCAAGTTTGGATGGGCTTGCTGGACAGCATCAAAAATCCGGTCGATCGATGCTTTTTTGGGTTGGGGAGTTACCTGCATCAACTTTTGATTTAATGCTCGATCGGCCTCTTCACGAAAGACGATTGCGCTACCAGTCAAACCGGCGATCGCAAAGATTAATCCCAGAAATATGCCGACAATGCCGTGAATGTTGAGAACCAATTTACGAACTTTCATTGTTTTTAACCTCACTCTCCTTTGCCGCATTTCGTTTTGCCGCCACCGCAATAAGTCGCAAACCAAGGACTAAATTTAGCGGCATCTTCTGGATCGTTGGTCATATTTACCAGCGTGGCAAAGCTTGATGGTTCGCTGGTATATCGAAAGTGCATGTGTATTGGTTCGCCACTTGATTCACCGTGCGGCGGGATGAAGCTGAGGTACTGGAATTTCTTGCAGCCCGGATCTTGATTTTCTTCTTTCGCTAACTCAAATAAATCCCAAGCTATTTTGTACTCTTTGTAATACTTGCCGTCGCCCATTGCACCCATGTAGACGTATTTACAGTTGCGGGCGATCGGCTGTTTTCCGGCTGCATCTTTATAGAAGCTGAACTTCTCCATTTTTTCAACATCAATCCGTTTGGGATTGCGCGGATCTTTGACAGAGTTCTGGTGTTCTGTGTTGAGATTAAACACGCCATTAAATCCTAAGTAAGGGACTTTATGGGCATTCATCGAGATAACTTGAGTGGCTACAGGTGATGGAGGCGTAATTTTTGGGGGCGCTTGCTCCGTAGTCTTTTCAGATGGACTTACAATGTTTTCTGAGGCTGGTTTCGCGTCAGGTTGATTGACTTGTGCTGAATCTGATACGGCTTGACAAGCGATCGCCACTACCGCAGTTACAGCTAAAATTGTTTTGAGTTGAAATCGTTTCATGGATATCTCCTGGTAGAAAAATGTAGAAAAATTTAGAGCGGGTTCGAGCAGTTTGAGAATGCTCTTTCAAGGCATAAAAAACTCCCAATCGCAAGGCTGTCATTCATTACAGCTTGACTGACTCCCATGCCGAGCATTGCTAAGAGAAATGGTGAGAGTTATTTTCTAGTTGGAAGCGCGATCGCTTCCAGAATATTTTCTGGTTTTACGGTGATTCGCATTGATTTTCTCCTAATGTTACTGCGGTTGAACTCTGCTCTGAATTTTTCTTGGGCAGAAAAGGGTAAATAAAAAGATAAACACCGCTGACTGCTAGTGTTGACATGAAAAACAGAAAGGACATTTCGATTAAATCGTGAATCCAGGGAGCAAACCATCCCAGCAATCCCCGATATTCCAAGAAATCAGTGCTGTTGAAGCCATACTTCAGCAATTTGCCACTGCGAGCATCTATGTACCACTCAAACAGGCATTTTTGATTGTCAAATCGATAAATACCTAGAGATGGTACATAGGCAATTTCATCAATGTCATCTAAATCATTAATTCCCTCTGGATGCAAAGCGATCGATGCTTGCAAAGCCTGTTCCAAAGAGAGCAAAGGGACGGTATTTTCTGCAACCATTTGGACAGGTGGTTTACCATCAACAATGGGTAAGCTCGAACTAAATGCAAGTGGAAGAGCAAGTATTTCAATCAAATAAATAGCAATGACAGTTGCAAAGTAAAGCCCAACCCATCGATGAATCGTTCTCGGAATTTTTGATAACAATTGCTTGATTTTCATCATGTTGTTTCAGAACTATTGAAAACTAAGATAACTGGTGACCAGCAATACAATTACACTCAAAACTGCACGGAAAATGAACCAATTACCGTTAATGGTTCACCAGGCTGAATGCCAGTTCTACCGCTGGAAGATTCGATGTAGTTGACATTGAACAGATTTTTTATGTTGATTCCAGCTCGCCAATTATCGCGCTGATAAAAAACAGCGGCATTCGGGATAAAATAACTATCCACTTCAAAGCTGTTAGCTAGATCCCCTGTTCGCTTGCCAACAAAGTTGAAGCCAACCCCAAAACCTAAACCCTGCAAATCACCGCTTTGAATTTGATAAGTCGTCCACAGACTAGCACTATGTTCGGGAACATTAAACAATCTGTTGCCAACCAGAGATCGGTCTGTATCTGCTGTAACTTCCGCGTCAGTGTAGGCGGTAGAAGTTCACGGGGGTAGCAAAAACCCAAAAAATCTGATAAGGTGAGGCACATGGAGAAGACAGTGCCGGAATT